>DATMVE010000011.1:0-7816 GCA_035563515.1 Pyrinomonadaceae bacterium
GTCCTCGTAGAAACTGCTCTCGCCCTCCGCGCCGCCGACGGCGACGAGCGTCAGCGGCAGCCCCTTCATCTCGCCCGTGTGCTGCACGACCGGCTGCGTCGGGATGACGGCCCCGGCGCGCGCGAACAGCGGCAGGCGGCCGAGCGGCGCCTCGACCTCCGCGTCCGTCCCGCCCTCGTAGCGCCGGCCCGTCCACCAGTCGACCCACGCCGCGCCGGCCGGGAAGTAGACGCGCCGCTTCGTCGTGCCCTCGACGACGACGGGCGCGACGAGCAGGTCGCGGCCGACGAGGTACTGGTCTTCGTTGAGGTAGGTGCGGTCGTCGGCCGGGTGCTCGAACCAGAGCGGGCGCATGACGGGCGCGCCCGTCTCGGCGTGCTCGCGGAAGAGCGTGTAGAGGTAGGGGAGCAGGCGGTAGCGCAGCTCGATGGCGGCGCGGTTGATCTTCGTGAACTCGGGGCCGAACGAGTAAGGCTCGTGCGGGTTCGAGTTGAACTCGGAGTGCGAGCGCAGGAAGGGCGTGAGCGCGGCGGCCTGAAGCCAGCGCGCGTAGAGCTCCGGCGAGGGGTTGCCGGAGAAGCCGCCCACGTCCGCGCCGACGAAGGGCACGCCCGAGACGCCGAGGTTGGTGAGCATCGGGATCGAGAGGCGCAGGTGATCCCAGCTCGCCACGTTGTCGCCCGTCCACACCGCCGAGAAGCGCTGGATGCCGGCGTAGCCCGCGCGCGTCAGCACGAAGGGCCGCTCGCCGGGCCTGAGCTTCCTCAAGCCCTCGAAGGTCGAGCGCGCCATCTGCATCCCGTAGACGTTGTGGTAGCGGGCGTGAGTCCCCGGCTCGCCGTCGCCGGCGTGGCGCGCGTCGTAGGGGAACGTCTTCATCGGGTGGTGGTAAGTGTCGGGCTTCGGCGTCGTCTCGGAGAGGAAGATGCCCGGCTCGTTCATGTCGTTCCAGAAGCCGGCGACGCCCTCGTCCAGATGCTGTTTGTAGTAGGAGGCGAACCACTCGCGGGCCGCCGCCGAGGTGTAGTCGGGGAAGGCGCAGACGCCCGGCCAGACCGTCCCGTGGAACTCCTCGCCCGCGGCCGTCCTGACGAAGTGGCCGCCGGCCCTGCCCTCGCGGTAGACGTGGTAGTTCTCGTCCACCTTGATGCCGGGGTCGATGATGACGACGGTGCGGAAGCCCTCGGCGCGCAGGTCTGCGATCATCCTCGCGGGGTCGGGGAAGCGCCTCCTGTCCCACGTGAAGACGCGGAAGCCGTCCATGTAATCGATGTCGAGGTAGATGACGTCGGCCGGCGTGCGCGTCTCGCGGAAGCCGCGCGCGACCTCGCGGACGCGCTCCTCGGGGAAGTAAGACCAGCGCGACTGCTGGTTGCCGAGCGACCACGCGGGCGGCAGCGGCGTGCGCCCGGTCAGCTCCGTGTAGTCGCGCAGCACGCGCCGCGGCGCGCGCTCGCGGCCGCCCGTGAAGACGTAGTAGTTCAGCTCGCCGCCCTGCGCGCCGAAGGTGTAACGCGCGGGCGCGGTCTTGCCCATGTCGAAGTGGGCGCGGTGCGTGTTGTCGAAGAAGAGGCCGTAGGAGGCGGCCCGCCCCTGCTCCTTGCGGAGCGCGATGAAGAAGCCGATGGACTGGTAGATGGGGTCGAGGCCGCGCGGGTAGCCGTAGGTGTCCGTGTTCCACATCACCATCTGCTGCGTGTGGCGCGAGGCGGGCATCGCCTTCTCGCCGAAGCCGTAGTAGGTCTCCCACTCGACGCGCCGCTTCGACGCCTCGACCTCGCCCGTGTCGGGGTCGAACGAGTGCGGGCGGGCCGGGTCGTCCTCGACGACGACGCGCCCCTCGTTGTCCAAGACGGTGACGAGGAACGGCCGGCGCGTGACGCGCACGGTCGTGCCGTGGAGCGACGAGACCGAGACGTGGTCGCGGTCTTCTTTGACCGTGGCGGCGACGGTCTTGCGGTCTTTCGACTCGACGGCGTAGGAGAAGTCGCGCCCGAACGCGCCCGAGGGGGCGAAGCGGACACGGACGGTCTCGAGGTCGCGGAACGTGACGGCCACGCGCGCGCCCGACGTGAGCGTGAGCACGACGCCGTCCGTCACACGCTCGACCGCGCGCACGTCGCCGGCCGCGCGCCACGCGCCGCGCGCCGCCGCGGGCGCGAAGAGACAGAGGAGCGCGACGAGCGGCAGCAAAGAGACCCGACGGCGGAGGCTGTTTTTCATCTCGAACCCGGTGGAGAAGATTTTAGATTTTAGATTTTTGATTTGCGCTGGTGACCGGCGACTTCTAATCGCAAATCAAAAATCTGAAACTCTTAACCGTCATGGTTGACGGGTTTCGCCGGGGCGCGACGCGCAGTAGTGCTGCACCTGCGCGAAGAGCTGGCCGCACTGGCGCTCGACCGAGAGGCCGTGTCGCTGGCACTGCTCCTGACCCCACTGCGCCGACCTGACGAATTCGAGCGGCGCGGGCACGCCGTCGCAGAAGCCGGGCGTCGGCGTGCCGGCGTCGAGGCAGCTCCGCAGGAAGACGTTGACGCGGAACACCTCGCCGAGCGACGCGGCGCGCCGGTGGCGCTCGACCGACTCGGCCAGACACTCCTGACTGTTGGCGCGCCCGCCGAACTCGCGCCCCTCGCGGAACGCCTGCTGCCCGCCCTCGACCACCCCGCGCCCGTGCCGCCGCCACAAGTACACGCCCGCCCCCGCCGCCCCCGCGCACAAGAGCGCCGCCGCGACGCCGACGATCAACAGCACTTTCACCGTGCGGGACATGAACTCAAGTAGACAGTAGACAGTAGTCAGTAGACAGTAGAAAGACCTTCGGTAGCGAATCGTCAGGGCGGCCGGCGTCAGCGTCAATCACGCGGGGCGCTACTGACTACTGACTACTGACTACTGACTACTTCTTCTCATAAATCACCCGGCCGTCGAAGACGGTGAGGACGGGTTCGGTGTTCAGAACCTCTTCCGGCTTGATAGTCAGGAGGTCTTGCGAGTGGACGACGAGGTCGGCGAGCATGCCGACGGCGATGCGCCCCTTCTGCCCCTCGTCGAACGAGGCGTAGGCCGAGCCGGCCGTGTAGCAGCGGATGGCCTCGGCCATCGAGAGGCGCTCCTGCGGCCACCAGCCGCCGGGCGGGTCGCCGTCCGTGCTCCGGCGCGTGACGGCCGCGTAGAGGCCGAGGTAGGGGCTGATCGGCTCGACCGGCCAGTCCGTGCCGAAGGCGACGCGGACGCCGTGCGCCAGCATCGTGTGCCACGAGTAAGCGCCGAGCACGCGGTACTCGCCGAGACGATCCTGCGCCCAGCGCTTGTCCGAGATGGCGTGCGACGGCTGCATCGAGGCGACGACTTCGAGGTCGCGGAAGCGCGCGAAGTCGGTGGGCGCGACCACCTGCGCGTGTTCGAGGCGGAAGCGCACCCAAGAGGTCAGGAAGTGGGAGCGCGTCTCCGGCGTCTCGCCCCTCTGGATGGGGATGTCCTCGCGCGACGCGCGGTAGTAGTTGGGGCTGAGGTTCTGCCGCAGCGCCTCCTCGAAGCCGTCGAGCGCGATGCGGTTGGCGCGGTCGCCGATGGCGTGGAGCGCGATCTGGAAGCCCTCGGCGGCGCGCTCGGCGATCATCCGCTTCAGCTCCTCGGGCGGCCGCCGCGGGATGCCGCTGTTCGCGGGGTCGTCGGCGAAGGGCGCGAGCATGGCGGCCGTGCGCGAGCCGAGCGTGCCGTCCACGTAGCCTTTGAGCGGGCCGAGCCGGAGCCGCTCCGGGAGGTCGTTGAAGGCGAGGAACTCGGCCCGCTGGCGCTTCAGCTCCTCGACCGTGTCCTCGAAGTTCTGCCACTCGGAGACGCGCACCGTGAGCTTACCTTCGGCCTTCAGGCGCCGGTAGAGTTTCGTCGTCTCGTAGCCGGAGTTGTCCTGAATGGAAGTGATGCCGTAGCGGCGCGCCTCCGCGAGGGCGCGCTCGATGGCCGTCAGCATCTCCGCGGCGGTCGGGTCGGGGACGACGCGCGCGACCAGCCCCGCGGCCGTCTCCTTCAGAATCCCTGTCGGCTCGCCGCGCGCGTCGCGCAGGATTTCGCCGCCCTCGGGCGCCCGGGTCTCGCGCGTGACGTTGGCCTTGCGCAGCGCGAGCGAGTTGGCCCAGCTGACGTGGCCGTCCACGCGTTGAAGAAAGACCGGGTGGTCGGGTGCGGCCTCGTCGAGCGCCTCCTTCGTCGGCCACTCGCCGCCCCAGAGGGTGTGATCCCAGCCGCGCCCCGTGACCCACGCGCCCGCCGGCAACTCCTTCGCGCGCGCCGCCACGCGCCGCTTCGCCTCTTCGAGCGTGCGCGCGCCGTTCAGGTCAACGCGCAAGAGCGAGAGTCCGCCGCCGAGGAAGTGTATGTGCGCGTCGTTGAAGCCGGGCGTGACGAGGCGCCCGCCGAGGTCTATCGCGCGCGCGCGGGGGTAGCGCGCCCGCAGCTCGCGCGTCGTGCCGACGGCGACGACGCGGCTGCCCTCGACGGCGACGGCCTCGGCCAGACTCCCCCGCTCGTCCGCGGTGAAGACCTTCCCGTTGAAGAGGAGGAGGCCGGCGGCCTGCGGCCGCGCCCCCGATCCTCGGGCAACGACAGGCGGGAACGACACAAAGAGCGCCAGCGCCAAGACGAAGACCGCGCGGAGAAGCATGTTTCTATTACCCGATCGAGAGGGATTGTACGCCACAGAGTGCGCGGACATTTATACCACCAAACCGCCCCCTCCGCGGAAGAGATTTGGCGGCTGCGGGTCGTAAGTTGAGGGTTATACCTCAGGCCACGGACGCGCTTACCAAGCGCTTTCGCAAACATTGGTAGCCCCGTCCCGCCATGATATATAATCCCGCCGCCCGCGCGCACCACCTAACGACGCGAGTGGCAATCTTCAACGCTCACACACCTCGTAATCACCTGAAAGGAAGATAGGGCAATGACGCAGGAAGAACTCCTTAAATTAATCAAGGAGGCTGCCGAAAGCGGGCAAACCGAACTCGATCTGGAGGGGAAAGGCCTGACTGAATTGCCGCCCGAAATCTGGGATCTTACCGAGCTTACCCAACTCGACCTCGGTCGGAATCAGCTCACAGCTTTACCCCCGGAAATCGGCAAGCTTGCCAAGCTAGAAAGACTTGATCTTATTAACAACGAACTCGTTTCGTTGCCACCACAAATAGGCCAACTCGAAAACCTCTACTGGTTGAGGGCCAGCCATAATAAGCTTAACCATCTTCCGCCGGAAATCGGCAACCTATCCCGTCTCCTGAGCCTATACGTTAATCACAATAATATAAACATGCTGCCTTCGCAGCTCGGGCGGCTGTCGCAACTCGAAGATTTTCATGTCAACCATAATCGCCTATCTTCTTTACCCCCGGAACTCACCAACTGCCACAAGCTTAGCCGGCTCTGGGCTGATGATAACCAGCTACCGATCCCGCCCGAGATACTGAATACTCATAACGCCGCACAGATTATCAACTACTACTTTAAACACCGGGCAGGCGAAAAGAAGCCTCTGAACGAGGCAAAGGTGCTGGTAGTCGGACAGGGAAGCGTCGGTAAGACCTCGCTCGTAAAGCGTCTGTTAGGAGGGAAATTCAACCCGCGGGAGAATAAGACCGAAGGCATCGACATACAGCGGTGGGAGGTGACGGTAGACGGTCAGGACGTGCGGCTGAACGTGTGGGACTTCGGCGGGCAGGAGATCATGCACGCCACGCACCAGTTCTTCCTGACGAAGCGGAGCCTGTACGTGCTCGTCGTGGACGCGCGAGTCGGGGAAGAGGAGAACCGGGTCGAATATTGGCTGAAGATCATCCAGAGTTTCGGGAAAGACTCGCCGGTCATCGTCGTCGGAAACAAGGTCGACCAGCAGCCGCTCGACGTGGACAAGCGCGGGCTACAGGGCAAGTACCCGAACATCCGCGACTTCGTGGAAACGTCTTGCCGGACGGGCATGGGCATTGATGAATTGAAGGCCGCCATCGTGAAGCAGGTCGGCGCGCTGGGGCACATCCATGACCCCCTGCTCGTGAGTTGGTTCACGGTCAAGGAGCGGTTAGAGAGGATGAAGGAAGACTATATCCCGTACCACGAGTACACGCGTATGTGCCGTGAGGAGCAGATCGCCGACGAGTTGAGCCAGAGCACGCTCATCGGGTTCCTCCACGACTTGGGCATAGTCCTCAACTTCCGCGACGACCCGCGCCTCGAAGACACGAACATCCTGAACCCGGAGTGGGTCACCAACGGCGTCTACAAAATCCTGAACTCGCACCTGCTCTTCCAGAGCAAAGGCGTTCTGGAGCGCTCCTCGCTAACACAGATCCTCGACCCGAAGAAGTACCCGAAGGATAAGCACTTGTTCATCATGGACATGATGCGGAAGTTCGAACTGTGCTTCGACTTCGAGGGGCTGCGCGACGAGCGGTTCCTCATCCCCGACCTGCTCACGCGCGAGGAGCCGGACACAGGCGAGTGGGGGGGCGCGCTCGCCTTCCAATATCACTACAGCGTTCTGCCGAGCAGCGTTATCTCGCGCTTCATCGTCCGCATGCACCAGTACATCTCGAAGAACACGCTGTGGCGGACGGGTGTGGTACTCAGGAACAACTTAAACAAGGCTTTCGTCAAGGCCGATATCGAGGACAAGAAGATCTTCATCTGGGTCGGCGGCCCGGCGGACTCGCGCCGGCGCTTCCTTGAGGTCATTCGCTCGAACTTCGACGCCATCCATAAGACCATCCCCGGCATCGCCGTTGACGAGAAGGTGCCGCTGCCCACGCACCCCGACATTGCAGCCGACTACAAGCACCTGCTGCGGCTTGAGATTAAAGGCATCTACCAGTGGATCCCGGAGGGCCTAGAAGATGAGGTTGACGTGAAGCGCCTGCTGGACGGCATCGAGACGGAGCAATCGCGACGCGAGCGGCATGAAGGGCGCTTGGGGGAGGAGCGGCCGGAGCGCTTGCCGGCGGGGGCCGCGCGGACGGCGCGCGCCGCCCCCCCGGCCGTGGTCGGCGTGGAGGAGCTAAACGATGTGCGAGCGCTGGCCGAGTTGACGCGCATCAAACAGAAGCTCGACGCGAGCAGTGAAAGGTTTGCGAGGGGGTGTCTTTTCGCCTACCTGCTTCTGCTGGTAGCTGTCGGCGCGGGGCTTGCTTGGCTGATTTATAGATTCGGCTGGGAGCGGATGGAGCCCTGGACGTTACTCATCGGCGCGTTCGCCATACTCGGCGCTCCCAGCTACTTCGCCCTCACACAGCGGGAGCTCTCGCCGAAGGCCATCTATGAGCACATCGCCGAGGTTAAAAAGATGAAGAACTACCGGGCCGCAGGTTTCGACCTTCCGAAGTACCAAGAGCTGTCGGATAGGAGTTAGGGTAGAAACCCCACCAAAGCGGGCTTGCCATACCCCCACCCATGCTCACTGTAAGCTCTCTGATAACTCTTCACGTTTTCACTTACTGCGCCTCGTAGTCAACGTCTTCGAGGAAGCGGCGGACGGGGCGGACGCGCGTGCGGTGGGTCGAGGTGACGACGACCTCGTCGCGGCCTTTGGGCACGCGCGTCTGCCTGACGACGCGGACGCCGGTCAGGTAGTTGGTGCTCGTGCTGTCGCCGCCGCCGGCCGCGCGGTCGTAAGTCTCCACGTCCTCGCCGATGAGGAGGAAGCGGCCCGTCGAAGGTTCGCGGCGGAAGCGCCACGTGTGATCCGCGGCCCAGCGCGAGCCGCTGAGCTGCGTGACGATCAGCACCCCGTCCTTGATCTCGGTCGAGATGTTGCCGCCCGCGGGGT
>DATMVE010000012.1:0-21077 GCA_035563515.1 Pyrinomonadaceae bacterium
CCGCGGCGGTTGCTGCGGCTGCGGAGGCTGTGCGATTGGCGGCTGCGGCGCGGGCGGCTGGCCGTAAGGCTGCTGCGGGGCGTACGGCTGCTGTGGGGGAGGCCCAGGCGGCTGCGCGTAAGGCGGCTGCGGCTGGTAAGGCGGCTGGCCGTACGGGGGCTGTTGGGCCGGCTGACCGTAAGGCTGCTGCGCTGGGGGCTGGCCGTAGGGCTGCCCAGTCTGCGGCGCGTAAGGCTGCTGCGCGTAGGGCGGCGGCGGCGGCGGCGCGGCGGGAGGTATCCGCGCGGCCTCACGCGGGGCCGTGACCTCGTCGGGCCTGTCCATGTCGCGGCGCGTCTCAAGCTCGGACAAGTCTGGCCGGGGCTGCGGCGCGTCCTGTTCGATGCGCGCGACGACCATCACGGGGCCGCCCGCGCCGAACTGCACGCGCGCGCCCGGGCCGACCTCGGCTGGCTCCATGACGCGACGGCCGTTCAGGAAAGTGCCGAAGCTGGAGTTGGTGTCCACGATCAGGCAGCGCCCGTTCTTGAAGCGGAACTCGGCGTGGCGGCGCGAGACCATCGGCCACTCGGACTGGTTGAAGACGATGTGGCACTCGGCCGGGTCGCGCCCGACCTTGACGGCCTCTTGTTCGAAACTGCGCTCGGGGGGCTGCGGCTGGCCGTTGCGCTCTTCTATTAAAACGATTTTCATGACTGTTACCTGAGATAAATTAGGGGCCTCTTTGAATACTCACTCAACCCTTTGCGCCTTTGCGTCCTGGCGCGAGGAAAAGTCTCACGCCGGAGGCGCAAAGGCGCTAAGAAAGAAAGTGCAAAGGGTTGAGCCCTTCTGTCTCCTGAGTTTTGAAATCGGCTCTTACTTGCTTCCCATCTTGAACGAGTTGAGAATCACGGGAAGTTCGCCTCTGACGCCTACGTCGTCGGCGCTCGTCAGCTCGGGCGCGAGCGAGGTCGTGAGCATCAGCAGTTGCGTGCCGTTCTTTTTGCCCTCCGCGCCCGGCGGCAGAAAGACCACGCGCCCCCAGAGGGTGATGTCGCCCTTCTCCGTCCCGCGCGAGACGCTCTGGAAGCGTAGCTCGTGGCCCCTCACCCCGTTGACGGTCGTGGGGCCGTCCGACAGCGCCTCGAACTCGGGGAAGTTTTTCGAGAGGCGCGATTTCCACGAATCCACGAGCTTGCGGAAAACCTCCTCGCGCTCGTCCGCCTCGAAAGTCCCGCGGCTCTCGTACCAACTGACGGCGAAGTTCTCCTGCGTGAAGTCCGGCGGCAGCCTTCTCTCGACCTTGACGAAGTTGCTGGCCCCGGCCACGCCTGCCTTAGGGTCTTTCTCCCAACTGCTGGGGTAGTTGAACGAAAACTCCGAATAGTTCTCCGCGAGCTTGCCGTCCAGACTCGCGCTCGCGTTGACGAACTGCGTCTCGTTCGGGCCGGGCGGGACAGGCGTTGACGAAGCGTTGGCGTTCGCGGTCGTATTAGCGTTCGCGCTCGTGTTGGCGGCCGTGTTCGCGTTGGCGGCTGTGTTCGCGTTGGTGTTCGCGTTCGCATTAGCGTTGGCGTTGCCGCCGGCCGCGCCCGCGTCGCCCTTCTTGTAGACGAGGAAATACCAGGCGGCCAGCCCGCCCAGGAGGACGAGCACGACGAGGCCCACGATCAAGGGCGCGCGGCCGGACTTCTTCGCGGGCGCTGACCGCGACGGGTGCTGGTACTGCTGCTGCGGCGCGGGCGCGTACTGCGGCTGCGCCTGCGAGTACGGCTCCTGCGCCGCAGGCGGGGTGGGCTGCGCGTGCGACGGGGGCTGCTGCGGCGCGTAATATTGTTGCTGCTGCTGCGGCGGCTGAGGCACTGGCGGCGGCTGGTTGAACGCCACCGTCGGCATCATCTCGCGCGGGCTGGGCGGCGGTTGCTGCGGCTGCTCGGGCTGGTGAGCGGGCGGCGGCGGCGTGATGGAGGCAGGCCCCGTCTCCTTCGTTCGAATCTCCGAGGTCGGGGCGGACGCGACCGTCTTGCCCAGGTCCGGCATGCGCGTCACGGTCTCCTCCGGGTCGAACGTGTCGGTGCGCACCGTCTGGTTCAGGTCGTAAGAGGTCGGCGCAGACGCCCTGTCGTACGGCGAGAGCCGCCCGCCGTCGTGCGTGCAGAACTTCTGCGTGTCATTCTCGTAAGTGCG
Organism: Pyrinomonadaceae bacterium; assembly: GCA_035563515.1. Taxonomy (GTDB): domain Bacteria; phylum Acidobacteriota; class Blastocatellia; order Pyrinomonadales; family Pyrinomonadaceae; genus QHXM01. The sequence continues at coordinate 2,170 of DATMVE010000012.1, forward strand.
ACCACATTTGGGACACTGTAGCATCTATGTTCCTCAGCGTTAGTTGGCAGCAGGCAGTGGGCAGCGGGCAGTTAAAAACCTTCGCGAGGAATCCAGACCCTTAAAGTCTACCGCTCAAGTCTACTAACACTCAACTACCGCCCACTGCCCACCGCCTGCTGCCTACTGCTTCACTTTCGCCTGAAGGCTGGCGCTCGCGGGGTCCAGTTGCAGGCCGCGCTGGTAGGCGCGCATGGCGTCCGCCTTGCGGTCCGCCTTCATGTAGCCGTCGCCGACGCCCTCGAAGCCGTACGCGCCGGCGAGCCCCTTGCGCTCGCCCGCGCTCGCCACGTCCAGCGCGCGCGTGAAAATCTTCTCCGCGTCCTCGTAGCGCCCCAGGCTGAGGTAGGCGGAGCCCAGGACCGGGTAGGGCGCGAAAGAGCGCGGGCTGATCTCGATGGCCCGCGCGAGCGACTGCTCGGCCGCCGCGAAATCCTTCATGACGACGAGCGCGCGGCCCAGGTGGTAGTGCGCCGAGGGGCTGTTCGCGTCCAGCTCCAGCGCGCGGCGCAAGACCCTCTCGGACTCGCCCCAGCGCTGCTCGGATTGCAGCGCGCCGGCGATGAGGACGAGCGTCGGCGCGTCCTGTGCCAATTCGGTGGCGCGCGCGTAGAGCGGCTCGGCCTCGGCCTTGCGCCCCGTCTTCCTCAGCAGCCGCGCCAGGTGGACGTGGGCCACGGCGAAGTTCGGGTCGAGTTCGATGGCGCGGCGGTAAGCCTGCTCGGTGTCGCTCCCCTCCATCCCGCGCTCTTCGAGCGCCACGCCGAGGCGGTCGTGGGCCACGGCGCTGTTGGACTGAATCAGTATGGCGCGGCGCGCGGCCTGCTCCGCGTCCGAGAGCTTCCGGGCGTTCTGGCCGCCCGCGCGCGGCTGCACGAGCACGTAGCTGAGCGCGATGAACACGTCGGCCTGGGTCAGCGTGTTGTTCGCCGCCTGCTTGTAGGCCGTCTCGGCCTCGTCCCAGCGCTGCTGGTCCGCGTAGACGTTGCCGAGGCCGTACCAGCCGCGCCAGTCTTTACTCTTCAACTGGCTGGCGTCTTTGTAAGACTTCTCCGCCTCCGAGTACTTGCGCGCGTCGCGGGCCTGGTTGCCCTCGTCGAGCGCGTCCTCGAAACGCTCCTCGACGACTTCGGGCGGGAGCGAGGCCGGCGTCATCCTGTTGTTGCCGCCGCGGCCCCCGCCGGGAGCCCCGCCCTTGCGGGCCGTCGGCGGCTTGATTCCGGGGCCGGTGCGGCGGCGGGTCGTCTCCGGGTTCTTGGGCCTGAAGATGCCCGCGCCGCCGCCCAGGTCGCCGCCCGCCTCCTGCGCACGCGCCGCGCCGGCCAGCAAGAGGGCCGCGCACGCGGCGAGCATCGTCAGTCTGAAGAATGAACGCGAAATTCCCTGGCGTCTCATCTCTCTTCCTTTCACCAAAACTTTACGGCCAATCGGGTATTGAACGAAAGCCGGGCAGTTCTTTGCGCCTTTGCGTGAGGAGTCTAAATATCTCACGCAAAGGCGCAAAGGCGCAAAGAGGTTCGGCGGCTCAGCCTCTTCAGTCATGATTTTGTCCGCGGCCGGTACTTCAGGTTCCCCGCCCCGACCGGAATCTCACTTAATCAGGAGCCTGTTGACAGACGGCAGAGGGGCCGACGAGTTGCCTTGTTCTGCCGCGGCCGCGCGGACGAGGCGGAAGCCTATGACGGGCTCCCTGCGGGACGGGTCGAACCAGTCGCGGTAGGTGCTCGGCGGCTTCTGCCTGTGGTCGGTCGTGTACGCCCCGCCGCGCACCACCATCCAGTTCTTGTGCGACGGGTCAATCTGCACGTCGCTGCCCGGATACAGGGAGGCGCGCGAGGAAGTCCACTCGTAGACGTTGCCCGCCATGTCCAGGACGCCCCAGCGCGTCTTGTCTTGCGGGTAAGAGCCGACCGGCTTCGGCTGCGTCGCGCCGGAATCCCTCGTCCCCGCGTAGCCCGTCGCCCACTCGCTGCCCCACGGGTAGAAGTTGTTCTGGTCGCCGCCCCTGGCCGCGTACTCCCACTCCTCCTCGGTCGGCAGCCGGTACTTTACCTTGTCGCGCTTCGAGCGCCACGCGGCGAACTCCATCGCGTCGCGGTAGGAGACGTTGACGACCGGCAGCAGCTTCATGGCGTCCGGGGGCTGCGGGCCTCCCCAGTGGGACGGCGGGTCGTGCCCCGTCTCCTTGACGAAGTTGGCGAACTCCAGATTGGTCACTTCCGTCTTGTCCATCACGAAAGCGCCGACGGTGACGTTGTTGCGCACAGGCCCCTCCTGCGCCGCGCCGTCGTCGCGCCCCATCTGGAAGCGGCCGCCGGGGATGGGAATCATTTCGAGCTGGAATCCGTCCTCGACGCCGCCTTTATCGCCGCCGCCGGGGGGCTGCTGCTCGCCGGGCGGCTTCTGTTCGTCGGGAGGTTTCTGCTCGCCTTGCGGCGGCGTTACTTCCCCGGCCTCGTTGCCCTGTTTCTGCCCCGTCATGAACCAGACGCCGAGGCCGCCGCCCACGAGCAGGACGCCTATGACGGCGGCGATGACCGTGGTCGAGACGCCTCTTCTCGCGGGCCGGGCCGCAGCGCCGGTCGCGCCGTGCATGGAGTTGGCGAAGGGCGAAGTCTGACCGGCGGCCGGTTGTGCCCCGGTCTGGCCGCCGCGCCAGGCGGGCGGGCGCTGCTCTATGCCTTGCAGGCTGTCCGATTCAAGGTTCTGCGTGACGACGCCGTGGCGCTGTCCCTGCGTTGACTCTATCTCGGAGGGCGACAGGGGCTGCGAGTTGATGGTCGCGGCGATGCGCGCCGCCTGCTCCTCGCGTTCACGCTGCTGTCGCGCCGCGCGCTCTGCGGCCGCGGCACGCTCCTCGGCCGCGTCGCGCTCCCGCTCCTCCGCAAGCCTGCGCTCATCCTCCAAAGCCTTGAGGCGCGCGGCCTCTGCCGCCTGCCTGCGCTCTTCTTCGGCCGCTGCGCGCAGACGCTCTTCCTCGGCGGCGCGTCTGCGCGCGGCCTCCTCTTCGGCCTGGCGCTGCGCCTCTGCCTCCGCCGCAAGCCGCGCTTCTTCCGCCCGACGCGCCTCTTCTTCCAGGCGAAGCCGCTCTTCCTCTACCCGGCGCGCCTCCTCTTCCGCCAGGAGGCGCGCTTCTTCCTCAGCGCGGAGCCGCGACTCCTCCTCGGCCCGCAGCCGCGCGGCCTCTTCCTCGGCCTTGCGTTTAGCTTCGGCTTCGGCGGCGAGGCGCGCTTCCTCTTGCGCCTTCAGCCGCGCCTGCTCCTCGGCGCGCAGGCGGGCCTCTTCCTCTTCGGCCTTCAGCCTGGCGGCTTCTGCGGCGCGCCGTCTCTCTTCTTCGAGCGCGCGCTGGCGCTCCTCTTCCAACGCCTTCAGTCGCGCCTCTTCTTCGAGGCGGAGACGCTCGGCCTCCTCCTCTGCCTTCCTCTTGGCTTCGGCCGCGGCCGCCAGCCGCTCCTCTTCCGCTTTGCGCTGGGCTTCGGCCTCGATGCGCGCTCTCTCTTCCTCTTCGGCGCGCACGCGCTCCTCTTCCAACGCCTTCAGGCGGGCGGCTTCTTCTTCTTCGGCCTTCCTTCGCTCTTCCTCTTCGCGCGCGAGGCGTTCGCGTTCCGCCTGCTCGCGCCGCATCTCTTCCTCTTCGCGGCGCGCCTGCTCTTCGAGCGCCTCGGCCTGCTGCCGCAGGCGCTGCGCCTCCATCGCGGCGTTGCTCTGGTGCGGCAGGCTCATGATTGAGCCGGAGCTGATGGTCCCGGCGTGCGGGTCGCTCACGCTCTCCACGCTCTGGTGGCCGAAGACGGAAGGCTGCGCGGGGACAGCGCCCGTCTCACTCAAGGGCTGCAAACGCGCTTCGAGTTCGCAGACGCCGCCGCGGCACTCGACCTGCTGCTCCCAGGAGGCGTAGCCGTCGTGCATGACGTGCACGCTGTGCAGCCCGCGCAGCATGTCCGGGACGACGAGCAGCCCGGCCACGTCGCTGATCCCGACCGAGACGTTGTTGATGTAGACGCGCGACTGCGGCGGGTCGGTCACAATCCTGATCATCATCGCGTCGGGCGGAATCGAAGTCACGCCCTGCGGCCCGGTGACCATGGTCTCGACCTGAAGCGACGCCATCGTCGTGGCCTGCGTGCTCTTCAGGGCCGCGGTCACGGACGCGATGGCGTCGCGCAGCTCCTGCACGAACTCGTCCACGGAGGCAGGCCGGTTCTCCGCCTCCTTTTCGAGCGCGCGGCGCACGACCCCTTCGATCTGCGGCGGCACGTTGACGCCGAACGAACTGAACGCAGGCGGCTCCTGCGTCAGGTGCTTCTTCATGATCGAGGGGATGCTGGTGCCTTTGAAGGGCACGTCGCCCGTGAGCATCTGGAAGAGGATGACGCCGAGGCTGTAGATGTCCGCGCGCGCGTCCGGCTCCTCGTCGCCCCACTGCTCGGGTGCCATGTAGAAGGGCGAGCCCATCAGCCCGCTCGTCTTCGCCTGCACGAACGAGCCCAGGAGTTCGCCAGACTTGATCTTCGCCAGCCCGAAGTCCAAGACCTTCACGGCCTCGGCCGTGGGCAGTCCCTCTTGGAACATGATGTTCAGGGGCTTCAGGTCGCGGTGAATGATTCCCTGCCGGTGCGCCGCGCCGACGCCCGCGCCGACGGCCGCCAGAATTTCCAGGGCGCGCGCGGGCGGCAGAGCCCCTTCGGCCGCCAGCATCTCGTGGAGCGACTTGCCGCTGACGAACTCCATGACGAGGAAAGGCATCGTGCCGCGCACGACGCCGAAGTCCGTGACGGCGATGATGTTCTGGTGGCGAATGGCCGCGGCCGCCAGGGCTTCCTGGCGGAAGCGCGTAACCAATCCAGGGTCGTTGCCGACCAGGTCGGGGAGGATGACTTTGATGGCGTGCGCGGTCTTGAGGAAGATGTGCCGGGCCTGGAAGACTACGCCCATGCCGCCGTGGCCCACGCGGCGTTCGAGCTGGTAGCGGCCGTCCAGGATGGGCTCGCCGGCGATGGAAAGAGTGGTCGCGTCACCGTCGTCCGGGCAGTGGTTGACGTGGTCGGGAAAGCAGCGACGACAAACTGGACATTCTTTCATCTAGTCGGCTCGATCCGGGGTCAGCCCGCACGAATTTCCGCTAGGCCGCTCGAAGCCCGCAGGCGGCGGCCCGCACACAACCGAGGTGGCGGCAAGAGAGTCTTCGTAAGCCGGGGAGACTCGTCCGGCGCGGCGAGCGCTCCCTGAAGGAGCAGCACTGAAGTTGAAACGGCTGCCGGGCAACAAGTTGAGAACTTGGCTTTCACCGCGCTCCACGGATTTTAACGACTCCCCGCCCGTCAAGCAAGTATCGAAAGCAGTGGGCAGTTGGCAGCAGGCAGCAGGCAGTCGTTGAGTGTCAGCCGACTTGAAGCATGAAGATTAAGAGTCAAGATTCTCAGGCAGGTTCTTAACTGCCCGCTGCCCACTGCCTGCTGCCTGCTGCTTTTTGACAAGAGGTATTGTGAAGAATATAGTGCGGGGCATGGGCGAGTTGGAGAAGCACAGGGGGCGAGACTTCCGCGGCGTAGAGGAGTTGGCGGCGGCCGCCTCCGGCTTGATTGAGCAGTACGGGAAGGAGCCCGCGCGCGGCAACGTGCGCCTCGGGATTACGCCGCGCATCGTGCGCCACTACCTGAGCGAAGGGCTGCTCGGGCCGCCGACGGGGCACTCCGGCCCCGCGATTCTCTTCAACTACGGGAACCTGCTGCGCCTGCTCGCCGTCAAGAAACTGCTCGCGGACCACTGGTCGGTCGTCAAGATCAGGGAGTTCATGGCGGCCCTGGACATCAGCGCGCTCGAACAACTCGTCACCACCGCGCTCACTTCCACGGCGGACGCGGGGGCGCGCGCCGGGCGCAGGCTCCCCGAAAGGGCCGCGGAAGGCGCGCAGGATTTCCGCGTCACGCAGCCGCTCCTGAGGAGGGGCGACGCGACGCCCGCCCCTTCGATGACGCTGGCGAGCGCGCCCCCGCTCGCCTCGCTCGCCGTCGAATCGGTCAAGCGCGCCGAGCGCGCCTCCGCCGAATGGATAGAGATCGCCACCGGCCTGGAGATCAAAGTCCGCCGCAGCTTCCGCCCCCCGCGCACCGAGCAGGAACGCGAACGCCTCGCCGCGCGCTTCTGGTCCGTCGTCAACAGGGAAAAGCAGTAATCAGTAATCAGTTAAAGACAAGAAGGCAGCCGAGTGTGATTACACCTGCCGCCTTTTTTATTTTTTTCTGACTACTGACTACTGATTACTTTTACTTGAGTGAAAGCGCGCGCCCCTCGGCGTGTGGGAGCCTGAGGCCGAGGGCGCTGGCGATGGTCGGGCCTTCGTCAACGAGGCGGATTGTGCCAAAAGAGCCGCGGCGGGTGACGCCCGCGCCTGAGGCTATGAAGGAGGTGTAGTAGCGCCCGGGCAGGTAGCCGTGCTGGCCGCGTATCTTCGCGGGGATGATCGCCTCGCCCGTGTAGCCCTTGTCGAAGTAGTAGCCCTCGGCCGCCTCCAGCGTCAGGGCCACGCCAGGGTTCGTCTTGAGCCGGCGCACCTCCTTTTGGGCCAGCACGCGCAGGCTCCCGCGCCCCTCGCCTTCGGCGAACTCAGTGAAGGCGGCCAGCGCCTTTCGGTAGGCTTCACGGTCCGACGGGTCGCGCAGCATGACGGCGCACGAGCCGCCGTTGATGTAGGGCGCGGCGCGCCACTCGGCGACGGCCGTCCGCGCGCGCCCGTCCGCGCCCCGCTCCTCGCGCAATTTCAAAAGCCCCGCGCGCGCCAGAATCACGCCCGGCAGAATCTGCTTCGAGACGGGCGAGAACCCGTGGTCGCTGACGATGAAGACGGCCGTCTCCGGGAGCGTGCCGGCGCGCTCGGCCGCCGCGAGGATGCGCCCGACGTAGCCGTCAACCTTCTCCAGGATGGCGAAGACCTCCGGCGTGAAAGGCCCGTAGTCGTGCTCGAAATGGTCCAGGTCGAAGAGGTGCACGAGGACTACGTCCGGCTTCTTCTCCGCGACGACGTACTCCGCGAAGCGCGTGCGCATGTCGTCGCCCTCGTCCTTGTTGATGTTGCTGTAAAGCTTCGGGTCGCGCCGCTCCAACTCTTCGACCAGCCCCGCGGGCCGCGCGTTCATCACGATCACCTCGCGCGTCTGCTCGCGCGTGCCGCCGGGCTTCCAGATTTCGGGGAAGTTGTAATCGCCCGCGCCCGCGCCGACGGGCCACGAGATTAGAGCCGTCTTGAGCCCCCCGCGCCTGGCAACGTCCCACAGGGTTGCCGCCCGCACGTCGCGCGCGAACCAGTGCCAGCTCCCCGTCTGCGGCTGGTCCGGCTTCTCGAAGAATTCGTTGCCGAGGATGGCGTGGCGCGCAGGGTGCGCGCCCGTGACAATCGTCGTGTGCGACGGGTACGTCACCGACGGGTAGACGCCCACGACCTGTCCCGTCACCCCGTCATTCATCAGACGCCTGAGCGTCGGAATCTTCAACCCGTACTCGTCGCGCTTTTGCAGGTAGCGCACGTCCAGCCCGTCCAGCGAGATGATGATCGCGCGCTTCGCCCGCGGCGGCGCGGGCGCGGAAGTAAGCCCACTGTGCGGCGCAAGCCCGAGAGCCAGCGCGACGAAGAGCAGGACGAGGGCGAGGCCGCGGCGCGTGTGTCGGGTGTGATTATGCTTCATACTTTATTAAGCGTCCTGAAAAGAACGAACCACGAGGACACACGAAGACACACGAATCACGGAAGTTCCTTTCGTGTGCTTTCGTGTGTCTTCGTGGTTCGCTCTCTTCCCTTCCGTCTTTACCGCACGACGACGTTGACGAGGCGTTGCGGGACGACGATGACTTTGACTACGTCGCGCCCCTCTGTGAAGCCGCGCACCTTCTCGTCGGCGAGCGCGGCCTCGCGCAGCTCGGCCTCGGGCGTGTCGGGCGTGGCGCGTATGCGCGAGCGCAGCTTGCCGTTGACCTGGACGGGGATTTCCAGTTCCTCCTTGCGCGCCAGCTCCTCGTCCGCGACGGGCCACAGCGCCCCCTCGCCCGCCAGGACGCCGCCCTCGTGCGAGAGCGCCTCCCACATCTCTTCCGAGACGTGCGGCGTGAACGGCGTGAGCATCAGGACGAGCGACTGCAAAGCCTCGCGCACGGCGTACGCGTCCGCGGCGGAGGCGGTCGCAGGGTCCGCGCCGAAATCTCCGAGCGCGTTCGACAGCTCCATCAGCGCGGCCACGCTCGTGTTGAAGTGCAACTCCTCGAAGTCCTGCGTGACGCGCGCAATCGTCTGGTGAGTCTTGCGCCGCAGGGCGCGCGCCCCGTCCGAAAATTCTTCAGCCGCGGGCTCAGCGCCTTGCCCGTCTGCGGCCAAGCGCTCGCGCCAGCGCCAGACCGTCGAGTAGACGCGGCGCAGGAAACGCACGGCCCCTTCAATCCCCGTCTCCTGCCAGCGCAACTCGTTCTCGGGCGGCGCGGCGAAGAGGATGAACAGGCGCACAGCGTCCGCGCCGTAGGCCGCGATCATGTCGTCCGGGTCGACGCCGTTGCCTAAGGACTTGGACATGCGCTTCCACTCGTTCGTGCCCTCGACCAGGTTCGTCACCATGCCCTGCGTCATCAGCCGCCTGACGGGCTCGTCGAACGACACCAGCCCAATGTCGCGCATGAACTTCGTCCAGAAGCGCGTGTACAAGAGGTGCATCACGGCGTGGTCTATGCCGCCTATGTACTGGTCAACCGGCGTCCAGTAAGCGGCCTTCTCCGTGTCGAACGCCGCCGCGTCGTTCGCGGGGTCGCAGTAGCGGAAGAAGTACCACGACGAATCCACGAACGTGTCCATCGTGTCCGTCTCGCGCCGCGCCGGTCCGCCGCACTCCGGGCACGCCGCGTTGACGAACTCCTCGACGCCCGCCAGCGGCGACTCGCCCGTCCCAGTGAAGTCCGCGTGGTCCGGCAGCCTGACGGGCAGGTCTTTTTCCGGCACGGGCACTGTGCCACATTTCTCGCAGTAGACGATGGGAATCGGCGCGCCCCAGAAGCGCTGGCGCGAGATGCCCCAGTCGCGCAGGCGGTAGGTCACGGCCGCCTCGCCGAAACCGTTCTTCTCCGCGAACTGTGCCATTTCCGCGACGGCCTCTTGCGAGAGCCTGCCGCTCCAGTCGCCCGAGTTGACCAGGATGCCGTAGTCCGTGAAGGCGTGCGGCATCGCGATAGACTGGTCCTCGCGCGAGGGGTCGTGCTCGATTGATTCCTGCTCGTGCGAGACGCGCTCGATGACGCGGCGAATCGGCAAGCTGTATTTCTGCGCGAACTCGAAGTCGCGCTCGTCGTGCGCCGGGACACTCATCACCGCGCCCGTGCCGTACTCCACCAGCACGTAGTTCGCGACCCACACGGGGAGCTGCTCGCCGCTGAACGGGTTGACGGCGATGAGTCCGGTGTTGATTCCCTCCTTCTCCTCCTCCTCGCCCGCGTTCGTGCGGTTGCGCGCGCTCGCTTTGACGCGCTCGACGAACTGCGTCACGTCCGCCCTCAGCGTCGAATCGGCCGGCAGCTCCGTGAGCAGCGGGTGTTCGGCGGCCAGCACGATGGCCGTCGCGCCGTAGATGGTGTCTATGCGCGTGGTGAAGACGCGGACCTTCGCGCCAGTGTCTTTGATCTGGAAGTCAACGTACGCGCCGGAGCTTCTGCCGATCCAGTTGCGCTGCATGGTGAGCACGCGCTCGGGCCAGCCCGTCTCTATCTCCTTCATGCCTTCCAGCAGTTGCTCGGCGTAGTCCGTGGTGCGCAGGAACCACTGCTCGATGTCCTTCTTCTCGACAGGGTTCCCGCAGCGCCAGCAGACGCCGCCCGACGACTGCTCGTTCGAGAGCGTCGTCTGGCAGGTCGGGCACCAGTTGACCGGCGACAGCTTTTTATAGGCGACGCCGCGCTCGTACATCTTCAGGAAGAACCACTGGTCCCACTTGTAATACTCCGGCGTGTGCGCCGCTATCTCGCGCCGCCAGTCGTAAGAGACGCCCATGCGCTTCAACTGGCCGCGCATGTGAGCGATGTTCTCCTCCGTCCAGTCGCGCGGGTTCACGTTGCGCTTGATGGCCGCCTGCTCGGCCGGCTGCCCGAAGCTGTCCCAGCCGATGGGGTGCAGGACGTTGAAGCCGCGCAGCCGCTTGTACCAGGAGAGCGCGTCGCCGATTGAGTAGTTGCGCACGTGGCCCATGTGCAGGTAGCCGGACGGGTAGGGCAGCATCTCCAGCGCGTAGAAGGGCTCGCGCCCATGCTCGCGCTCGACACGAAACGCGCCCCGCTCCTCCCACAGCCTCTGCCACTTCTCTTCGATCTTCTCTGGGAAATATTTTTCGTCCATCGTTTAGCCTCTGAAGGAATCCATTAAACACGAACTGGCCGGACGCACAAAGCCGCCGGGGGCTGTAAAGCGCGTTCGCGGTCTTAAATTTTAGGAGTCTTGCGAGTGTGGGCCGCCGCTTTGAGCTGCGCGCGCGATTGCCCCGCGCGGCGCTCTAAAGCGGCACCGTAAGGAGGAGTTTGGTGGATTTGTGAAAACGTCTCATCATCGGAAACTTTGACGCCCCGCGTCCCCCGAAAGTTTCCTCATGTTAGCGCACGCGGGCCGGAATTGTCGAACAAAACGAAGAAATTTCAAATTTCAAATCTGAGATTTCAACTTCTCGTCCCGCCCGTCAGCGGTCAATGTCCCCGACGGCGAACTGGCCCTTGACGGGGAGGAAGGCGAAGGTAACTTTCTTCGTTGCCGCGCCCTGCTTGAAGGAGACTTCGATGACGTGCCAGTCGCCCTCGGACTCCTTTTCGACTTTGACGGGGCCGAAGGTGTGTTGCTGGCTCTCGTCCAGGTAGCCTTTGATTCTGGCACAGCCATCCTGGACGGCGGCGCGCTCGGCCGGGTCCGCGGCGCGGTAGGTGTCTTTCCACTCGCGGCTCTTGTCCGGCCCCCTGTAAACGAAGTAGGAGGCGGCGGAGTTTATGCCGCCCGTCTTGCAGAGGCCGAAGAGTTCAGTTAGCCGCGTCCTGACCGCCGCGGGGTCATCCGTGCCCCGCGGCAGCGTCCGACTCGCCTGCGGGGCAGGCGGGGCGTTAGGCGTCGTCGAGTTCGCGCCCGTCTCCGGCGTCCCACCGGAGCAGGCCGCCCCCGAAAGCAGCACGGCCAGCGTCGTGCCCAGGACGGCGCGCGGGAAGACTGCGAGGCTCACTTTCTTCATCTGCGATTTCCTCCGAACGCCTTCAAGCTCCGCAGCCGCAGCCGAAGACGTTCTCGACCCTGTCGCCGTCCAGGCGAAAGACCGTGCTCCAAGAGCCCTCGTAATACGCGCCGTGCAGGACGACCTCCATCCGCCCGTCGCCGTTGAGGTCGAGCACGGCCGCCACCTTGTGCTGGTTGGGCGTCCACGGGTCGGAAGTCTTGCTCGGGAAATATTCTTCGACGAGCGGGATGTCGCGCACCTTGCCTCCGACTATCTTTCGCAGGAGCACGAACGAGTAGTCGCCCGGCTGCGCATGGATAGCCATTCCGCGGTCCGCGCCGCCCAGGCCGCCCGCGAGGTGCGTCGCGCTCAAGAGAACTTCTTCCTTCCCGTCGCCGTCCAGGTCAACGCGCATGACCTGCGTGATGTTGATCTTCGGCCTGACGAAGCCTTTCCGCCGCAGGACGGCGGCGACCAATCGGCGGTAGACGGGGTCGTTCGTGCTCGTCATGCGCGGGACTCTGGGCAGGGCGTTCCAGTCGCCGCCGACGGCGACGCCGGGTTCAGTCCGCACGGTGAACTTGACGTGCTGCGTTTCCGAGCACGGCTCGCCCATCGATTCCGGCTTCTCCCCGACCACGTCGCCCACGGTCTTCGTCAGCGTGTAGAGCCTGTAACGCTCGCCGCCCTTGAGCATCGTCTTGACGGCGTCCGCTTCGAGCCACTTGCCTTCGCTCAGGCCGCCGATGAGGCAGCCTTCCCCCGTGTCCACGATGGGGTGAACATTCTGTGCCAAACCGCCCGGCGCGTAAGCCCCGCCGCAGAGCAGCACGACGAGCGCGACGAGGACACCTCTCCCTGAGTGCGTCATCCGTTTCACATCTCCTTGAAGAAGAAAAAGAAGAAGGCCGCGGCGTACTCGGGCCGCACGCCGCGGGCCGAGCCGATGGTGTTGCCGGAGCCGTTGCGCACGTCGCCGCCGCCCGTGACCTCGCCGATCCTGTTGCCCGCCGAGTCGCGCACCTCGCCGTCCGACTTGACGTAGCCGATGGTGTTCCCGCTCCCGTTCTTGACTTCGCCGTCCGAGCGTATGGAGCCGATGCTGTTGCCCGAGCGGTCCCTCACGTCGCCGTTCGACTTGATAGCGCCGATGGTGTTGCCCGAGCGGTCCCTGATGTCCCCGTCGGCCTTGATGTAGCCGATGGTGTTGCCCGAGCCGTCTCTGAATTCGCCGTCCTGCTGAATGAACGCAGGCGCGGCGGTCGAGAGAAAGACGAGGAGGAGGAGAGAGCCGGAGAGCTTCACCGAGTTGAGAGGTTTCATGTCGCGCCGTCCTTTCCGCAATTCGAATCGCCGCTCCGCGCGCGGCCCGTTCTGCTTGACGCCTTCGCCGCGGCCGTTTTGCCCGCTCACTTGGCCGCGGGGCGGTAGACCCAGACGGCTACGATTGAGAGCAGGCACAGGGCGATGATGATTTCGGCCCAGAAAAAAGAGAGGTAGTCGCTGTACGAGCCGATGGGCGGCGAGCCCGGCTGGGCGTTGCGCACCGTCACGAAGGCGAAGAGCAGCGCGGCCAGAAACGAGAACATGCCGACCTCGATTTTGCGCCCGCGCATGACGATTGAGAAAGTCATCAGGAGGACGACGATTGTCACGCCCCACATCACGACCATCACGAAGATCGAGAAGAACTTGACGGTCGAGGCGCGCTCGAATTCCATGTCGATGCCGACCAAATCCTCGTCCGTCTGCGAGGTCTTCTCGGCTTTAATGTTTAATCCGGGAATCGAGCCGAAGAAGTCCACGCCGATGGGGATGCTGGCCTCCTCCTCGGCGGCCGCTTCCGCTTGCGGGGCCGCCTGGGCGTGCTGCCGTTGCGGCCCCTCTTCGTCATCCTCCTCGCCCTGCGGGGCAGGGGTCGGGGCCGGGGCGGCGGGCGGCGCTGCGCCGGCCTTGCTTTTCTCATCCTTGCCCCTGACGCCCTCCAAATACATTTCGAGATAAGCCTTGTGGTGGTCGAAAGGGTAGTCCGTGACCGTGCCGTCGTAGAGGTTCATGGTCACGTCCACGGGGTTCATGCGCTTGCTCTTCTCGAAGACGTGCTCCTGCTTGCCCGTGGCGCTGTTGACGAGGAGCTTGATGTCACGCGAGAGCGTGTTGCCGTTGTCTGGCGTCAGGTCGCCGTGCGGGACGAAGTCGAGCCGGGCCGAGGCGTCGCCCTTAATCGGGTCCACGGAGACGAGCTTGACGAAGACCTCCACGTGGCTGGGGTCGCGCTCGCCGCTCTCGGAAATGACCGCGGCCCTCCGCTCGCCCTCCTGCCTGTAAGCCCTCAGGACGAGGACGAACGCGACGACGAACAGCACTATCAGGCCGGCGGCGATGGCTACATTTTTACCGCTCAGTTTCTTGGAAATTTCCATGACTCTCCATCCAAGTTTTTCGAGATTGAAGACAGGAGCTTAAGAGAGCGAGGAGGGAACCGGACGAATTCTGGGCATTGCGAAAGTGCGGGAGCAATCCTACACGACGTTTATTTCTCGTCAAGCATTTTGTTGACGGGGCGCGTCGGAGCCTCATGCTCGTCGGGCCTGACGAAGGAGCGCAGCGCGCCGAGGTTGCGCGCGTCGTCGCCCGTCTCGTCCTGCGGCGTTTCGAGGAGGAAGGCGGCGTGTGCCAGTTTCGGGTGTCGCGCGATGCGCGCCAGCGCCTCGCCGCCGATGTGGCCCAGGCCGATGTGCCAGTGGCGATCCACGCGGGAGTTGTACTCCGCCTTCGAGTCGTTGAAGTGGACGGCGCGCACGTTCTCGGCCCCGACGTTGCGGTCGAGCGCCTCCAGGGTCGCGCTCGCGCCGTCCTCGTCGCGCACGTCGTAGCCGGCCGTGAAGGCGTGCGCCGTGTCGAGGCAGACGCCCAGGTTCAGCTCGGGGCAGGCCGCGATGATTTCCGCGAGGTGCTCGAAGCGGTGGCCTATGCACTCGCCCTGCCCGGCCGTGTTTTCGAGCAGGACGCGGAACGCGCCGAGTTCCAACCCGTCGCAGGCGATCTTCAGACTCTCCGCACAAGTCTTGATGCCGTCCGCCTCGCACGAGCCCTTCGCGCTGCCTGGGTGCACGACCAGGTAGTCCGCGCCGAGCTGAATCCCGCGCTCTATTTCTTCGCGGAACGAGGCGCGCGACTTTTCCAGAATCGTGGGGTCGGCGGCCGCGAGGTTGACGAGGTAGTTGCAGTGGACGACGACGGGCGAGATTCCCGTCTCGGCGCGGACGGCGCGGAAGCGCGAGACCTCTTCGCCGGTCAGAGGGCGCGCGGCCCACCCGCGCGGGTTGCGCGAAAAGATTTGCACCGCGTCGCACCCGAGCGCCGCGGCTTTCAGGAGCGCGTTGTGCAGCCCGCCCGCGATGGGCGCGTGGAAGCCTATCCGCGGCCCCGCATTTTGCCGGCCGCCGCCCGTCACTTCTTCTCGACCTCTTCCATCACGCGGAGCATGTTGCCGCCGAGAATCTTACTGATGTCCTGCTCCGTGTAGCCGCGGCGCAGGAGTTCCTTCGTCAGGTTCGGCAAGTCCTGGACGGTCGCCAGGTCGGTCGGCACGGCCTGTATGCCGTCGAAGTCGGAGCCTATGCCGACATGGTCCACGCCGACGAGCTTGACGATGTGGTCTATGTGGTCGACGAGGCGCGCGACCGTCACGGGCGGAAGCCTTCGCGCGTACTCCCTGAGCCGCACGCGGTCGCGCGCCAGCTTCTTCTGCGCGATGCCGCCCGGCTCAGCGTCCGAGGCACGTTGCACGAGCGGCGCAATCAACGCGTCCACCTGCTTCTTCTTCTCGCTCCAGCCGGGCTCCAGAAATTCCGGGTAGAAGAGGACCGAGCAGACGCCGCCCGTCTTCGCCAGCGCCTGTATCATCTCGTCCGTCAGGTTGCGCGGGACGTTCGCGATGGCGCGGCAGCCCGAGTGCGTGGCGATGACGGGCTTCGTGGAGGTGTTGACGATGTCCCAGAACGTCGTGTCGGAGACGTGCGACACGTCGACCATCATCCCCAGGCGGTTCATCTCGCGCACGACACTCCGGCCGAACTCGTTGAGCCCGCGCGTGCGCCCAACTTCATCACCGCTCGAACCGGCCCAGCTCGTCGAGACGCTCCACGCGGGCGACATGTAGCGCACGCCCATCTTGTAGTAGCGCTCGACCATCTCCAAACGCTCGTCAATCGCGTAGCCGCCTTCGAGCCCCATCAGGGCGGCGAGCTTCCCTCCCCCGACGATGCGGCGCACGTCCGCGGCCGTCGTCGCCAGTTCCCAATCGTCCGGGTATTTTTCGGCGAGCGCGCGCACCGCCTCGATCTGCTCGTCGGCGCGACGGATTGCGCGCTCGCCGCCGCCGCCGTAGAGTTGCGGCTCGACCCAGATGGAGAAGAACTGCGCGTCCAGCCCGCCCTCGCGCATGCGGACGGCGTCGAGCTGCCCGTCCGCGAGCCGGCGGTTGATGTCAAGGCGCTCGTCAACCATGCGCTGCGTCGTGTCGGCGTGCATGTCAATGCTGACGGCGCGGCGGTGAATGTCGAGCGGGTCGTTGCCGTTATCGGCGGGCGTGTTGGCCGTGTCGGCCGCGGCGTTACTGGAAGAACCGGGCGCTTGAGTGTTTTGATTTTGTTGAGACATACGGCAGTTGATGCTGGCGAGCGAGACGAGAAGTAAGGCGAAGAGGAGCGAACCGGAAACGGCCCTTTGTGCGCGGTGCGTCATCCCTTGACTTTGGAAGCGGCGTTACGAATTTTCGTAGATTCGACAAAAGCGTTTCAATGTTACGTCTCCTCTCGCGGAAGAATCAAGCGTGCTTGCCAACGTGCTTCGGTTTACGGTATTGTGCGGTATCTTAATCAGCCGGATTTAAGCGGGAGGAAGGCTGCCGTCTTCATAACAGATTCCGTGTGATTGCAACTCAGGAAACACGTAGCCACCGCTTCGCGAGTCCCCTCTCAAATTTATTCCCGAAGGAGTGAAAAATATGTTCTCCAAAGACGGCAAGACGAAAGACGTCAAGAGCCCTCGCATCGTTCAGGAAGTCTGGCACAACGGCGAGTTCATCAAGTGGGACGACGCGCGCGTGCACGTCATGTCGCACGTCCTGCACTACGGCTCAAGCGTCTTCGAGGGCATACGCTGTTACAAGACCAAGCGCGGCCCCGCCGTCTTCCGCCTGCGCGAGCACATGCAGCGGCTGCTGAACTCGGCCAAGATTTACCGCATGGATCACGACTGGTCGCTCGACACGCTGTGCGACGCGACGGTCGAACTCGTCGGCCGCAGCGGGCTGGAGCAGTGTTACGTCCGCCCCATCATGTTCCGCAGCCTCGACGAGGAGCGCCCCGCGTTCGGCGTCAACCCGTTCCCGAACCCGATGGCCTGCTACATAGGCGCTTGGGACTGGGGCAAGTACCTCGGCGAGGAGGCCATCGAGCAGGGCGTTGACGTGTGCGTCTCGACGTGGAACCGGCTGACGCCGAACTCCATGCCCGCGATGGCGAAGTCGGGCGCGAACTACATGAACTCGCAGTTGATTAAGATGGAGGCGCTCCTGAACGGCTTCGCCGAGGGCATCGCGCTCGACGACCGCGGCTACGTCTCCGAGGGCTCGGGCGAAAACATCTTCCTCGTGCACGACGGCCGAGTGATTACGCCGCCGCTTTCGAGTTCTATCTTGCCGGGCATCACGCGCGACAGCGTGATCGAGATTTGCCGCGAGCTGGGCATCAAGGTCAAGGAGCGCAGCATCCAGCGCGCCGCGCTCTACGTCTCGGACGAACTCTTCTTCTCCGGCACGGCCGCCGAGATCACGCCGATTCGCTCCGTCGACCGCATCACGGTCGGCACCGGAAGGCGCGGCGAGGTCACGCGCCGCATTCAGGAGGTCTTCTTCCAGATCACTTCGGGCGAGCGCGAAGCGCCGGGTCCGTGGCTCACCTACGTCAACGAGCGCCAGGCCGAGCAGCCCAACAGCAGCAACAACGGCCACAGCGCCGCGCAGGCCAAAGCCTCCGGCGCTTCCTCGGGCGGTGCCGAGCCGGTCGCCGACTTCGAAACCGTGATGACGGAATAAGCCGCGGGCGGCCCGTGATGAATTCGTAGACGGCTCAACCTGAAGCGCATCGTGAGCGATTACGATGCGCTTCAGGCTTTTCGCCCTCAACTCAAAGGAGGTGCCCGATGAAGAATGCGCCCGCACGCCGCCGGCTCTCAGGACGGAGCCTCGGAAGTGTCTCGCTCGCCGTCTCACTCTGGTCGCTACTGATTGTCTCCCCCGGTTCGAGTTTTAACGCGCGCCAAGGTTCGTCGCGCGCGGAAGACGGCCCCGTCAAAGTCGGGGTCTTCCTGGACCTCTCTGGACAGACCTCCAGGTTCGGCGTGTCCGCCCTCAACGGCATCAAGATGGCCGCCGACGAAATCAACGCGCGGGGCGGGGTCATGGGCCGGCGCATAGAGTTGATCGTCAAAGACGAGCAGGGCGAGCCGAGTCAGGCGGCGGAGGCGGTTGAGGGACTGGTCGAAAAAGATAAGGTCCACGCCCTCCTCGGCGAAGTCGCCTCGACCAACTCTCTCGCGGCAGCGCCGCACGCGCAACGTGCGCGCGTGCCGATGATCACGCCGTCCGCGACCAACCCGCGCGTGACGCAGGCCGGCGATTACATCTTCCGCGCCTGCTTCGTAGACCCTTATCAGGGCGAGGCGATGGCGAAGTTCGCCGCCACGAGTTTGAAGGCCAGGCGCGCTGCCATTTTCTTCGACGCCAATTCCGACTTCAGCAAAGGTCTCGTGGAAACTTTCAGACCTAAGTTCGCCAAGCTCGGCGGCCGCGTCGTCGTCGAGCGCAAGTACACGCAGACGGACCAGGACTTCGGCAAGGAGTTGGCGGCCATCCGCGCGGCCAAGCCGGACGTGATCTACATCCCCGGCTACTACGGGCAGGCCGGCGTCATCGCCAGGCAGGCGCGGCAAATGGGCATGAAGCAGCCGCTCCTCGGCGGCGACGGGTGGGACGCGCCGGAGCTTTGGAGGCTGGGGGGCGAGGCCCTGAACAATTCATACATCACGAACCATTTTTCCGCCGACGATCCGTCGCAGGCTGTACAGACTTTCGCCGCCGGCTACGAAGGCAGGTACGACTCCGCGCCGGACGCTATGGCCGCGCTCGGCTACGACGCGATGATGCTGCTCGCGGACGCGCTCGGGCGCGCCGGCGGGACCGACGGGCCTAAGCTGCGCGACGCCATCGCGCAGACCAGGAACTTCCCAGGCGTGACCGGCCCCATCACGCTCAACGCCGAGCGCGACGCCGTCAAACCGGCCGTTGTCGTGCGGCTGCTCGACGGCAAGTTTCTTTACCGCGAGACGATTCACCCGGACGGCGAGAGGTAGGGCAGAAGTGGACATACGCGAATACAACAGCGCGGCTTGGGACAAGGAGGTCGAGCGCGGGAACGAGTGGACGCAGGCGGTCGGCCCCGAAGTCATCAGGGAGGCGCGGGAGGGCCGTTGGGAAGTCCTGTTGACGGAAACGAAACCCGTCCCGCGCGAGTGGTTTCCCGATTTGCAAGAGCGCGACGCGCTCTGCCTCGCTTCGGGCGGAGGACAACAAGCGCCTGTCTTAGCCGC
>DATMVE010000013.1:0-3990 GCA_035563515.1 Pyrinomonadaceae bacterium
CCTTGTCCTTGAGCTTCTCGACGACGAGGCGGCCAAGCTGCCCCGTGGCCCCGGTGATTGCAATCATCTCTTTTGTCCTTCCTTGCCAGTTGTATGGCTTCAAGCGTCGGCCGACGGCCGCTCAGTCTGTTGGCGTGGGGCCGGGGCTTCCGTCAGGCGGCGTTGGTAAGCCGCCGACCGCGAATGTGACCGGCCCCCGACCTCACCGCCCGGCGGCCTTCGGCGCGGGCCGCACCGCCTCGAGTCGCAGGTCGATCCGGACCTCGTTGCCGACGTCGAAGCCACCCGCGAAGGCGTTGCCATAGTTCATGCCGAAGTCGCGGCGGTTGATTTTGGTCTGCGCCTCGACGCCGAAGCGCGTGTTGCCCCAGGGGTCCTTGACCGCGCCGGTGACGGTGAACGGCAGCGCCACCGGCTTCGTGACGCCCCTGAGCGTCAGGTCGCCGTGCAGCACGTAGCCATCCTTGCCCCTGCGCTCGACTCGGGTGCTCCTGAAGGTCATCTCCGGGTACTTGTCGGCGTCGAAGAAGTCGGCGGTGCGCAGGTGCTTGTCGCGCGCCTCGACCTCGGTGTCGACGCTGGCGACCTGGGCCGTGAACTCGACCGAGGACTTCGTGACGTCCTTCTCGTCGTAGTTGATCGTGCCCTTGAAATCTTTGAAGCGCCCCTCGACCCAGTTGATCTCGAGGTGGCGGACGGCGAACCCGATGCTGCTGTGCGCCGGGTCGATGTTATAGGAGCCGCCGGGGACGGGCGCGTAAGAGATATTGGCCGCGCGCGCCTGCGCGCCGGCCGTCCGCGTGACGAAGCCGCCCGCGAAGGGCGCGGCGAAGGCGGCCGCGAGCGCGGCGGCAACGATTGCGTTTCTGAAGGTTCTCATCTGTCTCTCCTGAATCTATGTGCGTTCACCCTCGGCGGGTGCATGAAATGTCATGACGTCCTACGCGCGCTCCTCCGCGAGCCCGAAGCGGTAGCTGGAGACGGTGATTCCGCCGAAGAAAGAGTCCTCGTGGTAGACGGACTCGCCCGCCTCACCCTCGGCCGCCCCGACCGCCACCATCAGCGGGATCAGGTGGTCCTCATCCGGGTGCGCCAGCCGCGCCGAAGGAGCGTCAGTCCACCCGCGGAGCAACGCGCTCCTCTCCTCGCCGATTGAGCGGCAGACCGCCTCGGTCAGCCAGGCGTCGAACTCGCGCGACGGGTGCTGCCCGGCGGTGCCGAGGCGGCGCAGGTTGTGGTAGCTCAGGCCGCTCCCGACGATGAGCACGCCCTCGTCGCGCAGGGGAGCGAGCGCGCGGCCGGCAGCGAGGTGCGCCTCCGGGTCGTAGTCGCTCCTGAGAGAGAGCTGGAGGACGGGCACGTCGGCCTCGGGGTAAATCGCCTTCATCGGCGCGAACGTGCCGTGGTCGAAGCCGCGCCGGTCATCGGCCGGGGCCGCGAAGCCCGCGCCGCGCAGCAGCTCCTGAACACGGCGGGCGACCTCGGGCGAGCCCGGCGCCGGGTACTGGATCTGGTAGGTGAAGGCGGGGAAGCCCGAGTAGTCGTAGACCATCGGCGGCGCCGGGGTTGACATGACCGTGAAGTCGCGCTCCTCCCAGTGGCCCGAGACCATCAGCACGGCCCTCGGGGTCGTGCCAAACTGGCGGGGCATGTCACCGAGCGATGCCTCGAGGTTGTCGAACATGCCTGGCATCTGTTCTTTGAGCCACGGCCAGGGGCCGCCGCCGTGCGAGATGAAGTAGGTCGGGAGTCGCCTAGCTGTGTTTTCCATCACCGTACCGCCTTTGTTATACCTAAGTTCGTTATAACAACTGTTAGGGCAAAAAAATTAGGCCCCGTTGCCCCGCAGTTCCTCGAGCAGCTCGTTGAGCGCCTTCAGCCGCGTACGGCCGAGGTGGCCTGCCGCCGCTCGGTTGGCCTCCTGCACGGGGCCGTCGAGTTCCGCGAGCAGGCCCAGCCCCACGTCCGTGATCCTCGTGATGACGACGCGCCGGTTCGTCTCCGGGCGCTCGCGCGTGATGAGCCCCCTCTTCTCGAGGCGGTCGAGCAGGCGCGTGACGTCGGATTCGCGCGTCACCATCCGCCCGCCGATCTCCCCGCAGGTAAGCCCCTCCTCGCCGGCGCCGCGCAAGATCCGCAGGGCGTTGTACTGCGTCGGGGTCAGGTCGGCGCTCTTCAGGACCCCGGCGAAGTGCGTGCTCACGTGCTCGGCCGTGCGCGCCAGGTTGAGGAGGACTTCCTCCTCCAAGCTCGTGAAGGGCTTCGTCTGCTTCAGCTCTTTTTGCAACTTCGTCACCACGGGAAGGAGTATAGTTGTTATAACGAATGTTGTCAAGGGCAAATGTTTAATATTGTAGGAAAGGCTTCTGTGAAGACCTTGGATAGCCTTGGCGCTGCCGTAGAGGTAAAGAAATAGGAGCAACCACTCGGTAATAATTGGTGTATCATAAAGGACGTTATGATGTGCTAATCTCACGTGACTCAAATAGCTAACGGGAAGATATGTGGGTGCCTGTTTCCTAGAATATAAAGATTCGAGATAGGTATTAGCTGCGGCCGATTGAAACAGGTAAGAGGTTTGTCATTGGGAAGATTTGATACGCCGTTTTATAGACGAACTGAATTTATCCCGCTTAATAGCAATCCGCTGGACGTAAGCCCGCGTGGTTGCCACGTTCGCGTGATCCAACGCCTCCTGCGTCTCAGTCATACTCCCTGAATCTTCTGAAAAGATGCGGGCAAACGTATGCCTGGTCTGGTGGAGGTGAAAACCCTTTAGCCCCACCGTCGCAGCATGTTGCTTAATATTCTTCACGAAAGCATGCGAGGTCAGAGGAGCCCCGGCGCGACCTGCCCGATCATGTCTGGTCCAAAGCGGGCGTTCGGAGTTCCGCACGTTAACCCGACCGGAGCATGCAAGGTAATCATCAATCGCCGTGATCACGTCAGAGTCCGCCAACTCACGCCCCACGTAACGGCCGCCTTTCCTTCGATACTTGATGACTAACTTCCCATCGATTATATCGACGTCCTTCCCACGCAGACTGATCACCTCACTACGCCGCAGTCCGCTCAGGAAAAAGAGTAGCAGGAGTGCGTAATCACGCTTATCGATAACTGACCCTCCGTCAGCTTTCTTCCTGACGGATGTCAGTAGACGGTTCATCTCGTCGTCGCTAAGTGACTTACTAGACTCCGACTGGTACGGGGCTGGGCACTTTGGCCGGGCAAGGGAGACGGGGTTAATCCGGATGTGTTTACCTATAGTAGGGTCGGCAATCAGCCAGCAAAAAAAGGATGAAAGCCTCGACATGCGCGCGTAGACAGTATTTGGCTTATATCTTTTCTCAAGATGCTTTCGCCACGCCATGCAATCACGCGGCTTCACCATGAAGGGGTGTTTTCTGGCGTAGGAGAAGAAACTTCTCACCGAGCTGAGTTTGTCACGCAGAAGATCCTCACGGCGGTAAGAGGCAGCATTGGTAGTCCTCGTAGCCCACGCCTCTAGTGCTGTGAGTACCGCCTGATCTTCATTGAGGGAATAGTCTCGCCCCTGCAATGCGCCTCTTTTTATAAGGCCTTTTGTGGCTGGCGATTGCTTTTTAGCCTTCACATCGACATCATAGCAAATGGTTACAGTTATGTACTAATCGTGTAACCATTTCTACTACGAGTCATCATTATTGCCTATCCGTTTGGCAATAATGTGCTACTCTTGCCTTTGTTGACGAAGCCGCGGAGTTTGGAAGAGAAAGAACCCTAGATCGACTCATGTGCGCCTCTCGACGCCGAACACGACGAGCTGACCCGCTGGCCTCACCTGAGGCTGTACGAGACGTGCTCGACAAACTGCGTGGTCAATGCTCCGATGTCCTGCCGAAAAGTGAGCCCCAGCTCATTAAAATGCTCGAATCGGTTAGGCACTACGAACGGAGTTCTGCTGTGTCTGGAAAACGCGGCCGTCCTCGCCGCTGGCCCCGCGGCGAAGTT
>DATMVE010000014.1:0-245125 GCA_035563515.1 Pyrinomonadaceae bacterium
AAGCGCGGCGTCGAACATTTAGACGCCACGCTCGAAGCGCTGCACGCGCTTGAGCCCGAGATGATCGAGCCGTCTTACGCGCGCGCCTTCCAGTTCATCGCCGCCAACACGAAGCGGCGCGCGCTCGTCGTAGTGCTGACGGACCTCGTGGACGAGGAGGGCTCGCGCGACCTGCTGACTTCCCTGAAGCTGCTGCGCCCGCGCCACCTGCCTCTGGTCGTCACCATCGCCGACCGCGACCTCAGAGCGGTGGTCCGCGACGCGCCCTCCACCGAGCGCGACCTCTTCACGCAGTCGGTCGCCGAAGAGATAATTCACCACCGCGAAGCCGCCCTACGCCTCGTCGAATCCCAGGGCGGCCTCGCCCTGGACGTGACGGCCGCCGCGCTCACGCCCGCGCTGCTCGAAACTTATTTGAGGGTCAAAGAGCGCGGACTGCTTTAACGGAGGCATAGTCGAGGCATAGTCTTAGACCCTGAAAGGGTCGCAGATGATAGCCGGGGGCAAGCGAACGCGAGTTCGCTTGCCCCCGGCTATCGTGTTCATCCCCTCCGGGCACGGCCGACGCCTACTTGCCCTTCGGCACACTGACGGTCGCCGTCTTCAACGTCTGGTTGCCGGCGGCGTCCGTGCAGGTGATGGTGATGGTGTAGACGCGGCCCGTGCCTGAGCCCGAGCGCTCGGCGCGCAGGCGGACGTGGTGCGCGTCCACGATCTCCCAGTCGGGGGCCGTGTCGCCGTCGTCCGCGCCGTTGACGGGCTCGTTGCTCGACACGGAGAGCGTGCAGGTGACACCTGCGCCGCAGTTGTCCGCCGTCACGTAGTTGACCGTCACGTTCACCATCTTGTGATTGGGCGACGAGAGCACCGCCGGACTCGCGGACACGCCCGTCACGCTCGGCGCGGTCGCGTCGACGACCTTGAAGGTCGTCGTGCAGCTCTTACTATTACCCGCGAGGTCCGTGACGGTGACGGTGATGTTGTGCGTCCCGAGCCCGACGGTTGTCCCGGCCGCGGGCGTCTGCGTGATGACGAGTGAGCCTGTCGGAGTCAGGTTGTCAGAAGCGGTGACGCCGGAAGTCACGTTCGGAATCGCGGCCTGGCAACTCGCGTCGGCCTGTGCGTCCGGGACGACCGGGCAACTGACGTTCGGCTGCGTCACGTCGAGCCTGACGACCTCGGTGACGAGGCTGCTGACGTTGCCCGCGTTGTCCACCGCGCGCAGGTTGATGGTCGTCGTGCCCTCGGTGGTGATGTTGAGGCTCGCCGCGTTGCCGCTGACGACTACGACGCTGCCGTTGTTGACCCAGTAGCGCAGTTCCTTGACGCCGGACCCATTGTCCGTGGCGGAGAGGTTGACGGTCACGGGCGAAGAATTGTGCCAGCCGTTCGCGTTGGCCGCCGGGCTGACGCTGATGTCGGCGTCGGGCGCGGTCGTGTCCACGTCGGCCGCGGCCGCGTCGAAGAGGACAGCGCCGCCGCGGGCCGCGAGCGTCAAGGTCACGTTGCCGCTTGAGACGGTGTAGGTCGTGCCGCTCAAGGCGTCTTTCAACTGCGTGCCGTCGGAGAAGTAAGCCGAGACGGGGACGCTCGCGGTGTTAGCATTCGTCCCGTTGTTGAGCGCGACGACGGCCGTCTCGCCATTGCCCTGGCGCGCGAAGGCGTAGGTGCTGTCGTCCGTGTTGGACGCGGTCGTGTCGCCCGTCAGGAGCGTCTCGAAGGAGCCCGTGCGGAGCGCCGCGTGCTGCTTGCGCATGTGCGCGAGCTTCGTGTAGTAGGCGGTCACGGCCGTGTCGGCCGGGCCGTAGACGTTGTCGTCGCCGTCCTCGTCCGCCCACGGGAAGGGGGCGCGGTTGTACGGGTCGTCTTCGGGGCCGTTCACGCCGTTGGCGAGCGCGGGCGCGTCAATCGCCGCCTCGTCGCCGTAGTAGATCATCGGCGCGCCCAGGTAAGTGAACTGGAAAAGCGCCGAGAGCTTCAGGCGCTCTTTGGCTTCCACGAGCCCGTTGTCGCCGCTGATGGTCAGCACATAGAGCGAGCGGTTCGTGTCGTGCGAGTCGATCAGGTTGAGCATCGCGGCCGAGGCTTCGGCCGGGTAGTCTTCGCGCACCGAGCGCAACGCGTGGTCGAACTGGCTCGGGGAGAGCGCGACGATCTGATTGCCGCCGCTGTTGTCGTTGTCGCCCCAGTTGAACTGCCCGCGCGCGAAGCCCAAAACGTTCTTGCGGAAGCGGTAGTTCATCACGGAGTCCAACTGGTCGCCCGCGAGCCACTGGCTCGCGTCGGGCCAGATTTCGCCGACGAGCGGGCCGTCCGCCTTGTAGCCCTTCGCGAGCGGCCGGTACTCCTTCCACCAGTCGTGCGAGATTTCGTTCGCCACGTCGAAGCGCCAGCCCGCCGCGCCGCGGTCGTACCAGTACTGAGTCACGTTCGTCCCCGGCGTGCGGTAGAAGAAGTCGCGCACCCCCGCCGAGTCGTCTCTGAAGACGGCCAGCGTGTCGAAGCCGAACCAGGCTTCGTAGTTCTGGCCGTCGCAGGGGCCGCTGCCGAAGAAGTTGTACCAACTGCGGTAAGGCGAGGAGGCGTTCTCGCACCCGCCGTCGGGCGGGCCGTAGCGGTGATAGCGGTCGAAGTAGACGCTGTCCGAAGACGAGTGGTTGAAGACGCCGTCCAGGATGAGGCGCATCCCGCGCCGCTCCATCTCCGTCTTCAAAGAAGCGAGCGCCGCGTCGCCGCCTAAGCCCGGGTCGACTTCCAGGAAGTCATCCGCGTCGTAACGGTGGTTCGAGCGCGCCTTGAAGATGGGGTTCAGGTAGAGCGTGTCGACGCCGACGTTCTGCAAGTAGTCCAACTGCTCTTCGATGCCCTTCAAATCGCCGCCGAAGAATTGTGTGCCGTATTCATTCTGATAGGGTCCGGGCTGGCGCGGGTCGCCGATGGCGGTGTTCCAGGGCTCGCGCAGGAGGGGCTGCTGGTCGCCGTAAAAGAGCGGGCAACCGGCCGTGCTCCCCGGGCGGCAGTAGTCGTTCGTGATGTCGCCGTTGCGGAAGCGGTCGGGGAAGATTTGATAGACGTTGGCGTTCTGGAGCCACGCGGGCGTCTGGAACGCGGGGTCGTAGGCCGTGATCTGGAAGGCCGGGAACGGCTCGTTGTCGAAGGCCGCGCCCTCGCCGCCCTGGCCCAGATTGTCGTGGTCGTCCGCGTACGAGTCGCTGTAGTAGTCGGTGTCCGAGGCGTCCGTGATGCGGAACTTGTAGTAGAGAATCGAGGGCGACGCGGGCGTCGCCAGAGTCACGGACCAGACGTCGTAAGTCGTGCTGTCCTCCGTGATGTTCTCAAGGAACGACAAGGGGTGGTCGACGGGGCCGGCGGTCGCGCCGGTCGCGGTGTCGAAGGTGTAGACGCGGACGTAGACGCCGTCCACGTCGAAGTGCGCCGTGCGGAAGCGAAGGGTGACGTTGCTCCCGGCCGGGACCGCGCCGAAGGGCGAGCGGTAATAGCTGTTGAAGGTGTCGTGGCGCAGGCCGCCCCACTGGATGTCGCCTCCGGGCGGCGGGCCGCCCACGGCCTCGATGGTCAGGACGTGCGTCGAAGCGTCGTAGCTGAATCTCATCAGGGCGTTATTCGACGGCACGTTGAATTGTATGTCCGCGCCGTTCTGCACGCCGCCCTGCCCGTAGTTCTCGTCCCAGCTCTCGTTGATGGCGACTTTCGTAAAATAGTCGCCGGCGGGGAGCGCCGTCGTCTCGAAGCGGTAGACGCCGTCCTCGTCGGGGTCTTGCAGCCAGGAGCGCAGGCAGGTCGGGTCCCAGTCGCCTGAGCAGCCGAGTTCCGACTGGAAGCTGCCGGGGGCGACGGCGATGACGGCGTTCCTGTTGCTCGTTACCCAGTGCGTCTCGTGGTCGTAATAGAACTTGACGCTCGCGGGCGAGCCCAGGTTGAGCGGGATGTTGGGGCCGTTCTGCTGGGCGAACCTTCCGTAGTTCTCGCCCCAGTTGTCGTTAACGGGCGCTTTGTACTCCCAGTTGCCCGCGGGGACGTTGAACGTGCCCTGCCAGACTTCGTCGTTCGCGTCGTAGCCCAAATGCGTGTTGGCGCAGCCTGGGTCCCAGTCGCCCGCGCAGCCGAGTTCGCTCTGCAAACTGCCGGCGATGGTGACGGCGGACGGGGCGGGCGTGTGCGAGGCCAGCGCGGTCTGCGTGCGCGGGGGCAGCGCGACGGCGATGAGGCAGAGGACGGTCAACAAGCTGAGCCAGTAAAATCTGCGGGAACGCTTCATGTGAGTTTGCTCCTTCACGCGACGATTGGCGATTGGCCGGAGCCCTGAGAAGACACGGCCCGCGCGCCTCAAGTTGTGGTTTAAAATTTACGGAAGGCTGGACAGGATGCGGGATAAACGCAGGCCCTATAGATCAGCCTCGAACACCTTGCGAAGTGCGGGAGAGGATACGTTAAGCCCGCCGAGAAAGTCAACGATAAGCGAGCGACCGCTTAACTTCGGAGGGCGACTTTCTCGACCCCGTCTTTCTCGCGCCCGGCGAGCAGGAGGTAGGCGTAGAGCGCGATGCCGGTCGTGATGCCGACGGCGAACTTGATGGCGGGGTCCATCGGCACGGGCGAGACGAAGCCCTCGATGATGCCCGCGACGACGAGAACTGGCACACAGCCCGCCACCAGCCGAATCGCGTCCAGGCCGCGCGTCTTCAAGGCGTCGCCGCGCGAGAGGTCGCCCGGCAGGAGCATCGCGCTCCCGATGAGGAGCCCCGCGCCGCCGGCCAGGAAGATGCACGACAACTCGATGACGCCGTGCCCGACCATGAAGGCCACAAGCTCGTTCCCGTAGCCCGCGCGGTAGACGAGCGCCAGGACGGAGGCGATGAGCGCGCCGTTGAAGGCCATGATGTAGAGCGTGCCGAGGCCGAAGAAGGCCCCGAGCGCGAAGGCCAGGAACATGACCTGGATGTTGTTCGTCATGATGGCGCTCGACCCGATCTGGTTACCCTCGTTCAGGCTCTCCCACCAGCGCACGCCCGAGTTGATCGCGGCGCGGTGGATGGGGGGAACGCCCATCAACTCCGAGAAGTCAGGGTCGCGCGTCGTGCCTATGAAGCCGACGAAGGCGAAGACCCAGAAGACGGCGAAGGCGAGCGCCGTGTAGCGCCACGTCCGGCGGAACGTGCGCGGGAAGCCTTTGGAGAAGAACTCCCACAGCCGGCGTCCGCCCTGCGCGTCGGCGCGGTAGATGCGCCCGTGCGCGCGTATGACGAGGTTGTTGAGGTAGTTCACGAGGCGCGGGTCGCGCGACTCGGCGCGCGCAATCGCCAGGTCCGAGGCCGTGCGCCTGTAAATCCTCCCCAGCTCGCGCACCTCGCCGCGCTCCAGCCGCCGCAGGGACGAGCCGCCGATCCGCCCCAGCAGATGCTCCAGCCGCTGCCACGCGCGCTTACGTTCCTTGATGAATCGTTCGGAAGACATAAAAGAAGTAATCAGTGGTCAGTAGTCAGTAATCAGTTTTCAGAAGTGCAGAGCAGCCTTGCGATGTTAATATAATAGCTGATTACTGACTACTGATTACTGACTACTTTTTATGGACCGTCTCGTCGAGTGTGTACCAAACTTTAGCGAGGGCCGCAAGCCGGAAACAATCGGGCGGCTGGTGGAGGCCGTCGAGTCCGTGGAGGGCGCGGTCGTCCTGGGCACGCACGCGGACGAGGACCACAACCGCTCGGTCATCACGTTCGTGGCCGACGCCAACGCGGTCGTGGAGGCGGCGGCGCGCGTCGTGGGCCTGGCCAAGCAGTTGATCGACCTCAAACACCACGAGGGCCAGCACCCGCGCGTCGGCGCGACAGACGTGCTGCCGTTCGTCCCCGTGCGAGGCGTGACGATGGAAGACTGCGTTCAGCTAGCGCACGAGGCGGGCGAGAGAATCTGGCGCGAGTTGGGGATTCCCGTTTACTTCTACGAGCGCGCGGCGCTGAGGCCCGACCGCGTGAACCTGGAAGACGTGCGGCGCAGGGGGTTCGAGGAGTTGCGCGAGCAGATTAAAGACCCCGCCGCGGGCCGCGAGCCGGACGTGGGCGAAGCGCGTCTGCACGAGACGGCGGGCGCGACAATCGTCGGCGCGCGCCCGTTCCTGGTGGCCTACAACGTCAACCTGCAAACGGACGACTTAGGCGTAGCTAAAAAGATTGCGCGCGCCGTGCGCGGGCGCGACGGCGGCTTGCGCTACCTCAAGGCGCTGGGCTTCGAGTTGGCGTCGCGCGGCGTCGTGCAGGTCTCCATGAACCTGGTTGACTACGAGAAGACGAGCGTTCACCACGCCTTCGAGGCCGTGCGGCGCGAGGCCCGACGCTACGGCGTGTCAGTCCTCGGCAGCGAGGTCGTCGGCCTCGTCCCGCAGGCGGCGCTCGACCGCTCGGCCGCATACTTCCTACAGATCGAAAACTTCGCGCCGGGCCTCGTCCTCGAAAACCGCATCGCGGAGGCGCGTCGCGGGAAACGGGAGAGGGCGAAAGATTTCGTCGCGGAGGTCGCGAGCGCGGAGCCCGTCCCCGGCGGCGGCGCGGCGGCCGCGCACGCGGCGAGTTTGGGCGCGGCGCTCGGCGAGATGCTCGCGCGCCTGACGGAGGGGCGCGAGCGGTTCAAGGACGTGCAGGCGGAAGTCAAAGACGCGCTGGCCCAACTCGTGCCGCTGCGCGCGCGGCTCGCAAAGGCGGCGGCGGAAGACGCGAACGCTTTCCGGCGCGTGGTGGAGGCGCGCAGGCTCCCGCAGGAGACCGAGGGGGAAAGCAGCGAGCGCGCGCGAAGGCTGGAAGAGGCTTTGAAGGGCGCGGCGCTCGTCCCGCTCGAAGTCGCGGGCGTCGCCGTGCAGGTTCTGGAACTGCTCGAAACGCTCTCGGAGATTGGCAACCCGAACGCGCTCTCGGACGCGGCCACGGGCGCGCAGTTGGTCCTCGCGGCCGTCGCGTCGGCGCGCTACAACGTGCTCGTCAACACGGCCGACATAGGCGACGAAGAGTTCGCCTCCGAACACTCTTCGCGCGCGCGCGACCTGCTCGAACGGGCGAGAGAAATAGCCGCGCGCATAGAGGCGTCGCTGATGGATTCAATCGTGACGGAGTGAGCAAGGGGCGGGGACGAGCGTGGGGAGAGGGAGCGAAATTTTAGAAAGCCGCCGGGCCGAAGTCTGCGGCAGGCTGATGCACTACAGGGCGTCCGTCAACTCCCCGAACGATGAAGGATTCCCGGTCGTCCTCGTCCACGGCCTCGGCGTGTCCGGCCGCTACATGATTCCGACCGCGTTGCGGCTCGCCCCTCACCGCCAAATTTACGCGCCGGACCTTCCGGGCTTCGGCCGCAGCCAGGGGCGCGGGCGGGCGCTCAACATCACCGAACTGGCGGAAGCGCTCTTCGGCTGGATGGAGGAAGTCGGGATTCCGCGCGCGGTCCTGCTCGGCAACTCCATAGGCTGCCAGGTGGTCATAGACCTCACGCTGCGCCGGCCGTCCGCGGTCGAGCGCATCGTGCTCGTCTCGCCGACCGTGGACGCCGGAGCGCGCACGGTCTTCCGCTCCTTCTCGCGCCTGCTCCTGGACGTTCCGCGCGAGCGCCTCTCGCTCACCTTCATAGCGCTCCTGGATTACCTGCAAGCCGGCCTCGGCCGCACGGCGCACACGTTCGGCTACGCGCTACAGGACCGCGTCGAGGAGAAGCTGTCGAGCGTCACGCACCCCGCCCTCGTCGTGCGCGGGGGCCGCGACCCAATCGTCTCCGAGCGGTGGGCCGCGCAAGTGTCAGGACTCCTGCCCGCCGGCCGACTCGCCGTGGTGAAGGACGCGGCCCACGCCGTCAACCACAACTCGCCGGACGCACTCGCCGGAATTGTTCTGAATTTTTTGAACGATTGGAACTGACCCGCGGCTCTTAGCGCCTTTACGAGCCGAGCTTGATTACCTCGGCGCGCAGTCTGGGGTGACGTTGGAGCAGGCGCAGGTAGCGCGACTCGTCCGCGCCGGCCCTGGCGCGGGCGATGTCCGCGAGGGCTCTCTTTTCGTCTTCGTTCCAGCGGGCGAGGTCTGGAATCTGTGCCAGGATGAGGGCGAGGTCTTCGAAGGCGCGGCGCTCGCCCTCCTTCCAACGGGACGTTCGCAGGCCGAGCGCGCGCTCGACCCGCGCGGCGGAGGCGCGGCGGATTCTGGTGGCGTCGCCGCCGAACTCTTTCGCCATCCGGCGCTGGACGGCGAGGCCGACGTTGCGTATGCGAAAACGGTCCCAGGAGCCGTCAGGAGTGGCGGGCGCGGTCTCAAGCATCATGTGGCCTTCGGCGAGTGAGCGTAAGCGCCGCGCGGGCGTGCGGTAAAGGGGACGCGCCGCGAGCCTGCGCTCTTCCGCCTTCAGCATCTCGGCGGCGCGCCGGGTGATTGGGCGGAAGCCCATCTTGCGGTAGAACCAGAACGCGCCGGACTCTATCCCCTCCTCGTTCTCGTGGCCCAGTTGGTACGGGTCGACAGAGAAGGCCGTCACGCCCAGCAGCTCGCGAAAGAGCTTCAGCACGCGCGCGTAAATCCAGGCCGACTCGCCCTCGCGGAAGGTGTAGTAGAGGTTAAAGCCTATCTCCATCCGCTCGAAGAGCGAGAGCCCTTCGACGTAGCAGACGGGGACGCCGTTCTTGAAAATCATCCCCGCGTGGTAAGCGCGCAAAGGCAGGCGGCGCTCGGGGGGCACGCCGACGACGAAGACTTCGACGCCGCGCCCGAAGTCCGCGCGGACGACTCGCGCCGCGTCGCCGTGCGTGAAGCCGTAAAGCTCGCGGTAGCGCACGGTCGAAGTCTCGCGCGCGAGGTCCAGGACGGCCTCGCCTTCGGCGCGTGAAAGTTTCTTTAAAGGGAGGGGCGGGGAGGCGAACTCGGCCGCGAGCGAGACTTCGCGGCGGGCTATGAGCGGCCCCCTGTGGTAGAAGATTTTCCGCGGCGCGCGCTTCATGCGCGTGCGCGTGGCGCGCGAGTCCCCCAGCTCCCAGCGCACGTAGAGTTTCAGAGACTCGTAAAGCTCCGCGCGCTCTCTGGGCGAGAGGCCGGAGCGCTCGAAGCAATCCATCAGCCAGCTCAATTCGCGCTCGCGGCCGCGCGCGGCGTCGAGCCAATCCGCGTAGGGGACGTTCGCCTCCACGAGCGCGTCCTCTTCGAGCAGCGGGAGGAACCTGGGCCAGGTCGCGCCGAGGCGGTACGGGTCTTCGTGCCGCCCCCAGTTAATCGAAACGCGCGGCGCGTGGCGGCCGACGAGCCAGCGCGTGATGTCGTAGCCGAACGTGTCTTCGACGAATGTCCCCGCGATGCCCGAGACCTCGCCGTACTCCAGGGGCGTCAAATCAGCGCCCGCCCCTTCGAGCGAGGCGACGCGCCGGGCGAACGAGGCGAGCAGCTTTTCGACGCGGCGCAGGACGCGCGCGCCCTGCGGGTAGGCGCGCATGAAGAGGAGGATTTCGTGAAAGCGTATGAGCGAGTCGGCGTCCGTGAAACTCCGCCGGTCGAATTGTGCCAGAAGCCCGAGCGCCTGCGCGCCGCCGCGGGCGTCGAAGCGGCGCTTGGCTTCATCGAGCCGGTCAAGAAGTGCGTCGAGTGTGTTTGATTGCACGATCTGTATTGACCCTGTAAGGGTCGCACAAGATAGCCGGGGGCAAGCAAACGGATTCTTGCGCCGCCCCCGGAACGATTCGAGAAAGTGTCCCGGCCCTGAAGGGGTCGCACATTCAACGCCGAGGCGCGACCCCTTCAGGGTCGGCCGTCATTTCTGATGCCTGACCGGGAGCGGCGCTTCGCTCGCGCTCGCTGGCCCCCGGCCATCGTGTTCATCCCCTCCGGGGATGTGGGGCGCGGATTCCTTGTCGCCTTCCGAAAATGTCCGGCGGAAGCTACCAACTGACCTCTATTTCGTATTCCCTGGCCTCGCCTTTGGGGTCGCGTATCTCTATGACGGCGGTGTAATCGTTGTCGCGCGTGGGCTGCTGTAGGACGCGCACTTCGCCGCGGCCGCTGATCTTGTTGACGCTGACACTCTGGCGGCGGCGCGGGAGCGGCGAGGTGAAGTTGTAGGTCGCGTTGTCGTAGGGGCTTCCGCTGATGGTGCGCACCTCCACGTTGTCGTCGCGGATGATGAGCTGCACGTTATCGTCCACGGTCCCGCGCCAGCGCACGCGCCCGCTCGTGCGCCCGCCGTCGTCGCCGGGCCTGGGCCAGTTGCCCCCGCCTCCGCCGCCGCTGCCGCCGCCGCCCCGCACGTTCAGCTCCCGCAGGACGTCGTCGAGCGTGCGGCGCACGTCCGCCCAGCGGTTGCGGCGCGAGTAGCCGCGGTCGGCACGGCCCAGAAGGTCGGAGAGGATGGCGGCCGCGTCTTTCAGTTCCGACTCGCGCCGGTTGTCGCGCACCATGCGGCGGAAGACGGCGGCCGAGGCGCTGAACTGCTGCGCGAGGTAGAGCGCCTCGATTTCGCTGCGGTTGTTGAAGCTGCTCTCGGCGTAGTCAGAGTAGCTGCGCGAGGCCAGGTCTTCGGCCTGCGTGCTCAGTTGCTCGGACAGGCCGTTGAGCCTGTACGACTGCGCCTGCGCGTGGAACGGCAGAAGACAGAGCGCGGCGAAAAGCCACAGATAACGTCTCATAGTTTCCTCCGAAAAGTTTTCGTCTCAAATATCCGACTCAAAGCCTTTTTGCGTCTTAAAGGTGCTTCCTGAAAAACGAGGCGATTTTCCAGCCGTCCAGGTATTTCCACGGGGCGTCGCCGATGGTGTAGTGGCCGCAGGGAAGCCACGCCACGTCGAGCGGGATGTTGTGCCGCCTGACTTCCGCGATCACGTCGCGCGACAAATCGACCGGGAAAGTCAGGTCGTAGCGCGCGGCGATGAAGCGCATCGGGCGCTCGCGCATCTTCAGGAGCCGCGGGACGAAAGGGATTGGGCTAATCGGCAGCCAGTACTCGCGCAACTCTTCGAGGCCGAGCTTGTCCCCGATGCCCGCGCGCACGTGCTCGGTCGAGAGGCCGCGCCAGACGACGTCTGCGAAATAGCCCGAGACGTGATTGAACACGCCGACGTCTATCGAGTCGTCGTGCGCGAAGGCGAGAAACGCGGTGTTGGAGCCGACGCTCGTACCCATGATGCCTATGCGGTCGTAGCCCGCGTGCTCCTTGAGCCAGCGGACGGCGGCGCGCGTGTCCAGGACGGCCTGGCGGAAGGACTGAATCGTGCGCCCCAGGTTCGGGCTGACGAGGTAGTCCGCGCGCTCAAGCTCTGCGGGCCTGCGCGCTTCGTGGTAGGGGAGCGTCAGCCTGAGCGCCGTGAGGCCGAGGCGGTTGAGCACGCGGCAGAGGTCTACGTGACTTTCCGCGGGGGCGTTCCAGTGCGGCAGGACCAGGACGGCGCGGCGGCGCGCACTCGCGTTCTTCCCTTTCGCGGGCGCGGGGAAGAAGCGCGCGCGGACGGTGTTGTTCTCGGGCGAGGGCGTCTCGACGGCGCTCGTCCAAGAGAGGCGCTCGCCCTCAAGACGGTAATCCGTGACGGGCGGGAGGCCGTAGAACTCTTCGCTCCGGCGCATGACCTCGGCCGTGTGTTGTCGGAAAAGGTGGCGCGGGTCGTCGCCGTTGACGTGCTCTCTGATGAACTCCGCGCCCCACTCGAAGGGGCGGACGATCCTGTTTGTGTCGCGGCGCGCGTGCCACAGCTCCCGCGCGTGCATCCATCGTTCGAGCAAAATCTCTTCAGCCTCGCGAGTGGAATTAAGCTGAAAGGATGATATGTGCTCGCGGCGGCAAAATCAAAGGGGCGGCCCGGCGCGGGGCCGCCCCTTCGAGGTTAGTCGCTTCCCCTCGCCCCCTACTGGCAGCCGGCCAGCTTGAAGGAGGAGATGCGAGTGTGCCAGTTCCACGTCCCGCTGGTCGCGAGGTATTCGTTCGTGTACCACATGGTGCAGTCGTCGTCGGGGTCGACGCTCAGGGTCGAGTAGTCGCCCCACCGGGCGAGGCTCTGCGTCTGCGAGCCCGTGCCGGTGAAGATGTTGGTTTCGCTGCTCAGCGTGTTGAGCGGGTCCGTGGCCGCGCGGGCCGCGAACCGTATGGTCGGCCGCAGGGTGCTCGAATTGGAAATGCTGTAGCCGACGGCGAGGTTGCCCTGCTTGTCCATCGCCGCGCTCCCCATCCAGCGCCAGTCCGTCGTGCCCGGCGCGTAGGTGGACTGCTGGTGGACGGTCGGGACCGCCGCGCTCAGGTTGCGCAGCTCGTACCAGCGGATGCCCGTCCGCGTGTTCTTCTTGTTCGTGCCGACGTTGACCGCCTGGTTGACGACTAAGGACTCGTGCGTGCCGAAGTTGCGGTAGGCCAGCCGGTACATCAGGCGGTCGGCGAGGGTTTCGAGTTTCTGCTGTGTCGAGGGCTGCGGGACGCAGGCCCCGCGCGTAGTGGTCGGGCACGGGTGGCTGAAGGCCGCGACGGGGATACTGATCGGCCCCGTCAGCGTCGTGTTGGCGGGCGTCACCCAGTCAACGTGAAAGCGCCAGAAGTTGAGCGCGTTCGTCCCGTCGTTGAGCAGGTAGTTGGGTGCGCCCACGGGCGGCATGGTCGGGCCGTCCACGTCCGAAGGCAAGATGCTGCCGAAGGCGGTCCCGAGTTGGAAGCACTGCTGCGTGGCCGAGAGCCCCGCGAGCATCCGGTTGCGGTCGAGCGCGCAGGCCCACGTGCCGCTGAAGCTCCCCGCGTTGAGGAACATGTTGTAGGTGATGTAGTAGGCGTCGGGCCAGACGCCGAGCTTGCCGTAGTCGTTGAGCTGATTGCCGTAGAGGAACTCGTAGCGGTAGTAAGCGCCGGTCGCGTCCGAGGTCTGCGAGACGGCGACGCACTGGCGGTAGGGAGCGGACGAGACGGCGAACTGCGTCAGCACCCAGCGTTGTGCCAGTTGGTCGTACTGCACGATGGGGTCGCCGTCGTTCTCCGTCTGGCAGGGTCCGCCGAAACCGGCCCAGAGGGTGTTGCCGGCGGCCGGGCCGTAAATCCTCGCGCCCGTCGCCTTGTCGAAGACGGCGAAGGAGAGGTTGACCCACTGGACGTACTGGCCCGTCGGGCTCTGCGGGTTCGCGGTCGGGCCGCCCACGTCGCCGGTCGTGTCGGGCGGCGCGACGCTGACGCTGAAACCCGGCATCCCGTTACCTATGCCCTCAAAGTTGTGGCCGGCCGTCACGGGGACGCTCGGGCCGATCACGGACTGCACGGCCCCGTCTGGCTGGTCCGCGGCCGGGGCTTTCTTGGCAAAGTTCATGGGGTTTTCATACTTGCGGGCCTTGCCCGGCATGAGCGGGGCGATGTCGCGCAGGGGGCGCGAGACATCGTGGCGGGCCGCGGTGACGACGGGCTTCAACTGTCCTTGCCCCGCGCCCGCCGTGGTGTTCGTTCTGCCGCGCTGCGCGTAGACGAGCGCCGGCACGACGAGCACAGACACGAAGGCCGTGAGCGCGAGCGAGGCGCTTAACTTTCTTTTCATTTTTCTCCCTCCAGAGAGTGCGGCTAGGTAAGTGAAGACTCAGGGCGCGGGTTAGAGATTCGAGCTTGTGGGTGGAAGACCCGCCCCAATCGTTGTTGAGCGCTTAACTATTCCGGTCGAGGTATGTGCTTGTTGACGCCTGCTTGAGAAGAAGCGCCAATATATCACTCTTCCAAGATAAGGCAAGGAGGAAAAGCAATGCGGAATGATGAATTAAAGGCAGTTGGCCTTTAATTCATCATTCCGCATTCATCATTTCTCTAAAGGCACCTGGTCAGGCGGCCCGCCCGGCCGCGCGTGAGTGTGAACGTGCCTACGTGCTCGCCGCCTTCCGTGAGCGTCACGTCGAGCGTCATCGTCTGCCCCTCCACGCGGCCGCTGTAGCGCGCGGGGAGACGTTTCTCCTTCCGGCCCGCGCGCACGGGGCCGCCGCGCTCCACGACGAAGTAGCCCGCGAGGTCGAAGCGACCGTCGTCGCCCGGCGCGAGGGGGCCGTCGGTCGCGCCGTGCGCGCAGTCGAACTCCAGGCGCGCGCCGTCCGCCCCCACGTCCATCTGCACGTGAGGGCCGCCCCACGTCCCGGTCTGCGCGCTCTGAACTCTTTCGCCCGACACGTCTACGGCTTTCCGGCAAGGCCCGCCCTGCGCGAGCAGGACGAGGGTTAGAGAAAACGCTAGCACGATTGGCATCTCGGCTGAGATTAGACATCTTCGGCCGGCGAAAATCAAACCCGCGGGCGCGACGCCCGTCCCGCAGATTGACTTCCGCGCGGCGCGGGGTTTAGGATGTCCGAGCCTCAATTGCAAAAGCAGATGAATTCCCCCACCATCGGCGTTTGCAATGCCCTTACAGACCCAGAAGCT
This sequence comes from Pyrinomonadaceae bacterium, assembly GCA_035563515.1. Classification (GTDB taxonomy): domain Bacteria; phylum Acidobacteriota; class Blastocatellia; order Pyrinomonadales; family Pyrinomonadaceae; genus QHXM01. The sequence continues at coordinate 14,386 of DATMVE010000014.1, forward strand.
TATTTTATAACCAGGGCATCATTCTCTTGGTGCGTGCTACCTGTGGGAGCGCACGGTTCGTCCCCGCAAACTGTTAACAGCCACCCTTAAGCAAGAAGGGTCTCACCTACCTGGAGGACATAGAATGAATCGTAAGTTAGTAGCCTTACTGGGCGTGAGCGCGCTCGCCTTCGCGCTCGTAATTGGCAGCCTCGCGCGCGGCACCTCCGCGCAGTCCGACCGCGCCGTCGAGAACGCCAACGGCAACTCCGCGTTCCTCAAGTGCGGGACCAGGCACCCCGATGACAATACCGCCCGCCTGATTGACGAGGCCAACCGGCGCTTCAAAAATCAGCGCAAGGCCGACACGGGCTCGGATCAGAGAACCGGCACGGTCAACGTCAACGTCTACTTCCACGTCATCACCAACACCTCGGGCGCGGGCAACGTCTCCGACACCCGGATCGCCAACCAGATTAAAGTCCTCAACGACTCCTTCAGCGGCGTCACGGGCGGCTCCAACACGATCTACAGGTTCACCCTCGTGAGCACGGACCGCACGGCCAACAACACCTGGTACACCTGCACGGGCGGGGCCTGCGAGCAGCAGATGAAGGCGGCGCTGCACAAGGGCGGCTCGGCCGACCTCAACTTCTACACGAACGGCATGGGCGGCGGCCTCCTCGGCTGGGCCACTTTCCCCTGGGAGTACGCCGCCGCGCCGACGATGGACGGCGTGGTCTGCGTCCACACCAGCCTGCCGGGCGGCTCGTTCACCAACTACAACCAGGGCGACACCGGGACGCACGAGGTCGGCCACTGGCTCGGCCTCTACCACACCTTCATGGGCGGCTGCAACGGCGGGGGCGACCTCGTCAACGACACGCCGGCCGAGCGCTCCGCTGCGGGCGGCTGCCCGACGGGCCGCGACACCTGCCGTAACAAGCCCGGCCTCGACCCGATCACCAACTTCATGGATTACACTTACGACTCCTGCATGTTCGAGTTCACCGCCGGCCAGGCCGCGCGCGCCGACTCGCTGACACTGCAATACCGCGGACTGTAATAGAAGGCAAAAGATAAAAGGGAAGACCCTGAAAGGGTCTGACAAGATAGCCGGGGGCGGCGCGAACGCGAGTTCGCTTGCCCCCGGCTATCACGTTTGACCCCTCCGGGGTCTTTACTCTTACCTTTTATCTTACTCCGTCGGCAGGCCCGCGCGCGTCCACTCGTCCCAGCCGCCGAGGAGCGCGGCCGCGTTTTCGATTCCGTGTTTCTTCATCTCCTGCACCGCACGGGCGCTCAGTTGCTCGTGCGTTCAAGCGCAGTAGGTGACTATCAGCTTGTCCGGCGGCAGCTCCTTCGCCCGCTCCGCGACGAGGCCGAGCGGGACCGAAAGCGCGCCCTTGATGTGGCCCAGTTCGTAGTCCACACTCCCGCGCACGTCCACCGCGACGGCCTCGCCTTTTTCCAGCGCCTCATTCAACTCCGCGACCGTGACGCGCCGCACGCCGTCCGACGGCATAGTCGCTGCCGCGGGCCCCTGCGTGCGCTCGCTCACGCGCGCGTCGCCCGCGCTTTTCGGGTGACACGCCGCGAGCGAGAAGAGAAGAATCGCGGTCAGCGAGACCGAAGAGCGCATTCTCATGTTCGTCAGAAATTTTTCCACGGGCCGCTTAGGTCGCCGGGCGTGACCGGTTTTCAAAAAGTCGTTTGGCCGCGCTCGCCCGGCCGCCAATCAACTATCGGGTTCGAGCCGTCGTCGCAGACCCAGACGGTCGCGCGCATGCGCGGGCGCAATTGGTAGCGCCGCCGCTCTATGAGCGCCCAGTCGCCCCGCTTGAAAGGCTCGCCCCTCATCAAAAACCACCGCGCCGCGTCCTCGGACTTGCGAAACCGCAGCGTGAAACTCTCCGTCGTCTCCTCGTCCGTCCTGACCGTGAGGCTCACGCGCCCCGGCCCGCGCCGGTAAGAGAGAATCTTTCCCGTGAACGAAGTGAGGTGATTCGGGTCGCACTTAACGCTCTCGGGCGGCATCAACCGCCCCTGCGCGCGCGCCTCTGAAGAGAAGAAGACGGCGGCGGCGCAGAACATCACCGCCGCCAAAATTTTCTTAAAGTTTCCGTCGCTCATTGAACTCACTTCTGTCCTTCGCGCCCGAAGAGGCGGCGGACCATCTGCGGGAGGAGCAGCGAGGTTTGCAGGACGTTGCCCGTGGCGAACCTCCTGGCGAAGCCGCGGAAGAGGCGCGCTGACGCCGGCGTGTAGCTGAACCACCACAGGTCACGCAACCGACTGATGCGGTTGACGTGTACGTGCTGCGGCGTGACGAGTTCGAGCAGCCCCAACCGCCCGTGCGTGCGGCCGAGCCCGCTCTGCTTCACCCCGCCCCACGGCGTCTGCGCGATGCCGTGCGTGTAGAGCACCTCGTTGACCATCACGGTCCCCGCCTCCAATTGCTCCGCGACGCGACGCCCGCGCCCTATGTTCTTAGTCCACACGCTCGCCGTCAGCCCGAACGGGCTGTCGTTCGCGAGCCTTATCGCCTCCTCGTCCGTCTTGAAAGTCATCACGGGCAGAACGGGTCCGAACGTCTCCTCGCGCATGACCGTCATCGTGTGGTCAACGTCCGCGAGGACCGTCGGCTCGTAGAAGAGTCCGGGCCGCAAGCCTTCCGCGCGGCGGCCGCCCGTGAGTGCGCGCGCGCCTCGCCCCATCGCCTCGTTGACGTGGTCCTCGACAATCGCGAGCTGGTTCTCGTTCGACATCGCGCCGATGTCCGTGTCCTCCGTTGTGCCAATATTCTGCCTGAGCCCGCGCGTCTTCTCGACGACGCTCTCGACGAAGCGCGCGGCTACTCTCTCGTGTACGTAGCAGCGCTCGACCGAAGCGCACGCCTGGCCCGAGTTGCTGAACGCGCCCCAGAGCGCGGCCGCCGCGGCCGTCTCCACGTCCGCGTCCTCCAGCACGATCATGGGGTCCTTGCCGCCTAGTTCCAGCACGACCGGTGTGAGCGTTTTGGCCGCACTCTGCGCGACGCGCTTGCCTGTCGCGACGCTCCCCGTGAACATGATCTTGTCGACGCCGGCCTCGACGAGCGCCGCGCCGGTCGCGCCCCCGCCGGTCACGACTTCGAGCAAGCCGTCGGCGAGCCCCGCGCGTTTGAACACGTCCGCGATCTTCAGGCCCGTGAGCGGCGTCAACTCGCTCGGCTTAACCACGACCGCGTTCCCCGCCATCAGCGCCATCACGACTTCGTCGAGCGGAGTGGCCCACGGGAAGTTCCACGGCGAGATGATGCCGACCACGCCGAGCGGCTTGTAGACTATGCGCGACGTGCGCCCCATCAACCCGTACTGCCCTATGTCGATCTTCTCGGGCCGCAGCAGCCGCCGCGTCCGCCGCGCGAAGAACTGCATCAGGTCGAGCGTCGGCGCGAGCTCCATCGAGACCGCTTCCGCCACGGGCTTGCCCGTCTCGCGGGAAACGAGCAGCGCGATCTCCTCCAGCTCGTCCAGCACGACCCGGCGCGCGCGCATGACGACGCGGCCGCGCTCGGCGTAGCTCAACCCGGCCCAATTCTTCTGCGCCGCCCGCGCGCGCTCGACGGCCTCGCGGACCTCGGCGGCCGAGGCCACGGGCGCGCGGCCCACCTCCTCGCCCGTCGCCGGGTCATACGAGACTATCTCTTCGGCACGCCCCGCCTTGATGTCCAGAGTCTGTGCGCTCATAGGGGTTATCTCCGTTCGGCCGGATTATCACCCAAAGCGGGCGAGGATTGAAAGCGGAATGCAAAGACAAGTCAATTCATCCCTGCGGGGTCAAAGGGCAGGTGACAGGTTTTCGCGCCGCGCGGCCTTTCGGCTACAATGTTCTGCCAACAATTCATCGCCGCCCGAAGAGGAGAGATTTTCGATGCAAAGACCCCAGCTCGCGGAGTTCGTCAAGCGCATGACGCCCGGCTCCGTCGCCATCGTCGCGAGCGCGCGCGAGGCCACGCGCTCGAACGACACGCACTACCGCTACCGCCAGGACTCTGACTTCTACTACCTGACAGGCTTCGACGAGCCCGAGGCCGTCGCCGTCATCAAGCACTCGTCGGGCGGGCCGAAGTACACGCTCTTCGTCCGCCCGCGCGACCCCGAGCGCGAAATCTGGGACGGGCGGCGCGCGGGCACCGAGGGCGCGCAGAAGGAGTACGGCGCGGACGAGGCGTTCCCCATCGAGCAGTTCAAGGAGAAGCTCGGCGACTACCTGAACGGCGCGGCCAACCTTTATTACCGCATAGGCGACGGCCGCCCCGACCTGGACGAAACGATTGTGGGCCAGATCAGGCGGCTCCGCGCCCTGGGCCGCCGCGGCGTGAGCGCGCCCGAGGCCATCATCGACACAGGCACAATCACGCACGAGATGCGCCTCTTCAAGAGCGAGGAGGAGGTCGAGTTGATGCAGCGCGCCGCCGACATCGCGGCCGAGGGCCACGTCGCCGCGATGAGGGCCGCGCGTCCCGGCATGAACGAGTACGAGGTCGAGGCCCTCATCGAGTACACCTTCCGCAAGAACGGGGCGTCGGGGCCGGCCTACACTTCGATCGTCGGCGGCGGCGCGAACGCGACCGTGCTCCACTACATCAACAACGACGCCGTGCTACAGGACGGCGACCTCCTGCTGATTGACGCTGGCGCGGAGTACGGCGGCTACGCCTCCGACATCACGCGCACCTTCCCCGTCAACGGCCGCTTCACTCCCGCGCAGCGCGACATCTACGACCTCGTGCTCAAGACGCAGACGGCCTGCGTCGAGCGCGTGCGACCGGGGACGAGCGTGGACGAGCTGAAGAACTACTCGGTAGAGCTTTTGACGGAGGGCATGGTCCGCCTGGGACTCTTGAAGGGCGACCCGAAGAAGCTCATCGAGGAAGAGAAGTACAAGCAGTTTTACATGCACGGCCTGGGCCACTTTCTCGGCCTGGACGTGCACGACGTGGGCCGCTACCACATCAAGGACGAGGCGCGCAAACTTGAGCCCGGCATGGTGATGACGGTCGAGCCCGGCCTCTACATCGCGACCGACACCAAAGACGTCCCCGAGAAATACCTCGGCATAGGCGTCCGCATCGAAGACGACGTGCTGGTCACCGAAGACGGCCCGCGCGTCCTCTCTCATAAAGCGCCGAAGCAGCCCGAAGAGATTGAGGAGTTGATGGCGCGCAAAGGCTGAGGCGCGACCGGAGGAGGTCGTCCGTGTTGATTCAGTCCGCCGGGGGTTCGGCCGAGCAGGTTCGCGCGGACTTCGACCGCATCGCGCTGGTGTCGGCGCTCGACCGCGAAGAACTCGGCCCGTACTCGGAGTTTCTTCTGGGCCACGTCCCCGCGGGTTGCGCGCGCGTGCTCGAAGTCGGCTGCGGGTTGGGAGCGTTCGCGCGCCTCGTCGCACAGCGCGCCTGTTCCGTCACCGCGGTCGACTTGTCCCCGCAGATGCTCCGCGCGGCCGGGGAGCGTTCGCGCTCTCACCCGAACCTTCAATTCATCCTCGGCGACTTTCTACGCCTAGACCTCCCGCCCGAGACTTACGACTGCGTCGTCACGACGACGACACTGCATCACCTGCCGCTGGCCCAGGCTCTAGGAAAAATGAAGTCGCTGATTCGCCCCGGCGGCGTGCTGATCGTGCACGACCTGCTTGAACCGGACGGCCTCTTCGACACGGCGCTCAACTTCGTCAGATTGCCCGTCAGTTGCGCCATGCGCTTCCGGCGCACGGGCAGGTTCCGCCAGCGGCGCGAGGTGCGTCAGGCGTGGGACGAGCACGGCAGGCACGAGACTTACCTGAAGGCTGAAGACGTGCGCGCGATGCGTGACGAGCATCTGCCGGGCGCGCTCGTCCGCCTACACCTGCTCTGGCGGTACACGGTCGTCTGGCACAAACCTGATGTGGGCTCGTAACTGAGAGGGGGCGAATGGCGCGACGCAAACTGAATAAGTATAATGTCCGCCCATGTCGTTGACGCGCCCCTCGCTTAGAAGATTAATGGCCGTGCTGCTGCCGGTCAGTTTTTTATGGGCGTTTGCGGCCTGCGTCTCGATTTGCGGGCGGGAGGGCGCGGAAAACCACGACCGGTCGCCGCTTTCATCGTCAACTCAGGTTACTGAATTGAAGGCCGCGCCGGATTGTGCAGACTGTCCGATCCCCTCTTTTCTGAAAGCGACTGGGCCAAAACGCACAGCTTTCAACCTGGACTTACAAGCGCCGTCCGCCCCCGCCCCGCCCCTCACGGCCCCGGTTAATGACTTAACCGATGGGATTGCTTTTAACTTACATCTACGACCTTCCTCCGCGGACCCGCCTCCGACGCATCTGCCGATTCTTCGGATTTAACCGCCCTCCGACTTTCAAATTTCAAACATATTTCTCGGCGCAGCGCCGCGCACGTGTCGTCGGCGCGTGCCGCGTTCCGCTTATTCAAGTTCTGGAAAAGGTGGCTACAGGTGAGGCAGGTTATCTTATTTTTTGCAATCTTACTGGCGGCGCAAAGCTCATCCGCCCAAAACAGATTCAAAGTTACGGTCAAAGATGAGGACACGAAGCAGGCGGTAGCGGGCGCAACCGTCTCGGTCAAAGACACGGACATTTCGGCGACCACAGACGCCAATGGTGTGGCCGAATTAACGGATGTCCCCGACGGCGAGCAGAGCGTCGAAATCTTTTCCGCGGGCTACGAGGCCAAAGAATTGCGGCTCACTTTCCCGGCCGCCGCGCAGAATGAAAACCTGATCTTCATCAAAGTCACCAACGAGGTCGGCGAAGTGACCATCACCTCGACGCGCACGGGCCGCGAGATTGACGACGTGCCGACGAGGGTCGAGGCCATTGACGAGGAGGAGGTGGACGAGAAGAGCAACATGCGCCCGGCCAACGTCTCGATGGTGCTCAACGAAAGCACAGGCATCAAGGTGCAGCAGACTTCCGCCACCTCCAACACGCAGAGCGTCCGCATACAGGGGCTCGACGGCAGGTATACGCAGCTCCTTAAAGACGGGTTCCCGGCCTTCGGTGGGTTTTCGGGAAGCCTCAGCCTCCTGGAAATTCCTCCGCTCGATCTGAGGCAGGTCGAGATTATCAAAGGCCCGGCGGCGACCTTTTACGGCGGCGGGGCGATTGCCGGCGTGGTTAACTTCATCAGCAAGGAGCCGGAAGAGAGGCCCGTCACTTCCCTGATTCTTAACCAGACCTCGGCGCTGGGCACGGACTTCTCCGTCTTCAATTCGCGCAAGTTCACCCGCTTCGGTTACACGTTGCTCGGCTCCGTCAACTATCAAAAAGAGTACGACGTGGACGACGACGATTTCACAGAGCTTCCGAGAACCAACTCGTTCAACCTGAGCCCGCGCCTCTTCTTCTATCTGGACGACAAGACCCGCCTGGCAGTCGGGAACACGACCTCTTACCAGAACCGCAAAGGCGGCGATGTCTTCGTGCTCCGCGGCGAGGCCGACGGGTTCCACCAGTACTTCGAGAACAACAATTCGTTCCGCAACATCACGACCGTGCAACTCGACCGCGAGTTGTCGGGCGGCCGCAGGTTCGTCGCCAAGCAGAGCCTCGCTTTCTTCAACCGCGAGATAGAGATTCCCGACTACACATTCAAAGGACGGCAGTTCAACTCCTACACGGACATCTCCTACCTTCACCCGGTCAAGAAACACGTGCTGGTGTTCGGCTTTAACGCGGTGTATGACCGGTTCAGGGAGAAGCAGGACGGCAACACCCTGGCCCCGCGCGACGAGACGCGCACGACGTTCGGCGGCTACGCGCAGGACAGCTTCAGCATTAATGAAAGGCTGTCGCTCGAAGCGGGCTTCCGCCTCGACCACGTCAAACACTACGGCACGTTCCCTCTGCCCCGCGTGTCGGTGCTCTACAGATTCACAAACAACCTGAGCAGCCGCTTCACCGTCGGCCTGGGGTATAAAGCGCCGAGCATCTTCACCGAAGAGGCCGAGACCCTGCTCTTTCAGAACGTCCTCCCAATCGGCAATACTTTGAAGGCCGAGCGCAGCCGCGGCGGCACCTTCGACGTGAATTACAGGAACACCGTGGGCGAAAAGTTCTCCTATTCGCTCAACCAGATGTTCTTCTACACCGAGATCGAAGACCCGCTGGTACTTCTGCCGGTGACGGGTGGCTTTTTCGCTTTCGCGAACGCCGCGGAGCCTATCAGGAGCGCGGGCTTTGAGACGAACGCCAGGCTCGCTTACGACTTCGTGAAACTGTTCGCGGGCTACACCTACACGAACGCGAAGGCGGAGTACCTGGCGGGCAATCAGATTCTGCCGCTGACGCCGAAGAGCAAACTAAACTCCTCGCTGCTCTTCGAGAAGGAGGCGAACTTTAAGGCAGGCGTCGAGGCTTACTACACGAGCAGCCAGTTTCTGACCAACCGCTCCAGGACGCGGCCCTTCTGGGTGGTAGGCGTCTTCGGCGAAAAGACGTTCGGCAAGTACAGCCTCTTCATCAACGCCGAGAACATCACGGACACGCGGCAGGGCCGCTTCGGGACGGTCGTCTTCCCGCCGCACCAGGACCCGACCTTCAGTGAAATTTACACGCACACGGAAGGGCGCGTTTTCAACGGCGGGATTAAAATCAAGCTCTGACCGGAAGGAAAGTTAAAAAGGCTCCCGAGGGAGCGCCCCGAATCAGGTGATGACGCGCAGGTAGCTCCAGCCGCCGGTCAGCAGGTCTTCTTCCGAGAGGCCGTCGTCGGGGCTGCCGGGGACGACGAAGACGCCGTCGGCGAGGATTGATTCGGGGTTGAGGAGCAGCAGCCCGCGCGTCAGGTTGCTGATGGTGTTCTTCGTCCAGTACTGCGACTCGTCGTCAGTCTCGGCGGGCGGGTAGGGCTCGCTGAGGAGCAGCATGATCGAGACGGCGACGAAGTCCTTGTCGCTCGACAGGCGCTCGGCCCCGTCAACTTCCTGGCCCAGTTCCTCGTGCTCGGTCGCGGTGCTGGCCGAGAGTTCCGCCGCCCACGACTCGAACTCCGCCTCGGCCTCCTTCGTGTCGGTCATGTAGTCCCAGAACGCCTGGCTCCAGTAAGGCTCCTGTTCGAGCAGGAGCGCGACGACGCGCTTGAGGTAGCGGCGCTTGGCCTCCACATTTTCGACCGCGCCGTCCGGGTCGTTGATGACTTCGCTGAAGCGCGCGCGCATGGCGTCCTGGCCGAAAGCGTGTATGACGATTTGCAGCCCGAAGAAGTAGGCCCGCGGCTCGTCAACGACGAAAATCTCTGAAGCCCTCTTGAACCAAGACCTGCGCGTCATCGTCGTCATCTCCTCAACGTCTTCTCTGCGTCTTTTTTATCCGCCGTAGCTGCCGCCTCGGCTGCGGCCGAAGGAGCCTGAGCGGCGGGGCGAGTAGTAGCCGGAGCGCCCGGCGCGCGTCCCGACGATTGCGCCGCCGGAGGCCATGCGAACCGTCGTGCGGCCGAAGCCGCTCGGCTTGCTGCGCCCGACGCCCCCGCGAGCGCCCGCGCCGACGCGCGTGCCCGCGAACATGGTGGGGCGCGTCGCGGGGATGTAGCGCGGCGGCGTGACGGGCGGCGCGAACCCGGCGGGCGCGCGCCCGCCGGCGACGCTCCCGTATTGCGGGTAGCGGCTGACGAAAGTCCCCGTCGGCCTGTAGAACGGGTACGAGTAGAAGAAGAACGGGTGGAAGGCGGGGCCGCCGCCGTAGTAGTAATGCCTTTCGCGCACCTGCCCGGTCGTGCCGTCGGGCCGCTTGCCCTCGGCCCATTCGTCCACGCCCGTCAAATCGCTCAGCGGCAGCATCGCCACGTTTAGCCCCTGGTTCTGGTACTCCACGAAGTCCTCGTTCAGGTCGTCCAGCTCCTGCTGGCGCGTGCGGTCGGGCGTCACGTAGAGCACGGAGTTGACGCCCAGCTCCTTCAGCTTCTCGGCCGAAGGAATCTTCGCGAGGTAGCGGTTGTCGAACTGCGTGTCGGCGTCCGTGTAATTTTCGAGCCGGCGCGAGTCCAGCAGGAAGACGGGCGGCGCGTCCTGCGGGACGTTGGCCTGCTTGCTCTCTATCTCGCCCGCGTAATAGAGCATCGCGGCCAGCGTCTCGTGCGACGGGGTGACGCCGAGCGGGTGCGGGAAGTTGTCGAAGGTCGTGACGAGGTGCGCGTCTTCGCTGAGCCCCGCGCCGAGCGCGACGCTCTGGCGTCCGGGCACGTCAACTATGATCGCCGTCTCCGAGGGGTTCTCCGCGTTCTTGAGAAAGTCTTTCGCTATCGCCTGTCCGCGCCCGTAAGCCTCCTGCATCTCCGGCGAGAAGACGGGCGTCAGTTGGTTGCGCAGGCTCTCGAACTGCAAAGCCTGGATGAGCGTCGGGACGAAGTAGGGCAGCCACTTCTGCGACTTCGGCTGGAAGGCGTTGAGCATCTCGGACTGGTTGAGATACCTGCGCCAGGCCGCGCCCTGCTGCGAGTCCGCACCTTGCGCGCCCGCGAACGTGAGCCGCTTGTCCTCGGAGCCTATGTCCCACCCGTGCGTGCGCTGTAGTTCGAGCGAGTCGCCGTCAATTTCCGAGGTGTCGTCGCGGTTGAGCAGCCATGCCGCGCCGCCTATGACGCCGACGGTCGCGGCGACGGCGGTGATGTTGAAAGTGCGCCGCGACATCTTCCACCAGGGCTGCGGCCCGCCGCCCTCGACGCGCCGCCGGCGGTTGATGCGCCCCGCGCTCGTCAGTTTTTTATTAACCTTCATAATGCAATGCGGAATGATGAATGATGAATGATGAATTTAAAAGCAACCGTCTTCCTACTCATCATTCCTCGTTCATCATTTCTTAATAAACGTCGGCACGGTCAGCGCCGTGTACTCCGTGCTCTTGTGCGAGAGGCGCGTGAAGAAGCCGGAGGCCGTGCCGCCGAGGACGTAGACGCCGTAGTTCGCGAGCCGCCCTTCCTCGTCCGCCTCGGCGCGGAAGAACTTTTGTGCCACAAACCGTTCGGGCAGCGCCTGCCCGATGGCCTTCTCCCAAACCTCCTGGCTGACGAAAGGCCCGCACACCGTCTCCAGCCCCTCGCACCCGTAGTCGCTCTTGAGCACCCACTCCTCGCGCTCGGCGCGCAACTCGTCTAGAGAGAGCGTGGACAGCCGCCGCGTCTCCGGGATGTAGCGGCGAATCCAGCCGCGCGCTTCCCTGGAGAACCTGTCCTGCTCCTCCCAGAAGAAGGCGAGCGAGAGCTTGTTCTGCGTGACGATTGCGCCGAAGGGGTTGACGACCGTGACGTGCCCGTCCATCTCCGCGCCGACGAGCGCGGAGAGCGGGCCGTCGAGCGGCAAAGGGTCCGGGTACTCGGGCGCGTCGGCCCACACGGGCGCTCGCTCGCCCCACCAGTCCGTCTTGTAGTGCCTGTAAATCAGATCGACGGCGACGCCCAGGACTTCTACCCCGCCGCGCCCGCTGCGCCGCACGTTGAACGGCGAGCCGCAGACCACGCGCACCCCGGCGCGTTCGAGCCAGCGCGAGAAGAGCGTGATCATCGCCAGGTCTTCGCTCAACTCCGTAGGGTAGATGATGCCGACGACGCTGAGCGGCCGGTCGGTGCGCTTGGCGTGGCTCTCGCGGAGCATGCGGACGAACGCCCCGCGCAAGCCTGCGTTCGGGTCTACGGCCGGGCCGTGCGCCTCCCGCAACATCTCGTTGAGGATGACGGCTTCGGGCTGTCCCGAGGGCGTGTCGCTGTTCAGCTCGCAGCAGCGTATCTTTCGGTCCTCGCAGACGAAGAGGTCCGCGCGCGCCATCCCGTGCCAGAGCCCGCCCGCCGTCTCCCACATCAGTTGCTGCCACGGCGTCAACTGATAAAACTCCGCGACGAGCGAGGGATTTTCCAAGAGGATTTCGACCAGCTCCTGGTGCAGGTAAGTGACGCGCTCGGCCGCTTCCAGAAGTTGACGCGCACGCTCTCTCCCGAGCACGACGCCGCGCAGCCCGAAGCGCTCGCGCCCGTCGAACCACGGGTCCGAGATGACGCCCGTCTCGTAGACGGCGCGCGCGAAGCTTGCGTAATCGCTCTCTGTCGCTGTGCTCTGGTGCATTGAAAAATCTTCGTGGAGCTTTTATCAAGGCGTCGGAAGACAGACGCGCTCGCGGGCGACTCAGCCGGCGATGGACGCGACGATGATGAGCGCGATGCCTATGATGACGGAGCCGATGACGATGGCGAGAGCGACGTTCTGGTCTTCCTCGATCTCCTTGCGGATGGAGAAGGGCGTCGCCTTGCCCATCACGAAGAAGGCGAGCGCGAAGAGCAGCAGGCCCGCCAGCGTGTAGATGGCGACGTTCAAGAGAGACTGCACGAGCGGCGAGATGAGAAGAAACATCCGTTATCCTCCGAGCCGGGCCGCGAACCTTGCGGCCCGCCTCCGAATTTTAGTTTCCAAATGACGCGCGGAAGCCGAGCGCCGGTCCCACACGCGACGACGTTTCCCGCCGCCCGGCTCGCGGCCGGGTTGAAAGGCGAGGCCGTCGAGACGCGCCTTTCCGCCCTCTTCACTGGTGCCGCCCGTCTCACCGCGGAGGTGGCCGGGAGGAGAGCATTTGGCTATCGGCGGCGTGCACGATTCCTGTCTGTCGCACTCGGGAGGGAGCCCCCCGATTTCGACCGTGGCCGTCGGGTGTTGTCCGGCCAGGCCGGTGGTGTCAACCGTAATCGTCGGCGTCCCCTGCCCGGCGACAATCTCCCCGGCCGAAACCTGCCAGTTATACGTTATCTCCAGCTCGGGGTCGCCGCCGCTCAGGTTCACGGAGACGGTGAGGGGCACGCCCGGGTCCACGAACTCCGTCGGGCACTGGATTGAGATGGTCGGGCACGGGGTCAGACAGCAGGTGGCGATCCCCACTGTCGCCGAAGCCTTCGGCACGCACTCGGCGCTCAGGCCCGAAACTTTGGTCACCTCGACCGTCGCTGTCACGGCCAGCTCGTCGGCCCGTTCTATAGAAACCGTATCGTCGGACCCTTTCGTAGAGACAATAATGGTCGGGGTCCCCTGCCCACTGACAATCACCCCGGCGGAAACGGTCCAGTTATACTGCGGCCTGTCGTCCGGGCCGATGCCGCTGGTGAACGCCGAAAAAATCACCTGCGCCCCAGGGCAAAGGCCGTCAGCCCGCCACCAGGGCTCGCGATTCTTGATTTCTGATTCGACCCTCACGGCGGGGCAGGAGGGCGCGGGCGTCTGGGCCAGGCCCTTGAGGCCGAAAGCCGCTTGGGCGAGCACGACGATGATGAAGGAAAGCATCAATCGCATGGCGGACCTTTAATATCATTCGCCGTAGCCGCTCGACAACTCTTCGACGATTTCGCTGACGGCGGCGCGCGCCTCCTCGACCTCGTCCGGCTTGAACGAGACCGCGCCGACGACGGCGTGGCCGCCGCCGCCGTAGCGCTCGCAGATGGTGGCGATGTTGTGCCGGCGCGGGCGCGGGGCCCACGGGTTCGAGCCGACGGAGATTTTCGTCCGCTGCGGCCCGCGCGTCAGGGCCACGGAGTAGGTCGTCTCCGGGTGCAGGTAGTACGGGATGAACTTGTTGAAGCCTTCTATCCGGTCGTCCACGAGGTCGAAGCGGACGACGCCCCGCGCGTAGGTCGCCTTGCGCCGCACGACTTCGAGCGTCTCGCGGTGGCGCGCGAGGATGGGCCGGAAGCGCTCCTGCACCTCACCGCTCAACGCGACCTCGTCCAGAGGGCGCTCGACCAGCCCGCGTATGACGCGCTCGACGAAGGCGTCGTCAGGGTCGCTCTCGATGACCTGCATCAGTTGCAGCGCGGGCGCGGCCAACTCCACGCACTGCGCGGCCGAGTCGTAAAGCGCGCCGTCTATGACGTGCGCCCAGTGGACGAGCGGCTCCAGTTGCCCGTCCGCGAAGTCGAAGCGGTTGCGCGCCACGTCCTCGATGAACTCCGTGCAGGACTTGCGCCCGGCGTCCAGGAATTTTTTGCCGGAACGGTCGGCGCGGAAGTGCGCCTCGTCCTCGGGCGTGAGGAACGCAGACTGGTGATGGTCGAACCACCAGGTCAGGCGCTCGCTCCTCGAATACTTGAAATCGACGATGGCGTTCTCGTCGCCGTCGAACATCTCTTCGTCGAAGAGTTGTCCGGGGCGGTGCAGCAGGCTCGTGTACTCGACTTCCGCCGCGGGGTTGACGCGCGCCTTGTAGAACCGCGTGAAGACGGCGGCCGAGGCCACACCGTCGAAGCAATGACCGTGGTAAAGGATGCGAAGTTTCATCGGAGAGAATCGTAAATCGAAAGCTCGGAAATAGTAAATCGTGAATCGTAAATCGTCGGCCGGTCTCTTACGATTTACGATTCACGATTCACGATTCAAGGCTTTTAGCGGCCCTTACGGCTCTTTGCAGGGCTGGACGACCTGCGGGCCGGAGTCCGATGCGGCTGTGGCTTTGAGCAGCCTGGCCTTGCCGGTTTCGGGGACGAAGGAGAGCGACGGGGTGGCGCTCGTCGTCGCCGCGGGCTGGTCCGGTTTCTTGTCCAGCTTCTCCAGGCCGAGGCGCGCGCGGATGAAGTTTTCGACCTCGTCCTCGATCAACTCGCCGTTGACGACCCAGGTCTTTTCCGCCAGCATGTCGCCGGTCTGGTTGAGCTTCGCGGGCTCCAGGAAGACGTTGTAGGGCGAGCCCCAGCGGCGCGTGTCGCCGGTCGCCTGCCGGTAAGTGTAGTGCGCCGTCTTGTCGCGGTCGGCGCGCGACTCCGACTCGTAGACGACCGTGTAGGGCGAGCCCCCCTCGCCGAAGAAGTTGACGGAGTCGGCGCGCGGCGCGTACTCGCTGACGGCTATCACGTCGAGCCCCTGGCCCTTGTACTTCTCGTAAAGCCGGGCCGCGACCGGGGCCTCGTTGCGCCAGTTGCCGCACCACGGCGCGAAGTAGACGACCAGCACGAGCTTCTTGCCCTTCGCGAAGGTGCGCAGGTTGACGGGCGCGCCGTCCTTCACGGAGTTGAGCGTCCAGTCCTTGTAGTTGACCGTCTTCTCTTCGAGCGGCGCGTACTCGTGGCCGGCCTGCGCGCGGGCGGCGAGCGCGGCCGGCACGAGGGCCAGGGCGAGGGCGACGAGTGTCAGAACTTTTTTCATGTCCGTTTTCTCCGGCTGTGGCTTTCGCGGGGAGAAACTGTCTTAAAGTGTGAACGGAATTTAATGGCCCAAAGTTTCTACCTGGAGGCGGACGCCACCGGCGCTTCGTCGAGCAGCAGCTTGACGGCGGCCTCGAAGGTTTCGCGGGTGCGCGCCCCGGAAATTTTGTAGCGAATCCGCCCCTCGCGGTCAATGATGAAGGTCGTGGGGAAGCTCTGTATCCCGCCGAACTCGCCGCCGACCGACGTGCCGTCGAGCAGCACGGGGTAGTCCACCGGAATCTCCTTCTTGAACTCTTCTATGTCCGACGCGGCGTCGTCCCAGGAGACGCCGATGACCGTCAGCCCGCGCGACTCAAGGTCGCGGTGCATGGCGTTCAATTCGGGTATCTCCGTGCGGCAGGGGACGCACCAGGTGGCCCAGAAATTCAGGAAGACGACCCGGCCGCGCAGGTCCGCAAGTCTTACGGTCTCGCCCGCCATGTTCTTCAACTCCATCGCCGGCGCCGGCACGATCCTCTCGCCTTCGAGCGGCGGCAGGGCTCCCGTGTTCGAGCGATCCAGCGCCGCCGATGCGTCGGGCAGCCAGGAGACGAGCCAGGCGTTGATGACGGCCACCTTGTTGGTCGCGATCAGCAGGCCGATGCTGATGAGCATGACGCCGGAGACGACCTCGACCTTGTGCAGGTGCTTGCGGAACTTCGTGTAGAAGCCCAGGAACTTGTTGATGCCGAGGCCGGTCAGCAGGAACGGCACGGAGAGGCCCGCGGCGTAGAAGCAGGAGAGGATGAGCCCCGCCTTCCAGTTGCCGCTGGTCGCGGCCAGACCGATGATGCCGCCCAGGATCGGCCCGATGCACGGCGTCCACCCGGCGGCGAAGGCCATCCCCAGGGTCATGGAGCCCAGCATCCCGCGCGGCTTCTGCTGCGAGAAGAAGCGGGTGTCCTTGTAGAGCGCTCCGATTTTGAGCAGCCCCATCAACTGGAGCCCGAAGCCGATGATGACGACGCCGCCGATGATGCGGAACCAGGGGTTGGCCGTGATGGTCTTGCCGACGAGGCCCGCGACCAAGCCGAGCGACAGGAAGATCATCGAGAGGCCGATGTTGAAGGCGATGGAGTTGAGGATGACGGCCCGGCGCGCGTTGCCGCGCGACTCGGTGCCGCCCCCGTCCTTCAGGTGGTCTATGCTGACGCCGGAGATGAGCGACACGTAGCCGGGCACGAGCGGCAGCACGCACGGCGAGAGAAACGACAGCAGGCCGGCCAGGAACGCGACCCAGATGGTGATGTCAGTACCCTGCATAATCTTTTCAGCGACCGACTACGGGAAAATACGCGGCACAGTATAGCAGACAAGAGTGATGAGTGCTGAGTGCTGAGGACTGAGTTAAGAACTCCCTCTTACTCAGTCCTCAGCACCCAGTACTCATCACTTCTCCTGTTCTTGAATCACTCTCTCAATCGCCTCGCCCATCTCGGCCTCGTTGCCGCCGCCGACGCCGGTGGTCAGGAGGCGTATGACGCCCTGGCGGTCTATCAGGACGGCGGTCGGGATGGCCGTCACCCCGTACTTGATGTGGTTCTCGTCGGTGTCGGCGACGGCCGTCCCGTACGGCAGGTTGTGCGCCTTCTTGAAGCGCCCGATGAAGCTCAGCTCCTCATCCGGCTTCAGCTCCTGCCCGCCGCCCTCGCCGTAGAACTTGGTCAGGCCGAGGACGACCAGCCCGCGGTCCTTGTACTTCTCGTGCCACTCTATGAGGTGCGGGAAGGAGCGCAGGCAGGGGCCGCACCAGGTGGCCCAGAAATCCAGCAGCACGACGCGCCCGCGCAAGTCCGAGAGCTTGACGGGCGACTGCTCGACCCAGTCGGCGACCTTAATCTCCGGCGCGACCTCGCCCTGCAGGCGGAGCTGTAGCTGCTTGCGCTGCAAGGCGCGCAGCACGTAGCGCCGCTCCTCGGGCTTCACCCCGCTGCCGGCGTAGGCGATGGCCGCCTCGATTGTCTTCACGGCCTCGGGCTTGCGCTTGCCGTCGACGAGCACGTCGGCGAGCTTCTCCGTGGCGTCCGTGTACAGGCGTGCAGACGGCGTGGCGACGGCCAGTTTGCGCACTTCTTCGAGGACCGCGATTGAGGCGTCCGCGGGCTTCTTCATCTGCTGGTAAATGTCCACGAGCGCGGTGCTGGAGAGGTAGACCAGACGGTCGGACGTGGGCAGCTTCTCGCGCGCCTGCAACGTCTTGGCCGCCTTGTAAGCCTCCTCGGCGTGCGCGGCCGCGCGCTCCAACTGCTTCTTCTCGCGGTAACCTTTGGCGAGCGCGTTCTCCAGCGTCGCGTGCTCGCTGTCCTTGCGCGGCTCGTAGCGCAGGTAGTCCGCGAGCGCGGCCTCCGATTCTTCGAGTCGCCCGCGCTCGGCCGCGCGCAGCGCGAACAGGTAGCGCCCGTACTGCGGGTGGTCGCCCGCGGCCGTCTTCTCGCGTTCGAGGTAAGTCTTCAGGACTTCGAGCGTGCGCTCCTCGTTGGCCGAGAGGCTGTAGAGCATGGCGAGGTAGTAAAGGTCTCCGGCGGACGGGTTCGGGCGCGCGTTGAGGGTGGCGGCGTGGCGCGCGGCCAACTCCTTCTGCTCCTGCAAAGTCTTCTCGAAGAGCTTCGCGTCGAAGGGCACCTTCTTGGCCGTGAACTCTTTGAATTTTCTGGCGGCGTAACCCGAAGCATCGTCGTGGAGCACGGAGGCGGCGCGCTCGTCAACCGAGGCGGCCGCGGGCGGCGACTGTATGACGCGGCCCGCCTGAGCGAGCGCGTCAACCGCGGCGAGCGCGAGCGCGCCGGACAAGAGGAGCGATGCGGTCAACTTTCTCATACGGAAATCTTCGCCAATCAGCCAGCGAGCGCGGCGTGGAAACGGTCCGGGCCGAAGGCCCGCATGAGCGGCGGCGCTACATTCGTCGTAATCTCTTCGGCCACAAGCTCGCCCGTCAGCGGCGCGAGCAGGATGCCGTTGCGGTAATGCGCCGTCGCGTAGAAGAGGCCGCCCACCTCACTCGACGCGCCGAGCACGGGCCAGTCGTCGGCCGCTTTCGGGCGCAGGCCCGCCCACGAATCCACGAGCGGAAGGTCGGCGACCGCGGGCGCGATCTCCATCGCGTGCGCCGCGATCTGGTGGAGCCCCGCGGCCGTGACGCGCTTGGAGAAGCCCGCGCGCTCGGTCGTGGAGCCGGCCAGCAGCCGCCCGTCGAGGCGCGGCACGACGTAGCCGCGCGGGCTGTAGATGACGTGGCGCGCGAGGCGCGGGTTGCTCTCGAAACAGAGCATCTGGCCGCGAACGGGTTCGATGCCGACTTGCGGCGCGCCTTTGTCCGCGGGTGAGAGAAAAGAGGTCCACGCCCCCGCGGCCAGGACGACCGCCGCCGCGCTGATTCTGCCGCGCGAAGTCTCCACGCCCCGAACGCGCCCGCGCTCAGTCATCAGCGAGTGGACGTGCGTCTCGGTCAAGATATTCACGCCGCGCTTTTCGACAGCGTTAGAGAACGCGGCGACGAGGCGGCGGTTCTCGACCTGCACGTCCATCGGGAAACGCAGGGCGGCGCGCACGGCTGGCGAGAGGCAAGGCTCAAGGCGGCGGGCCTCGCCCGCGCTCAGGCGCTCGATTGTCATGCCCGCGCGCCGCTGCCAGAGGTAACGGTGCTCGATCTCCTCCTCGTCCCGTTCGGTGAAGGCTAGGTAGAGCGTCCCGGTCCTTTCGAGTTCCACGTCCGTGCCCGTCTCTTCGCGCAGGGCTTCGGCGAATTCGGGGTAGAGGTCGCGCGCCGCGCAGGCCAGTTCGAAGAAGGCGTCCGCCCGGTCGGCCTCGGCCTGCGGCGCGAGCATCCCGCCCGCCGCGTGCGAGGCTTCCGCGCCGAGGCGCGCGCGCTCGACGAGCGTGACCGGCCCCGCGCCGCGCACGGCCAGCGCGCGCGCGACCGCCAGCCCTATGACGCCGCCCCCGACGACGACCACCTCCGCCGTCCCGACGCCGCCCCTCAGTGACTCCTGATCTCGCATTGATTAGAACTTGCTGGTATGATTCGCTACGCTCTACAAGTAATCAGTAATCAGCAGTCAGTAATCAGTAAAGACGGCTGTTGCTCGCTGATTACTGATTGCTGACTGCTGATTACTCCTATGAAACATACTATCACACTCATCCCTGGCGACGGCATCGGCCCGGAAGTCTCCGCGGCGGTCGTGCGCATCATCGAGGCGGCGGGCGCGGAGATACAGTGGGAGACGCACTACGCGGGCGCGCAGGCGCTGGAAAAGTTCGGCGACACACTGCCCAAAGAGCTGCTCGAATCCATCAGGCGCAACAAGGTCGCGCTCAAGGGGCCGATCACGACGCCCGTCGGCAAGGGCTTCACGTCCGTCAACGTCGGCCTCCGCAAGGCGCTGGACCTTTACGCCAACCTCAGGCCCGTGCGCGCGCTCCCGAACGTGCCCTCGCGCTACCCGGAACTCGACCTCGTCGTCGTCCGCGAGAACACCGAGAGCCTTTACGCGGGACTCGAACACGTCGTCGTGCCCGGCGTGGTCGAGAGCCTGAAAATTATCACGGAGAAGGCTTCGACGAGAATCGCGCGCTACGCCTTCGAGTACGCGCGGCGCGAGGGGCGCAAGAAGGTGACGTGCGTCCACAAGGCCAATATCATGAAGCTCTCCGACGGCCTCTTCCTAGACTGCTTCCGCAAGGTGGCGGCCGATTATCCTGAGGTCACGGCCGAAGACAAGATCGTGGACAACGCCTGCATGCAGCTCGTCATGCGCCCCGAGCAGTTCGACATCATGCTGCTCGAAAATCTCTACGGCGACATCGTGTCGGATTTGTGCGCGGGGCTCATCGGCGGCCTCGGCTTAGTCCCCGGCGCGAACATAGGCGAGTTGGGCGCTGTCTTCGAGGCCGTGCACGGCTCCGCGCCGGACATCGCGGGCCAGGGCATCGCCAACCCCACCGCACTGCTCCAGAGCAGCATCCTGATGCTGCGCTACCTGAACGAGCGCGAGGTCGCGGACCGCGTCGAGAAGGCCATGCTCAAAGTCTTTACGGATGGCAAGGTCCGCACGCGCGACATCGGCGGCGACGCCAAGACGGACGAGTTCGCGACGGCCATCATTAACGCGATGGACAAGGCGAGCGCCGGGGCCGAGGCTTAAGGGGAAGACGCGTAAGAAATGATGGATGCGGAATGCGGAGTGATGAATTAAAGACGACCGCCTTTTAATTCATCACTCCGCATTCCGCATTCCGCATTGCCTTTAATGCCAGAACAAGTCGAACTGAAAAGACAACTCGGGCTCCCGGCGGCGGTCGCGCTCGTCATCAGCGGCGTCATAGGGGTCGGCATCTTCATCTACCCCGCGACGATGGCGAAGTCGCTCGGCTCGCCCTTGCTGCTCCTCGCGGTCTGGCTCGTGATGGGGTTCGCGGCCCTCTGCGGCGCGCTCTGCTACGGCGAGCTGGCGACGCGCTTCCCCGAAGCCGGCGGCTCCTACGTCTACCTGCGCGAGGCTTACGGCCCGGGCGTCGCCTTCCTCTACGGCTGGATGCTCCTGCTCGTCCTGGACCCCGGACTGACCGCCGCCCTGACCGTCAGCGTCGCGGACTACGCCGCCAACATCACGCCGCTGTCGCCCCTGGGCATGAAGGCCCTGGGCGTCGGCGTCATCGCCGTCCTCGCCGCGGTCAATATTCTGGGCGTGCGCCTCGGCGCGCGGCTGATGGTGGTGCTGACGCTGCTCAAGGTCGGGCTGCTGCTGCTGATAGTCTTCTGGGGCTTCGGGTCGGGGCTGGGGAGTTGGGCCAATTTCACCCCGTTCGCGGCCCGCGGTCCCACTGCTGACCCTATCTTGCCCGCCCTCGCCGGGGCCAGCGTCGCGGGCTTCTTCTCGTTCGCCGGGTGGTGGGACCTGGCGAAACTGGCGGGCGAGGTGCGCTCGCCCGCGAAGACTTTGCCGCGCGCCTTGCTCCTGGGCCTGCTCGTCGTCACGGTCATTTACATCCTGACCAGCGCGGCGTTCCTGTACCTCGTGCCGACCGAGCAGGTTCCGACGGGCGAGGCCGCCGAGCAGGCTTTCGCCGCACAGGTCGGCCAGGCACTTTTCGGGCAGACGGGCAGACAGATTTTCTCGGGCATCGTGGCCGGGAGTCTGCTCGGAAGCATTGCCGCCTACATCATGGCCGCGCCGCGCGTCTACTACGCGATGGCGCGCGACCACCTGTTCGTCAAACAGGTGGCGGCGGTGCACCCGCGTTTTGGCACACCGGCGCGCGCCATCGCGTTGCAGGCCACGCTCGCCTCGCTGCTCGTCGTCGTCAGTACGTTCAATCAGATCATAGGCTATTTCTTCTTCGTCGCGGTCGTCTTCATCGCGCTGGCGCTCGTCGCCATCTTCGTGCTGCGGCGCAAGCGCGGGCGGCTCGCGACCTACCGCACGCCCGGCTACCCGCTGACGCCGCTCTTCTGCCTGCTCGTCGTCAGCGCGATGCTCTTCATGCTCGCCGCCGGCAACCCCAGAGAAGCCTTCCTCGGCGTCGGCGTAGTCCTCCTCGGCCTGCCCGTCTATTACCTGCTGTTTCGGAAGAAGGCGGCCGCCGAGTAAACCGCTCGTCCTGCTTCCTGGGTTTTGGAACTGTGGTAATCTCTTGCTGACTGCTGACTACCGATTACTTTTTGGAGGGCTATGACCTGGATTAAGACCGTCCCGATGGCCGAGGCCGACGAGAAGTTGAAGCGCGCGATGGAGGCGCAGAGGGAGCTGTACCCGATTGAGTACGCGTCGCCCGTGCACCCGACGGCCGACGGCGAGTCCTCGGGCATCGTGGCCTCGCACAGCCTGATCCCCGACGCGCTCTTTCACGCGTTCGCGACCTTCGGCGCGCTGATGTCGCCGGAGCTTCCCCTGACGCGCCGACAGCACGAGATGATCACGACGGTCGTCTCGGTCAACAACCGCTGCCATTATTGAATCGAGTCGCACGCAGAGTTTCTGCGTCGGGTCACACTGGACGAGGATTTCGTCCGCCAGCTCCAGGACGACTACACCAAAGCGCCGCTCTCAGAGCAGGACCGCGCGATGCTCGACTACGTCGTGCAGTTGACGCGCGACGCGACGCGCATCTCGCCCGAGGACCACGAGCGGCTGCGCGCCGCGGGCTTCGACGACCGCGGCATCTTGCAGATCACGCTCATCGCCTCGTGGTTCAACTACATCAACCGCGTCGCCGACGCGCTCGGCGTCGGGCGCGACGAGTGAAACAGTAGGCAGTAGGCAGTTAAAGGCAAAACAAAAGGCAGCGGCGCTAATCACGCCGGTTGCTTTTTTGTTTTCTTTCTTTTAACTGCCCACTGCCCACTGCCCACTTCACACGATATAGTGCCGGGGCGCACACCATCTCGCATAGGACACGCCAGAAAACCCCGCCGGCCGCAATAGAAATATAAGAAAAGCTGGAAGGGAAAGTGCCACCGAGCGCGCGGGCACGGGCCTTGCACTCGCGGCCGGTCAGCAGAACGAGCCCTCGCAACAAGGCTTTTCTCTCCGAGAGCGCGCCTGAGCTTTTCCGCAGGCTTAGCCCCTTTGTGCGCCTTCGCGAGCGAGCGGCTCTCTTCCAGACGTTTCAAAATTCAAAGGAGCGTAAGCCATGTGGCACCCGCGGCCCACAACCATCACCCGTCTCTTCTTGCTCTCCATCCTGCTCGCCTTCACCACCGCCACCGCCATCCGCGCCGACGAGGACGCGGACGGCGACGAATATGAGGAGAACGCACGCGTCGCGCGCGTCAGTCTCATCGGCGGCGACGTTCAACTGCGCCGCAACGGGAGCGCCGACTGGGAGAACGCGCGCGTCAACTTCCCGCTCGTCGAAGGCGACGTGCTCGCCACGACGGGCGCGGACGCGCGCGCCGAAATCCAGATCGACGCGCGTAACTTCGTGCGCCTCGGCGGCGACTCCGTCCTGCGCGTCGTCAGCTTGCGCGACGAGGGCGTGGCGCTCAGCCTTTCGGAAGGCGTCGTGACCCTGCGGCTCGCACGCTTCGACCGCGACAAAGAGTACTTCGAGGTGGACGCCCCAGGCACCACGCTCGCCGCCGAAGAGCGCGGCGTCTACCGCATAGACGTGAGCCGCGACGGCCGCGTCCGCCTCGCCGTGCGCGACGGCGGGCGCGCGCGCATCTACTCCGAGACTTCCGGCTTCACCCTGCGCGACGGGCGCGCGGCCGAGCTTGTCCGCACTGGTTCCAACGCCGGCGACTGGGAGCTGACATCCATCGCGCCCTTCGACTCCTGGGACTACTGGGTTGACGAGCGCGAGCGTTACCTCTCTGCGCGCCTGCGCTACGACGACCGCGACCGCTACTACGACCGCGACGTGTGGGGCGCGGAGGAGCTGGACTCTTACGGCGACTGGACGCACACGGACTCTTACGGCTGGGTCTGGCGTCCGCACACGACCGTCATCAACAACTATTACAACTGGGCCCCCTACCGCTACGGCCACTGGGCCTGGGTCCCGCCCTACGGCTGGACCTGGATCGGAGACGAGCCGTGGGGCTGGGCCCCTTACCACTACGGCCGCTGGGTCTACTACAACAACGGTTGGTGCTGGGCTCCGCGCGGCTACGGCTACAAGTACCGCAGGGCCTGGTGGCGGCCCGCGCTCGTGGTCTTCGCCTACGTCCCGACCTCTTACGGCGAGCAGGTCTGCTGGTACCCCTTGCGCCACGGCCAGCGCGACCCGCGCGGCCGCCACTACCGCCGGCTCGAAGCCGTAGGCCGTCGTGACTTGGACCGTTTAGAGCGCACGAACCCCGCGTACCTGCGCGCCATTACGACCTTGCCCGCGCGCCAGTTCGGGCGGCGTGCACAGCCGCCGCGGCCCGCGACGGACGATCTCGCGCGCCGCGTGGTCGGCACGGAGCCTGTGCGCGGACGTCTGCCGATTAGCCCGCCTGAGAGGGGGCCGGGCGAACAGAGGGTTCCGCGCGTCATCGCGGGCCGGCCCCCGACGCCGGCCGGCGGCGGCGCGGCCGAGCCGCCTCTGCCTGACCGCCAGACTGGCGCGGCGCGCCGCACGCCCGGAGTCCCGCTCGACAACGAGCTGCGCCGCGTGCGCCTCTACAACGGGCGCGAGCCGCGGCCCTCCGTGGACCAGCTTCCGAACCCGACGGGGACGCGCACCGACGGCGGGCGAATCTCCGACCGCGCCGATTCCACGGACACCGGCGCTGTCACGCGCACCCCGCGCGCGCGCGGCGGCGTCCCGCAGCCCATACAGCGCAACAATCAGGGGGACGACGACACGCAGCCGACAGGCAGCCGCCCGCCTCGCCCGCGAGTGAACACGGGCGACGATGGCCGTGCGACGCCGCCCGACGTGGAGCGTCCGACGGTCACTAGCCCGCCCGTGCGCAACGCTGACCCGCGGCCCGAGCCTCAGCCTCAACCTCGCGTGCGTCCGCGGCGTGACGACGACAACGACGGCGGAGGGCAAGTAACGCCGCGCCCGGAGCCCAGGGTCGAGCCTAGGCCGGAGCCTCCGAGGCGCGAGCCTCGCCCCGAGCCGAGGGTTGAACCGCGGCCGGAACCTCGCCCCGAGCCCAGGCCCGAGCGGCGTCCCGAACCTCAGCCGGAAAGGCGGCCCGAGCCCCAGCCTGAACGGCGGCCCGAGCCTCAGCCCGAGAGGCGGCCGGAGCCTCGCGTCGAGTCCAGGCCCGAACCGAGGCCGGAGCCGCGCCCGGAGCCCAGGCCGGAGCCGCCCGCGCGGCAGGAGTCGAAGCCGTCGCCCCCGCCGCCTCAGCGCGAGCGCGAGAGTCAGCCCGAGCGGCCAAGCCGCCGCGGCGGCAGGCGGTAACCGACTAAAACTTTACGGGCGGGTTATCCCCGCCCGAGAAAGGAAAGCTCATGAGATTACGAATCACACTGCTCGCGGCCGTTTTGACGTTGAGCGCCGCGGCCGCCGCGGCTCAGGACCGCGCGCGCACGGTCGAAGCCTCGCACGGCTCGTCGTCCGCCCTGTCAACGGACGCCGTCACGGACCCGACCTACATCCCGCACGGCGCGAAGGTCTACGTCAACGCGATTCAGGGCCTGAACGGTTTCGAGAACTACCTGGTCGCGGCCTTCAAGAAGAAGAAGGTCGACCTACTGGTCGTGGACGACCGCTCGCAGGCCGACTTCGAGGTCACGGGCTACGCCGCGCACCAGCGCGCCGGCTGGGCCAAGATCATCTTCGGCAGCGGGCTGCCCGAGTCCGAGGCGAGTATACAGGTCATCAACCTCAGGACCAGCGTCGTCGCCTACGCCGTCGGCTCCTACAAGGTGGACGCCGTCAACGGCAAGAAGAGCACCGCCGAGCATCTAGCCAAAAACCTGCGGCAGAAGATGGAGCGGGACGACAAGCGGCTGGCAAGGAAATAACAGTCTTCAGTAGTCAGTAATCAGTAATCAGTAATCAGCGAAAAGCCAATTGCTTCTTTCTGAAAACTGACTACTGATTACTGACTACTAGTTACTCCAATTTGTCGAAGGGCCTTTATGAAAATCGCGAGTTCACGTCTTGCGGCTTGTGCCGTGCTCCTCCTCGGGTGTGGGTTCGCGTGCGGGGTGCGGGCGCAGGGCCGGGTCGAAGCGAAAGGACTGAAGCCCGACGTGCGGCGCGCAGTGGGCGCGCGGCCTGCGCGCGAGGGCGTCGGGAAGCGGAAGGACGGTTACGAGCCTGCGCGGAGCGCTGCGTCTTTGCCGCGGCGGCCGGCGGCCCTTGCCGCGGCGAGTAGTGAAAGTCAAACGCAAAGGCGTGCGCCCGCGCGCGTGAGGCGTGAGGAAGCTGTCGGCGCGGCGCAGGGCTCCGCGCCGGTGCAGAACCTGACGGCGGCGCTGCCGAACATTCTGGCGGGCACGCCGCTCAGTTGGGTTCTGCACGCGTCGCAGTTGAGCCTGACCTCTACGGCCGGGACGAACGAGCAGTACGTGGACGCGACGGGCAACCTGGTGGCGGACGAACGAACCACGTTCGACGCGGACGGCGGCTCGTTCGACATCGCCGTGGGCCGCTCCGGCGCGCGCTACGAAGTCTTCTCGGCCACGCTCGAAGGCCGCCGCCTCGGCGTGCTCCGCCTCGCGCTCGACACCAACGGCAACTACGTGCGCGACTCTGCGAGCACCTACGACCTCGAACGCGACTTCGCCCTGGTGTCCGCGGTCGCGGTCGTCTCGGGCACGTCGCGCGCGGGCCGCGAGTTCGTCGTCGTCTCGTCGAGTGGCTATTACAACTTCGACGACCCTTCCGACCCGGACAACGAGCCCTCGGCGGGCGTCGTCCTGCTCATGCGCGACCCCTCCACCGGCGGCTTCGACAACACGCGCTCGCGCTCGCTCGTCCGCGCCGGCAGCAACGAGCTGAACAACGCCAACGCGCTCGCGCTCCTTCCGAACAACGACCTGCTCATCGCGGACTTCGACTCAAACGAGTTGCGCGTCGTGCGCGACACGGACGCCGACGGCGTCCCCGACAAGCTCGACGCCGTCCCCTACTACCAATACCAATTCTCGGACGACGCGCCCTTAGACATCGCCGCCAACTCGCGCGGCGTGGTCTTCTCCCACTCGGCCGGCAACGACACCGTGCTGCTCGCGCTCTACGACACAAACGCGGACCGTTACGCCGACCGGGACGAAGTGGCCGCCGTCGGACTCTCGATTGATAACAACCTCGTCTTCCACGGGCTGACCGTCGACCGCGAGGGCACCGTCTACGTCATCCTGGACGCGTCGGGCTCGGCCGACCTCGTCGCCGACGGCGGCAATCTTGGCACACCTTTCGTCTACGCCTTCCCAGACCCGGCGCTCAACGGCGTGCTGCGCGACGGCGCAATTTTCTTAGAGCCGGACGACCCGCAGAGACAGGCGCTCTCGGGCCTCGCCTTCGGCGTGGAGACTGTGCTTCAGCCGGTCGCCCGTCTGACGATGACCAACAGCGCGAGCCTGCGCGGGAATGGAACGAAGGCGGGGCTGGCGAGCATACGCGGCCAGGGGCTGACGCGCGGCCGGAGCGGGCGCACCGAAGCGGAAGCCGCCGCGCGCGGCGTCCGCGTCACGCTCGAAGGGCGCACGGTCACTGTGCTCTCCTTCAACGACTCGCAGGTCAACGTCTACGTCCCCGAAGCGGCGGGCACGGGCGTCGGCTCCGCAGTCGTCTACGTCCAGGGCAACGTCATCGCGGCCGACGACGTGACTATCGCGAACGACAACCCCGGCCTCTTCACTGTGCCGCAGACGGGGGCCGGCGAAGTGGTCGCGCTCCTCGTCTCCGGGCTGCGATACACGCGCGGCCCCTTCAGCGCGACGACGGACGGGAAGCCCACGGTCATCTCGCTCTTCGGCACGGGCTGGCGCAACTCCCTGCCCGTGCGTGTGACCGTCGGCGGGAAGGCCGCGACAGTCGAATACGCCGGCCCGTCCGGGGGCTTCGGCGGCCTGGACCAAATCAACGTCCGCATCCCCGCGGGCGTCATCGGAACTGTGCCAGTCATCGTCACCACCGCCAGCGGCGCGAAGGGCCGCACAGACGCCGTCGTCAACATCAAGTAGGGGCAGGGACAAGACCTCTGCCAGCTCAACACGGAGCGGATTCAAACAGGGATGGACAGGATGGACAGGATTAGAAGTCAAGCTCTTTATCCTGTCCATCCTGCCGTCCCTGTTAATTTCTTCCGTCACTTCAAATTTTTCAGCACGCGTATGGTTTCCGGGTAGAGGTCGTCGAGCGTGCCGTAGAGTGCGCCCGTCGTCTTGACGGGCTTGAGCCGGGCCACGGGATCGTCGCCCGCGTCCGTGAAGTCGAGCGCGCCCGTCCCGGCCTTGAGGCTGAGGTTGGTCAGGAGCGAGGTGGAGGTCAGGAAGTAAGCCTCGTCGCACGAGCGGCCGTCGATGCCCGGAATCTCCTTGTAGAGGATGACGGGGAGGAAGTCTATCTGCGCGATCGTCTCGCCCCCGACCGACGCCGTGGCGCGCACCACCTCGCGCCCATTGCGCGTGACGCGAGCGCGCACGCGCCCCCCAGCCTCGGTCAACTCCGTCTGGCCCAAAACCGCGGGCCACCCCTGCACCTCGCGGTAGCAGGCGAGGCTCGCGTCCGTACTCGTGTAAAGGTAGGGGACGAACTGGCCCGTGTAGTCGCCGTAGCGCACGGGGATGCACGGCATCGCGAAGTTGTGCGCCCCCATGCCCGAGACCTCCGGGCAGAGGAAGAAGCACATCGCCACCGCGTTGCCCGGCAGAGGTTCAAGCTCGCGCGGCAGCACCTCGCGTATCGCGGCCTCCTCCGCCTCGTAAGAGACGATGAGGACCACGTCGTCCACGTACTGATACGGCGGCGGCCCGTACAGCGGCCTCAGGAACGGCAGCCCGCGCGGCCCCTCCGCGCTCAGCACCACGTCGCCGCCGCGATAACCTCTCTCCTCGTCGCTCATGCCTGCCTCCTACAAATTTCAGCGCCGTAAGCGCGTCGGACATTAGCCGGTGGCGTACCTGCCGGACGGGACGAAAAATTATACGAGCCCAGAAGGGGCAACGGATTCTGACTATTTATAGAGCATCTGTAATACAATCGGACCAACAGTCATGGCACAGAAAATAGTCTTCCTGGATCGCAACACGATTATCGCGGACATCCGGCGGCCGGGTTTCGAGCACGAGTGGGTGGAGTATGAGACGACAGCGCCCGACGAGGTGGTCGAGAGGGTGCGCGGCGCGACCATAGCCATCACCAACAAGGTGCCGCTGAGGGAGGCGGCGCTTGAGCGGTTGCCCGAGTTGGAGTTCATAGCCGTCTGCGCGACGGGCGTGGACATCGTTGACCTGGAATACTGCCGCCGCCGCAATCTTCCGGTCGCGAACGTGCGGGGCTACGCGCTGCACACCGTGCCCGAGCACGTCATGATGCTGATGCTCGGTTTGCGCCGCAGCCTGTTCGGTCACCGCGAGGACATTCTGCGGGGCGAGTGGCAGCGGGCCGAAGGGTTCTGTCTGCTGACGCACACGATGCGCGATTTGCACGCGAGCACGCTCGGGATAATCGGCCACGGCACTCTGGGGCGCGCCGTCGAAAAACTCGCGAATGCTTTCGGGATGCGCGTGCTCGTCGCGGAGCACAAGGGCGCGCGTGAGCTTCGTGCGGGGCGCGTGAGCTTCGAGGAGGTCTTGCGCGAGAGCGACGTCGTGACGCTTCACTGCCCGCTCAACGCGGAGACGCGCGGGCTGATCGGCCGTGCGGAGTTGGAGATGATGCGGCGGGACGCCGTCCTGATTAACACGGCGCGCGGCGGGCTGGTGGACGAGGCCGCGTTGGCCGACGCCCTGCGCGAAGGGCTCATCGCCGGGGCCGCCTTCGACGTGCTGACGAAAGAGCCGCCGCGCGACGGCAACCCGCTGCTCGGACTAAATCTCCCGAACTTCATCCTCACGCCCCACGTCGCCTGGGCCAGCCGCGAGGCGATGCAGGCGCTCGCCGACGGCCTCATCAGTAACATCGAAGCCTTCGCCCGCGGCGAGCCACAGAATCTGGTCAACTGAAAGTCAGTACCGCCTGCCGCAAGCGGGCGGGTCTCAAGTGTCGAGTTACCCGCCCGCTTGCGGCAGGCGGTACTGACTTAGATTTAATCCACTCGTTGATGCGTTCCTCAAGCACGTCAAGCGGGAGCACGCCCGAGCCCAAGACTTCGTCGTGGAACTGGCGCAGGTCGAACTTACTCCCGAGCGCCTTGCGCGCACGCTCGCGCAGCTCCAGGATTTTCAGTTCGCCGATCTTGTAGGCGAGCGCCTGTCCGGGCCAGGCGATGTAACGGTCGGTCTCGCTCTGCACCAGGACCTCGTCAAGGGCCGAGTGGTCGTGGAAGTATTGCACCACCTGCTCGCGCGTCCAACGCTTGTGGTGCAGCCCCGTGTCAACGACCAGCCGGATGGCGCGGTGCATCTGGCTTTGCAGGAGCCCGTATTCGCTGTAAGGGTCGCTGTAAAAGCCCAACTCCTGTGCCAGTTTCTCGGCGTAGAGCGCCCAGCCTTCGCCGTAGCCGGCCTCCCAGGCGTTCTGCCGGA
This sequence comes from Pyrinomonadaceae bacterium, assembly GCA_035563515.1. Lineage (GTDB taxonomy): Bacteria > Acidobacteriota > Blastocatellia > Pyrinomonadales > Pyrinomonadaceae > QHXM01. The sequence goes on from DATMVE010000014.1 coordinate 44,647, forward strand.
ACGCGGGCAGGCCCGTCAACTCCTGCGCGATGGCGACCTGCATGTGGTGGCCGGGCACTCCTTCGTGGTAGGCGATGGCCTCGACGGTGATGGTCCTGCGCGTCTCCGGCTTGCCGGTGTTGATGACGACGCGGCCGGGGCGCGAGCCGTCGGCCGAGCCGGGGTAGTAGCGCGCGAACGGCGCGGTCGCTTCCAGAAACGGCTCCGTCGCGACGACCTCCATGCCCGCTTTGGGCAGGCGGCCGAACAGCTTCGGGAGTTTGAGCCGCATGGCGTCCAGGTGGCGGCGGTAGAGGTTGAGTATGTTCTCGCGCGTGCCCCCGCGCAGCTTCGGGTCCTGCTCGATGGCGGCGTTGAGTGACTTCAAATCTTTGTGGCCGAGGCGGGCGGCTACGGCAAGCATCTGCTTCTCGATGGCGGCCACCTGCTCAAGTCCGATCTGGTGAATCTGTTCGGGCGTGAGGTCCGTGGTCGTGTTCCTTTTGACTTCCGCGGCGTAGCGCGCCGCGCCGTCCGGCAGCGCCCACACGCCCACGTCCTTGCGCCCGCGCGGCGCGTACTCCTCCTTCATGAACCTGGCGAATTTGGCGTAAGCCGGGAGCACGTCGTCGCGTATGGCCGCCAGCGTCCGCTCGCGGATTCCCGCCCGCGCGGCGTCCGGGATTTCTTTGGGGAACTTCGAGAGCGGCTCCATGAAAGGGGTCTCTTCCGGCTTGAGGGCCGCCATCTCCTCCGCCTGCATGGTCACCATGTCCAGGATGAATTTCGGCGGCATCAAGCCCTCGGCCAGGCCCTCTCTCATCTGGCCGGTGTTGTCTTCCAGGAACTTAGGGAACTGCTTCAGGCGCGAGATGAAATCTTCGTAATCCTTCGCCGTGGCGAAGGGGAAGCGCGCGGCCGTCTCCGCGAAATCTATCTGAGGCCCTTCGAGCTGGTTGGCGGGCGTGCGCCAGTTCCTGAACCGCGCGTTCTCTAGCTCCTCCCTCAAACGCCTGACCATCAGGCGGTGGCTGAGCGCCTCCTGCGACGGGAACCCCTTCGTGTCGACGGCCTCGAACCGCGCGAGAAAATCTTTCGTCTTCGAGAGGTGTTCGTCTCTGGCCTTTTGCGAGGCGTCCGAGAGGCGGTCGTTCCAGCGCCTGTCGCCCAGCGTGGAGGCGTACTCCGGGCTGCGCGCCAGCGAGTAGTCCCAATGCTCCGCGAGGAGTTTGTCGAACGCCTTGCGCCGCGCGTCGAGCGTCTGCGCCCCCGCGCCGCAGAGCGCGCCCGCAAGCAGCACGAGAGGGAGGACGGCGGCGAATCTGAGAACGTGGGGCTTCGTCATCTTGGCTGCTCCTTTGGCCTGCGACGCGTTGCGCTCTTGAGTTAAATGAGTCCCTTGAGGGGTTGGCCGAAGGTGAATTCGACCTGGTGGCCGTCCGGGTCGCGTATGATCGTCCAGTAGCCTACGGCCCCGCCGGAGTCCTGCGGCGGGTGGACGAGGATGCCGCGCCGCCGCGCCTCCTCGGCGACCGATTCCACCTGCTCGCGCGATTCGCACTGGAACCCGAAATGGTCCAGGCGGTCCGTCACCTCGCCCTCCATGATGACCAGGACGAACGTAGGGTCTTCGCCCGCCGGCGGCTCGTAACCGAGCCACACCGTCCCGCCCCCGTCGCGCCGCCTGTCCCTCACGACCGCGAGCCCGCACACCGAAGTGTAGAACTCAAGCGAACGCCCGAACTCTCCGACCGTGATCGTGATGTGCGTCCAGCGCATAAAGCAGTGGGCAGCAGGCAGCGGGCAGTGGGCAGTTAAAAACTTTATTTGGAATCTTGAGTCTTCATCTTCAGGCGTCAAGGCAGTCGGGACTCAACAAACTGCCCGCTGCCTACTGCTTTTGTGCCATTTCGCCGTTGAGTTTCATTATCTCCAACGTCATCTCGGCGGAGGCGTACATGTCTTTGACGTCGAGCCATTCGTTGACGGTGTGGATGGCGCGCATGCCCGTGCCGAGGTTGGCGCATTCGATGCCTTTGCGGTTGAAGATGTTCGCGTCGCAGCCGCCGCCCGAGGCCATCGTCTCGACCGTGAGGCCCATGCGCGAGGCCGCCTCTTTGACGAGTTGCACGACGCGCGAGTCGTCCGGCACGTCCATCGCGAAGTACTCCGGCTCGACGATTGACTCGACGCGCCCCTTAGTCGTTCGCCCCTCGACCGTCACCTCGTATTTGGAGGCCGCGTCGTCGAAGCACTTGACCATGTGGTCGCACTGGGCCTTGAGCTTGTCCTCGTCGAGCGAGCGCGCCTCGCCCTTGAGGTAGACGTAGTTGGTGATGATGTTGGTCGCCTTGCCGCCCTCGATGACGCCTATGTTGGCGGTCGTCTCGTCGTCTATGCGGAAGAGTTTCATCTGACTGATGGCCTCGGCCGCGATCTTGATGGCCGAGATGCCCTGCTCGGGCGCGACGCCTGCGTGCGACTCCAGGCCGTAGACTTTGAACTCAAGGTGGTTGGCCGAAGGGCCTTTGGTGAAGAGGAAGCCTGGGTCGTCCGAGTCGAAGACGATGCCGTACTTGGCGCGGATGCGCGACACGTCCAGGTTCTTCGCGCCGAGCAGGCCGACCTCCTCGCAGATGGAGAAGACAGCCTCAATCGGCGCGTGCGGGATGTTCTGCTCTTGCAGGCAGCGTATAGTCTCGATGATGACGGCGCAGCCGGACTTGTCGTCGCCGCCGAGCACGGTCGTGCCGTCCGTGCGGATGATGTCGCCGTCGACGATGGGCTTGACGCCTTCGCCTGGGACGACCGTGTCCATGTGCGCGCTCATCATGATCGGCTCGGCGTCGGGGATCGTGCCGGGAAAGCGCGCGATGACGTTGCCGGAGTTGCCGCCCACTTTCTCGCCCGCGTCGTCAATCTCGACCTCCGCGCCCATCTCTTCGCAATACTTCTTGATGCGCTCGGCCACGTCGCGCTCTTTCCTTGAGTGGCTGTCAATCTGCACGAGTTCGAGAAGAAGATTCTTGATGCGCTCCTGGTTAATCATTTGGCCTCCGAAGGAAGGGATGAGGGATGAGGGATGAGGGATGAAACAAGGACGTTTTTTCCTCGTCCCTCATCCCTCATCGCTCATGCCTTTTCCCGGCATCCTACTACACGTTGCCGCCGGCGCGCTACGTTAGAGGGGAGGGTCGTTCGGGGCCCAGACGTAAAAAAGCGGAGGGGCTCGGGAGACCTCTACGTCTCCCGAGCCCCTCCGCTGTCTTTCAGAACTATCGGTTAGTTGTAGCCGGCGTAGCCGTCAGCGTAGCCGTGCGAGAACGCCTCGCGGTAGTAACGCTGATAGATGTAACGGTCGCCTAAGCGGGAACTGTAGTCGCGCGTCCCTTCGCGATACTTGTCCTCGTCCGAGTAGTCATAGCGCTCGTTGCGGTCGCGGTCCTTGCGGCCTTCCTTGACGCCGTCGGCGAAGCCCGCGTTCAAGGCCGTCTGGCGAAGGTTAAAGGAGCCGCCGTAGTTGCCGTAACCGTCGGCGTCGCGGTAGCCGTTGTTCCCGTAGCCGTAGCCGTAGCCGTTGTTGTCGCGGTTCTCGCGTCTCTGCTCGCGGCGGTATTCGCGCTGACGACGCCGCTGCTCGCGGCGGTACTCGCGGTCGCGGTCGGTTTGGCGGTAGTACGGATCGTTCTGCCATTGCGCCTGCGCCGTCGTGCTCGTCAAAATACCTATGCCGAAAAGGATTGAGAATGCCAGAAAAAGTTTCCCGAATGTGCTTGCTGCGCGATTGTGTTTCATGTCCAACCTCCCTGCCCGGTACGGTAACAACTCGTATGCCACCAACCCGCGCGCCGCTTATGGCCCAATTTACCCGCAAGTTACGGGCTCAAACGAGAGCCACGCATCCCATATCGTGTCAGCTTAGACGACACGCTGGACGAAAACGTGAGTTGATATGATGCAGGCTTTTTGACGGGCCAAAGTGCGCGGCGAAGGAGGATGAAAGTGAAGCCCTTCGGTGAAGATAAACGCGAGGCTGTTCAGCGGCGTTTGCGGCCCCCGAGGACTGTTTCGCGCCACTCTTCGCCGCGCCTGGTGAGGTCGTCGAGCGTGCGCTGCAACTCGTCGCGCTTCCGGTTGAGTGTCTCTTCGTCTGCGTCTCCGGGGACGTAGATGGGCTCCGCGACGAAGACTTTCGCGCGCGTGAACGGCTTCGGGATTTGAAACTTGTCCCAGCTCGGCAGAGTCCAGTAGCGCGCGAGCGCCATCGTCACGGGCAGCACAGGGTGGCCGGACTTTTTGGCGAGCAGCACGGAGCCCATCTTGGCGACGTAGGGCGGACCCTTCGGCCCGTCGATGGTGAAGGCGGTCGTGCAGCCTGCGCGCATCAGGCGGGCCATCTCGACCACCGCGCCGACGCCGCCGCGCGTAGAGGAGCCGCGCGCCGCGCCGTAGCCGAAGCGCTGTATGAAGCGCGCGATGTACTCGCCGTCGAAGCTCTGCGAAGTCATCACGACGATGCGGCGGCGACGCCACCAGTAAGTCGTCAGAAAAATCCGGTCGTGCCAGAAGCAGTAGATGGGCAGGCCGCCCGCTTCAGTTACGCGCTCGTGATTCTCCCAGCCCTCGACCTCGAAGCGCGCGCTGCGGCCGAGCACGCCGATGAGCGCGTAGAAGGCCAGGTCGGCCAGGCGTATGAGCAGACGCTTTTTGAAAGGGTAGGCCGAGAGGTCCGCGAACTTGTAAGCGCGCTCGACGCTCTCGCCCGGCTGCCGTGGTCTTTGTCGTTGCTGTTCCGCCGAAGCCTGCATAGAAGTTGAAAGGGTAAAAGGAAAAGGCGGAAAAGGAAAGTTGAGACGCGGCGCTTTGCCGCGATGGCCGCCCGGATGTAAACTCCACGCGCCGCTTCTTGCCGGGCCCAGACCAGTGTGGATTGATTCACCGTCACCGTCGCCGGCCCACGATTGAGTGACAGCAGCGGCACCCTCATTTTCCGACATCCATCGACAAGGCGGAAACCTTCAGGCGTCAACCCCCGCCGCCGGCCTGGGGCTGCGCTTCCGACTACGGAGTCCCAGAATGAACAAGCTCAAACTTACGCTCAACGCCCTGACCGTCTGCGCCTTCGCGCTGGCGCTCACGCACGCGGCCCACGCCGCGCCGCGCACCTACGTTTCGCCGAGCGGCGCTGACAGCTCGAAACCGACGCAAGCCTTCATCGAGCACAGCCGCTTCGAGAACTATTTCAAGGGCGTCATCGCCGCCGGCCGCTACACCACACTCACGATCCGCGACAGCACCTTCACGGGGCGCTCGAAAGACCCGGTCGTCACCTACGGCGGAATCCTCGCGTCGCCGACCTCCGTCGGGACGGCGCGCATCATGGTCGAGAACTGTCTGGTCTCTAACAACTACCTCGGCATCGGGACGACGACCGACGGGGTCGCCTTCATCAGCATCTCGCAGAACGTGATTTATCATAATGACACCGGGGTCTTCACCTGCTGCCTGAGCAAGATGATCACCTTCGGCAACAACCGTTTCGAGGACAACAACGACGACGGCTTCTTCAACCTGAGCACAGCGCTGAAGTAGGAGTAGCGTCACGGCCGTGGAAAGCTGACGCGCCTTTCGGGCCGCCCCGGCCGTGGCGACTGACGCCGCCGAAATTCGAAGGGGGGCGGGCGCGCCCGCCCCAGCGCTTTGCTTAGCGTTTTACCTTTTGCCGGCTTTCAGAATATTATCTGGAACGCGCCGCGAGCCTTTTTCGTATAGCGCATGCTAACGGGCGCTCACTATCAAGAGGGACGCCCTTCTTCCCTCCCTCGTTAATCAAGGCCGGCGGTCACTAGACGGGTCAATGGAGAGACGACGAATCCTCATCGTTGACAACAACGATGAGTTGCGCGCCATGCTGGAGCAAGTCCTGCGGGAGCTGGGCCACGAGGTCGTGGCGACCGGCGACCGCAACGCGGCGCTGGCGCGCGAAGACCTAGACGAGTTCGACCTCATCATCTCGGACCTGACCGAGGACGAGCATTCCGGCGTCCAGCTCCTCAGCGAGATCAAGCGCAAGCGACTGATGGTCCCCGTCGTCGTCTCCTCCGAGGAGGCGCAGCACCCCGGCGTCGTCAAGGCGTTCAAGATGGGCGCGGCCAACTTCCTCCGCCAGCCCTACAACAAGGAGGAGCTGCGCACCATCGTCGAGAAGACGCTCTCCTACAAGCTCCGCTTCGTCGACGACCTCAAAGTCCTGCCCTACGTCCGCGAGAAGATAGACTTCGAGCTGCCGAGCGACATCACCCTGATGAACGGCGTGCTGCAATACCTGATCGAGCGCGTCGCCAAACTCGGCCTGATCAAGCCGGAGCGCTCGAACCTCTTCGTCGCGCTCGACGAGGCTTTCGTCAACGCGGTCAAGCACGGCAACCGCAACGACCCGAGCAAACTGGTCCGCATCACGGCCGAGCTTTCTTCCAAGGAGGCGCGCTTCACGGTCGAGGACGAGGGCGACGGCTTCAACGTCCAGGAGATACCGGACCCGCGCGACCCGTCGAACCTCTTCAAGACTTCGGGCCGCGGCGTGCTCCTCATCTACAACATCATGGACGAGGTCGAGTACAACGAGCGCGGCAACCGCCTGACGATGGTCAAGCGCCCCGAAGACTCGCTCGAAACCGAACTCATCGAAGCCCTCACGCCCGACGAAACAAAGCGGGAAAAAAATTAACAGGTTGTGGTAACGTCTGAAGGCTTATGGCCGCGACCGCGCAACCCGTCGAAAAAGACTCGAAAGTCTCTCGCCTACTTTTGGCGGCGCTCATTCTCATCATCGTCGCGGGCGCGCTGTTGAGAGTTTACGAACTCGGGGACGAGAGCGTCTGGCTGGACGAGGCTTTCTCCATCAAGCTCAGTCTGAACGGGCCCGCGCGCATCATCGAAGAGACTTCGAAGGACGTTCACCCGCCGCTCTACTACTTCGCGCTACACTACTGGATGATCGTCTTCGGCGACTCCGAACGCGGCGCGCGCCTGCTCTCCGCGCTCTTCGGCGTCCTCGCCATCTTCGCCACGTACAAAGTGGCCTCCGGCCTCTTCGGCCGTGCGACCGCGCTCGTCGCCTCCGCGCTCGTCGCCCTCTCGCGCTTTCACCTGGAGTTCTCGCAGGAGGCGCGCATGTATACGCTGCTCGGCCTGCTCGCGCTCGCCTCGATGTACTTCTTCGTCAAGATTGTCGAGGGGCGCACCCGCGCGGCTTTCCTGTGTTACGTCGCGGCGAGCGCGCTGATGATGTACACGCAGGTCTACAGCGTCTTCGTCCTCGCCGCGCAGAACCTCTTCGTGCTGACGCTGCTCTTCGCTTCGCGGGAGACTTTCAGGCGCGTCGTGTGGCGCTGGCTGCTCGCGCAGGTCATCCTCGTCGTGCTGTTCCTCCCGTGGCTCTCGGTTCTGGCACAGCAGGTCTCGCACGTGCAGAAGGGCTTCTGGATTCCGCGGCTCCCGGCGCGCTTCATGTTCACGACGCTCGTCATGTACGCGGGCTCTTACGTGCTCTCCGGGATTCTCTTCACGCTCGCGGCGCTCGCCGTCTTTTTCGGCTGGCGACGAAAGGGCGCGGGGGCCGAGAGCACGCACGAAGGGCCGCTCGACGAGCGGCTGAAAATAACGCTGCTGCTGCTGTGGCTCTCGTGCTCGATCGTGCTCCCGTTCCTCGTCTCGCAGTTCGCGTCGCCGATTTTTCTGCCGAAGTACACCATCGCGGCGCTGCCGGCCTTCCTCATCCTCGCCGCGCGCGGGCTTTCTCGTCTGCGCTTCCACCAACTGCGCGCGATCATTGTGCTGCTCATCCTCTTCTTCTCGTACGGCGTGCTGAAGAACTACTACGCGGCGCTCAAGAAAGACCCGTGGCGCGAGGCGGTCGCGAGCTTCGGGCAGTTGGCGAAGCCCGGCGACCTCGTGCTCTTCAACCAGGCGTCGGGCCAGTACCCCTTCGACTACTATTCGAAGACCGAGGGGCTGGACGAAAAACCTTTCCCGGATTTTCAGTCGGAGATGACGGCGGAGAATTTGCCCGCGCTGCTCCGTGAGTCTGTCAAAGACCGCGGGCGCGTCTGGCTCGTCGTCTCGCATCCGGGCGAATTGACGCCGCTCGTCCCGCGGCAGCTCGCGGAGTGGTACGGCGCGGCGAAAGAGATAATTTATCCGGGCGTGGAGATGTACCTGTTTGAGAAGAGACGTTGAGCACGAAGGCGTGCGCGCGGCGGGCGCGTCGCCGGGCCAAAATTTCCGGGCCGCGTGGCGCTGGTGGCTCGGGCCTGCGCTCGCCGCGCTCGCGCTCGCGCTCCTCTACGCGGACCCCTTCATAGGCGACTGGGACGCGCTCGACTACACTTTAGCCTCCATCGAAGGCCGACCCTCTTCGATGGCCCTCGGGCGCTCGCTCTTCATCTACACGAACCACGCGGCCTGGAACGTCGCACACTCCCTCTTCGGCCTCAAGCCCGAGAGCGCGTACCTGCTCTTCAAGTACATGGTCGTCCTACAGAGCCCGCTCGCCGCCGCGGCCTGCTGGGCCTTAGCGCGCGAGGTCACGAACTCATTCCACGCGGCGACCGCGGCGGCGCTGCTGGTCGTCACCTCGCCCTTCTTCGTCATCTATAGCGGGCAGGTGATGACCGAGATTCCGTCGATTCTTTTGACGGCGCTCGCGCTTCTCGCGTACCTGCGCGGCGTGCGGGAGCAGCGCCTGTGGCTGATGCTCGCGGGCGCGGCAATCCTCGGCGCGGGCGTCAACGTGCGCGAGACCGTGGCCTTCTACGCCCTGTGGCTCGTCGCCGCGCCCGTCGCCTGCGGTTGGAAATTGGGCCGGCGGGAAATCACATACTTCGCGCTCTCCCTGGTCGTCTTCCTCGCCGCGGCCTTCGGGCCGTTCGCCTACTTGTTCTGGTCGGACGAGGGCTACCGCGCGGCGTGGCACGGCTGGCGCGAGTCCATGCGCGTCGAGGCGGCACGCCACCCTTTGACGGCGCGCAATCTTCTGCCTTTCCTCGCCTACTTTTTCCTCGCCGCGCCGATGGTCGCCGTGGCCCTGCCCGTCGCGGCTTTCAAAGAATGGCGCGCGCGCAGATTTTCCGCGCCGCTCGCGCTGGCCGCCACGGGATTCTGTGCCACTCTCCTGCTGCTCCTGAACTACAGCACGTCAATCAACTGGCGCTACTTCCTGACCGGCCTCCCCGCGCTCGCGCCGCTCGCGGCCTGCCACTTCATGCGCGAGCAGACCGCGAGGCTGAAGGTGACGCGACGCGCCTTCGCGAGCACAGTCGCGGGCGTCGTTCTCATCGCCGTCGTGCTGGCCTTCTACCTGAAGCCCTCTATGGACAAGTTCACGGCGCAGCACGCCGCGATGAAGGATTACCGCGCGCGCCTCGCGCAAGTCCCGCCGGGCGCGGTCATGCTCTCCGGCGCGCAGTCAATCGCTGTCACGTACTGGCGCGGCGTGGGCCTCGGCACGTGGGACGTGATCGGCGCGGGCAGCGGCTGGCCCGCGGGCCGACTCGGCGAGGTCGTCCAAAAGAACCTTGACGAGAACCGCCGCGTCGTCGTGGACGCGGACCCGCGCTTCTGGCCGCCCTGCGGCTGGCAGGAGTCGGAGACGCGCGAGCTGGCCGGACTTGAGAATCACTTCCGCTTCCGCCGCCTCTCCGACGCGCTCTACGAAGTGCGGCCGCTCGCGGACGACGCCGCGCGCGACTCGCCGAACCTGAAGGCTCTGCTGCCCGAGAATCGCGGCGCAGAAGTGGAACGCTGCAAGGGTCAGGCGAAACTGTCATAAAGCAGGAGGCGGGGGAAAGAAAATCTGTCGAAGTTGTTCCCGGCCGCGTACCCTTCTGACTTCTGACTCATGCATTCTGACTCCTGCTTTATGGCCCGGCAAAAAGTTTGTTACAATCTGTCTCAGTCCGAGAAAAATTGGTCGCGCTATTGGTTAAAGGAGAATCTTTATGCCGGGACGCTGCCCCTCATGTAATCAGATTTACGCAGACGAGTCACAGACGTTCTGCGCCAACGACGGCACTCAGCTCGTCAGGGAAGCGCCCGGCGCTTACAACCAGCCGCCGCCGGGGATGGGGGCGCAGCCGCCCGCCGGTGGTTACCCGCCCCCGCAGGGCGGCTACTATCCGGACCAGCAAGCAGGGGCCGGCGGCCAGGCCCCGCCGCCGCCGCCTTACGGCCAACAACAGCCGCCGCCCTACGGCCAACAGCCGCCGCCCCCGTACGGGCAGCAGCAGCAGTACGGTGCGCCGCCGCCCTACGGCGCAGGCGCGACCAAGACCAGCAAGATGCCGCTCATCATAGGACTGCTCGCGCTCGTGCTCATCGGCGGCGGCGTAGGTCTTTACTTCCTGCTCAAGGGCGATTCGACGGAGACCACCGACAACAGGAACAGCCCGACCGTGACCAGCAGCCCCGGCGCGACTCCCAGACTGCCGACCACCACGATGACGCCGCCAACGACGACGACGACTACGCCGACGACGACGGCGCGCACCTACACCGAAGACGAAAAGCACAGGCTCTTTCAGGCCGTCGGCACCACCGGCGACGACGACCTGATCATAGAGGTGGCGCACAAGATCGGCATCACGGACGCCAGGGGCAATCAGAACGAGAACTTCGAGCCTTTCAGGCAGTCGCACATCGAATGGGCCAAGCGCAACCTGGCCTGGGTGATGGATTACCGCGACAAGGCGAAGGCCAGGGCTTACGTGATGGCTAACAAGTAGAGGCGCGGAGGAGGCGGGCGGCGCGCACGCCTCCCCCGCGGCGCGTGGGCCAATTTCTAAAGCGTGAAAGCGCCGGGGCGATTTTCTTCTCTCCGGCGCTTTCCCGCGTTTGCGCCGCGGACGCCGGCGCGCTTACTCTCTCTGCCGGTCGCCATGCCTTACGAACTCTTTCTCGCGCTCAGGAATTTGCGCGCCCGCCGCGCCCGCCGCCGCCGGCTCGCCCGCGCCACCGCGCTCGCCAGCGTCCTCGGCATCGCGTTCGGCGTGGCCGCACTCGTCGTCGCGCTCGCGCTCTCGAACGGCTTCCGCGACGAGATGCGCGACAAAATCCTGAAGGGCACCGCGCACGTCACCGTCATGCGCCGCGACGCGCAGCCCTTCACGGACTGGCCCGCGCTCGTCCGGCGCGTGCGCGAGACCGAAGGCGTCATGGACGCCGCGCCGACGACTTACGACGGCGCGCTCCTGAGCGGCGCGGGCGCTTCCGCCTACGCCGTCCTGCGCGGCCTGGACCGCGACAGCCAACGCGCCATCAGTGGACTCCGCCGCAGCCTCGTCGCCGGCACCGTCGAGCCGCTGCTCAACGAGCCGTCGCCGTTCGCGAAGAGTGAGGAGGACGAGAGGGGCGGGGAACCTTCGCCCCCCATCACTTCGTTCGACGAGATTCCGAGCGAGGCGGCCATGCCGAGTGCCGTCGTCGGGTCGGAGTTGGCCGCGCGCGCGAACCTGCGCGTCGGCGACACGGCGACCGTCGTCTCAGGCGAGGCGACGCTGACGCCGCTCGGGCTCGCGCCCCGCTTCCGCCGCGTGCGCGTCGCCGGCATCTTCCAGTCCGGCCTCTACGAGTACGACGCCTCCTGGGTCTACGTCTCGCTCGACACGGCCGCGAGCTTCGCAGGCATGGACGAGCCCGCGGCCTCCGTCGTCAGCGTCGACGTGACGGACATCTACGCGGTCGAGCAGGTCTCTGCCCGATTGCGCGAGCGGCTCGGCCCCGAGTACACGACCGTCAACTGGCAGGAGGCGAACCGCCCGCTCTTCGCGGCGCTGGCGCTCGAACGGCGCATGGGGCTCTTCATCATCGCGCTCATCATCCTCGTCGCCACGCTCAACATCACGGCGACGCTCGTACTCCTGGTCGTCGAGCGCAAGGCGGACATAGCCGTCCTCGGCGCGATGGGCGCGCGCGCACGCAGCATCATGCTCGTCTTCGTCATAGAGGGCGCGGTCCTCGGCCTCATCGGAATCGTCACGGGCATAGTGCTCGGCCTGATCGCCTGTTTCGTCGGGGACAAGTACAAGCTCGTCAGCCTCCCCGCCGACATCTACTCGATCAGCAACGTGCCCTTCCACGCGCGCGCCCAAGACGTAGCCCTCGCGGCGCTCGTCGCCTTCGCTCTGTGTTTGCTCGCGACCATCTACCCGGCGCGCTCGGCCGCGCGCCTGCGCCCGGCCGAAGCCTTGCGCGACAGTTAGACGCAGGAGAATCTCAAATCTCAGATTTCAAATCTCAAATTCAAAGTCGTGACGGCCTGGCCGTGGAAGGGCTGCGAAAATCCTTCCGCACGCCGGAGGGCGCGGAGCTTGAAGTCTTGCGCGCGGTCTCTTTCTCTGCGGCGGCGGGCGAGATGGTGGCGGTCGTCGGGGCGTCGGGCGCGGGCAAGTCAACTCTGCTGCACACGCTCGGCGGGTTGGAAGAAGTGGACGCGGGGTTAATCCGTTTGGGTGAGTTCGAGATTTCCGCGGCGTCGGGCGCGCGCCTGAGCAGCTTTCGCAACGAGGCGGTCGGCTTCGTCTTTCAGTTCCATCACCTGCTGCCGGATTTGACGGCCGCGGAGAACGTCGCGCTCCCGCTCTTCATAGGCCGCGCCAGGTGGGGCGAGTGCCTGCGGCGCGCGGGCGAGGCGCTCGAAACTGTCGGGCTCAAGGAGCGCGCGGCGCACACCATAGGGCAGTTGTCGGGCGGCGAGCAGCAGCGCGTCGCCGTCGCCCGCGCCCTCATCCGCGCCCCGCGCCTGGTGCTGGCAGATGAGCCGACCGGCAACCTGGACGCCGCGACCGGCGACGAGATAGGCCGTAGGCTTCGCTCCTACAGCCGCGAGCGCGCGGCCGTCGTCGTCGTCGCCACGCACAACGCGCAGCTCGCCGACGCGTGCGACCGCACGCTCGTTCTGGAAGGCGGAAGAATAAAAGACTGACCGTTGCTGCCGGGCCTAGTGGCCCGTGGCCGTCCTGTAAGCCTGGCGGTAAGAATCGTAGGCGTCCTTAAACTTGTTGGCCGCCTTGTACTGGTCGCCTTTGGCCAGGAACGACTTGGCGTTGCCTATGTTCTGGCCCGCCGCCTGTAGCTTGTTTATCGTGTCGACCACGATTGAGCGGACCAGTTCCAGGTGGCCGCCCTTCGCCGCGGGCAGTTCGAATTGGCCCACGGCGGCGTCGTTGGTGCCGGCGGCCAGGTTCTCTTCGATCTGTAGGCGCAGGTGCTGCGCCTGGAAGTCCGCCAGGTTGGCGAGCAGTTGGACGAGCCTCTGGTTCGCGAGGTTGATGTTCGCGTTGGCCGTGTCCACGTCGCCTTGCAGCTCGTCCACGCTCGCCTGCGTGGCGCGCGTCGAGACCTTCACGTCCAGGCGGTCAATGAGCCTGTTCTCGATGCTGTCGGCGGTCGCCTGCGAGGCGCGGGACGAGACGGTCGTGTCGAGGTTGGACGTGATGTAGTCTTCGAAAGCCTGGCCCGAGCAGTCGTCCGAGATGGCTTTGAGAGTCTGGAGCGTGAGGGCGGCCGCCTCGACGCCGGCGACGACGCCCGCGGCCGTCGCGTGGGCCGCGACCGTAATGGCATCCGTCGGCAGCACCTCCATGGCGGCGTGGGCCGCGATGACGGCCGCCTCGGCGATGGAGATGTCAGTGTTGCTGACGCGCGGCTCGCCGTTCAGGAACGCGTCCGAGCAGTTGTCGGGCGTCACGCCCCCGCCCAGCGTGATGCCGGCCGGGTTGGGGATGTCGCCGAGCGCGGCCGTCCCTTTGACGGACATGGCCTGCAACCCGCTCCGCACTTCCGGCCTGAAGAGTGCGTTGATGCGCTGCGGCATAGCTCTCCAGGAGGGGGTCTTTGCCAGGGCCGCGCGCAGCAGCGTCAAGTCCTGTGGCGTCAAATCCGGGATGTTTTGGCGGGCCGCGGCGAGCTGTTCCAGCGGGGCGAGCCCTTTCTGCTTCACCAGCCTCTGGGCCAACTTACTTTCCAGCACGACGCCCATCACCTGCTGCATCTCGGCCAGGTAGTCGTCGTACTCCCTGCGGAATGCTTCGACGTTGCCCGTCGGGCCCATCACCTGGTTCAAACGCGCGCGGTTCGCGGCGGTGTCCTTGTAGAGCACGCGGCCCTCCTGCGCCACGAGCGAGGGCGCGAGGCAGAGGGAGAGAAGAAAAGTGAAAGCAAGGCTCAGGAATTTTTTGTTCACGGCTTGTTGTCGGGGCAAGATGGCCGCCAGCGGCCAGCGCCGCCTCTCCTTTCGGGAATGAAAAAGTTTTCAAGACCGGCGAAACGGTCAGGCAGGGGGACGCGGGCGCACGCGCGACGAAAGCGCAAGCGCCGCCGATCCCCGGTTCAGTTGTCACTTGGTTATCTACAGACGGGCCGAGCGTTCGGACACGTCCACGCGCGCGTGGCCCAATTGCTGTTGGGAGTTTATCCCCTGACCTGGGCCGCAGCCGCAGGGGAAATCTGGGTCTTTGTTTGACGAGCTCGCGCGGCGATATTATGACCCCCGTCGAGGGATGTCAACGCTGACCGTCTCTGGCTCAAGTCTCGTGAAGAATAGACGACTAATGGCCGCCGCTTTCCGCCGGGAGCAGCGCCTTTCGCGTGTCCCGTATTTCTAGTCGGGCAAGGCACATGACAAGCAGCCGCTACGTAGTGGCGAGAAAAACGTCCCACGCCCGGCGCGCGACCTTCGCGCCTTTGGCGTCCCTCACTTTCGCCCTGTACCGGAACTGGTTGCCGTGCTCGTCGGTGCGCTTGGACTCTTTGAAATCGAGCCCCAGGCTGGTCACGTCACGGGAGGCCAGCGTGTGCAACTCGCCCGCCTCTGAGGTTCCGTAGTGGTTGGCGTCCTGCCAGAGCAGCCGCCGCGGGTAGATGGTGTCGCGGGCGTCAATCACGCCGTCGTCGTTGCCCCCGTTCGTCGCCTTGTCGGACTCCGCCAGCGCGAGGAAGCCGTGCGGGGTCTCGACACTTGGCTGCGGCGTGTAGTTGCCGAACAACTCCGTCCCGTCGTCAACCTTGCGGTCGCGGTCGCGGTCGAGCGCGAGCCACGCGTCGTCCGAATTGGCGGCGGTCCACGAGATGAGTCCCCGGCCCTTGCCCGAGATGTCGAAGAAGACGCCCTCGCGCGGGCTTGTCAGCTTGATGCCGTCTCCCGCCACGTCTACGGCAACGGGGCTCGGGGTACAGACGCCCGGCGTGGCGCAGCGGCACAGCCTGTCGCGGAAGATTTGACCCAGCCCGTGTCCTTCCAGTCTATTGCCAGTAGTAACCACTCCCGAGAGCTTTCGGGCCGGCGCGGGCTGATTGGGTCGTCGTTCTTCTTATTCGAAGAGGTCTTGCCCCGGTAATCTTTAAGGCCGTTGAGGCCCCCGCCGACGAATCCTGTTCCGTCGCCGAAGCTGAAGTTGTCGAAACGAAAGTAAAAGTTTTTCGTCGCCTCGCGCGAAAGGTTCTTCTTCCTGTGCATGTTCTCGAAGCCTTCCGCGAACCCTTTGTAAACAGTGAACACGTAAGTTTCGCCCGGCTTGATTGAAACATCTCCCGGCCCGGCGAGGTTACGCAAGTCCCGCAGCCTGCGATTACCGAAGCGAAACGGGAACGCCACTTTCGCACCTGCGGGCGCGTCGGCAGAGGGCGGAACGTCAGGGAAGATCAGACTGAAAGACATGTAGTAGATCGGCTTGCCGGAGATGTTCTTAATCACTATCTCCAAATCACGAAACCAGTCCTTCTCCTTTTGCAGGTTCCTCACTTCCTCGACTGTGACAGGCATGCCCTTGAAGGTTTTGACCTTGTATTTTCTATCCTGTGCGTTGCCGCTGGCCTCACTAGAATTCACGGTGAAGCCCAGTAGGACGAGCGACGAGAGCAGCAACCCGAAGCTTATGACTGATAGTCTCCGGCGACTGAGACGCGAGAGGTGTCTTCGAGTTTTCATAGGATTTTCTCCTACCAAGTTTGAGGACTCAAGGCCAACGGCCGGACGGGGCGGAGGCCCGGCCTGAACGGAGAACTGCGCTCTAGCGGAATCTTCTACGCCTGCCGGGGACGGCAGTCAAGATTTTACCGGGCCGGGAATCGCCGGCGCTGGCGTGCAGAAAACCGCGGGGCCAATCGCCGCGCCATTTTTCCGCGGCCCGCTTTTTTTAACCTTATTGCCTAAACCCGACAGTTGTAGGTTATAATGCCCGCGTGGTGCGGCGCGGGTCTCCCTTTCGCCCAGCCATCAGGCAATAATTCCAACAGTCATCCGGCGGAAACGGTCTCTTTATGTTCGAACGCTACACGGAGAAAGCGCGGCGCGTCATTTTCTTCGCGCGCTACGAAGCCAGCCAGTTCGGCGCTCCTGCCATCGAGCCCGAGCACCTCCTCCTCGGCCTCATGCGCGAGGACAAGACCCTCACGGGCCGCTTCTTCCCGCGCGCGCAGGTCAACATCGAAGCCATCCGCAAGGAGATCGAGGGCCGCACGCTCCTGCGCGAGAAGATTTCGACGAGCGTCGAACTCCCGCTCGCGCCCGAGACCAAGCGTGTGCTCGCCTACGCGCACGAGGAGTCCGACCGACTGCAACACCGCCACATCGGCACCGAGCACCTGCTGCTCGGGCTGCTGCGCGAGGACCGCTCGATGGCGGCCGAGATTCTCTACGAGCGGGGCCTGCGCCTGAACGCCGTGCGCGACGAGATCGCGCGCCAGACCGGCGCGGACGCGCGCGCCTCCGCCAAGAAGGACACGCCGCACCTCGTCGAATTCTCGCGCGACCTGACGGACGACGCCGCCTCCGACAAACTGGACCCGCTCGTCGGCCGCGAGGCCGAGATCGAGCGCGTCGTCCAAATCCTCTGCCGCCGCACGAAGAACAACCCCGTCCTGATTGGCGAGCCCGGCGTCGGCAAGACCGCGATTGTCGAAGGACTGGCACAGCGCATCGTCCGCGGCGAGGTCCCCTCGTTCCTTGAGAACAAGCGCATCCTCTCGCTCGACCTCTCGCTCATCGTCGCCGGCACGAAGTACCGCGGCCAGTTCGAAGAAAGGCTCAAGCAGATCATGCGCGAGCTGATCGAGAACCCGCACTACATCGTCTTCATCGACGAGCTGCACACGCTCGTCGGCGCGGGCTCGGCCGAAGGCTCCTTAGACGCCGCCAACATTCTGAAGCCTGCGCTCTCGCGCGGCGAAGTCCAGTGCATCGGCGCGACCACGCCCGCCGAGTTCCGCAAGTCAATCGAGAAGGACCGCTCCTTGGAGCGCCGCTTCCAGGCCGTCAAGGTCCCGCCGCCGACCGAGGCCGAGGCCGTGCAGATTCTCGACGGCGTGCGCGAGCGCTACGAGAGTTTTCACCAGGTGCGCTACACGGAGGACGCCATCGAGGCGGCCGTCTACCAGTCGAACCGCTACATCCCGGACCGCTTCCTGCCCGACAAGGCCATCGACGTGATTGACGAGGCGGGCGCGCGCGTCAAGCTCCGGGTCCGCCGCGAGCAGGGCAACATCGAGGAGTGGAACCCGCCGTTCATCGAACTGCCGCACACCACTTACGCGGGCGACAAGCCGCTCGGGAACCTCCGCATGCAGGAGGCCGCGAACGAGGACGCGCTCGTCAACGCGGAGGTGACGAAGGACGACATAGAGGAAGTCATCGCGCGCTGGACGGGCATCCCCGTGACCTCCCTGAAGGAGGAGGAGACGCGCAAGCTCCTGCGCATCGAAGTCGAGTTGCATCTGCGCGTCGTCTCGCAGCGCCCCGCTATCTCGGCGCTCGCCCGCGCCATCCGCCGCTCGCGCGCGGGACTCAAGAACCCGCAGCGCCCGGTCGGCTCGTTCCTCTTCCTCGGCCCCACGGGCGTCGGCAAGACCGAGGTCGCCCGCTCGCTCGCCGAATTCCTCTTCGGCTCCGAGCGCTCCATGATCCGCTTCGACATGTCCGAGTTCATGGAGAAGCACTCCGTCTCGAAGTTAATCGGGAGCCCGCCGGGCTACGTCGGGCACGAGGAGGGCGGACAACTGACCGAGCGCATCAAGCGCTCGCCCTACTCGGTCCTGCTCTTCGACGAAATCGAAAAAGCGCACCCGGACATCTTCAACGTGCTCCTGCAAGTCTTCGAGGACGGCATCCTGACGGACGCGCTCGGCAACACCGTCGATTTCAAGAACGCCATCATCATCATGACCTCGAACATCGGCGCGCGCTTCATACAGAAGAAGGGCACGCTCGGCTTCCAGGCGACCACGGACGCCTCGCGCGAGAAGCTCGAAGAGATGGTCATGTCGGCCGTGCGCCAGACGTTCAACCCGGAATTCATCAACCGCCTGGACGAGATCATCATCTTCGACCAGCTCCTCGACGACGAGCTTCTCGAAGTCGTCCAGCTTCAGATCGAGCAGATGAACCGCACGCTCGCCAAGCGCGGACTCGAAGTCCGCCTGACGGACGAGGCCAAGCGCTGGCTGGTCACGAAGACCTGCGCCGACCGCTCCTACGGGGCCAGGCCCCTGCGCCGCGCGCTGCAAAAGCACGTCGAAGACCCGCTCTCCGAGGCGCTG
Source organism: Pyrinomonadaceae bacterium (assembly GCA_035563515.1). Taxonomy (GTDB): domain Bacteria; phylum Acidobacteriota; class Blastocatellia; order Pyrinomonadales; family Pyrinomonadaceae; genus QHXM01. Next base: position 63,214 of record DATMVE010000014.1, read on the forward strand.
ATTCAGGGGCATTTGGTCGAGGCATCGCTCATCGAAGTCTATCTGGACGTGAACGAGTTGAACTACCGCCCGGTCGGCGTCGCGGAGGAAGAGTCCGGCGACGCGCTCTTGATTCACTGAGGCGACGAGCCCAAAGTCCAAAGTCCAGTGTCCAAAGTCAAACAGGCGTTTTCCGACTTTGGACACTGGACTTTGGACTTTAGACTTGTTTTCCTTGTATAATCTGCGACTTTGCTGGAGAGGGAGCTGGCAACGCGCGACTCGGCGCGAGGAATCCAACTGCTTCCAGTTCCCAGAAATCGCGCCCGCCGGCGGGCACTTTTTCCTTTATCTTTTAGCTTTCGTCTTAGATTCAGCTCCCTGAAGTCTCTGTCAGTACCGTCTGAGGGTATAGCACTTATGCAAATCGGTCGTGCCCCTTTGCTCATCTTCCTGGGCGCAATCATCGGAATCAGCTCGCTCCTGGCCCCGGCCCCGAGCGCGCAAGCACAAACCACACAGCAGCGCATGGTCGAGGAGGTTGACATCCAGGGCAACCGCCGCAACAAGGACGAAGACCTGCTCTACTACGTCAACACCAAGCCCGAGACCCCCTTCAGCCCCGAGCAGGCTCAGCGCGACTTGCAGACGCTGCTCGCGCTCGGCTTCTTCAACAAGGCCAACGCCCGCGTCGAGGTCGAGGACGCGCCGCGCGGCGGGGCCCGCGTCATCTTCGTCGTCGAGGAGCTGCCCATCATCCGCGACATACAGTTCGACGGCCTGAAGAGCGTCCCCGAATCCGACGTGCTCAAGGCGTTCCGCGAGCGGCGCGTCGGCGTCTCCAAGGAGAACATCTACGACCCCGTCAAGGTCGAGAACGCCAAGCGCGTCATCAAGGAGTTGCTCGCCGCGCGCGGCAAGCCGAACGCGACCATAGAGGTCCGCACCGACGAGGTCTCCGCCACCTCGACCGCCATCACCTTCGACATCAAGGAGGGCGACCGCGTCCGCGTCGTCGAAATCCAGTTCGAGGGCAACGAGGTCTTCAGCGACGGCAACCTCCGTTCGCAGATGGCCTACGTCAAGGAGGCGGGACTCATCTCGCGCTTCCGCGGCCAGGACATCCTCGACCGCGAGAAGCTCGAAGTCGACATGCGCCGCGTCCAGTTCTACATGCGCTCGAAGGGCTACCTCCAGGCGCGCACCGGCGAGCCGCGCGTCGAGGGCCTCGGCCGCCGCCGCACGGGCTTCTTCCTCCCGCTCCCGTTCCTCTCCTCGACGGACGAGGGACTGCGCGTGATCATCCCCGTCAGCGAAGGCCGCCTCTACCGCATCGGCACCATCAAGATCGAGGGCAACTCAATCTTCTCCGAGCAGGTCATCCAGGCGGTCGTCGGGCTGAAGCCGGGCGACGTGGCGAACGGCGAGCGCATCGGCAAGGCGCTCCAGGAGGACCTGAAGAAGGCTTACGGCTCGCAGGGCTTCATCCAGTACGAGTACGACGTCGAGCCCACCTTCCACGACAGCCCGACGGACCCGAAGGCGGGCACGGCCGACTTCGTCTTCACGATCACCGAGGGCAAGCAGTTCACCCTGCGGCGGCTCGAATTCCTCGGCAACACGTTCACGCGCGACAACGTGCTCCGCCGCGAAATCCTCGTCAACGAGGGCGACATCTACAACCAGCGCGCCTTCGACATCTCCGTGCTCCGCCTGAACCAGCTCGGCTTCTTCGACCCGCTCGACGCCGAGCGCGACGCCGACTTCCGCACGGACGAGGAGGAGGCGCTGGTCGACATCAACCTCAAGGTCGTGGAGCGCGGCCGCCAGCAGATTTCATTTAACGGCGGCATCTCGGGCATCGGCGGCTCCTTCTTCGGGTTGGAGTATTCGACCAACAACCTCCTGGGCCGCGGCGAGACGCTCGCGTTCAACCTGGCCTACGGCAACCGCCAGCGCTCGTTCCAGTTCTCGTTCACCGAGCCTTACGTCAAGAACCGGCCCATCACGGTCGGCTTCTCGATCTTCGCCTACTCGCAGAAGTTCTTCGGCGAGGGCACGTTCCTCTCGGGCAACCTCGAAGCGCAGCAGGGGCTCCTGGGCTCCTCGCTCGACTTCCTGAACGTCTCGGACGAAAACCTCTTCACGCGCAACTCCATCGGCGCGTCGCTTTTCGCCAGCGCCCCGCTCTCCGAGTTCATGCGCAAGACGGCCTTCTCGCAGCTCTCGCGCGTCGGCCTCTCGTACCAGCTTTCGCGCACCAACGTGCAAGACCCGGAGGTCAACACGGACCCGAACAACACGCAGTTCATCCCGGTCATCTACGAGCAGCCGAACATCCTGACGAGCCGCGCCACGGGCACTTACGCCTACGACTCGCGCGGCTTCGCCAAGGACCCGAACGAGCCCGTCCGCGGCCGCTCCGTCTCGGCCTCGGTCTCGCTGGCCGGCCTCGGCGGCGACGTTCGCACCTACTCGCCGCAGATCTCTTACACGCAGTACTTCCCCGTGCGCCGCACGGGGCGCGACCAGCAGCCTGAGGTCTTCGGCTTCCGCGTCGTCGCCGCGCACATCGGCAGCTTCGCCATCTCCCAGGCCGTCAAGGATTCGCCGTCGCTCGCCTTCATCAACGGCGTGCCGATTTACGAGCGGTTCTTCCTCGGCGACGAGTTCACGATCCGCGGCTACAACGTCCGCTCGATCAGCCCCATCGTCCCGATTGACAGGTTCGTCACCTCGCAAAACGTCGTGCTGGCGACCAACGCGGCGGGCACCCCCATCAACGCGGCCCCGGGGCTCCCGGCGGACATCGCCAACGTCGGCGTCTTCACGGGGACGAACCCCGGCAACCAGGTGTCACTGCCGCGAGCGTTCACGTCCGTCGGCGGCGACACGCAGATTCTCGGGAACTTCGAGTACCGCATCCCCATCTTCGGCCCGCTGACGATGGCCGCGTTCGCGGACGTGGGGTCGGCCTTCAACCTGCGCTCCGGCGCGGACCAGGGCTTCTCGTCGAGCTTCCTGGACGCGTCCACGTTCCTGCCGTCGCAGGGGTTCATCCTCTGCCGCGGGCAGCAGGTCCTGGCGTCACTGAACTCGCTCGCGGCCTGCCAGAACAACTCGCCGCTCGCGTTCCTGCCCGTCACGGGCGGGCTCGTCCTGCGCGACGCGCGCCTGATCTCGCAGGAAGAGTTCACGAACGCGCTCAGGGTCGGGCCGATTGACCCGCTCTCGGGCCTGCCCGTCGGGCTCCAGCAGGTCTTCCTACGCGGCGAGGCGCAGACCAACACGGTCGTCAAGCTGAGCGAGAGCGTCTTCTCGAAGATCGGGGATTTCAAGTCGAGCGTCGGCGTCGAGTTTCGTTTCCAGGTTCCCATCATCAACGTGCCGTTCCGCCTGATTTATGCGTATAATCCGAGCGCGCGGCGCGGCTTCGTCGAGGAACTGCCGGGCATCTTCTTTAACGAGAAGCGGAACGTTTTCCGCTTCAGCGTCGGACGAACTTTTTAACTGATTTGTTTGTCAACCATCCGGGCGGGAGGAACATCGTAAAGACGTAAATCGTAAATCGTGAATCGTAAATCGAAACAACGTTCTCCGATTTACGATTTACCATTTACGATTTACGACCTATCCGCCTTTCACCTTGTAAGGAGCAATAGCAAGAAAGTCATGAGAAATTTCCGTATCATCGCCGCCGCCATGATGCTCGCGGCCATCCTCGCCGTCTCGGCCTCGGCCCAGACCCGCCCGGCGGGAGGCGCGCCCGCCGCGACCGCCCCGGCCGCATCCGCCAGCGCGAACGTGCCCGAGAGCAAGATCGCCTATATTGACACCAGCGAATTCGCCGACGAGAAGGCGGGCATCTCGCGCTACGTCAGCGTCATGAGGACGCTGGAGCGCGAGTTCAAGCCGCGTCAGGACGAATTGACCAACATGCAGAACCGCATCAAGGCCATCGCCGACGAGATCAGCAAGCTGACGGCCGGCGGCAACACGGTCGTCGACCCGAAGACGATTCAGGCCAAGCAGGACGAGGGCGAGCGCCTTCAGCGCGACCTCAAGTACAAGAAAGAGCAGGCCGACGCTGACTTCGCCAAGCGCTACCAGGAAGTCATCCGCCCCGTCTCGCAGGACATCGTCAACGCGCTTAACCAGTTCGCTCAGCAGCGCGGCATCACGATGATCCTCGACATCAGCCGGATGGGCGAGGCCGTCCTGACGGTCAACCCGGCGATGGACGTGACCAAGGCATTCATCGCCGAGTACAACGCCAAGAACCCGGCGACGGCCTCGGCCGGCACCCGCTAAAGAAGGCAAAAGGTAAAAGGCGAAAGGCGAAGGGAAGAAGGCGCGCGCCCGCGGTCTTCCCTTTTGCCTTTTACCTTTCTACTTTTTCCTCATCAACTCTATGGCCGTTTACGACGCGCGCGCGATCCAGGAAATCCTGCCGCACCGCTATCCCTTCCTGCTCGTCGACCGCATCACCGAACTCGTCCCCGGCGAAAGGATCGTCGGCGTCAAGCAGGTGACGATCAACGAGTCCTTCTTCCAGGGCCACTTCCCCGGCGCGCCCGTCATGCCCGGCGTCCTGATAGTCGAGGCGATGGCGCAGGTCGGGGCCGTCTACGCCCTGAGCCTGATCGAGGACCGCGAGAAGAAGCTCGTCCTCTTCAGCGGCATCGACAACGCGCGCTTCCGCCGCCCCGTCGTCCCAGGCGACACGCTCGTGCTGACGGTCACGCCCGTCCGCGTCGGCTCCCGCGTCCAGCGGATGCGGGGCGAGGCGCACGTCGGCGGCCAGCTCGCCGCCGAGGCGGACATCATGAGCGTCATCACGGACAGGAGCGCCGCCTCTCAATGAGCGCCTTACGCCCCCGCGACGCCTCGGCCGTGCAATTCATACACCCTTCAGCCGTCGTCAGCCCCGAAGCGCGCCTCGGCACAGACTGCTACGTCGGCCCCTACTGCACCGTCGGCGACGACGTCGTGTTGGGCGACCGCGTGCGCCTCGAATCACACTGCGTCATCGACGGCCGCACCCGCATCGGCGACGAGACACACGTCTTCCCCTTCGTCTCAATCGGGCTGGCCTCGCAGGACTTGAAGTACAAGGGCGAGCCGGCCGAGACGCGCATCGGCCGGCGCAACCGGATACGCGAGTTCGTCACCATCCACCGCGGGACGGAGGGCGGCGGCCGCCTCACGAAGACGGGCGACGACTGTTTGATTATGGCCCAGGCGCACGTCGCGCACGACTGCCTCCTCGGCGACCACGTCATCATGGCGAACGGCGCGACGCTCGCGGGCCACGTCTCGGTCGAGGACGGCGCGAACATAGGGGCCTACTCGGGCGTCCACCAGTTCTGCCGCGTCGGGCGCGAGGCTTACATCGGCGGCTACTCGGTCGTCGTCAAGGACGCGCTCCCCTACGCGCTCACGGTCGGCAACCACGCCAAGTGCTACGGCCTGAACGTCACGGGGATGAAGCGCCGCGGCTACCCGCAGGAAGTCATCCGAACCCTGCACCACGCCTTCCACCTGCTCCTCTCGGCGAAGCTCAACACCACGCAGGCGCTCGAACGCGTCCGCGCCGAAATCAAAGACTCGAAGGAGGTGGACGAACTCGTCCGCTTCATCGAGACCTCCGCGCGCGGGGTCATCAAGTAGACGACGCCTCACGGAAAGCAGAATTTTATGACCAGACGGCCCCGATTATTTTTCGCTGCGGCGCTCGGACTCGTCTTCCTCCCGCTGGCTTTCGGCCACGTGATGCTTGCCCGTGAGGCTATGCCCTCCCTCCGCTCCGGGTGTCCGGCCCTGGATAAGAGTAAGCCGCCGCTACTTATCTCATACGAACGCCCCGTCGCTAAGGTGTGGGACGGCGACAAGGACGTGCCGGGCGTACTGCTGCGGCTGGAAAACAACTCGGACTGCGCGATCAGTTTTAGGGCGCTGCCCGGCCAGGTCCGCGGAGCGGCCCCCCTTTCCTTTACGATCAAAGACGGTAAGTACGTCCCCCGGCCCGAAATCAGGGTCGGGCCGGTGGCTCACGACCAGGAGTTGGACTTGATGTATTTAATGAGGTATCCGGGCGAGAGCAGCTTGGTCATTGACGGGGACTTCCACGTGGCCGAGCGCGTCAGGCTCTACGGGGGTAATTACGTGTTCTTCGACGTGCCGCTGAAGAATTTCAAAAAGGGCGGCGCGGTGCTCGTGGAGTACAATTACGACTGGGAAGACGAGTCACGGATAATCATTGAAGAGGGCCGCACCAAGCGGGCGTATGCAACCGTTGAGCATTACGTGCGCTTCGACCCGGAGCGTCTGCCCAAAGAGATTCTCAAGTGAAAGCCATAAACTCTCTCTCATGCGCTACGGTCTGATCGCGGGCAACGGGCGTTTCCCTTTCCTAGTGCTCGAAGGAGCGCGCAGGGCGGGCGTGTCTCTGTCGGTGGCGGCGATACGCGAGGAGACGGACCCCGAGATTGAGCGCGCGGCCGAGCGCGTCGTCTGGGTCGGCATAGGGCAGTTGGGGAAGATGATTCGCTTCTTCAAGCGCGAGGGCGTGCGCCAGGCGATCATGGCGGGGCAGGTCAAGCACGTGCAGATTTTCAGCGGGGCGCTGCCCGACGTGCGGATGCTCAAGATGCTGCTGAGACTGCCGCGCCGCAACACGGACGCGCTCATCGGCGCGGTGGCCGACGAGTTGGCGAGCGAGGGGATAGAGCTGATCGACTCGACCTACTTTCTGCAAGACCACCTGCCGCGGGTCGGCACGCTGACGCGCCGCGAGCCGACGGAGCGCGAGCGCGGCGACATAGAGTACGGGCTGGAAGTGGCGCGCGAGATAGCGCGGCTGGATTTGGGCCAGACCATCGTGGTGCGCGCGCGGGCCTGCGTCGCCATCGAGGCGATGGAGGGGACGGACGCGACCGTGCGGCGCGCGGGCGGGCTGGCGCGCGGCCGGCTGACGGTCGTCAAGGTCGCCAAGCCCGACCAGGACATGCGCTTCGACGTGCCGGTCGTCGGCGTCCCAACGGTCGAGACGATGATCGAGGCCGGGGCCACCTGCCTCTGCCTCACCGCCGGCAAGACACTCATCTTCGACCGCGAAGAGATGCTCAAGCTCGCCGACTCCATGCGCATCTCAATCGTCGCCGTGCCTTAGCCCCTGAGGGCGCGGCAGAGCAATAGCCCAGGGCGTCAGCCCTGGGCACAAGCCGAAAATAAAATTGCGAGCCCCGGAGGGGCGAAAGAGTCTTTCGCCCCTCCGGGGCTCGCACATTTCTGGGACTCAATCCCACAGCTTGCGCCGCGGGCTAATAATCCGCCGCCCCTCCGGGGCTCCAATTACCGAACCGCGAGCGCCAACTCGACGGCCTTGCGCGGGGCGACGACGCCCCAGCCCTGGCGGTCAACTTCGATGCTCGGCAGCCTTTCCGCCGTCTCAATCAGGATGCGCTTGACCTGCTGCGGCGAAAGCCTCGGGTTCGCCTCCAGCATGCACGCGATGATCGAGGCGACGATGGGCGAGGCGAACGAAGTCCCGTCCACGTACTTGTAGTGCTCGCTGATGACGCTGCCCTCGCGCAGCTTGATGGTGATTAACTGGCGCAGCAGCGAGACGCGCAGGCCGCGCGCCTCGTCCAGGTCTTTGTCCACTCCGGCGTTGGCCTCAATCAGCTCGTGCAACTGGTCGTCGGGCGCGCTGTCCAGCATCGCGAGTAGCTCGGCCTCTTCCGCGGTCGGCGTGCCCGGCAGGATGGGCGCGGGCACCCAGATGCCGGGCGCAATCACTTCGGGCTTCTGCAAGCCGTCAATGGTAGGGCCGTAGGACGAGCGGTACATGCCGCGGCGAGCGCGGTCCGTCGAGTTCTGGTCGTCCAGGCCGCCGACGGCTATGCACGAGGGCGCGCTCGCGGGCGGGAGCACCGGGTGGCCCGGATGGTGGCCGGCGTTGCCGACGGCGCAGACCACGACCAGCCCCTCCTTGACCGCCCGCTCGACCGTCTGCGCCAGCGAGTTGTGCAGGTAAGGCTGCTCGTCGTCGCCGCCCGCCGAGATGTTGACGACGCGGATGTTGTACTCCTCGCGGTGCTCCATCACCCAAAGGAGTCCGCGCTCTATGTCGCCTTCGAGGATGCGGCCCGAGCGCGCGAGCTTGACGAGGACGACCCGCGCGTCCGGCGCGATGCCGCGGTAGAAGCCGTGCGAGAGTCCGCCGTTGCCGGCCGCGACCACCGAAGTCATCATCCCGTGCCAGCTCGAAGGGTCGGGCGTCTCCAGCGTGGTCTTGTCGCCCTCGGCCGCGACGAGGCTGTGGTAAGTGAGGATGCGGTTCAAAGGCGTCGTCAGGTCCGGGTGCGGGTAGAAGCCCGAGTCGAGGAAGGCGATGGTGACGCCGCGGCCGGTGAAGCGCTCGTCGGCGTCCATCCTGAGCGGCGTCGAAAGGACGTGCCCGCCCTGCTCGAAGATGACCGAGTGGGCTTCGAGCTGCTGGCGTGCGCGCTCGAATAACTCCACGCAGCGTGGGCAGACTTCCGCGAGCAGCGCCCCCGCCGGGGCGTTGGCCGCGATGATGACTTGCAGGCTCTCGGAAATCGAAGTGAACGGAATGCGCCCGTCGGGCGCTTCCCGACCGCAGACGTGGCAGACGGGCCGCCCCGCCGCCTGGTCAGAATGTAAAACGGTCGGCTCCGCGGAAATAATTACTTCGGACATTAAAACCCCTCTTGTTCTCTTTGCTGGTCTAGCTGGTGAATGAGATTTAGAACATAAAAGAGGGGCGATGGCAAGGCAGTGGGCAGCAGGCGTGGGCAGTTGGCAGTTAACAATCTTGTCACAGAATCTTGGCCTTTATCTTCAGGCGTCAATGCCGCCCTTGCTCAACTGCCGCCGACTGCCTGCGGCCTGCCGCCCACTGCTCTTGCTCTTCCGCCGGCCGTAGGGTATTTCTATGGCACACGAACAAATTCGGCAGGAGGTCTGAGAGGGGGACGCGATGGCTGAAGAGCAGACGACTGTGGCGGACATTTTCCGCCGCGCGCAGGCGCTCAAGGGTGAGAACCCGAAGGCGTCTTACAAGGATTTGAAGGCGATGCTTCTCAAGGAGTTCAAGGGGAAGCCCTTCCCGCCAACCGACCGGCTGACCATCCCCGAGCAGGACGCGCGCGCGCCCGAGGAGGACTGGAGCGCCGGCCTCCCCCTCGTCATGCGCGGCATCCAGCAGAAGGACTGGAAGGAGGTCGTCAACGGCATCGTGCTGAGCCTTGAGCAGACAGAGAACTACGAGCGCCAGCGCGGGCACCAGGGCGCGGCCGACACCTGGCACGACCGCACGGTCGGCATCTCCGAGTCGCTCAAAAAAGGCGTCGGCAAGTGGATGCCCGAAGAGTTGATGTCTTTAGCGGAGAGGAATGTGAAGAAGTAGTCAGTAATCAGTTTTTGGCTGACGACTGATTACTGACTACTGACTACTTTTCGGAATTCTTATGAGCTTTCTTGGAAATCTGTTCAACGACCCGCTGTACCAGAAGGGCGAGCCGCGGCGGCCCGAGGAGGTTGAGGAGCCGGAGGTCATCATCAGCCCGGACACGCGGCGCGCGAACCGCGTCCCGCCGGGGCAAACGCGCACGCGCAAGTGGCCCGTGCTCGACGCGCACGGCACGCCCGACGTTGATCTGGCGACCTGGCGGTTCGAGGTTGACGGGCTGGTCGAGCGCCCGCAAAGTTGGTCGCTCGACGAGTTCATGCAGCTTCCCGCGGTCAAAGTCTACGCGGACTTCCACTGCGTGACGCGATGGTCGCGGCTCGACAACGTGTGGGGCGGCGTGTCGGCGCGCGAGTTCGCGAGCACGGTCGGGGTCCGGCCGGAGGCGAAGTTCGTCATGGCCTTCGGGTACGATTACGGGTGGACGACGAATCTCCCCATCGAATATTTCCTCGCCGAAGACTCGCTCTTCGCCTGGTCGCACGACGGACGGCCGATTCCCCCGGAGCACGGCGGCCCCGTCCGCCTGATCGTCCCGCAGCTCTACGCCTGGAAGTCGGCCAAGTGGGTCAAGGGCGTGCGCTTCTTAGAAGAGGACCGGGCGGGCTTCTGGGAAGAGGGCGGCTACCACATGCGCGGCAACCCCTGGAACGGGGGCGACGGCGAGCGATTCAGGTGGCAGGAGTAACGCGGTGAATTTGTCCTGCGAGGACAAACGGAAATAGCCCGGCACTTCAGTGCCGGGAGAGATGCGATAAATTTTAATTCAGTCCCGTAGGGACGGCTGATGTTTCAATCGTCCCTACGGGACTCAAACATTCTTCACGCCCTGTTTCCCGGCACTGAAGTGCCGGGCTATTTTCAGTCGCCCCTGACGGAGCTAAAACCGCGCCGTATTATCAATCTATGAGCGTTCAAACCAAGCCTCCCATTGAAGGACAACCGCCTGCCGCCGCCGCGACGCCGAAGGACGCGGCCGCGGTCATCCTCCTGCGCGCGGGGACCGATGCGGCGGACCCGTCGGTCTTCTGGGTGAGGCGTAGCGAGCGCATGGCCTTCCTCGGCGGCTTTCACGCTTTCGCGGGCGGGCAGCGCGACGCGACGGACGCGGAAGTCGAAGTTGACCACGCCGCGGACCGCGAGACGGCGACGATGATCGCGTGCGCGGCGCGCGAGTTGTTCGAGGAACTGGGCGTGCTCGTCGCGCGCGGCGCGGAGACTTTGACGAAGGGGCAGCGCGCGTCGCTCCTTGACGACCTGGAATCCGCAAGGATGACCTTCCCCGCGCTGCTTAGTCATTACGGCCTGCGTCTCGACGCGAATGATTTCACCTTCGCCGGGCGCTGGGTCACCCCGCCTTTCAGCCCGCGGCGCTTCGACACCTGGTTCTTCCTCGTCACCTGCCCCGCGAAACAGCAACCCTTTGTGACGGGCGACGCCGAACTCGAATCGGGCGAGTGGACGACCGCGCGCGAGGCCGTCGCGCGCTGGGGGCGCTCTGAAGTCCTGACGGCCCCGCCCGTGCTCCACGCCTTGAAGACTTTGGCGGGCGGCATCACGAACGACCTCGTGCCGCGCTTCCTCTCCGTGCCGCAGGCCCACGGCGAGCCCGTGCGCCGGATAGAGTTTCGCCCAGGCTTCATCTGCTTCCCCGTCCGCACGCCGACGAAGCCGCCCGCGACGCACACGAACACTTACCTCGTCGGCTCAAGAGAGTTCGTCGTCATCGACCCCGCCTCGCCTTACGAAGAGGAGCAACGCGCGCTCGCCGCTTGCGTGGACGAGTTGCTCGCCGAAGGGAGAGCGTTTCGTGAAATCATCCTGACGCACCTGCACCCGGACCACGTCGGCGGCGTCGCCGCCCTGGCCGAGCACTTGGGCGGGCGCGCGACCGTCGCCGCGCACCGTTTGACGGCCGAGGCGCTCGCCGGCACCGTCCGCGTCGACCGCCTGATTGAAGACGAAGAGGTGATCGAACTCGCGGGCGAGCCGCGCCTGCTCCTGCGCGCGCTGCACACGCCGGGCCACGCGCGCGGCCACCTCTGTTTTTACGAGGAGCGCACGGGCGCGCTCCTCACCGGCGACAACATAGTGGGCCTCGGCTCGGTTCTGATTGACCCGCCCGAAGGCAACATGCAAGACTATCTGCGCTCACTCGAACGCCTGCGGTCTCTCCCGAACTTGACGGTCCTCTTCGGCGCGCACGGCCCGGCCATCGGCGGCCCCCGCGCCAAGATCGAAGAGTACGTCGCGCACCGCCTCGAACGCGAAGCAAAGATTCTCGACGCCGTGCGCGAAGGCTGCGCGACGCCGAAAGAGATCGTCGCGCGCGTCTACACGGACGTTCACCCGAAGGCGCACGCGATGGCCGAGCGCGCCGTCGCGGCGCACCTGGAAAAGCTCGCGGCCGAAAACCTGGTGGCCCGTCGCGGCGACGGTTGCTATATTGCCGAGGACACGAATTGATGAACGACGACGACGCCCGCAAACGCGCGGAGGTTCGACTACAGACGCAGTACGCCGTGACGCGCGCGCTCTCCGAATCGGACAGCCTGCGCGAAGCCGCGCCGAACGTCCTGCGCGCGGTCTGCGAGAGCCTCGGCTGGGAGGTCGGCGCGCTCTGGCGCGTGGACCGCGAGGCAGGGCTGCTGCACTGCGTCGAAGTCTGGCACGTCCCCGGCCTCGCCGTCGCCGGGTTCGAAGAGATCAGCCGCAGCCAGTCATTCGAGAAGGGCGCGGGGCTGCCGGGACACGTCTGGGAGAAGGGCGAGCCCGCGCGGGTCACGGACATGGCGGGCAGCGATTTTCTGCGCGCGCCCTTCGCCGAGCGTGAGGGCCTGCACGGCGCGTTCGCCTTCCCCGTCATCCTGCGCGACGAGACGCTCGGCGTGATGGAGTTCTTCAGCCGCGAGCCGCGCGACGTGGACGAAGACGTGCTGCACATGATGTACGGCGTCGGCAGCCAGATAGGCCAGTTCATGGAGCGCAGGCAGGCCGAGGAGGAATTGAGGCGGCTCTACCACGAGCGCGAGCAGGAGATCGAAGAAATCTCGACGCCGATTGTGCCGGTTTGGCGCGGCGTGCTGGTGCTGCCGATCGTCGGCACGCTCGACACGCGCAGGATGCAGCGCGCGACCCAGGCCGCGCTCGGCGAGGTGGCGCGCACCGGCGCGCACTCCTGCATCATAGACATCACGGGCGCGCGCATCGCCGACTCGCACGCGGTCGCCAACCTGGGCAACCTCGTGGCGGCGCTCAAGCTCGTGGGGGCCGAGGCCATCGTCACGGGCGTGACGGCGCACGCGGCGCACACGCTCGTCACCCTCGGCGTCGATTTCACGGGGATGAAGACGCGGCGGACGCTGGCCGAGGCGCTCTCCGGCATCATCAAATCACAGACTCGAACGCAGGCAGACAAGGACGGGAATTCATCCAATGGCACTACCTAAAAATCTGGGCGAACTCAAAGAGAGCGGCTACCGCGTCCGCTCGGTCAAGGACGAAATGCGCGCGAACCTCGTGCGCAAACTCCGCGCGGGCGAAAGACTCTTTCCGGGCATCCTCGGCTACGACGAGACGGTCGTCCCGCAGATCACGAACGCCGTGCTCGCGCGCCACAACCTGATACTGCTCGGCCTGCGCGGCCAGGCCAAGAGCCGCATCATTCGTCAACTCACAGACCTTCTGGACGAGCGCATCCCCGCCATCGGCGGCTCGGAAATCAACGACGACCCGTTCCAGCCCATCTCTGCTTACGGCCGCCAGATGGTCGAGCTTCACGGCGACTCCACGCCCGTCGTCTGGGTCGAGCGCGACGCGCGCTTCGTCGAAAAGCTCGCCACGCCGGACGTGACCATCGCGGACATCATAGGCGACGTGGACCCCATCAAGGCCGCGAAGGGCGGGCACCTTTTGTCCGACGAGTTGACGATTCACTACGGCCTTTTGCCGCGCGCCAACCGCGGCATCTTCGCCATCAACGAGCTGCCGGATTTGGCAGGCAAGATTCAGGTCGGCCTCTTCAACATCATGCAGGAGGGCGACGTGCAGATTAAGGGCTACCCCGTGCGCCTGCCCCTGGACGTGATGCTCGTCTTCTCGGCCAACCCGGAGGACTACACGGCGCGCGGCAAAATCATCACGCCCTTGAAGGACCGCATCGGCGCGGAGATTAGTACGCACTACCCGGCGGACTTGCAGTTGGGGGTGGAGATTACGAGACAGGAAGCCTGGGCCGAGCGCGAGGGGCTCGAAGGCCACATGCTCGACGTGCCCGACTTCATACGCGACATCGTCGAGCAGATAGCGTTCGAGGCGCGCGACGACCAGCGCATCGACAAGCGCTCGGGCGTCTCGCAGCGCCTGCCCATCACCGTCACGGAGTCCGTCATCTCGAACGCCGAGCGCCGCGCCCTGCTGACCGAGGAAGAAGAAATTGTGCCACGCATCTCGGACATCTACGCGGCCGTGCCGTCTATCACGGGCAAGATGGAGCTGGAGTACGAGGGCGAGCAGATCGGCGCGAACAAGATCGCCAGGGACTTGATTAAGCGCGCGGCGGGCGAAATCTTCGAGGGCTACTTCGTCGGCATTGACTTCACGGACGCCGTCCGCTGGTTCGACGCGGGCAACAACCTGCGCCTCGCGGACACGGCCTCGGCCGCCGAGTGCATGAACCTCCTGCAAGTCGTGCCCGACTTGATCGAGACGGCGCTCGTCCCCTTCGACTTCAAACGCTCGGACGACGCGCACGTCGTCTCCGCCTGCGAGTTCGCGCTCGAAGGTCTCTACGCGCAGAACAAGATCAGCCGCAACGAAGAGGGCGGCTACACGGCCGCGACCAAGGCGAAGAAGGACCGCCGCGGGATGATTTACGACGACCTGACGGAGACGGGCCGCTACAGCTAACGGACGCGCGGCCCGTGTCCGCACCGAAGACTCCCGAGAGGACAAACATGGGAAGCGTCATCGCTCTCGCCCGGCGCGCGGCCGCCTTAGTTTTACTGTCGCTCTGCGTCTCAATCGCCGTCGCCGCGGCGACGCGCGTGGAAAACGTCGTCACGGTCGCGGACGCGAACGCGCAGACGGTGCACGTCGTGACGACCATCAGCGGCGTGAACGAGCCGCGCCTCGAAGTCGGGGTGCCCAACTGGGACCCGGGCTACTACGTGACCGCCGACTTCGCGCGCAACATCTCGCGGCTCGTCTTCACAGACCAGCAGGGCCGCCGTCTCCCGCACGCGAAGGTTCACGACAGCATCTGGACGCTCGACACGCGCGGCACCTCCTCCGTCAAGATAGAGTTCGACTACGCGGCAAAACAACTGGACCTCAACCAGTCGCTCGTCACGCCGACCTACGCCATCCTCAACGGCATAAACTTTTTCTTCTACGTCAGGAACCACACGCTCGACACGCCCGCGACCGTCACCTACAGACTGCCGGCGGGCTGGGCGGTCGCCACGGGCCTGACGCCGACCGGCGACCCCATGACCTTCTCGGCCGAGAACTACGACGTCCTCGTGGACTGCCCCACGCTCGCGGGCGAGTTCGACTTGGTGACGCTCCCTCTGCGCGGCGTCGAGCACCGCTGGGCCGTCGCGCCCAAAGGGGTCATGGCCGCGGCCGATTTACAGAAGCGGGCCGCGGACGACCTGAAAGTCATCGACGCGCACACGACGATGTTCGGCGAGATTCCTTACAAGCACTACCTGACGATCAACGTCTTCGCCGACCGCGACATCGGGGGCTTGGAACACCTCAACTCCTACCTCGGCATTCTGCGGAAGGAGAACGCTGCGGCCGCGAACCTGGGCGGCCTCTCGGGCCTCACCTCGCACGAGTTCTTCCACGCCTTCAACGTCAAGCGCCTGCGCCCGGCCGAGATGTGGCCCTACCGTTACTTTGAACGCAACTACACGCCGCTCCTCTGGGTCTCCGAAGGCGTGACGGACTACTACACGGACCGCGGGATGCTGCGCGCAGGATTAATTAACCAGGACTTCTACCTTCAGCGGCGCGCCGGTCTGCTCGGCTTCGTCCAGGGGGTCGAAGCGGCCAAATACATCTCCGTCGAGGAGGCGAGCGTCGAGACCTGGCTCGGCGGAATCGCCGGCGGGGGGCGTCCCTTCGCCGTCGACTACTACTCGCGCGGCGACGCGCTCGGCCTCCTGCTGGACCTCTCCATCCGCCACGACACGCGGGGCGCGGCCACGCTCGACGACGTGATGCGCTCACTCTACGCGAACCACTACAAGAAGGGGCGCGGCTTCACGACCAATGATTTGAAGGCGACGATAAAGCAGATAACGAAGAAGGACTACCAGCCTTTCTTCGAAAAGTACGTGAGCGGGACCGAGCCGCTGCCGTACGAAGATGTCTTGGGTTACGCCGGACTGAGCCTGGGGGAGAAGAAGGAGAAGATCATCCGGCTCGGGGTCAGCACGGCCGAGGACGGCAAGAGGATTAACGCCGTCATCCCCGGCGGCGCGGCCGAAGCGGCGGGCGTCCGCGCGGGCGACATTCTCGTCGGGATAGGCGACATCAAAATCACAGACGCCGGCTGGGCCGCCGAATTCCGTAAGACTTACGCCGACAGAGTGGGCCAGACCGTGCCGCTCCAAATCCTCAGGGGCGATCAACCCTTAACGCTCAACATCCAGGTCAGGCAGGTCGAGCAGACCTCCTGGGAGCTGCGCCGCCTGCCCCAGATGACCGCCTCGCAGCAGAGTATTCTTGATGCGTGGTCAAGCGGGAAGTAATATTCGGGAAGCGGAAGGAGGTAGCGACTAATGTCCCAACTGGAAATCTACAGGGCCAGGTTCGCCGAGAGCGGGTGGGAGGTTTTCGATCGGGCGATTGAGGAGGCCAGAGGGCGCGGGCAGAACTACGTCGGCGTCGAGCACGTTCTTTACGCGCTCGCGCAAGTGAGGATGGAACTCTTCAGCTCGATGCTCAGCACGCTCTCGGACAATGCGGACGCGCCGGCGATGCTGGCGGAATTGATCGAGGAGCGCGTGAGGAATGCGCCCAAGTTCACGGGGGAGGGCGTGCGGATGGCGGCGGAAACGATTGACCTCTTCAAGCGCACGCTCGACCTGGTGCGCTCGAACGTGCGGCGCAGGATCGAGGCGACGGACCTCTTCATCAAGCTGCTGATAGAGGAAGACAGTCTGCTGCACGAGCTTCTGCGGCGACTGCTCGCGGACCCGAAAGCTGAAGCCAAAGAGGTGCGCAACCTCGTCACACTGGTCGAGAGCGTGAGCGCCGACCGTTCCGCCTCGCGGCGAAACCTGCTCTTCATCGTGGACGAGTTGGTGCGCATCAGGAGCGGCCCCTTCGCCTCTTTCACAGGCCGAGTGGCGGAGGTTAACGAAGACGACTCCACGCTCCAGGTCCGCGTCTTCATCATGGCCCGCGAGCAGCCGGTCAATCTCAGGTTCCTGGACGTGGAGAAGGTTCTCGGCTGAAAAAGCTAGTGAACCGTAAATGGAAAGTGCTCTCCCTCCATTTACGATTCCCGATTTACGACTTACGAAGTTGTCACTCGCTTATGAAGTTCACACGGTATTCAAAATTCAAGGGGCTGGACGTTTCCTCCATCAACCTCGGCGACCTGATGGACGCGCTGTCGGACTCCGTGCTGCAATCGGGGTACGACGACGATTACTACTGGACGCGGCAGCGGCGGTCGCAGGACACGTCGCTCGACGCCTTGCGCCAGGCTCTGCTCCAGGCGCTGATGGATCAGGGGATGATTGACGAGCGGCAGATTCAGGAGATGCTGGCCGACAACGAGGGCCAGTTCAAGGGGTCGCTCCTCGAAGAGATGCTCAACCAGTTGATCGAGCGGCTGGTCGAAGAGGGCTACCTGAAACTGCGCGAGGAGCAGCCGCGCGAGAGCCAGAGGGGGCAGCAGCGCGGGGGCGGGCGCGGCGAAGTGTCCGAGCCCCTGCCGCGCAACGTTCACTTCGAGGTGACTGAGAAGGGCCTGGACTTCCTGGGCTACAAGTCTCTGCGGAACATCCTGGGGAGCCTGGGCAAATCCTCCGTCGGCCGCCACGACACGCAGTACCTTTCGACGGGCGTCGAAGCCGCGCAGGCCAGCAAGCCTTACGAGTTCGGCGACACGATCAACCTCGACGTGAACACGACGCTGCTCTCGGCCATCCAGCGCGAGGGGCTGCAAGTCCCGCTCAACCTCGAATACAAGGACCTGCACGTCCACCAGTGCGATTACCAGTCGTCGTGCGCGACCGTCGTCATGCTCGACTGCTCGCACTCCATGATTCTCTACGGCGAGGACCGCTTCACGCCGGCCAAGAAGGTCGCCCTCGCGCTGGCGCACCTGATTCGCACGCAGTACCCCGGCGACTCGCTCAAGATCGTGCTCTTTCACGACTCGGCCGAGGAGCTGCCGATGGCTAAGCTCGCCACCACGCAGGTCGGCCCGTACCACACGAACACGGCCGAGGGGCTCAGGCTCGCGCGCCGGCTGCTCCAGGCGCAGCGCAAGGAGATGAAGCAGATCGTGATGGTCACGGACGGGAAGCCCACCGCCTGCTTCCTGGACAACGCGAGCGCCGCCCCGCTCGGGCGAAGGAGTTACGGCGCGTCGCACAACGATTCCGCGGGCCGCGTGCTCTACAAGAACCCGATGGGCCTGGACCCGTTCGTCATGGCCGAGACGTTCAAGGAGGTTCAGGCGTGCCGCAAGGCCGGCGTCATGATTAACACTTTCATGCTGGCGAGCGACTATTACCTCGTAGACTTCGTCAAAGAGATGACGGCGATGACCAACGGCAAGGCTTACTTCGCCAACCCGAACAACTTGTCGCAGTTCGTCCTGATGGACTTTTTAAGGCGACGGACGAGCCGCGTGAAATGAGAGGTGCCAGGATGCCCACGGTGCGCGTGCGCGACATTGAGATGGCTTACGACGACGCGGGGCGCGGACCCGTGGTCATCCTTCTGCACGGCTTCCCCTTCAACCGCTCGATGTGGGCCGAGCAGCAGCGTGCGCTCGCAAATGATTACCGCGTCATCACGCCGGACCTGCGCGGGATGGGCGAGACTGCGGGCGGGGACGGGCCGGCGACGATGGAGGAAATGGCCCACGACGTCGCCGCGCTCATGGACAAGCTGGGCGTCGAGCGCGCTGTCGTCGGCGGCCTCTCGATGGGCGGCTACGTCACGCTGGCCTTCTACCGCCGCCACCGCCTGCGCGCGCGCGCCCTCGTCCTCGCGGACACGCGGCCCGGCGCGGACACAGACGAAGCCCGCCGCACGCGCGAGGAGCAGGCCCGGAAGATTCTCAAGGAAGGCACCGCGGCTATCGCCGACGACTTCCTCAAAAAGGTGCTGACGCCCGAGACGTTGGCCGGGAAGCCGGAAGTCGTGGCGCGCGTGCGCGAGATGATGCTCAAGACCGAAGCGCGCGGCGCGGCCCAGGCCCTGCGCGGGATGGCGCTCCGTCACGACCAGACTTCTTTCCTGGAAGACGTGATCGTCCCGGCGCTGATCCTCGTCGGGGGCGAAGACCAACTGACGCCGCCGAAGGAGGCGGAGACGATGCGCCGCGAGATACGCGGCTCGCGAATGCAGGTCATAGAGGGTGCTTCGCACCTCTCGAACGTCGAGCGCCCCGCCGAGTTCAACCTCGCGCTCAAAAGTTTTCTGGACGAATTGCATCCTTAGAAGAAGCCTGATACATTCGGCCGGCCCTCGCGCAAGCTACATCATTCAAGGCAGCGGAAGATCATCCCGGAACCCCAACTGTTGAAGGAGAACTGTATGAAGATGACCCGTCACCTACTCTTGGTCCTGGCACTTTCACTGACGCTCGCCGCCTGCGGCTCGAAGGACGCGGGCAACAGCAGCAACGGCACCGGCGGCGGCGGCACGACGGGCGGCGTCTCGGCCGGCGACCCGACGCTCGCGGACCCGAAGGGCTCCATCGCCTACCAGTTCGAGCTGGTCAAGGCGGGCGACGCCGACAAGCTCAGAAACTGTTTCACCGAGCGGCTGCGCGACCGCATCACCAGGGAGCGCGTCGACAAGGCCAAGGGCGAGGCCGGGCGCTACACGATGGACGACCTCTGGGCCTCGGCCGAGCCGGGCGAGTACGAAGGCAAGAAGACCATGAAGGTCAAGATGAAGAACGGGCGGACGCTGACGACGCTCGTCCAGACGGACGGCAAGTGGCTGTCGGACACGGTCTGGTTCGACTGACGGGCCGAAGCGGGAAGGGCGAGCGGGGAGGGGCAACTTTATCGGCGAGTTTTCCAAATTCACCATCGAGGAGCGCGTGCGCTGGGGCGACGTTGACGCGGCGCGCATCATTTTCTACGGCGCTTACATACGCTTCTTCGAGTTCGCGGAGACGGAGTTGTTCCGCGCCGTCGGCCTCCCCTACGGCGTCATCTTCGACGAGCTGGACGTGTGGCTCCCGCGCGCGCACCTCGAATGCGACTTCCGCCGCGCGGCGCAGTTGGACGACCTCCTGGAAGTCGCCGTCTTCGTCGGCCGCGTCGGCACGAAATCCCTCCGCCTGGACTTCGAAGTCCGCCGCAAGGGCGAAGCGCCGCTCGTCGCCGAAGCACACTTCGTCCTCGTCGCCGTCCGCCGCGACACCTTCGACACCGTCCCCCTCCCGGAAGAACTCAAGCGGCGGCTCGCGCCGTACACGAAAGAAAGTGATGAGTGATGGGTGCTGAGGACTGAGTAAAAGAAAGCAGGCTTTTAACTCGGTACTCAGTACTCAGCACTCGGTACTGTGGTAAACTGCGCAATCAGACCTCGCCCGCCTCGTCTTATAAGCTCCCACGCTTGACAGTTGACCGAAAGGGCCCAGCAAGGAAGCAGGGTGAAGCAGATGACTGAAGACAATAGTTTGGAATTCGACATGTTCGAGGACGTGCGGCGCAGGCTCGTGGAAGTTTTGGTGACGGAGGGGCGCGAGCGTCTCGACGCGGAAAAGATCGCGCTCTACGTCGTCCAGGGGATGCGCGAGATGCCCCGCCTCCTCAAGATTCTCTCGGAATCGCGCTCGCACCCGCGCGCGGAAATCATCGCCAGCCTGGAGCTGGTGCTGGAGAACGCCAGCGCGCTCGGCAAGGCGCGGGAGATGTTGCTTATTCCCCAGAATGATGTTACAAGCTGACGACTTTCGCCCGGCCCGGCGCTCGCGCCGCGAGACGCCGGGCACTTTCCCGCGTACAGGAGGACTGAAGATGTCGCCCCGATTCAGGTACGGAACGTTCTGCGTTCTGCTCTCGCTCGCCCTCGTCGCCGGGTGCAAATTCAAGCTCGGCAACGACACGTCCGAGGCCAACAAAATGCTCGAAGAGGCCAAGGAGGGCATCGCCGCCGCCAACCAAATGTCGCAGGAGGCTTACACCAAGTTCACCTCGTACATGAGCCCGGATGCCCTGGGCGGTTTCCCAGCCAACCGGGAGCAGATCAGGGCCACGGCGCAGGAGAGCGCGGACCTCTTCGGCAAGAGCGCCGCGACGTTCCGCGACCGGGTCGTCAGCAAGCTGGACGCGGCCAGCAAGCTCGACATCAACGACAAATTCAGAGAGTACATCACGCACAAGGCGGAGGCGTTCAGGAAGCTGGCCGAGAGCAAAGAGGTCGGCAAAGAATTGGCCCTGACGCCGCTCGACCCGTCGCTCACCACCCTGAACGCACTCGTCGCCAAAGCGCGGGAAGTTGACGCGCGCCTCAACGCCCTGGTCAAACAGCACGACGAGGCCAACGCGCGGGCCGATAAAGTCCAACGAGAGAACCCCGACGTTATCCTCACTGAGCCCCCTAAGTAAAAGAGCGCGACCAGGGCCGCGCTCTTCGCCGGGGCCTCCGGCACTCGAAGATGATTAACGTCCAGCGACTGACCAAGACTTACGGCGCGACCGAGGCGCTGAGCGACGTGAGCTTCAGCGTGCCGGCCGGCCAGGTCTGCGGCTACCTCGGCCCGAACGGGGCCGGCAAATCCACGACCGTCAAGATACTGACCGGCACGCTCCGGCCCACCTCGGGCGCGGCGTCCGTGGCCGGCTTCGACGTGGTCGGCCAGCCGCTCGAAGTCAAACGCCGCATAGGCTACGTCCCCGAAACTGGCACAGTCTATTCTTCACTGAGCGCGAACGAGTACCTGGCGCTCGTCGGCGCGCTGCACGAGATGGAGCCCGCCGAGGTCGCCGAGCGCGCGGCCCGGATGCTCGAACTGTTCCAGATCGTGGACGCGGCCGACCGCCGCCTGGACACCCTGAGCAAGGGCATGAGGCAGAAGGTGGTCATCTCGGCCGCGCTCCTCCACGACCCGGAAATCGTCCTCTTCGACGAGCCGCTCTCGGGCCTCGACGCCAACGCCGCGTGGATGATTAAAGACATCGTGCGCGGCCTCGCGGACCGCGGCAAGACCGTCCTCTACTGCTCGCACATCCTCGACGTGGTCGAGCGCCTGTGCGAGCGCGTCATCATCCTCGACCGCGGCCGCGTCGTCGCCGACGGCATGACCTCGGAACTGCTTTCGTCCTCCAAGCGCGGCACGCTCGAAACGCTCTTCCGCTCGCTCACCGCGTCGGAAGACCAGCAGGAACTGGTCGGAGCTTTCCTCGGCTCCTTCACGGGCGAGCAGGCCGCGAAAAGCGATAAGTGATGAGCGCGAGAATTGGCGAGCCCGACACGAGCCTGACCGACCGCTTGCTGCGGCGTCTGGGCGTGCGGCCGCGGCCGTTCCGCGCGCTCCTGCGCGCGTACGTGCTGATGGACTTTCGGAGCCAGCAGTACGGGCGCGCGACGGCGAGTAAGCCGAAGGACTTAATCACGCCGCTCTTCTGGGTCGTCGGCCAGTACCTGCTCCTGGGCTTCATCTCGTCGGCCGTCCTCTTCGGCCGCGTCAGCGCCTTCTTCTTCGCGCTCGTGCACCTGGGCGTCTCGATGCTGGTCATGGGGACTTCGCTCATCGTCGAGTTCAACGAGGTCGTGCTCGACGCGGACGACCTGAACGTCGTCGGCCACCAGCCCGTCCCGCTGCGGACCTACTCGGCGGCGCGTTTGACGAACCTGCTCGGGTACGTGCTCCTGATGACGGCCGCGCTCAACCTCTTCCCGGCGATAGTCGGTCTGGGTTTGCGCGACGCGACGTGGGCGTACCTGCCCGCGTACGTCGCGGCGGCGCTCGTCGGCAACCTCGCCGTGGTGGGCGTGCTGCTCCTGCTCTACACGACGCTGATGAGCGGGCGGCCGTCGGACGCGGCGCGCGAAGTCCTGGCGTGGACGCAGACGATTCTGATTATGATCGCCTTCTACGGCGGCCAGATGGTCTTGCGCGACGGGCAGGACCGCCTGGAGATGGCGGCCTATAATACGCCGGGCTGGCTTGAGTACCTGCCGCCGGCGTGGCTGGCCCATTTTGTCGACAGCACGGCGGGCGCGACGAAGTGGTGGATTCTGGGCGCGGGCGTCCTCTTCAACGTGGCCGCGTGGGCGCTGGTGATGCGGCGCATCTCGGCGCTGTACGGCCGCATGCAGCCGGGCGGGACCGCGTGGCAGAGGGCCGCGCTGCCGCGGCTTCGCGAGCCGGGCAAACTCGGCGGCACACTCGCGGGCCTGCTGACGCGCTCGCGGCAGGAGCGCGCGGCCTTCTGGCTCTGCTCGACCATGCTCAGGCGCGACCAGGATTTAAGGATGCGAAGCTGGCCTTCGCTCGGCGTGACGCTGGCGCTCGTGCTGCTGGGGCTGTTCACGAATCAGTTGGGCGACCCGTTCGTCGGACGCGACCCCGCGAACATAGTGCTGCCCCTCGCGGCGCTCTACCTGCTGGCCTACCCGCTGCCCGCCATCATTCACAACCTGAACTTCAGCCGCGACCACGCCGCCTCGTGGCTGCTCTGGTCCGCGCCCGTCGAGGACCGCTTCGCCTTCACGGAGGGACTGCGCAAGGCCGTGACCTACAGAATCCTGCTCCCGCTCCTGGTCGCGCTCTTCGTCGTCTTCGCGCTCGTCTGGCGCGACCCCTTGCACGCGCTCGCGCACACGGCCGCGGGCTGGCTCGTCGTCGTCGGCGCGGGCCACGCCGCCCAGATGGGCATCATGCGCAGGTTCCCTTTCAGCGCCCCGGCCTCGCGCGGCGCGATCACGGGCGGCGTCGCATTGTTCAGCGGCGCGGTCAGCGCCACGGCCATGTCGCTCGCCGTCGTGCACTACTTCGCCGTGCGCTCGCCCGCGGGCTTCGCGGGCTACTTCGCGGCGCTCGCCGCGCTCGTCATCGCGCTGCGCGTCCTGGCGCGGCGCGTCGTTCAACAAAAGTTCGCCGTCGCGGCGTCATACGAATGAACAAAGAGGAGTTGAGAACGCTCAAGGGGCAACTCTTGCTGTTCGGCGCGATGTTCGCCGGGAGCGTCGTGCTGGCCGCCGTGATGGCCTGGCAGCGCCCCTTCTTCGAGAAGTTCATCGCGGAGAAATACGGCGTTTTGCCGGCCGCGATGAAAACACTGGCCGACGGGGCGGCCGACAGTGGTAAGATTGACGTGGAGGCGTTCAGCAAGCTCACGCCCGAGGAGCGCTTGCTCCTCTATGACGACTGGATGACGCGCCCCGACCCGCCTCCGCAGCGCACGCCGGCGGCACTCGTCGCCGCCGACCCCAAGTTATACCTCGCGCGCGCCGAGCGCAGTCTCGTCGGCGGGAGCGATGACCAGAAGGCGCGCGCGCTGAAATTCCTGGAGCTAGCGGGGTCGCGCGACGCGATTCCGCTCTTGCAGAAGGCCCGGCAGTGGTCGATCAAGCGCCGGACCCTTGACCTGACCGCGAAGATAGAACAAGTGCTCGAACGCCTCGAACGCTAGCCGGCCGCCGCGCACCGAGTCCTCTCGCCCGCGGCGGGAACAACTCCTGAAGGAGAATTACCATGAGCGACAATCCCAACGACCGTTCGCAAAAGCCGCCCGACTACCAGGAGCCGTCACCGTACCAGGAGCCACCGCCCTACCAGGAGCCGCCGCGGCCGTTCCAACAATGGGACCGCCCGCCGCAGCAGGGCTCCCAACAGCCGCCGCCGCCGCGGCAGGGCGGCTACCAGCAACCGCCGCAGGGGGGCTACCAGCAACCGCCGCCGCAAGGCCAGTGGGGCGGCGGCTACCAGCAGGGAGGCTATCAGCCGGGAGGTTACCAGCAGCCGCCCACGGGCTACCCGCCGCCGGGCGGTTACCCGACGCCGCCGGGGCAGCAAGCGCCGAACTGGCAGCAGCCTTCGAACTGGCAGCCGCAGCCGCAGGCGCAGGAGAGCAGCAGCAGCAGCGGCGCGTGGGGGTGGGTCATCTTCATCCTCATCTTCGGCCTCGGCAATCTCATTCTCTACAGCACGACCGGGATATTCATCATCCCGATTCCGCGCAGGTAGGTCGAGAAGGGTCTTGGAAGTCTTAAACGTCGAACACGTCCGGGGGCCGTCGCGCCCGGCGAAGAAGGAAAGTGCGCCGTACTGGATATGGCCGCTCAGGCTGCCCGAGTCCGCGCGGCGCGCGACCCACGACTTCGCCGGCCTGGCCCAATCCTTCTGCGAGGGGTGGCGCTGGGTGCCCGCGTCAATCGTCGCGGGCACCGTCCCGTTCCTCGTCTCTTACGCGACGCGCGCGCCCGGACACCAGTTGATCTCCGCGCTGCTCCTGATGATGCTCTGCCTGTCCTGCGCGCGGCGCGACGACTGGCGCAAAGGGGTGTGCGTGATGGCCGCGGCCTACGTCGCGCACTGCGCCCTCGTCATCGCGCTCTCCTACGCGGACCCGCAGAGGGTCGCGCCGCTCCTGCCCGGTGCCGAAGATTATTGGCACAAACAGATCGGGTGGATACAGACCGGCGTGGACCCTGAGTACAGGCTGTCGGCGTGGGTCCCCGCGCACCTGGGCCTGCTCGGCGGGGCGGTCCTTTTCAGCTACACCTCGTTGGGCAGCATCATCTTCTATCAGGGCTTCTACGAGGTAGACCTGATGAACTTTTACAACGCGCAGTTGATGGCGCAGAGCAGCAACCAGGCGCTCTCGCTCGCGTTGGGCTGGCACGTCTGGTCCTGGCTGCGGGGGCTGGGCTACCTCTTCATAGCCTTCGAGATCATTTCGTTCTCGCTGAGGCGGATGACGGGGATGAGCGGGGACTGGGGCCTGCGCTGGCGGCGCTTCGCCGTCGGGCTCGCCTTCCTTCTCGCCGACGGATTGGTTAAAGTAATAATGCTTGAGCCGGTGCGCGAACAGATGCTGTTCAATCTGAAATAGCCGGACTGTCAAGCGGGAGTAACTGCCATGATGGACCCAAAAGACGCGCCGTACTACATCGGCCTGATAGCCGGACTGATTATCGGCACGCTCGGCCTGCGCGCCCTCGGCGTGACGGGCATCCTCCAATTCATAGGCGCGCTCGCCATCGGCATCGGCGTCGCGCTGGTCGCCGAGCGCCTGCACGCAAAGCAATGACGAAGGCGGAACGATGAACGATGAATTAGAAAGCAATAGTCTTTAATTCATCACTCATCACTCGTCATTCCGCATCGCTTTACAGCGGCCAGATGGCGCTGCGCGCGAGTTTGCGTTTGAGGTTGACGTAGCCCTGGCCGCCCGCGACCAGCTCGCGCAGGACGCGGCGAATTCCGCGGTGCGCGCGCCCCAGCTCGATCATCCTCTCCGTAAAAGGCGCGCCCCAGAAGTTGCCGTAGAAGCGGCGGCGCATCTCCGCCGCACGTCTCAGCTCCCCCCCGAAATCCTCGCGCCACCTTCTCTCGTAATCGAGCGGCCTGCCTTCCAGATAGCTCTCCGCGAAAAGCTCCGCCGAGCGCAGCGCGTAGTAAATCCCCTCGCCCGTGACGGGGTCTGCGAAGCCCGCCGCGTCGCCCAGCAGCGCCCAGCCTAAGCCCGCCGCGCGCCGCGTGTCCCAAGTCTTCGCGGCGAGACCCGGAATCCGCGCGGCGTAACGCTCGGCCGTCCCTTCGAGCTCTCTTCTGATTAGCTCGCACGCCTCTCCGTCGCGGGCGCGTGTGTGCCAGAGGCGCGCGTGACTGTCTTCGCGCCGGCGGTAATAGCCGACCATGAACTTCCATAGAAGGTCGTCGAGCGCCTGGTGGTCGAAAGCCTCCTGCGTGGTGGCGATGCCAAAGGAGATGTGGTCCACGCGCGGGAAGGCCCAGGCGTAGCCGGCCCAGCCGGGAAGAAATGCGACAACGGTCGGGGCCGTCTGTCCTTCGGGCAGCGGGGCGCGGTAGCCGAAAGCGACCTCCATCTCGGAGGGCGGGAGCGCGCCCGCCAGCTTTTTCGCCACGGGGCTGTTCGCGCCGTCGGCCGCGACCAGAAAAGGGGCGGCCCACGCCGCGCCGTCGCGGCCGCGTAACACCCAGTCGTCAGCGTCATCGGTGCGCTGACGAAAGGTGACGCGCTCGGAGAAGACGTGCGCGCCGGCTTCGCCCGCTCGGTCGCGCAGGTACGAGTCGAAGGCCGTGCGCGAGTAGATGGCGAAAGGCTCTTCGAGCTTCAAGTGCAGGCGCTTGCCCGCGGGCGAATACAGCTCCAACCCGCCGATGGTTCTCCCCACGGCCCCCAGCAGATGCGGCCAGGCTTTGAGCGCCTTAGAGGTGACGCCGCCGCCGCACGCCTTCGGAGAATTTTCGGGGCGGCCGTCGAAGAGCGCGACGCGCGCGCCGCCGTGGGCCAGTTTTTCGGCCGCGAACGAGCCGGCCGGCCCCGCCCCCACAATCAGCATGTCGAACCTCTCGACCGTCATCAAGCTTCGCACCCTTCCTTCTAAAACCCGCCGGCGCGACTCTTGATTCGCGCCGCGTCGGGCACATCATAAAGGTCTTCCGCGCGGCGGCGCAATTCCGCCCTTGCCGCCGCGCCCGCATGGTGTGATAAAATCGCAGCCGTTCCCTCCAGGATAGTGCTTGAGAGCGGCCGTGACCCTTTACGGGTCTGTGGCCCTCGCGCGTTCCCCCCTGTTCCGCGGTCTTAACGGCAGGTCTTCGTCGGGTTGATAAGAGATGGGCACGGGAGGCTCACTGGTTTTCGCAGGCATCGCGCCGCACCCGCCGATCATGGTCCCGGAAGTCGGGCGTGAGGCGGTCGCCGAAGTGCGCGGCTCGATAGACGCGATGCGCGAGTTCACGGAGCGGCTGATAGAGAGCGGCGCGGAGACGGTCGTCCTCGTCTCGCCGCACGCGCCG
Organism: Pyrinomonadaceae bacterium; assembly: GCA_035563515.1. Classification (GTDB taxonomy): domain Bacteria; phylum Acidobacteriota; class Blastocatellia; order Pyrinomonadales; family Pyrinomonadaceae; genus QHXM01. The sequence continues at coordinate 90,894 of DATMVE010000014.1, forward strand.
CTCGACGCGCGCGCCTTCGTCGCCTACCAGGACGCGCGGCTGTACGGCGACTTCGCGAACTTCCGAGCGCCCGGGGCGCGCGTCGAAGCGCCGCTCGACGAAGAGGTGCTCGGCGCGATTTCGCGCGCGGCGGCGGGCGCGGGCTACGAAGTGGCCGGCATAAGCGGTTACGATTTGGACCACGGCACGGCCGTCCCGCTCTACTTCCTGCAACGCAACGGCTGGAGAGGGCGCGTCGTCGCGCTCGGCTACAGCTTCCTCCCGAACGAAGACCACGTCCGCTTCGGCTCGTGCATCAGGCGCGCGGCAGACGAGGCCGGACGCGCGGTCGCCTTCGTCGCGAGCGGCGACTTGAGCCACAGGCTCAAACCCGAAGCGCCCGCCGGCTTCTACCCGCAGGCGCACGTCTTCGACGAAGAGGTGGTCGATGCGATACGCGAGGGCCGGCCGGAGCGAATCATTAACATTGACCAGGATTTGAGAAGGCGCGCGGGCGAATGCGGCTACCGCTCCATGCTCGTCGCCTTAGGCGCGACCGCTTCGGCCGAGCCCGCTTACGAAGTCCTCAACTACGAAGCACCCTTCGGCGTGGGCTACCTCGTCGCGCAACTCACCCGCGAGACTGGGCCGTTGAAAGAACATAAGGTTGATGACGGTCAGGCCCGAGCGGAGAGTCAGGCGACGGAGCAAGAGGGCGGCGAGGAGATTCCCGCGCTCGCCCGGCGTGCCGTAGAGACTTTCATCAGCGAAGGCCGTGTCATTGAAAATCCTCCGGCGTCGGACCCCTTGCTCGAAGAGCGCGCCGCCTGCTTCGTCTCCATCAAAACTTACGCGGGCGATTTGCGCGGCTGCATCGGCACGATAGAGCCCGCGAAGAAAACTCTGGCCGAGGAGATTATCGCCAACGCCGTCAGCTCGGCCACGCGTGACCCGCGTTTTTCGCCCGTCGCGCCGGCCGAGTTGTCACACTTACGTTACTCGGTTGACGTACTATCGGCCCCGGAGCCGGCCGAGTTCGAGGAACTCGACCCGAAGGTTTACGGGGTCATCGTCGAAGACGAGAGCGGGATGCGGCGCGGGCTGCTCCTGCCGGACCTACAGGGCGTCGAGACGGCGCGCCAGCAGGTTGACATCGCCGCGCGCAAGGCGGGCATCTCGCCCGGCGCGCCGCTCAAACTCTCCCGTTTCCGCGTCGACCGCTTCGGCGAATCGGCGAAAACCATCAACTAACTTTTCAGCACGAGGAGAAACAAATGGCAGACGACAATCCCAGACAATCTTCTTTGGAAGAGACCAACGCGGACCCCGATCTCAAACCGGACGCGACGCCGAACGCCGCCGAGGAAGTCAACCCGGCGAACGACAGGCGCTCGCTCGACATTGGCGAGTCCGGTCAGTTCGCGCCCGGCGGCTACTACAACCAGCACGGCGTTAACAAAGCCGACCGGCTAGACCTGGACGAGCAAACGTCGTCGGGGCTGGCCGAGGGCAAAGCCGGCGGCTCGGGTTCGTCCAGCGGCTGAAGCCGAAAGCCTTCGGGCCTTAAATGCCCTCGCGGGGTCTTCAAGGCGGGATGAGTATCCAGAGTTTTATATTGCTTACGCCCCGGGCGGCCGTCGTTGAGTTCGATCCGGGGTGCGAATCAAGAATGGAGCAGGGTCATGGCTAAAACTATTGTGTCTGCATTTGACAGCCCACAATCGGCCACCCGTCTTCTTGCCTCTGCAACCGCGAGCGGCTTCGACTCGCGGCTGTTCTCCGTCATCACTCCCAGCGGGATCGAAGGGAAGCCGTTCGACTCGCTGAAGCGGCTGGTGCCGAGCATTCTGGCGCGGCTCTACCAGAAACACCTGAAGAGAGGCGACTCGCTGCTCATCGCTCAGGTTCCAGAGGACGACGTGACGCGCTTGATTAAGCTCTTACAATCAACCGGCGGGCGTGACATAGAGGCGTTCGACCAGGTGAACTCTTTTTGAGCCGAAAATCCGGCGCACAAAAAATACCGCTGCATACGCGAGATGCATGCAGCGGTAAGATCCACAGGAGGAAAAGGGAGCTGTAGTTTATACAACGAAGCGTAGAGTGTCAAATAAGTTTTCGCCCAACCGGCGCTCTACGCTTTTTCGTGTGCCCGGAATTAAACGTCCAGGTTCTTAACGTCCAGGGCGTTGTCTTCGATGAACCGCCGGCGCGGCTCGACCGCGTCGCCCATCAGCACCGTGAAAATCTGGTCGGTTTCCACCGCGTCGTCAACTTTCACCTGCAACAGGGTGCGCTTCTCAGGGTTCATCGTCGTCTCCCAGAGCTGCTCCGGGTTCATCTCGCCAAGCCCCTTGTAGCGCTGGATCGTCAGGTCCTTCTTGGCCGCCGCCAGCACGCGCTCCAACAAATCCTCGCGCGTCATGACTTTTTCGCTAGACCCGTTCTCGCCCACCACGAACGGAGCCGCCAGACGATCTTCCAGGGCCTTGTAAAGCTCGACGGCCTTCTGAAACTCTACGTAGCTCGCCATATTCCAGTCAATACAGACGTTGACGCCCGAATCCGAGGTCGTTTCAATCTCCCACAGACCGTGCTCTACGTCGGGCGAAAGGTCCGTCTTATAGCCTTCCTCCGCCAAGACGCCTTCGATAGACGCCATGTCGTCCCCGTCCTGGAAAACACTCCGCAGCGTAGCCTCCTCGTTGCGCAGCACGCCGTCGCGGCCTGCGAAAGCATCGAGCAGAATGTTGAGCAGGCGGCTGTCGCCTCCCAGCCTGCGCGTGGCCTTTTCGCAGTAGCGCTTGAATTCCACCATCTGCTCAAGCGCGCGGGCCAGGTCACGCCCCTCTATGGCCGCACTCGAATTAGCCGCCTTCACCTTCATGTCGCCCGTGGCCTGCCGCATCATGTAGCGCACCATCGAACGCTCGTCCTTGATGTACTCCTCGCGCTTACCCCGTTTCACTTTGAACAACGGGGGCTGGGCGATAAAGACGTGGCCCCTCTCGACCAGCTCCGGCATCTGCCGGTAAAAGAAGGTGAGCAGCAGAGTGCGTATGTGCGAGCCATCCACGTCGGCGTCCGTCATCAGAATGATCTTGTGGTAACGGAGCTTCGCCACGTCGAAGTCGTCCTTCCCGATGCCCGTCCCGAGCGCCGTAATCAGCGTTTTTATCTCGCCGTGGCCGAGCATCTTGTCGAACCGGGCCTTCTCGACGTTCAAGATTTTACCTTTTAACGGCAGGATGGCCTGATTCTTCCGGTCGCGCCCCTGCTTGGCCGAACCGCCCGCGGAATCTCCTTCTACAATGTAAATCTCGCACAGAGATGGGTCGCGCTCCTGGCAGTCGGCCAGCTTGCCCGGCAGCATGGTCGAGCCGATTGCGCCCTTGCGGACGATCTCCCTGGCCTTGCGGGCCGCCTCGCGGGCGCGCGCGGCGTCCACGGATTTGCCGACGATCTTGCGTGCGACGGTCGGGTTCTGCTCGAAGAACTCAGTCAGGCGCTCGTTCAGGAATGACTCGACCGCGCCCTTCACGTCGGAGTTGAGTTTCCCCTTGGTCTGCCCTTCGAACTGGGGCTGCGGCAGCTTGACGGAAATCACGGCGACCAGACCCTCGCGCACGTCGTCGCCCGAAAGCGAGCTTTTGAAGTTCTTGGCTAGGCCGGAGGACTGTGCGTAGGCGTTGACTGTACGCGTAAAGGCCGAGCGGAAGCCGGAAAGGTGTGTCCCGCCGTCAACCGTGTTGATATTGTTGGCGAAGGAATAGACCTTCTCGTCGTAGCCGTCGTTGTACTGAATCGCCACCTCAATCGAGAGCGAATCGCCCGTCTTCTCGAAATAGATGGGCTTGTCGTGCAGTGTTGTCTTGTTCTTGTTCAGGTGCTTGACGAACTCGGCGATGCCGCCCCTGTAATAAAACTCGTGCGAGCGCTCGGTCTCTTCCCTCTCGTCCTTGATGCTGATGCGTATGCCTTTGTTCAGGAAGGCTTTTTCGCGCAGCCGCTCAGACAGCTTGTCGAAGCTGAACTTGGTCTCGGTGAAGATTTCCGAGTCCGGCTTGAAAGTAATCTTCGTCCCGCGCTTGCGCGTCTTGCCTGTCTGTTCGAGTTTCGTCACGGGAATGCCGCGCTCGTACTCCTGCTCGTAGGTCTTGCCTTCCCTCCAGATTTCCAGGCGGAGCGTTTCGGAAAGGAAGTTGACGCAGGAGACGCCCACGCCGTGCAGGCCGCCCGAGACTTTGTAAGCGTTGGAATCGAACTTTCCGCCCGCGTGCAGCTTGGTCATGACGACTTCGGCGGCGCTCTTCTTCTCCTGCTTGTGGTAGTCGACGGGGATGCCGCGGCCGTTGTCTACGACCGTGATCGAGTCGTCCAGGTGAATCGCCACCTCGACCGTGTCGCAGTGGCCCGCGAGCGCCTCGTCAATTGAATTATCTACTACTTCGTAAACCAAGTGATGCAAGCCTATGTCGCCGGTCGAGCCGATGTACATCGCCGGGCGCTTGCGAACAGCGTCGCGCCCTTCCAGCACTGTGATCGAACCGGCGTCGTAAGCCATGCCTTTTTTCTTAGGCAATGTTGATGATGCTGAAGCCAAACCAATCTCCTCTTTGAAATCTCAACTGTTAAATTATTGTCTGTTTGAAACGGCGCTCGAAGGCGCTGTTTGCACTCTCCGTTAGATGCTTTCGGCACTGCCCGCGGCGGAAGAAATTAGCGCCTCCTGACGCTCGCCTATTGTAATCACTCCGTCGCTCGCATGATAAATATTTGCCCGCGCAATAAACTGCTCGACCAGACTCTCTTTCGAAGTCGTGATGAATGTCTGAGTGCGCCCTTCAAGGTATTCCAGCAAGCAATTTATACGCTTTCTATCAAGCTCCGCGTCCACGTCATCTATGAGGAAAAGTGGATACTCATTGTGCCATGAATAATACACTGAAACCTGGGCTAAATCAAGTATTATCAACGCGCTACGCTGCTGGCCCGAGCTTCCGAAAGTCCGCATGTCGCGCCCGCCGAAGTGTATCTCCAGCTCATCCCTGTGCGGCCCTATGAGGGCGTGGCCGGCGGCGACCTCGGCCTGCAAACGGAACTGTAAACGTTCGGCGAGCAGCGCTTCATAGTCGTCCAAATTGCCCTTGCCTTCGAGCGAAGAGACGTAGCGAATGGTCACGTCTTCTTTCTCGAACAGGCGCGGTTCAAGTGCGCCGCTCAGGCGGCCGATGTAGTCCGTCCGGCTGCGGTGAATTTCAGCACCCAGCTTAATTAACTGCTCGTTCCAGGGGGCTATCAGCTCGGCCGTCCGCTCGAAACTCATCTCGGACTCGGACGCGTCTTGCAGGAGGCGATTTTTCTGTTTGATGACGTGATTGTAATCGGCCAGAGTCTGCACGTAAGCGGGATGGAGTGAGACGACGCCGCGATCCATGAACTTTCTACGGGCGTCTGGCATGCCGCGCACGATGTTGAGTTCGTCGGCCGTGAAGGCGATGGAGTGCAGTTGCTCCAGGTAGCGCGTCACGGGCTCGCGCTTGCCGTTGACGGTGATTGACTTCGTGTTGCCGCGCAGGTTCACCTGCATCTCGCGGCGGACCTCAAGAGTTTGAGCGACCGTGCCGCGCACGACGGCCAAATCTTCATCAAACCGTATGGCTTCTTGCAGACGTTGCGTGCGGAAGGATTTCGTGGTGGCGAGTAAGTAGATGGCTTCGAGCCAGTTCGTCTTGCCCTGCCCGTTGTCGCCGTAAATGATATTCAGGCCGCTGCCCCAGGAGACTTTGCCGCTCAAGTTCCTGAAATTATGTACCTCAAGCGATTCGAGCAGCATGTGTGCATTTTAACACACGGTAAATTATTAATAAATTAACTTACTGATTGAAGAAAGGTTGACGCACCTGGGTGAATAACTTTTACCCTTGAGAGAATAACTTTCACACCTGGAAACGCAATTTTCAAGAAAGGAATCGCGGCGGAAAGGCTTTCTACCACAATCCCCAAACCCGCAATCCTGACGGAAAGGCTTTCTACCGCGATAAAAGGGCTTTCCACCGTATCCCTGAGGCGCGGAGTCTTGACAGAGAAGTCTTCTAGCAAAGTAGAAGGCTCTTCTAACGCGGCGGAAAACTCTTTCACCACATTAGAAAGTTCTTCTATCGCGGTAGAAAGGCTTTCTAACGCGATCCCGAAAACAAGTTTCAGCCTCTGGAAAGTAACTTTCACATTCCGACGGCAGAGGAAAAGCACCTCCACTGTCAGGACGGAGGTGCTTTTCGAGGGACTTTCGATGACCAAGCCTTTTCAAATCCTCATCGGCATGACCACGTACTTGTATTCGTAGTCCGGGTCCGCGGCGGGGCGCAGTTGCGCTTGAGAACTCCCATCCTTGAACTCGAAGGCGATCTGGCCGTCGCCGACGACGTTGAGGAAATCTTGCAGGTACTGCGCGTTGAACCCTATCTCGGTATCGTCGCCGGTGTACTCGGTCGCGACAGTCTCACGCGCTTCGCCCTCTTCGGCGTTCTGCGAGCTAATCTGTAGTTGATTCGGCACCAGATGGAAACGGATCGCGTGCGAGCGGTCGTCCGCCATCAGAGCCACGCGACGTATCGCGTGATTGAGCTGCGTGCTGTCGAAGACGACAGACTTGTCATTGCCCTTCGGCATGACCATTTCGTAATTCGGGAACTGGCCGGAGAGCATTCTGGAAATCAAGAGGCGGTCCCCGACTTCGAAGTAAATGTGGTTCTCATCCACGCCCAGTCCAATCTCACCCTCGAAAGAGGCGGTCAGCTTGGTCAGCTCAGCCAGCGTCTTACGGGGTATAAGAGCGTCCAGAGCCTCCTCAGGCGCGTTTTCTCCCAAATCCCGACGTGCGATATAGGCCAGGCGGTGTCCGTCGGTTGTGACCATCTTAGCGCCCGTTTTATCCAGTATGAATTTCGCGCCGGAGAGCGTGTAGCGCGACTCCTCCTGAGTGATCGCGAAAATCGTCCGCTCGATGAAGGATTTGAAGACTTCGGCGGGGAATTTCAGGGGAGCGGATTTGCTGGTCGGCACCTCCGGGAAATTCTCACGCGGGAGGCCGGCAACTTTCGAACGGAAGTTTTCACACTTGACCGTGACCCAATCGTTTTCTTCCTTGCGGAAACTGACCGTCGAATCCGGGAGCAGCCGCGAAATGTCAAAGAGCTTTCGCGCCTGGACGCACAAAGAGCCGGGAACCTTTATCTCCGCCTCAGTCTCACAACGTATCGTCACGTCCAAATCCGTGCCGACGATGCGAATCGTGCTTTCCCCGATAGACTCGATCAGAAGGTTTGAGAGGGCCGGGATGGTGTTTTTCTTCTCGACGATCCCTTGTACGAAACCGAGTTCTTTCTGTAGGGCATTCTTGCTAATACTGAATTCCATTTACAAAACTCCTCTGAACTGGTGATGGCTCTATTCTGCATTCAGCATGTTCGCTTCAGCAAGCAGAGCCTTTTACTATTATTACTAATTAAATACCTTGTATTTATATATAGTAGTAGTAGTAGGGCCTGTGGAAATGTGGAAAAGTCACTTTAATGTTGACATCAAAGGGATTATTTTCCACAGGGGCTGTGGAAATCGCTGTGGAAATCTCCTTCGACCTGTGGAAAATAATTACGTTCTCAGAGTTTTCCACATTTCCACAGGGGGGTATTTACCTCATCCTGTGGAAATGTGGAAAACTCGAACTTAAATCTTGTGTGAAAAGAGCTTAACCGAAAATGGTACTGTGGAAAAAATTCCCTTGCTAAAACTGCTAACTATTTGCAAAGACTGTCCATAAGGTCGCTGACGACCCTGTGGAAAATTTGATCCTTCAAAACCAGCGCTTCAATCTTCTCTACGGAGTGAATTACGGTCGTGTGATGCTTGCCTCCGAACTCGCGGCCAATCTCCGGGAAGCTATGTTTCGTGAGACGCTTACACAAATACATGGCGACCTGTCTGGGCACGGCAATCTGGCGCGCGTTGTTTTTTGAAGTCAGCTCGTCAACTCTGAGACGGTAATGAGCGGCGACCACCTGTTGAATCTGTTCAATAGTAATCCCCGCCGGCTGGCTATCCTCCGCGATGTTGCGAATCGCGTCCTGCGCCAGCATCTTTGAGATCGGCAGCCCGCGCAAGGATGAGATTGCCACCAGGCGAACGAGCGAGCCTTCCAACTCGCGTATGTTGCTCTTCACTTTACTCGCTATGAAGAAGGCGACATCGTCCGGGAGGGCGACGCCGTCCAGGTCCGCTTTACGTTTTAGAATCGCGACCTTCGTTTCGAGGTCGGGTGGCTCCATGTCGGCAATCAGCCCCCACTCGAAACGAGAATGCAGCCTTTCCTCCAGCGTGGGTATCTCGCGGGGCGGGCAGTCGGACGAGATGACAATCTGCTTTTGGCCGTCGTAGAGCGCGTTGAAGGTGTGGAAGAACTCTTCCTGAGTCCGCTCCTTGCCGGCCATGAACTGTATGTCGTCCATCAGCAAAACGTCTATCGAACGATATTTTTCCCGAAAAGTCTGGGCTTTGTCATAACGAATCGCGTTAATCAATTCGTTCATGAACTTCTCGGCGGAAATGTAAGACAATCGCAGATGACGGTTACGGGCCTTGATTTCATGCCCGGCCGCATGCATCAGGTGAGTCTTACCAAGCCCCACACCGCCGTAGATGTAAAGAGGGTTATAAGTCTTACCGGGCGCTTCGGCGATGGCCTGCGACGCGGCGTGAGCGAATTGATTGCAAGAGCCTACGACGAAAGTCTGGAACGTGTATTTAGGATTTAGAGATAACTCGATGGGTTCTATGTCTACAAACGTCGTGGCACCTGGCGTCAGCCCGTCCGATTCCGCCGCCTCCAGAAGAGAAAACAGGCTCGAATTTTTACCTTTCCCGTTGTTGGGAGTGATCTCGGGCGCACGATAATCTACTTCCGGTTCATCCTTATCGTCTATAAGCGATTGATTGCTGGAGCCTTGTTCGTCATCCACCATCCAGTCGACATGGTAATCTGTGAGATTCAACTCTTCGAGCGATTCGCCTAAAACTCCTGAATAATTAGAGCTAACCCAATCTTTGACTACCTGATTCGGGGCGCGCAAATGCAGAACCTGCTCCGAATCGTCGAATCCGTCAAACTTAATGGGCCGAAACCAGGTTTCAAAGCTTTGCCGGTTGAGCCGTTTTTCGACGGCATGGAGAATGTCGTTCCAGAGCCTGTTTTCAATTACTGTACTCATAATTTTTGTTTTCCTATCTCGCCTTCCGGCTCTTTAACCCAAAGCTGAAAGGTGTTGTGAAATAGTACAAAATGTTGCTCTTCTCCCTCTCAAGCTATTCTTTGAGTAAGACTGTGGAACGTATTGCAAACGCGCCTGTTCGTCTAATTTTCGGCCCCTCTGATGAAAGTTTTCCACAGGTTTTTCCACAGGTTTGTGGAAAACTCTCGTAACTTAAAGTGTTGCTTTAAGTATTTTACCTTCAAGTATTTACAGGCTTTCAGAGAGCCAAAAACGGGGCGGAGACTAGCACAATACGGGCTCAGAAGCAAGAAAAAATCCACAGGCACAATAAAAATTTTTCTGCGGCCGAAAACTCCAATATTTTATGGATAATTTTATCTTAAGAATTTGTGAATAGAACTATAATAATACAGTTTTAACTGTCGCCGTTTAGGCTTGGGGGTGTAGAAGTTTGGTGCTCCAGTACGAGATCAGAAGTGGTTCAACTGCCGCACGTTTCTTGACAGAATGGGTTCCCACAGTTAGTCTTACACTTTTCACTAGAGTGGAGAATCATTGACTATGTCTAAGAGAACGTTTCAACCTAACAACCGCCGGAGAGCGAAGACGCACGGCTTCCGCGCTCGAATGGCAAGCAAGAATGGCCGTCTGGTTCTGAAAAGGCGTCGTGCCAAAGGACGTAAGCGTCTTACGCCTTCCCATTACTGAGCTGGTGTCTTCGGTTGCCCAAGCAGCTACATCTGCGTTCCTCTGACGATTTTCGCCGGGTTTATGCTCGTGGTAAGCGTTACGATGGTTCTTTGATGACTGCTTTCGTCTTTCCCAATGGCTTGGAGCAGCATAGATTTGGCATCACAGCTTCTCGCAAAGCCGTTGGAAACGCTGTTCAGCGAAACCGTTCCAAGCGATTGCTGCGGGAGACGTTTCGCCACAGTGAGAGGGCTATGGAGGGTACGAAGCTAAAGTATGATTGGGTGATCAACGCCAGGCGCTCTCTGTTGGCAGTTAAAGTCGAAGGCCCCCTCGCAGAGTTCCAGAAAATCCTCGCCCGCGTGAGAAGCGATGAGCATGACGCCCCGGCCGGAGCCGAATAGTTTAAGCAGTGAGAAGTATTCTTGTCTTGCTATTGAGGTTTTATAAGGCGGTGATTTCGCCTTTACTTCCCCCCTCCTGCCGCTTTGTTCCCACCTGCTCGGAGTACGCACGCGAGGCCATAGAGCGATACGGCGCTTTGCGCGGGGGCTGGATGGGGGTACGGCGACTTTTCCGCTGTCATCCATTCCATCCGGGAGGCTATGACCCGGTCAAGTAATCTTAATTACTGTCTGAAATTTGTTTTAATCTGATGGACAAACCACGTTTCCTTTTAGCTCTACTTCTTTCGGCGGCGGTTCTTTTCGGATGGAACTTCTTCTTTCCGGTCAAAACTCCGCCGCCGCAGGCTAATAACAACTCGAATACTTCGGCCGCAGGGCAGACGCCTTCTCCAACTGCTTCTCCCGCGGAGCCCGCCGCGGCGAGCCAGGACAAGCCTCCCGTTCAGGGTCCGGGCGGAGAAATCCCTTCCGAGACGACGGCCCCGCGCCAAATCAAAGTCACGAGCCCGCTTTACGACATTGTGCTCGACAACCGCGGTGCGATTGCGACCAGTTGGATACTCAAAAAGAACAAGGACAATGGACGTCCTCTGTATTCCGTCGGCGGCACTAAAGATCAGCCCAAACCTCTCGAACTAATTTCCCAGGAGAGGGTGAAGCAAGTACCACGTGAGGCTCCGCTTCGTCTTCAGACCGTGGACGGGGATAAGAGTGCCGAAGGAAAGATGGCAGATTTTCTACTCGATTCCAGGCACTACGTGGTTAAGGAACTCAAAGGCCAGGGCGCGGCAGAGGACCTTCAGTCTGACACCTTCGAAATTCCGGCGGGCGGGTCGAGAAGCATAGAGTTCTCCCTGAACGTCAGCTACGGTCCAGAGGGCAAGGAGAGTCTTAGGGTCAGTAAGATCATTACATTTTACGCGGACCAGTACAGGGCCGATGTCAAAGTAGATTTGAAGCAGGGCGGTCAACCCAGGCAAGCGAAACTTTTAATTGGGCCAAGTATCGGGGACCAGGGAATTCCCGAGTACACCTTCTATTCGGTCCCGCCGGAGGGAGTCGCCACTATCGGCGAACAAGCTGTGCGCAATCCTGCCATAGCCATCAACCACGGACACTCGGATAAGTTAGCTCTCGGTGGCCCAGTTGATTGGGCCGGCATCGGCGATACTTACTTCGCCATGGTGGCCGTCCCTCAGCAAAGAATGGAAGGTCTCGAATATCGCACTGCGATGGTCGAGCACCCTGCTGATCCGAGCGGGCGGTATCCAAAGCAGGCCAGGTATTTAATAACAGCTTACGTTCCAATTTCTACTGACGGTGTGCCGACGGTTCTCTATGTCGGCCCCAAAGATCATTACCTTCTGAAGGACGCCACCGCGACTGTCGGCCAAGCCGTCGGGCGGCAGATCGATCTCGAAGGCATGATTGATTACGGCTTCATGAGTTGGATGTCACGCCCCTTGGCTGTGCCAATTCTGTGGTCCATTAAGTTTCTGTACAAGCTGACGAATAGCTACGGGATCGCGATCATCCTCTTCACTATCGTTATCTATTCACTTTTCTTCCCGCTCAAATGGCGCTCTTCGAAGGCGATGAAGAAGGCCGCGAAGATGGCCCCGCGGATGAAAGAGCTGCAAGAGAAGATGAAGGGGATGAAGAAAACTGACCCGCGGCTCAGGGAATTGCAGGTAGAGCAGATGCGTTTGATGAAAGAGGGCAATCCGCTCGGCGGCTGCCTGCCGCTCTTGATTCAAATGCCTTTCCTCTTCGCCCTGTATCGCGCCATAACCATCTCGATTGATTTCCGGCAGGCGTCATTTCTGTGGATTCCCGACCTGTCTGCGCCCGAAGCGACCGCGATTCATATCCTGCCGATTTTGATGGCCGGCTCGCTGATGGTTTTGCAGCTAATCACGCCCGCGCCCTCTGCCGACCCGGTCCAGCGCAAGATGATGGCGATAGGTATGCCGCTCCTGATGCTATGGATGTTGTGGAGCGCGCCCGCGGGGCTGCTGGTTTACTGGCTGGTTGGTAACCTTGTCGGCTTCGGTCAGCAGTTCATCATCAACCGCTTGACCAAGACGGAAGACGATGAGCAGCCGCCGGCTGGAAAGACGGCCGCGACGCGCTCGACTAAGAAGTTGAACGCGCGTGTTTCTCAGGCGTAGTATTTTACGGGAAGTTTTGCAGCGGCCTTGTTAGTTAGAAATTCACCATGAATGAAGCGTGTCTTCAATCGCAGGATTTTCTTAACACCGTCTTTGACGGAGCCGGCCTCAGTCTGCGCTCTGCGCTTAAGGAAACGAACGACGGGTGCCTTCTGAACATAGACGGCGCGGACACTTCGTTCCTCTTGAACGAAGGCGGCGAACTGCTTGAGGCACTTCAGCACCTCGTTAACCAAGTCTTCGGCCGGGCTCTCCCGAAGGGTGAGCACATCGTTTGTGACGTTGAAGACTTCCGCGCCACGCGCGAGGCGGAGTTAAGAGCAATGGCGCGCCACGCCGCCGACCGCGTACGCGCTACGGGCGCGGCTTTCACTTTTGGTCCAATGAATTCGAACGAGCGCCGTGTCATACACCTCTCGCTCGCGGCAGAGGCTGACTTACACACTGAGTCGGTCGGCGAAGGGTCTGCGCGCAGGCTGAAAGTCAGCTTAAAACCTTCCCCCAAGAATTAACTCTCTGCACGGCCGCCGCCCTTTACGTGGTCCCTTTCTCTTGCAGTGCCTTCGAAAGACACCATCGTCGCCTTATCGACTCCGCCGGGGCGAAGCGGGATCGGCGTCATACGCCTGAGCGGCCCGCGGTCTCTAGAGATTGCTCGCCGCCTGGTCCAGGACGAAAATTTCGAGCCCGAATCACACCGCGCCGTGCTAAGAAATCTGCATGACGATAGCTCCGGTGAGGTACTTGATCGCGCGCTTCTCACCTACTTTAAAGAACCCAATTCATTTACGGGCGAAGACGTGGTCGAACTCAGTTGCCACGGCTCACCTGTCCTCCTGCGCTCTCTTCTGGACATAGTTTTAAACCTCGACGCGCGCCTTGCTGGTCCAGGCGAATTCACCCTGCGCGCCCTCGCTAACGGGCGCTTAAACTTGAGCCAGGCCGAAGCCGTCCGCGATCTCATCAATGCTCAAACCAAAGCCGCGGTGAAACAGGCCTCACGACAACTCGGCGGCGAATTATCAGCGCGGCTCCAGCCCATTAAAGACTCTCTGTTAGACATAATCGTCCCTCTCGAATCCTCTCTTGAGTTCGTCGAAGATGACTTGCCGGAAATCTCAATCAACCAGATCAAAACAAAGCTCTCAGGCCTTATTAAAAATGTGGAAGAGCTTGCTTCAACCTTCAACGCCGGAAGACTTCTTCGGGACGGACTCAAGGTAACTTTGATAGGCCGTCCGAACGTAGGTAAGTCGAGTCTGTTCAATAGTTTACTGGCCCTGGATAGGGCCATTGTGACAGCTATACCGGGCACCACGCGGGATAGTTTAAGTGAGATGATAAGTCTTCAAGGCGTCCCGGTTTTATTGACAGATACTGCGGGTGTTCGCGAGTCTGCTGATGAGGTTGAGACTCTGGGAGTTGAAAGGACGCGCCGCGCCATAGCGGATGCTGACCTGGTGGTCGTTTTGTTTGACGGCTCCCAGCCACTAAGTCAGGAAGATATAGATATTTTGAAGGAGACAGAAAAAAGCACTTACCTGGTCGCATTTAATAAGAGTGACTTGGCTTCTTTTGAAAGTGATGGACTAGAAACATTTGATAATCGCCCCACCTCTATTGTTAATGTCTCGGCTAAGACAGGCGCGGGCCTCGACGCCTTACGTGCTGCTATACTGGAGCCTTTTACAGAATTTGATATAAATGACACTGGATTGCTCATTACAGATGCGCGGCACTTCGATATACTAAAACGAACGCAGACCGCTCTTGATGGCTCTTTAACCTTGCTTGAACAGCGTGCGAGCGAGGAACTGATTCTGGTGGGGCTTTACGATGGTTTACGCTTCATCGGTGAGATAACCGGTGAAACTACGCCGGACGACGTTTTGTCGCAGATTTTCGCCACCTTCTGTATTGGAAAATAGCCATGAGTTTTGATGAAGCCTTCGATGTCATTGTGATCGGCGCGGGCCACGCAGGGTGTGAAGCCGCATCGGCGGCCGCGCGTCTAGGCGCGCAGACTGCGCTTGTGACACTGAACTTGGACTTGATCGGCCAGATGTCCTGTAATCCCGCAATAGGGGGCATTGCCAAAGGCCATCTGGTTCGCGAGATTGACGCTTTAGGCGGCATCATGGGTCGCGTCATTGATCGGACAGGCATACAATTTCGCCTGCTTAATCGTTCACGGGGGCCTGCGGTCCAATCTCCCAGGGCTCAGGCCGACCGCGCTCTTTATCGAACAGAGATGCGCCGGACGCTTGAAGCAACTCCCAATCTCCATTTGCGTCAGGGCCTGGTTATAGACATTATTGTTAAAGACGGGAGAATTTTCGGCGTAGAGTTACAGGATACGCGCCGTCTCGGAGCAAAAGCCGTTGTTGTAGCGACCGGGACCTTTCTAAATGGATTAATTCATACAGGACGTTCTACCTATACAGCCGGGCGGGCCGGTGAGCCGGCCTCCATTGAATTGGCAGAGAGTTTAAAGCGGCTGGGCTTTCCTGTAGGGCGATTAAAAACCGGCACTCCGCCGCGTTTGGATGGCCGCACCATCAACTGGGACGCGTTTGAGCCTCAATCGGCGGACGAGTGCCCCGTCCCTTTTTCCTTCGCAACAGATTCTATTGAACAGCCTCAAATCAAATGTTACATAGGCTACACGACTGAAGCTTTGCATCAGGCTATCCGTACCAATATTCACGAATCACCCCTCTATTCGGGCAAAATTAAGGGCATCGGGCCTCGCTACTGCCCCTCTATCGAGGATAAGGTCGTCAAGTTTGCCGAAAAAGATCGGCACCAACTTTTCCTGGAGCCTGAAGGACATAGTACTAACGAAGTCTATCTCAACGGCTTTTCCACCTCTTTGCCGGCGGACCTCCAGCAGGAATTAGTGCGGATGATCCCAGGGCTTGAGGAAGCAAATATAATCCGCCCCGGCTATGCCATCGAGTATGATTTCGTCGACCCGCGCGAACTCACGCCTCAGTTGGAGACTGTTCGTATTAAAGGGCTTTTTCACGCCGGACAGATTAACGGGACAACGGGTTATGAAGAAGCGGGTTGTCAGGGGCTTATCGCTGGCATCAACGCCGCTCTTTTAATCCAGGGTCGGGAAGCGTTTCTCCTGAGACGTGAAGAGTCTTACATCGGAGTTTTAATTGATGACCTGATCAAACAGGGCGTGGATGAGCCATATCGTATTTTTACCTCCCGCGCCGAATTTCGCCTCGCACTTCGCCACGATAATGCTGATTCTCGCCTTTCAACCTATAGTCATAACATCGGCCTTTTAGGTGATTCAGATTGGGAGCGGTTTAATCAACGTCGTGATCGCCTTGCCGGACTCAGGACAACACTCGAATCAACCCGGCTGAAAAGATCAGACGCCGCGTACTCTTATCTTGCTCGAACTACGGGCTTGAATTTAGGCGATTCTATTAGCCTCTCCCAACTTGTTTCACGTCCCAACATTACCCCGGAGACCATTCTCAATCTTCTCCCTACTATAATCCGCTCGCAAGTGAATATTAGAGATATAGAATCTGTTTCGGCGGATTTTCTCTATAGCGGTTATATCAATGCGCAACGTGCCACGCTCGACCGCCTATATACTCACGACAATTTACGCGTCCCGCAGGATTTTAATTTCCGAGCGATTAGCGGCTTATCTCATGAAATGACCGAGCGACTGGAAAGAGCCCGTCCTCAGACTTTTGGTCAAGCACGACGTATTCCAGGTCTTACTCCGGCAGCGCTTTCCACTCTACTTATCCAATTGACCTTAGAACAGCAAGCCGCTTAGCGCATACGTTTCACGTGTCCCATTAATCGGTTCACGGGATGGTGACACGTGAAACATACTGGCTAAGCCAAATTTTGGGGCCGTCGCCTGCTTCCTAAGCAAAATTGTGGCGGATGCTGTCGTGATGTGTTAATTTACGCTTTCTAGTCCGCCCGGTATCAACTATGGCAAAAGTCATTGCAATAGCAAATCAAAAAGGCGGGGTCGGTAAAACCACCACTGCCGTTAATTTAGCTGCTGCCCTGGCTGTTGCAGAAATGCGCGTGCTCTTGGTCGATGCGGACCCACAGGCTAATGCGACCTCCGGTGCCGGAGTTCAGCGCGGAACCTTTCGCCGCAGCCTTTATCACGTTCTGGTGCTGGAAGAGCCTCTCCAAAACGTTATTCAGCCGACGGAACTTCCCTTTTTAAAAATTTTACCGGCAGATAAAAATCTTACGGGGGCGGAGGTCGAGCTGATAGACCTTGAGAGGCGTGAATACAAGCTCAGAGAGATACTTCGAAGCGACGAGAGTCTATACGACTTTATCATCATAGATTGTCCCCCTTCGCTCGGCCTGTTAACTTTGAATGCTCTAACCGCCGCGGATTCTCTTCTAGTCCCGATTCAGTGTGAGTATTTCGCCCTCGAAGGTGTGACGGAGTTGTTCGACACATTAGCCCGCATCCGTAGAGTTTTAAATCCGGGCCTCACTATAGAGGGCCTGTTGTTAACAATGTATGACGAGCGGACTAATCTTTCGGCGGCTGTTGCCGCGGATTTGAGAGATTTTTACGGTCAACAAGTCTTTGAAACCGTAATCCCGAGGAACGTGCGGCTAGCGGAGGCTCCCAGTTACGGAAAGCCAATAATTTTATACGACATACGCTCACGCGGCGCGGAGAGCTACCTTCAACTTGCAAAGGAGGTCATGGCACATGACAAGAAGAGTTCTAGGGCGGGGCTTGAGCGCACTGCTGTCGGATTCAACAGCGGCGGCCAGTGAAGATTTTCTTGAAATTGACATAGACCTTATCGAACCCAGCTCAGCGCAACCGAGAACGCATTTCGACGAGGGCAAGTTGGAGGAACTCGCGCAATCCATTCGTTCCAACGGCATTGTGCAGCCAATATTAGTAAGAAGACGAGGGGCAAGATATCAACTGATAGCCGGAGAACGCAGGTGGCGGGCCGCTCAACGAGCGGGCCTTCAACGGATTCCTGCCGTAGTACGGGAGATTCCAGACGATAAGTTGCTGGAATTGGCCTTGATAGAAAACATACAACGACAAGAGCTGAATGCAATAGAAGAAGCGCACGCTTACAGGAGGCTTATTGAGACTCTTGGACTAACCCAAGAGACAGTCGCACAACGCGTCGGACGTGATCGGTCATTTGTCACTAATTACCTGCGCTTGCTGCGTTTGCCTGAAGACATACAACGTTTAGTGGAGGAAGAAAAGCTCACCATGGGGCACGCGCGTGCCCTTCTGGGCGTAGACGATCAAGACATTCAGCGCAAAGTGGCAAAAGATGTAATCGACAATTCGTTGTCTGTGCGTGAAACGGAACGTGCTATCAAGAGAATTATCGCGGGAGCTAGCCCCTCAGTGGCTATCTTACCAACTCCCAAGCGGGATGACGCAAACATGCGTTCTGCCGAGGGGAAATTAAGACGGCGCTTTGGTACGCAAGTGCGACTTATACCTAGCCAGAAAGGTCCAGGTGGGAAGATAGAGATAGAGTATTACAACGATGGCGACCTTGACAGATTGTATCAGCTATTGATGACTGAGCAGCCATCCACTTCCGTTTAATTGACTAGTATCAAGCGCCAAAGATAGTAGAGATAAATCCACCCACCTGAAGTCCACTGTCTCATTCCTAAAATAATTAATAGCTCAACATTGGGATTTAGTTTATATAAAGTAAAATGAAAAAAAGGCTGACAGAAATGGTTTCTTGCGCTGGTTGAGTGGCTAAACTATCACCTAGTGATCTTGCTCAAGTTTTGAGCGGGCTTCCGGCGCAACCTGTGAATGAGAACGTACTCGTGGGGTACGAGTTATCCGATGATGCCGGCGTGTTTCGTCTGCAAGATGATGTTGCGTTAGTGCAAACTGTTGATTTCTTTACTCCCGTCGCTGACGAACCTGAACTGTACGGGCGAATCGCGGCTATAAATGCTTTAAATGATGTGTACGCGATGGGCGGAAGGCCGCTTACGGCGCTGTCAATCGTCTGTTACCCGCAGAAAGAGGACCTCAACGTTCTAGGCGAAATCTTGGCAGGCGGGCAGGCGGCTATGAACGAGAATGGTGTGACTATTCTCGGGGGGCATTCGATTGACGATGCCGAGATTAAAATCGGGTATGCAGTAACTGGAATAGTTGACCCGAGTCGCTTTATTACAAATGCCGGAGCTCGACAGGGCGATGCGCTCATTTTAACAAAGCCAATAGGCACGGGGGCGATTAGTACGGCAATAAAGCGCGGTGTGGCAAGTAAGTCAGCCGTTGAAGCTGCGATGAAAGCCATGACGACTTCCGCCGCGTCGGCGGCAAAGGAAATGCAGGCGGCCGGGGCACACGCTTGCACAGACGTTACCGGCTTCGGCTTACTGGGACACGCTTACGAAATGGCGCGCGCCAGCCAGGTTTGCCTGGTTATGGATAGTTCGCGTGTGCATCTGCTACCCGATGTTTTAGATTTAATCTCACAAGGAATGCTCACGCGGGGAGATAAAAATAACAGGAAATACGTGGGCGACACAGTCCGATTTAGCGAGCACATATCAAGAGAAATGCAGAGCGCCTTATTCGACCCACAGACGGCCGGCGGCCTTCTGATCAGTGTTGACCAGTCAAAGGCTGAAGACCTGGCGAGTAAAATTGATGGGGCCGCGATCATCGGCAAGGTTGAAGCTCAATCTGAATTTTTGATCCGGGTGATTTAACAACAGAAGATCAATAATCACCGGAACGTTTCGCCTTACCCGAAAATCAAACTCGCCTTGACTGCTTGTGAAATCACGTGCTAGACTCGCAGGCTTTTAGTACACAACAATTTCTGAACAATAAAGCTCAGGTAGTACCTCGTCTAGTGAGAGCTTATCCTGCTTTATGACCTTATTGGCCTTCGCCGAAAACTCCATCCAACTAGTGCCGGACGGCACTCTGTTTCTACACATCCTGATTATCCTGGTGATGGTGTTTGTTCTTAACGCGACACTCTTCAAGCCCATCAACCGGATTCTTGAAGAGCGCGAGCGGCGCACACGCGGGCGCTCCGGCGAGGCCCACGATATTTTGCAGCGCGTTGAAGAGAAGATGACTCTCTACGAGCGCACGCTGCGGGAAGCGCGCGCCGCGGGCTATCAGTTGATGGAGCAGGAGCGCGGAGCGGCGTTAAGCGAGCGGCAGGCCAGGCTCGATGCCGTGAAGAGTGAAATTAATAGCTCGGTCATGGAGCAGAAGGAAGAGATTCGCGCGCAGGTCGAGGAGGCGCGTGCGACGCTCGATCAGGAGGCGCGCCGTATTGCCGCTGACATCGGGTCGCAAATTCTACACCGTCCGATCAGCGATACGGTCACGGGCAGCCTCGGGCTGAGCGCTTGAGAATCATGTTTATCGCCCTGCTTACAACTATCTTCTCGCCCGCCGAAGGCGATGGGCCGCCCTGGTGGAACATACCAAGCTTTGAGCTGTGGCGGTGGGTTAACCTCCTAATCTTCGTCGGGGTCTTCATCTACATCCTGCGTCGCCCGGTCAGCGAAGCCATGCGCACGCGGCGCGAGGGGATTCGCCGCGACCTGATGCGCGCGCAGGAGGAGCGTAACGCGGCACTGGCGAAGTTGGAAGAGGTCGAGCGGCGGCTGTCGAAGTTGGACGCGGAGGTCGCCAGCGTGCGCGAGCAGTCGGAAAGGGAAGCGGCCGAAGAGCGCGAGCGCATTAGAAGGGCGACCGAAGAAGAGACGCGGAAGCTTCGCGAGCAGGCCCAGCGCGAGATCGAGAGCGCGGGCAAGGCGGCGCGGCAGGAGTTGCGCGAGTTCGCCGCAGAGCAGAGCGTGCAGTTGGCGGAGGAGATGATTCGTAGAGACATCAAGCCGGAGGACGACGCACGCCTGGTCGGGCTCCGAATCGAAGAGCTGGGAGGGGTCGGGCGTTGAGCGTACAAACGGTGGCGCGCCGTTACGCGACGGCGCTGGCGGACGTGGTGACGGCGCGCGGGGAGGCGCAGGAAGTGCGGCAGGAGTTGGACGCCTGGGCCGGCATGATCCATTCCAATGAGCAGCTCCTGGAAGTCTTCCGCAACCCGACGATTCCCTACGACCAGAAGCGTAAAGTTCTGGGCACGCTCATCGGGCGCACGCGCGTGCGCCCGATGACCGCGAATTTCCTGCAAGTCCTTTTACAGAATCAGCGCCTGGCGGACCTGGGCGAAATTAACAAGCGCTTCGCGCAGGTGCTCGACGAGCGCTCGGGCGTCGTGTCGGCGCAGGTGACGACGGCGCGCGCCGTGCCGCGAGACGCGCAGGAGGCCCTGCGCTCGAAGCTCGCTTCGCTGACTGGCAAGAGCGTGCGCCTGAGTTTTACGACGGACGAAAGTTTAATCGGCGGGATCGTGACGCGCATCGGCTCGACCATCTATGACGGCTCCGTGCGGAACCAGTTGCAGCAGGTCAAGGACAGGCTGGTCGGCAACCAGTGATAAGGTCTGCGGCGAGCGACCTCCTCGTCAATGACTGTTTGACCATCTACCAAAGGGAATTATATGGAACCCATTAAGGCTAACGAGATTAACGAGATCATTCGCCAGCAGATTGAGAATTTCGAGTCGGGCGTGACGGTCACCGAAGTTGGCACAGTCATCAAGGTTGGCGACGGCATCGCGGAGATTCACGGCCTCGAAAAAGTGATGGCCGGCGAGTTGCTGGATTTCCCGCACGAAGTGCGCGGCCTCGCCCTGAACCTCGAAGAGGACAAGGTCGGCGCGGTGCTCTTCGGCGAGTTCCAGGCCGTCAAAGAAGGCGACCTCGTGAAGCGCACAGGTCGCATCATGCAGGTGCCCGTTGGCGACGCGATGGTCGGGCGCGTCGTCAACGCACTGGGCCTGCCGATTGACGAGCGCGGGCCGATCATTACTGACAGCTACAACCCCGTCGAGCGCATCGCGCCCGGCATCATCGACCGCCAGCCCGTGAAGGAGCCGCTGCAAACGGGTCTCAAGGCTCTGGACTCGATGGTGCCCATCGGGCGCGGCCAGCGCGAGTTGATCATCGGCGACCGGCAGACGGGCAAGACGGCCGTCGCCGTCGACACGATCATCAACCAGAAGGGCAAGGACGTAATCTGCATCTACGTCGCCATCGGGCAGAAGGCTTCGACCGTGGCCCAGGTCGTCAAGACGCTGACGGACTTCGGCGCGATGGACTACACCATCGTGGTCAAGGCGACGGCTTCGGACCCCGCGGCGATGCAGTTCCTGGCACCTTACACGGGCGCGGCCATCGGCGAGTTCTTCCGCGACAACGGCCGCCACGCGCTCACCATCTACGACGACCTCTCGAAGCAGGCTGCGGCCTACCGCGAAATCTCGCTCCTGCTCCGCCGCCCGCCGGGACGCGAGGCTTACCCCGGCGACGTTTTCTACCTGCACTCGCGCCTGCTCGAACGCGCCGCGAAGCTTTCGGACGCGCGCGGCGGCGGGAGCCTGACGAGCCTGCCGATTATCGAGACGCAGGCCGGCGACATCTCGGCCTACATCCCGACGAACGTGATTTCCATCACCGACGGGCAAATCTTCCTCGAAGCCGACCTCTTCAACGCCGGCATACGCCCGGCCATCAACGTCGGCAACTCCGTCTCGCGCGTCGGCGGCTCCGCGCAGATTAAAGCCATGCGCTCGGTCGCGGGCACGCTGCGGATTGACCTGGCACAGTTCCGCGAGCTACAGGCGTTCGCCCAGTTCGGCTCGGATCTGGACAAGGCTACGCAGGCGCAGATCGCGCGCGGCCAGCGTCTGATGGAAGTCCTGAAACAGCCGCAGTATCAGCCGATGGAGGTCGAGAAGCAGGTCATAGTCATCTGGGCCGCGACGACCGGAAAGGTTGACGACATCCCGGTCGAGCAGGTGCGCCGCTTCGAGTCGGAGTTGCTGCGCTTCGTCGAAAACTCTCATCCGGGCTTGATGCAGTCGAT
Source organism: Pyrinomonadaceae bacterium (assembly GCA_035563515.1). Lineage (GTDB taxonomy): Bacteria > Acidobacteriota > Blastocatellia > Pyrinomonadales > Pyrinomonadaceae > QHXM01. Next base: position 113,401 of record DATMVE010000014.1, read on the forward strand.
ACGCGAGAAGAAGGCCCTGACCGACGACATCAAAGCCGATCTCGAACAGGCGCTCAAAGACTTCAAGGACCGCTGGGCCGAAGAGGCGAACATCGCCGCGCGCCCCGCGGCCACAGCCCCCGCGGCCCAGACGACCGCCGCCGGAGCGTAAAAGCAGTGACGAGTTAAGAATGACGAGTAACAGGTTTTTCAACTTCTTACTCGTCACTTGTCACTCGTCACTTGTCACTGATTTTATATGCCGAACCTCTTAGACATACGCCGCCGCATCAAGTCGGTTAAGAACACGCAGCAGATCACGAAGGCCATGAAGATGCTGTCCGCGGCGAAGCTCAAGCGCGCGCAGGACACGGTCGTCGCGGCGCGCCCGTTCGCCGGCAAGATGGTGGAGGTGCTGGGCGAGTTGGCCTCGCGCACGGACGAAGATTTCCACCACACGCTGCTGGACGCGCGCGGCGATGAGCGCTACCTGGTCGTTCTGATTACGGCCGACAAGGGGCTGGCCGGCGCGTTCAATACGAACCTCATCAAGGCCGCGCAAGCCTTCATCCGCGAGCACGAAGGCAAGTCAATCGAGATGCTCCCCGTCGGGCGCAAGGGCCGAGACTTCTTCCGCCGGCGCAACGTGCCTTTCATCGACGAGTACGTGGGCCTGACCGGCAAGGGCCGCATCGAGTACTCCGAGGCGGTCGAGATAGCGCGCAAGGTCATCAACCGTTTCGAGGAAGACACGGAATTGGACAAGGTCTTTCTCATCTACAACGAGTTCAAGTCCGTCCTTCAGCAGCGCGTCGTCATCGAACAACTCCTGCCCGTCTCGCGCACGAGTGACGCGCCCGCCGAGACGGACGCCGAAGTGGACGCGCCCCAGCGCCCCGTGAACCTGACGGAGTACATCTACGAGCAGCCGCCCGAGGAGCTTTTCAGCCGCCTGCTGCCCAGGCTGGTCGAGACGCAAATCTTCCGCGCGCTTCTGGAGTCCGTCGCCTCCGAGCACGGCGCGCGCATGACGGCGATGGATTCGGCGTCGAAGAACGCGAGCGAGCTGCTCGACTCTCTGACGCTCAACATGAACCGCGTCCGGCAGGCGGCAATCACCAATGAGATCATCGAAGTCGTCTCCGGTGCCGCGGCGCAGTAAAGTAAAAGTTAAGCCGAGTTAACAGGGGGCCGCCGCGCGATAGAACCTGGAGCGCGGCGGCTTTCGTCTGGTGAAGAGAATAGTTGTGCCAGGAGACAGGTCGGAGTTTCAGCGCGGCGGGCGCGTGTGGCCGCGCGTGTGGCGCTACGGGCCGCTGGTGGCGTGGATGGTTTTCATCTTCTTCGCCTCGACCGGCGCACTCGCCGGCGAGAACACTTCGCGGATCGTGCGCCCGCTCTTGCTCTGGCTCTTCCCGGACATCGGCGAAGAGAAGATCGCCCTGGCCCATTTCGTCACGCGCAAGGTGGCACACTTTCTCGAATACGGCCTCCTGGCCTTCCTCGCCGCGCGCGCGTTTTCGAGTTCTTCCGCGCCACTCTTACGCCGCCGCTGGTTTTTAATCTCGCTCCTGCTCGTCGTCGTCTATTCGCTCTCCGACGAATACCACCAGAGCTTCGTGCCGTCGCGCGGGGCCTCCATCTACGACAGCCTGATTGACACGCTCGGCGGCCTGACCGCGCTCCTGCTCTACTACGCGTGGCGAAGTAAGCATAAGGCGAAGGATGAAAGCCCATGACTGAGGAATACAGCGTGCGGTTAAGCTGAAAGGAAATAATATTCTTATGTGCTCTTACTTCAGCGGCAAGTATGTCACTCGACCAATCCATTCCGCAGATTCAGTGGCCTGTGTAATCAATTCCAAATCCTCGATACATTGCCCGACCGTGATGTTTAGTTGGTGTGCGTAAATCACCCCGGCGAATTTACCTTCCACTTCTTGACGTCGCGCTGCTTCCATCAGCAAATCATCGTCGTGAGTGAAAAGAACGCGACCTGATTCTGACGCGCGGTCAAGCAATCGCGGGTCATCATATTCCCCGCGCCGTCCTCCTGCGCCGTCAGAACATCCACCCCGCGTAAGCGCAGGCCCACAGTGACTGCGCGCCGAACGTGAACGTCCATATAAAGCCCGACGGCCATTTGAATCAACTAATCTTTGTGCCAGTCTCTTTCAGGGCCAGGAGTTTCTGCCGCAGTGAGGAGTCAGATATTTTATGGGCAAGCTCGTCGGCATCTCGCAAACGCCGTTCGATCTCGGCTCCTAACGCCGCTTGATTGTCATAGTAGTAAGCCAGCGCCGCGTGAATCTGTGCCAGAGAGAGGTGAGGATATTGAAAGTGCATCTCCTCCGGGCTTGAGCCATGCACAATTTTATCCAAGACGACTTCGATGACTTTGACTTTAGTGTCATCAATCCAAGCCACCCCGTTTTCGTCAATCTCGATGTGCGCTGTAACGGCGGTAGACACGGTTCTTCACCTCTTCATTAATCTAAAGATTAAACTAGCACGGCCCAGCCCAAAATCCGACGACTTCAGATAAGGCAAACCCCTGTCCCTTCGACTTCATCCCGCCCCTTCCGCCCTTCCATCGCGCACTCTTTTGTGCAATATTCTCACGCGCGAAGCGTCGTGTGATGCGCCCGAGGGGCGCTTGAACCCTGCGGCGCGTGTGCGCGTATAATACTGGCGGCCCGGACCGACAGTCGGAGAACGCAGGCGGAGGCCGCGAAAAGGAGAGTTGAAGCAACATGGGAATTTTCGACGCCATCAAGGCACAGTTCATTGAAGTCATAGAGTGGCTGGACGAGTCCGGCAACACTATGATGTACCGCTTCCCCGTCCGCGGGCAGGAGATCAAGAACGGCGCGCAGCTCATCGTGCGCGAGTCGCAGGTCGCCGTCTTCGTCTTCGAGGGGCAGATCGCGGACGTGTTCACCCCCGGCCGCTACACCATCAACGGCGGCAACACACCCATCCTCAGCAAGCTCGGCGCGTGGAAGTACGGCTTCAACTCGCCCTTCAAGTCCGAAGTCTATTTCGCCAACACCAAGCAGTTCACGGACCTCAAGTGGGGCACGATGAACCCGATCATGATGCGCGACGCCGACTTCGGCATGGTGCGCCTGCGCGCCTTCGGCATCTACTCGATCCGCGTCTCGGACCCGCGCACCTTCATCAAGGAAGTCGCCGGCACCAACGGCCACTTCGAGACCGAGGACATCGAGGGCCAGTTGAAGCGCACGCTCGTCTCAAGCTTCACGGACGCGCTCGGCGAGTCGAAAATCCCCGCGCTCGATTTGGCGTCGAACTACGACGAACTGAGCCAGTTCGCGCGCACGAAGCTGAACGAGGAGTTCAAGACCTACGGCCTGGAGCTGACCAAGTTCTTCGTCGAGAACATCTCTTTGCCGCCCGAGGTCGAGGCGGCGATGGACAAGCGCACCTCGATGGGCGTCATCGGCGACGTGGGCCGCTACGCGCAGTTCCAGGCGGCGGACGCCATGCGCGACGCGGCGCAGAACCCTTCGGGCGGCGCAGGGATGGGCGCTGGCTTGGGCGCGGGCTTCGCCATCGGCAACCAGATGATGGGCCAGATGGGCAACGCCATGAACCAGCCGCAGCAGCAGCCGCAGGGCGGCGCAGGCGCGGCCGGCGCGGCCGTCAAGTGTCCGAAGTGCGGCGCGGCCAACGCGGGCGCCGGCAAGTTCTGCAACGAGTGCGGAGCGAAGCTCGAAGTCGCGAGCCAGACCGTCCCGTGCGTCAAGTGCGGCGCGCAGCTACAGGAGGGCGCGAAGTTCTGCAACGAGTGCGGGGCCAAGCAGGAGAAGCCGAAGTGCCCCAACTGTCAGGCCGAGGTCGGACCCAACGCCAAGTTCTGCAACGAGTGCGGGACGAAGATCGAGGGCGAGCCCCAGCAGCCGAACGCCTGATACTTTTCCAACGCGCAAGCGAGAGGGCACGCTTCCGATTACCGCGGAGCGTGCCCTCTCGCTTTTGCCTGCCGGGGATTTCGGGGTATCATTCGGGATATTATTTTCAGGGGGGGGCTCACATGCCTGAGACGAAAAAGCCTAAGGTCGTGGTCATCATGCCCGCCTACAACGCGGCCAAGACGCTTAAAATGACTTACACGGAGCTGCCGCACGACGTGGTGGACGTGGTCCTGCTGGTCGACGACGCCAGCTCCGACGAGACCGTGGAGATCGCTCGCCAGCTCAACCTGGAGCTGTTCATACACAACCGCAACTACGGCTACGGCGGCAACCAGAAGACCTGCTACGCGGAGGCTCTGAGGGAGGGCGCGGAGATCGTCGTCATGGTGCACCCGGATTACCAGTACGACCCGACCTGCCTGCCGAGCATCATCGAGCCGATTGAGCGCGGCGAGGCCGACGTGGTTTTCGGGTCGCGGCTACTGGGCGGGGCCCCGACCAAGCAGGGGATGCCGTGGTGGAAGTACCTGGGCAACCGCCTGCTGACGAAGGTCGAGAACGCGGCCTTCGGCCTGCAACTCTCCGAGTACCACACGGGCTACCGCGCCTTCAGCCGCCAGGTGTTGGAGTCTGTCAACTTCCAGATGAACTCCGACAAGTTCATTTTCGACCAGGAGGTCGTCGCGCAGATCGTCGACGCCGGGTTCCGCATCGCCGAAGTCCCCGTGCCGACGCGCTACTTCCCGGAGGCTTCGTCGGCCAGCTTCATCGACAGCTCGCGCTACGGCCTGGGCATCCTCTGGCTGGTCTTCCGCTACTCGCTTCACAAGAGCAGACTGCTCCCGCAGAAAAAATTCCAGAGCCTGCGCCGCCGCTACACGAAGATGGAAAAGGTTCCGCAGGGCCACGACACGCTCGGCCGCCACAAGACCTACTGAGTCTCGTTGACGTAGAGGGCGAAAACGTACCACCCGTTCTCGAACCACTTCGGGTCGATGAGTCGCAGCGAAGCGCCGTATTGTTCCAGGCGCTCGGGCACCTTGACCGCGGTCCACGGCATGTCTCTCCGTTGCGCGTAGATGACTTCGCGCGCGCGCCGCACCTCCGCCTTCGTCCAGGGCATTCTCACCTCGTGGCCCTCCATCGGCACCGCCATCATAGGATTATCCCCCTGCAAGCTGGGGAACACGTAAGTCTCCCAGTAGGTCCCAATGATGACTGCGCGCGGCACCCTACGGACCATCTCGTCGGCCCCTTCCTTGATCAGGTCGTAGGCCGGGGCGTGAATCACCGGGGGGAATTTGACGGCCAAAAGAACCGCCATGATCAGCGGGAAAGCGAGGCGCGCGTAAGAGCCGAGGTGGGCCGACCGGCCCGCCGCAAGCTTGATGAGCAGAGAGACGGTCAGCAGGCCGCTCAAGGGGCCGAACAGATTCGTCAGCGTCAGGAACCTGTCGTCGTATATGTTTATGCGGACGTGATCCACCAGGACGGTGAGTGTGAAATTGACGGCGGCAATCGCGTAGGCCCCCGCGGCCAGAATCAGCGTGTCCTCCGCCAGCGCCGCTCTTAATTTATCGAGCAGCCCCTTGCGCCGCGCGAAATAGGCGTAGGCGAAGCAGCCGACCAGCGCGAGCAGGCCGAGCGCGGGCAGCACGTAAAGGGGCCACCACGCGAGCTTGCTGATGTGTGCGAACTGCGTCGCGAGGTTCTGCGAGAGGTGGCCCGTGTCCAGGTGGAATTGGGTCGCGAAGTCCTGGCCGTAATGCTTCAGCCCGTGGCGGTGGTAGTTTAATTTTTGGACCGTCTCCAGCAGGGCCGCGGCCGCGACCGTCGCGAAGCCCAGGAGGTAAGGTCTGAGCAGTCTCCTGCCTTCAAGCTTCTCCCGCCCCTTCCCCCAGGCTCGCAGGACTTCCAGGTGCAGAATAATAAAGAGGAAGATGATACTCGCACGCGAACTCCAGACGGCCAGGAACGAAAAGAAGAGGGTCAGCGCAAGCCACGCCGCGCGCCACAACCCCGCCCGCTTCTCGGCCGGGAGCGGGTAACTCTCGTAGAAGCGTCTCAGGCCGTACCAGGCGAAGAGGAGCGCGCCCGTCTGCCAGGCGTAAAGCTGGCTCAGCTCGAATATCTGTAGCCGCGACTCCGTGTGCAGGCAGAGCGCGACCAGGTAAGCGAGCGCCGCCGCCAGGCCGTCGCGCCCGCCCAGGCCGAAGGCGACCAGCGCGCCGACGAAGAGCCAGAAGACCTGCACCACGAACAGGCTCTGGTCCGTCCAGCGGTAGCCGGTCGCGCGGTGTACGAGCTGCGTCAGGAGAAAGGGCCACGCGCCCCACCTGTCCGTGCCGTAGTAATAGAGGTTGAAGATCGTGACCGGCCGCTCTTCGTTGGACATCAGGACGGGGATGGCCGAGTCGGAGTTGTAGGGGACGTTGTTAACGTCCGTGGCCGGGCCATAGACGAGTGTCGCGCGCCACAGGAAGAAGAGCCAGAGGGCGAGCAACAGGAACGTGAAGATTGCTTTCCTGCGCGCCGGCGATAAGCTGTCGAATTTTTGGGAGATGCTTCCCATCCACGAGGCCATGTCTAGGCTTTATAACGCACGGCGCGCAGGTTCGGCAACGGGCCCGGCGCGGGGGGCCAAGTCCCGGTTCAATCCGGGGCCCGTCGCACGGCCGTAATGTTAGGGCCACGGGCGGCCCGCCTTCGTTCGGCTGTTCTAATTGGCGCGCGCGGGTGATATGCTAGGCCCGAACTCCTCAGACCGGGCCGGGTCGAAAGCTCCGAGGGAAATTTCCTAGACGTTATGATGAGACGAATGAAGGAAGAGCGTCGCGTCGTCATTACGGGGATGGGTTGCGTGACGCCAATCGGCATCGGGCGCGAGGCTTTCTGGCGCGCCCTCTGCGCGGGCGAGAGCGGCGTGCGGCGCATAGAGACTTTCGATGTGTCTGCTTCGCCCGTCAAGATCGCGGCCCAGGTGCGCGACTTCGACTGGGAGGCGCAGCTCAACCCGAAAGACCGCAAGCACGTCCCGCGCACGGTCCCGCTCGCGCTCGCCGCCGCGCGCGAGGCGCTCGAAGACGCGCGCATTCACACGAGCGACCTCTCGCTCGACGAGCGGCGCGAGATCGGCGTCATCCTCGGCACGGGCGGCGGCGGCCTCGCCTTCACCGAGAAGCAGTACGAGTACTGGTACGTCGGCCCGACCTACAAGGCGAGCGTCTACACCATCCCCTCGTCGACGCACGGCGGCCTCTCTTCCGAACTCTCGATGGTCTTCGGCCTGCGCGGCCTCTCGCACATCGTCTCGACCGGCTGCACGAGTTCCACGGACGCGCTCGCCTACGCCGCCGAGCACATCGCGCGCGGCCGCCAGGAGGTGATGGTCGCCGGCGGCGTCGACGCCCCGCTCGCGCCGGGCATCCTCGCCGCGTTCAACTTGATGACGGTGCTGACGAGCGAGTGGAACGACGAGCCGCACCGCGCCTCGCGCCCCTTCTCGCGCGACCGCTCAGGCATCGTGCTCGGCGAGGGCGCGTGGATTTACGTCCTCGAAGAACGTGAGCGCGCTCTGAAACGCGGCGCGGGCGTCTACGCGGAGATCACAGGCTACGGCGCGACGTGCGACGCTTATCACCGCGTGCGTTTGGAAGAGACGGGCGACGAGCCTGCGCGCGCGATGACGCTCGCGTTGCGCGACGCTGGGCGCGAGCCCGCGGAGGTTGATTACGTCAACCTGCACGGCACGTCCACGCTCCTGAACGACCGCATCGAGACGCACGCGCTTAAAATAGCGTTCGGCGAGGACGCGCGGCTCATCCCCATGTCCGCGACCAAGTCGCAGGTCGGCCACCCGCAGGGCGCGAGCGGCGCGGCCGGCCTCGGCGCTACTCTTTGCGCGATGCACAGGGGCGTCATCCCGCCGACCATCAACCTGGACGAGCCCGACCCCGACTGCGACCTGGACTACGTGCCCAACGAAGCCCGCGTCTCGGACGTGCGCGTCGCCCTCTGCAACTGCATCGGCTTCGGCTCGAAGAACAGCGCGCTCATCATCGAAAAGCAGTGACGAGTGCTGAGTGCTGAGTGCTGAGTGAAAGAAGGAGTTCTTACTCAGCACTCAGTCCTCAGCACTCAGTACCTTTTATGTTCAGTCGTTTCCGAAAGCGCAGTCTTGAGTTGGAGCACCTGGACAAGGGCGATTACACGCCGGAGGAGTACGAGGGGTGTCTGGTGGAGTTGCGGCGCGTCAACCGTTTTCTGGGGGACGCGAGGGCGCTCAGGCGTTCGCTGTTGGCACAGGTTGAGCGGGAGGCGTTGAAGAGTTTTTCGGTATTAGACGTGGGCGCGGGGTCGGGCGAGTTGCTGCGGACGATTGGGGCCTGGGCGGGCGCGACCGAAAGGGAAGCGCTGCTCGTCGGGCTTGAGTTGAACGCGCGCTCGGCGAGCGCCATCAGGGAAGAGTCCGCGGCGTTTCCCTCCGTCCACGCGGTCCGCGGCGACGCGCTGCGCCTGCCCTTCGGTGACGGCCGTTTCGATTACGCCATCTGCTCGCTCTTCACGCACCACTTCAAAGACGAGCAGGTCGTACACATCCTGAACGAGCTGGGCCGCGTCGCGCGCCGCAAGGTCTTCGTCATAGACCTGCACCGCCACCCGCTCGCCTACTTTCTCTACACGACCGTGGGCCGACTCTTCCTGCGCAACCGCCTGATACGCGAAGACGGCGCGCTCTCCATCCTGCGCGGCTTCCGCCCGCGCGAGTTGAATCAGTTGTGCAAGCAGACGCGCCTCGCGGGTTGCAGCGTGGAGCGGCGCTTTCCCTTCCGCCTGGTCATGAGCGGGAGCGGCAACGGGGCATCGAGGGGTGAGTAAAGCGGCGGACAGCTACGACGTGGTGATCGCGGGCGGGGGGCCCGCGGGCGCGAGCGCGGCGATTCACCTCGCGGCCCAGGGCGCGCGCGTGCTCGTCGCGGAGCAGAAGCGTTTCCCGCGCGCGAAGCTGTGCGGCGAGTTCATCTCGCCCGAGTGCCTGGGGCACTTCGCGCGCCTCGGCGTCGCGGCCCGCATGACGGACGCGGGCGGCGCAGAGTTGACCGAGACGCGCTTTTATTCCAGGAGCGGGAGGAGCGTGGATGTCCCGAGCGAGTGGTTCGGCGGCGCGAGCGCGGCGGCATTGGGCCTGAGCCGCGCGGAGATGGACGCGCGGCTCCTGGCACGCGCGCGCGAGGCCGGGGTCGAAGTGATGGAAGAGGCGCAGGCCGTCCGCGTGCTCACGCGGGACGGGCGCGTGAGCGGCTTAGTTTTCAGGAAAGACGGGCGCGTGCTCGAAGTCAATTCGCTCGTCGCGCTGGACGCGACGGGACGCGCTCGCTCACTCGCGCGTTTAGCCGAAAGAGAGGGGACTGACGGGAAGCGCGCGCGGACTCGCCGCCCGCGTCTGGTGGCCTTCAAGGCACATCTTGAAGAGGCTCGCAATGAGGCGCGTCATTGCGAAATCTACTTCTACCGCGGCGGCTACGGCGGCCTGAGCCGGGTGGAGAACAATCTCAGCAACCTCTGCTTCATCGCGAGGGCGCGCGACGTGCGCGCGTGCGGGGGCGACGCCGGGCGCGTGATGCGCGAAGTCCTGATGAAGAATCAGAGGGCGGCGCAAACCCTGGCGGGTGCGCGCGTCCAATCAGACTGGCTGGCCGTCGCGCTCGAAGGCTTCGGCCGCCGCGCGGTCGTGCCGGCGGCCGGGCTCATCGCCATCGGCGACGCGGCCGCCTTCATAGACCCTTTCACGGGGAGCGGGATGCTGATGGCGCTTGAGAGCGGGGAACTCGCAGCGCGCGTCGTCGCGCGTCACCTTGAGGCGCTCCGCGGCGGCGAGTCGTTCGAGGGCGCGGCAAGCGACTACCGCGCGCTTTACAATGAGACTTTCGGCGCGCGCCTGCGCGTGTGCGCCCTGATGCGGCGCGCGGCGTTTGTCCCGCGCTTCGCAGAGACGTTAATCTTCGCGCTCGGCGCGAGCACGCGGGCCCGGCGCCGCCTCGCGCGCTCGACAAGGCGCGGGGAAAAGCGCGCCCGTGTTTAGAGTCAGTGCCGCCTACCGCAAGCGGCACTGACTTGGACGCAATTTTATAAGGCGTCCGGTCCGAAGGTATGATAACTTCTCGCCTGTGTGCGACAAGAAATTTTAGAGGAGACTTATGAAAATCTGTCCGGCTTGCCAAAAGACGTATGACGACGCGCAGAATTTTTGCCTGGAGGACGGGACGACTCTGGTGGGCGCGCCGCAGGGGATGCCGCCGCAGCCCGGCGGCGGTTACAGCAGGAACGCCGCCCCGACCGAGGTGTTGCAGGGGACGCCGACCGGCGGCTACCAGGGGCCGACCTCGCCGCCGCCATCTTACTCGCCGCCCCCGCCCCAGTGGGCCACTCCCGAGGCGAAGAAGCGCAGCCCGCTGCCGTGGATTCTGGTCGGCGCACTCGGGTTGATAGCGGCCGTCGTCGGGGTCATCCTCGCCACGCGCGGGTCGGGCACGACGACCACCGGCGGCGGGCCGGGCTCGACGCCGACGGCCTCGCCCGGCCGGACCACGACGCCCGCCGGCCAGGCTTACAACGACCCCAACGGGCGCTTCAGCGTCACGCTGCCCACGGGCTACCCGTCTTTCACTTCGCAGAAGCAGACGCAGCCCACGCTCGCCGGCCCCATCGAGTTGAACATGCTGCTCTCGGAGAAGCCCGAGGGCGCGTTCGTCGTCGGCTACTCGGACTTCCCCGAGTCGTCTTTCGAGGGGCGCACCCCGAAGAAGATGCTCGAAGACGGGCGCGACGGCTCGCTCAGGAACATCAAGGCGACTCTCGAAAAACAGGAAGACATCACGGTGCAGGGGCGGACCGGCCTGGCCGTCTACGGCTCGGCCTCGACCGGAGCAAAGCCCTACTACGTGCGCTTCAACTTCATCCTGGACAAGCCGCGCGCCTACCAGGTCGGCTACATGGGCTACAACCGCGCGGACCTGGACAAGCCCGAGGTGCAGGCGTTCTTCGACTCCTTCCGCATCAAGGAATCGAAGAAGTAATCACGCGCACAGCGCGAAGGCGGCGGGCCAAGCCCTCTTCCTGACCGAAGTGAGAGGCCGCGCGGGATGAATCGTTCATCCCGCGCGGCCTCTCCACGTCAGGAAGGGCGGTTTGACCCCCGCTCGCTTCAACGCAGATTCGCGTGGCTTTTGTCTCTCTCTTCTTAACCGCCGGAAGGCGTGAGGCCGACGCCGCGCATCAGCGCCGCGAATCTTGTCGACGAGCGCAGGCTGTCGAGCGTCGGGTCGACTTTGAGCCAGACCATTCCTTCGGAGCGATTCTCGCACGCGAGGTCGAGCCACCTGAACGCCTCGTCGCGCTCGCCGAGCGCCGTGTGGACGGCCGCGATGTAGTAAGGCGAGACGTACCTCTCTTCCGAAAGCTGCTGCAACTCGTCCAGCAGTCGGCGGGCGCGCTCGTCCTCGCCCGTGAGCGCGTAGGTGTGCGCCTGCGCCGCGAGCGTCAGAGGGCCCACGCCCGAGAGCGCCGTCGCGCGTTCGTACTCGGCCAGCGCCTCCGCGAATAGCCCCTTGTGCGCGTAGGCCAGGCCGAGCCAGAGGTGCGCCATGTAAAAGTTGGGCTCCATTTCGAGCGCGCCGTGGTACTCGGCAATCGCGCGGTCGTACTGGCGCGTCAGGAAAAAGTGCCAGCCCACGCCGACGCCTATCGGGAGCGACAAGGGGTCAAGCTCCTGCGCGCGCTTGATCTCGGCGACGGCCTCCGCGTTCCGCCCCATCGCCGTCAGGTAGAGCGCGTACCAGTGGTGCGCGGTCGCGTAGTTCGGGTTCAACTCGACGGCGCGGCGGTACTCCTTCTCGGCCTCGGACCAGTCCCAGTCGAAAAGGCGCACGTAGCCGAGCGAGGCGTGCGCCTCCGCGAGCGTGCCGTCGAGCCTCAGGGCTTCGAGCGTCGCGATCTTCGCGCTCTGCAAAGCCTCCTTCGGGTGAAGCGCGCCGTACTCGACGGAGCCCATCAGCAGGTAAGAGTCCGCGAGGCCCGCGTAGGCGAGCGCGTAGTCGGGGTCGAGCCGTATGGCCTGCTGGAAATACTCCACGCCGCGGCGCAAGCCTTCGAGCGTGCGCTTGTTCCAGTAGAAGCGCCCCTTGAGGTAGGTTTGATAAGCCTCGGTGCTCTCCGTGTAGCGCTTCGCTAATCTTCTCTTCTGCTCGCCTGAAAGTTTCAGGCGCAGCTTCTCCGAAATCTCGCGCGAAATCTCTTCCTGCACCGCGAGCAGGTCCGCGGAGTTGCGGTTGTACTGCTCGCCCCACAGTTGCCAGCCGTCGGCCACGTCCACCAGCTCCGTGCGGATAATCAGGTTCTCGTTCAGTTGTATCACGCGGCCCGTCAGGACGGCGCTGACGTTCAGCTCGCGCCCGACGAGTTGCGGGTCAATCTCGCGCCCCTTGTAGCGGAAGACGGTGCTGCGCGCCATGACGCGGAGCTGCGGCAGTTGCGACAGGCTGTTGATGATGCTCTCGGTGATGCCGTCGGAGAGGTACTCCATCTCGGCGTCGCGTCCGGCGTTAACGAGCGGCAGCACGGCCAGCGAGTCGATGACCTTGCGCCCGCGCCTCGCGCCTCCGCCGTTCGCTTGCTGCGAGTTCGGCGCGGCTGCGGCCTGGCGGTGATTGCCGGAGCCTGTGCGCTCCGCCCCGCGCCCGTTCTTACCCGTCTTGCCTTCGCCGCTCGTGGCGCGCACCTGGGCCACGAAGCGGAAGCCGCGGCGCGGGACCGTCTCGATGTACTTCGAGCCGCCCTGCGTCTCGCCGAGCGCGCGGCGCAGCGTGTAGATGTTGACGTTGAGGCTCCCCTCTTCGACGACGGCGTCGGGCCAGACGCGCGCGATCAACTCGTCTTTGCCGAGCACGCGCCCCTCGTTCTCGACCAGGGCGAGCAGCGTCTCGAAGGCTTTGATCGTGAGTTGTACGGGCCTGGCCCCGCGCAGCAGGCGGCGCTCTGCCCTGTCCAGGCGGAAGGGGCCGAAGTCGTAGAAGCGAGGAGGGCGTGCGCTCATAGGCGGCCTTTTAAGGAGCGTTTCAGGAATCTTTCAGAACTCTTTAAGTGAAGTTAAAAGACTTCACCCGCGCTCTTTGAGTAGTGTGTGCTGCCGAAATAGGACTGCGCCAGGGATAGATGCTTCAGGGTCGTGCCGAGCGTTGCCCATTGTAGGGCAAAGCAATTAGATGCGGCAACAACCCGAGTCGGGACCGGCTCGGGGCGCGTCGCACAAATTGAAAAGGAGCGTGCCATGCGGAAACTATTTCTTACGGCAAGCCTGGTCACCTGCCTCGCGACCTTCGCTCGGGCGCAAAGGTTGGACGGTTATCACCGCTTCGAGGTCTTCCACGGCACCTCCTATTTTATTCTGGAGAGGCCGGAGGCCGCCGGAGAAGGGACTACGTTCGAGGGCTTTCGCGGAATCAGCAACGCGGCCACGTTCAACCTGAAGCGTTACTTCGGCGTGAAGGTGGACCTCGCGCGGTACGACAGGAGGTACGACTTCTGCGCGCCGGGGCAGGGCACGGCCGGGCCCTCACAGCCTCCGCACGGATGCTTCAGCCCGCTGCCAGGGTCCGTCGTGCCCCCGGACGACCCGCACCTACAGACCTCCATCTACAACTTCATGGGCGGCATTCAACTGAAAGACAACGGCAGGGGCACGAAGCTCTTCAAGCCGTTCGCGCACCTCTCCATCGGTTCGGCGCTCACGAGGGCGCGCGTCGACACCTACTCGGTCGACCCCGCGTCGGGCCGCTTAGTCCTGGACTTCAAGACGCGCTCGGAGTGGGGGGCGGCCGGGGCCGTCGGCGGCGGGTTAGACATACGGCTGCACGACCGCATAGACCTGCGCGTCGTCCAGGTCGATTATCACAAGGCGACCATCTTCCACAGCTCGACCGACGGCCTGCGCGTCGGCGTCGGCCTCGTCTTCCACTGAGAAGCGCGCGCCGGAGTTTTTAAAGATGGTCGCCTGAAGCAGGGAGGAGTTAGTTAATCGTGAATAAAAAATCCAGGGTGGCCGCGCTCGGCGCGATTCTGTTCGTGATGTTCGGGGCAAACGGCTCGGTGACGGCGCAGGCGCAGGGCGAGCGCGGCGGCGGCCGGCGCGCGATACAGGTGAGGGCCAGGGTTCATAAGATTGGGACGAACGAGAAGACGCGCGTCCGCGTCAAGATGCAGGACGGGAGGAAGCTCGAAGGCTACATAGGCCAGATCGGCGAAGACCATTTTTACGTGGTCCGCACGGACGGCGAGAAGGGCTCGGCGGCAATCGTGGCTTTCGCCGACGTTCAGAGTCTGGAGAAGAGAGACAGCCTCACGTGGCGCGACGTGGTCTACAGGACGGGCATGGGGGCCGTCGCGGTCCTCGGCTTCCTGCGCGACCTCGGCGCGACGATTACGCCCGCATTTCCCGCGGCCCCTTAGCCGCACGCGCGGGCCGTAGACGCGAGCGCCCGCCCGCTCGCGTCAAAACCTCAGGGCCGGAAACTGCGCTCCCTCGCGTAAGCGGTTACGAACGGTGGGAACAAAATGGGCCGCTCAGACTTGTAGAAGTCGAGTGTCTGGCAGGTAAGACGCAAAGAACGCTCGACTTCCAACTGCGTCACTACGTGCGACGGATTAACACTTGCCACGCGCACGTGTTTTGCGGTACAAACACGGCGCGTTCGTTGGAAGAATTCGCTCCCGGCGTTGAAACGGCGACGGCCCCTTTGCTCTCGAACTCGCGGGGGTGCGCGCGCCACGTCACTCCCGACGCCGTTGGAGCCTATCATCGCTTCAAGACGATTTTTCAATTTCTGCTCTCGCGACGCGGGCACGTCGTCAAACACTGCCCGCCGGCCGGGGCAGTTGTCTTTTGTCGGGCAGGTAGGCCGTGCCTCCCAATTTCGATTTGTAAGGAGAAGACCATCATGCGTGTGTTCCCCCAACTTTGCCCGCGCGCAATCTGCGCCCGGTTCATCGTTGTGTGCCTGGCAATCTTGGCCTCCGCGACGGCCGCCTTCGGGCAGGCCCAGTCGAACGCGGCGGACCTCCAAGGCTTCGTGCGCGACCCCAACGGCGCGGTCGTCGTCGGCGCGACCGTGACGGCGCGCAACCCCGCGACCAACTTTTCGCGCGAGGCGAAGACGAACGACGACGGCTACTACCAGATGGTCAACCTGCCGCCGGGCGAATACGAGGTCTCGGTCGAGGCCGCGTCCTTCAAGAAGGCGGTCGTGCCCTCCTACAAGCTCACGGTCGGCGCGCGCGCGGACCTCGACGTGACGCTCGAAGTGGGCCAAGTCACCGACGTGGTCAACATCACGGCCGAGGACCAGCCCGTCGTCGAGACGACGCGCACGGCCGTCGCCAACACCATCGAGCAGCAGCGAATCGAGAACCTGCCGATCAACGAGCGCAGCGCGACCGGGTTCGCGCTCACCATCTCGACTGTCGGCCGCGACAACGGCCGCCCCATCGGCCCGGCCCCGACTTCGGGACTCAACATCGGCGGGCAGCGCGGACGCTCCACGCTCGTCCAGGTGGACGGCGCGGACTACACGGACAACTCCGTCAACGCCGCGCGCTCGACGGTCTCGCAGGAGGCGGTCCAGGAGTACCAGGTGGCGACCAACTCCTACGCGCCCGAGTTCGGGCGCGCGACGGGCGGCATCGTCAACGTCGTCACCAAGTCGGGAACGAACGAGTTCAGGGGCAACGTCTTCGGCTTCATCCGGCACAAGTCCATCCAGGCGCGCAACGCCTTCGCCCCGCTGATTGACAACGACCCCGGCAAGAAGCCCGGGTTCACGCGCGGCCAGTACGGCGCGACGCTCGGCGGCCCCATCGTCCGCGACCGCACCTTCTTCTTCGCCAGCTTTGAGCAGCGCCGCCGCCAGGAGTCGGGCTTCTTCACGTCGGACGTGGTCGGCTCCCTGACGAGCAGCCTGACCATCCCGGTCGGCGCGCTCGGCCCGCAGACGTTCACTAACCTGACCGCCGCCCAGCGCAACTTCATCCTGAGCGAACTGGGGAGCGGCGACCCCGCGCGCCAGCAGCGCGCCATCACTTACGCCTACTTCGCTTCGTCCGGCGGCCAGATCGGGCTCAACGGCTTCAGCACGCTGCGCAGCCCCGGCGGCGCGGTCCCCGCGGGCCAGATCATCGGCCCGCGCTTCTTCATCACGGGCACGCCCGTCCCGTCGCTGGCGAACAACGGCATCCTGCCCAACTTCATCACGGTCAACGAGGACGGCCAGCCCATCGCGTTCCGCCCGCTCAACAGCCTGCTGCGCGTCTTCCCCATCTCCGAGGAGACGACGTTCTTCAGCCTGCGCGGCGACCACCGCATCAACGACAGCAACCAACTCGTCCTGCGCTTCGGCTACAACCCGTCCGACCTGACGGGCATTCAGGACGAGTCGCAGAACCAGACGCTCGGGCAGAACGACTTCTCGCGGACGGGCATTCAGAACCTGCGCGACACCTCGTTCTCGACCTCGCTCACCTCCACACTCTCGAACTCCGTCGTCAACGAGGCGCGCTTCAGCTTCGGCAAGCGCCACGCGACCTTCGACTCGCAGATCCCCGGCACGGCCATCCAGATCATCGGCACGGCCTTCCTCGGCTCGAACCCCTTCTCGCCGGTCGACCGCACGGAGAAGCGCTTCCAGTTCGCCGACAACGTCAACTACATCCGCGGCAACCACGCCTTCAAGTTCGGCGTGGACGTCAACTTCATCGACATCGACGCGCGCTTCGATTTGAACTTCCCCGGCCTCTTCAACTTCGGCGGCGTGGCCGGCAGCACCATCAACAGCTTTCTCCCGGCGCGCACGCCCGCCTGCCTCGCGGACCCCCTGTGCAGCACGCCGCCGCCCATCGAGCCGGTCCAGTCTTACGGCCTCGGGTTCCCCGGCGTCTTCATCGAAGGCTTCGGCAACCCGAACAGCGCGATCAAGAATCGCCCGCTTGCCTTCTTCGCACAGGACTCCTGGAAGGCGGCGCGCCGCCTGACGATCAACTACGGCGTGCGCTACGACGTGGAATTGACGGACACCATCGCGCCCATAGGCTTCACGGACCCGCTCTCGGGCATACAGCTTTCGGCCGCAGACCTCCAGGCGGCGCAGGACGTGGTCGGCGTGCAGCAGGGCTTCCCGCGCGACAAGAACAACTGGGCTCCGCGCCTCGGCCTCGCCTGGGACGTAGCGGGTGACGGCAAGACGGTCGTCCGCGCCGCCTACGGCCTCTTCTACGACCACCCGCTCCTGGCCGTCGCCTTCAACTCGGACATCGCGGACGCGGCGCAGCAGCAGCAGTACACCAACGTCCTGCCGGGCAATCCGGCCCCCAACCAGCTCCTGAACCTGTTACAGATTTTCCAGGGCACGGTCTGTTCGCCCGCGTCGAACAACCCGATCTGCGCCACGCTGCCCGCGGGCTTTACCACGCCGGGCGTCGCGCCGACTTCGCAGTACCTGCCCGGCCGCGTGCGCTTCAACGACCAGACGTTCGTCGGCTTCGGGCCGATCCTGCCCTTCACGCTGGCGGTGGGCAAAGACTTCGAGTACGCCTACGCCAACCAGGCCAACTTCACCATCGAGCGCCAGGTCTCGAAGAACATGTCGTTCTCGGCGAGCTACATCTTCGTCGGCGCGCACCATCTGCCGCACCCGCAGGACGTGAACGCGCCGCAGACCAATCTGCTGATTCAAAACTTCCAGCGCTTCGCCTTCCGCAACCCGGCCTCGAACGCCGAGGCGCTCTTCTTCCAGTTGCCCCAGTCCTGCACGGCCCCGCCGCCGGGAACGCCCGCCTGCCCTCCGGGCTACACGGTCGTCATTCCGGGCCTCGTCGGCGTCAACGCGCTCGGCCAGGGCGTGGTCAACCCGATTGCGGCCAACTTCTTCCGCCCCGCGTCGCCGAACTACTTCTTCGTCTCGTCGATCACGAACGGGGCGGTGTCGAAGACGGTCTTCGACGCGGCCAACAGCGCGGCGAACACGCTGCGCACGGCGGGCGCGATCTCGCCCTTCGGCGACGTGAGCGCGCAGCTCTCGGACGGCAACTCATCCTACAACGCCCTGAACCTGGAACTGAGGCGGCGGTTCTCGAACCACTTCCAGTTCCTGGCCTCCTACACCTGGTCGCACTCGATTGACGACTCCAGCGACCTGCAAACTCTGCTGAAGCCGCAGGACAACCGCAACTTCCGCGCGGAGCGCGCCGACTCGCTCTTCGACCAGCGCCACCGCTTCGTCTTCAGCGCGGTCATCGGCTCGCCCACCTCCTGGCGCGACGGGAGTTTCGCGCGCCGCTTCTTCGCGGACTTCATGATCGCGCCGATTGTCGAAATCTCGTCGGGCCGCCCCTTCAACATCCTGACCGGCTCGGACACCAACGGCGACCTGCAAAGCTCTAACGACCGCCCGAGCGTGGCGGACGACGGCACGCTCTTCGCGCCGACGACGCCGTTCACGGGCGGCAGCCTCGGGCGCAACCGCGGCATCACGCACGGCTACGCCTCCTTCGACCTGCGCATCACGCGCACGCTGCGCTTGTCGGAGAACGTCCGCCTGGACCTGATCGCCGAGGGCTTCAACCTCTTCAACCGCTTCAACGAGGCCGCCGCGTCGCCCTTCTTCCAGGACGTAAACGCCTTCGGCCAGCGCGACGAAAGCGGCCGCTTCTACAGCCGCCCGACCGCCGCCTTCGACCCGCGCCAGTTCCAGTTCGGCATCAAGCTGAACTTCTGACCCCGGGTCTGACCGGAAGCATAAGTTTGCCAGAACGGCAAACTTATGCTTCCAAGAACTCGCCGCAAACTTATGCTTCCATAAGCTTGTCGCCCGATAGCAAACGAGAAAAGGCTGGGTAGATGTAGACTACCCAGCCTTAATTTTATTAGACCTCTCGCGGATCGTCGTTGTCGCTTCCTGCACGGCCTTTAATCTCCCTTCAGCCCGATGCGCGCTCGTCTGCTTCGCTCTCGCTCCGGCCGGTGCTTTTGGCCGAAACGTTTTCGACTCGTCGGCCATATGAAGTTGAAGGCAGTGATCGCGCCGGCCAATAAGTCGGCGATGAATGTTTGCTCTACAGGAGACAAAAGCTATGGCTGAAGAATTGTGCAAGGGCGTTTATCTGGCGCAACAGGTCGGCGGCACCGTCTTGATAGTAGCTTTCGGCAAGCACGGGACGGCCGGGTATACGGTTCGCTTCCGGGATACGCCGATAGCGGTTTTCCCGCCCGAGTTCCAGTTGGTTCATACCGCCCCGTCCGGCCCGGCCGCGGACGTTGAAACAGAGTTCGTGGCTTACACCATGTTCCCCGCTACCGACCCTGTGAAAGCAGTCGTCGTCCACGACGCCGACGGGGAACATACGGTCGCGGTCGAGCAGACGCCCGACGAGTTTCCGACCTGCGCGCCGAAAACATAGCGCCTGTCACGTCTTCCCTCGGAGCTTAGTGTTTGACGCCGAGCGTGCGCGACAGTGCTCACGAAGGCTGGCCAGCCACGGACTAGCCGGCCTTTCCTTTGCGGCACGGGCTTCACCGTCAGGCGCTGCGCACGACACCGGCCGCCCTGCTGAAAAGATTTACAGTTCTTATCAACTCTGATATATGTCTCGTCAAGTTGGTAAGAAGCGCCGGCGAACTCAGGGCGAGGGTAAACTTGTTCACGACCCCGGCGCGGATTGCCGAACCCAACGATAGAGGTATAGCCGTCGCACAACCCTCTCTCGCTCATCATCTATTTTAAGTCATCATAGTCGCGCAAAGGGCCCAGGCATTACGACGCGCGCGGTAGATTTCCCCGGCTCATCTCGACGCGGATCGCGCTTCGTCATCAGAGACGCTGTCGAACCATCATCAGCCGACGGGCGGCAAATCGCAGGCAGGTCGCTGCCTGTCTCGCAACTTTGAAAGAGAACACTCAGAGTCCCCGGCACGACTCCTTCGCCGGAAGGGGCGGTTTTCAACCCATCAGAATTTTAGTCCGCGCGAGAGTCCCTGCCCGCCAGTGATATTTCGGAGTGAGCGTGCATTCAAGGTAGACACCAGGCATGAACTTTTAGCCCTTGAGTCCGAGCATTTGATAAGGGCGCGATGGTGGCAGTCCGTAATTTAATTTCCCCGTAAGGGAGAAGAGAGGACAATTAGTCATGGGAAAAATAAACGACGAGGGAAAAATAAACGACGAGAAATGGACGCTGATGTTCTTCTTCGGGAGCGACAACCCGCTCGCCCCGGAAATCGTCTCGCAACTCAAAGCCATCACGCAGGCGGGGTTTCACCCGCGGGCCAACGTCATCGCGCAGTTTGACCCCCACACGGAGAACACGCCGACGCACATTTTCGCCATCAACAGTATTAAGAAGCATCAGGCCAAAGGCGGATCCAAAATCGGGTTCATCGGCAGGAGCGAACAAGACCCTTACGTCGTGAATCTGATGATCGATAAGATATGGGGTGAAGAAAAAGACTTGAGCGGGAATCGAATCAGAGATCGGATTCAGCAGAAGATTCGCCGCGACGGGCTTCCCGAATACATCCAGCCGCCCCCGCCAAAACTTGAAACGCCTAAAACTCCGGCCGACATCGAGGCCCAGGACAATGGCGAGGAGCCCGGCCCCGCCAAGTCGTTAGAGAGTTTCCTGAATTTTTGTTTCGAACATTACCCGGCCCAGCATTACATGCTCTTCATCCTCGGGCACGGGGTGCCGGTGGGCAACGACATATTTTTGTTCGACGAGCACGCCACCAGCCCCTCGTTAAAGCTGAAGGAACTCCGCGACGTGTTAAAGCGGTTCAGTGAAACGATTGAGAAGCCCACCGAAGGGAAGCCCGTAGGGAAATTAGATTTCGTCGGCTTCCACAGTTGCTCCGTGAGTGCCCTGGAGGTGGCCTACGAACTCGAAGGAGTCGCCAATTTCATGCTCGCCTCGCAAGGCCCCGCGTACGTCGGCAGTTGGCCCTACAGGCAGATAATGATCCGGGTGCTCAGAAATCTGGAAGAGGGAACCCACTTCGACATCAAAGAGATGTTCACCAAGATTTTCCACTACTGCTTATACAACAGCTTCGACTACGTAGTAGCGGGATACTCCTACGACATGTGCCTGTGCGACCTGAGCAAGGTGGAGAAGGTTAAAGGGCCGCTCGCCGTCTTGACCTCGGCGCTCATCAGGGGCTTGGACGGTGACAGGCAGGCGCGGGACAACATTCTCCTGGCTCACCTGGAGTCGCAAAGTTACTGGAACGAGAGCTACACCGATCTGTACGACTTCTGCTTCCGTCTTCAGCAGCGAATCTGGACCGGTAAGCTCAAGCGGGGCGTACTGCCTTTTAAGGTTTTGGAGGACATCTGGTTCGCGTGTGAGGAAATGATAAAGGTGCTTGAGAAAGCCGGCAACGGGAACAACGACCAGTTCATCGTCCGCGCGGATTTCGCCGGCCCCGCGACTCAGTACTCGCACGGCATGTCCGTCTATTTCCCGTGGTCACGGCCCATCAAGCCCAGGTTTTTGAAGGAGTATGAGGATTACAGGTTCGTTAAGGAGCAGAAGGCGCACGGCGACACCTGGCTCGATTTTTTGGACGCCTACTTCGAGGTTACCCGGCGCGACCCGCGCACGTTTGAAATGAAGGGGCGGGTCGGGACGAGGCCATTAGGCTTACAGGAGGAATTGCTCGAAACGTTTGTCACTAAGGCTTACAATATAAACGGGCAGTTGGAAAAGCCCACCGCCGGCTCCTCGACCGGCGACGACTGCGGGTGTGCGACGGTCAAGAATTTCCCCCCGTTCACGCACCCGCGTGGCAAACGGGGAAGCACGCGTCAAGCGAGGGCGGGAGAACAGACTGCGCCGCCGGATAGCACCGTGCCGCCCACGGATACGGCGCCGACGATGGACACAGGGGCAGGGGATAAAAGGTTGCTGGTTAGCACGACTTTTCTGGACAGAGAGGTTTTCGAGAAGGACGCGGCTTTCCTGGAAGAGCTACGTGACCCGTCCTAGTTTCGTCAGTGAAAGACCCTGTTGAGTTGGTCTAGGAGCCGAATGAAAGTGCCACGCCGCCACCTCTCAACGCTGATGGCAGCGCTGCTTGGCCTGGCCCTGTGCATCCACGGGCAGGAGACGCCGGACGCCGCGGCGACGGCCCGGCGGCTCGCGTCCGAGGCGAACGACGAGGCCGCCGGGGTGGAGGGGCGCGAGGAGGCCCTCGGAAAATTGAAAGAGGCCGCGAATCTCTTTCAGAGTGCAGGCGAGAACGTGGAGGCGGCCCGCGCCCTGAATCGCGCGGGCCGCCTCCAACTGTTACTGAATACCCCGCAGGACGCCATCGCCAGTCACAATCAAGCCTTAGACCTGCTCAAACTGACGCCCTCCCCTGAGGTGCGGGTTGACAGCTTGAACGGACTGGGCGCGGCCCACATGCTGAAGAATAAAGACGAAGCCGAGCGAGTCCTCAAAGACTCCCTCGCCTCGGCCCAGGCCATCGGCTACGTCAAGGGACAGGCACAGGCGCTGCTCACGCTCAGCGAGCGCGAGAATTTCCAGAACCATGCCGTGGCCCTGGAGACGGCGCAGAAAGCTCTGGCGCTCTGGGAGGGCGTGGGCGACAGGCCGGGGACGGCCCGCGCCCTCGGCCTGATCGGGCAGTACTACATGGCGCAGAGTTCACTGCCGGAGTCCGCGCAGAGCTATGAGCGGGCGATGGAGATTTGGCGCGAGTTGAACAATGTCCGGGAGCAGGCCGGCGCGCTCATCAAGCTGGGGTTCATAGAGTTCCGCAGGGGCGAATGGGCCAATTGCATTTCGCTGTTGACCAGGGCTCGGGGCATGATCGACGAGAGGGCCGAGCCGTACAAGATGGGGCAGATAACTTCCACGCTGGGCGAGGCTTTCAACGAGAACGGGTTGCCGGAAATCGGCCTCACGCATTTCGAGCGGGCGTTAGATTATTTCCGCCGGACGCAGGACACCTACGCGGTGGGGACCATGCTCCACCGGCTCGGAGTGACCAACTACCTTCTGGGGAAATACCCGGAGGCCATCGCGCACCTCCGGCAGGCGCTCGACGAGGTGGAGGATGACGCCCTCGAAGGGGAGTGTGCCGAATACCTCGGCAAAGTTTACATCGCGACGGGCGAACACGACCTCGCCCTCCAGAATTTGCAGTCGGCCCTCGCCGTCTATACGAACGCGGTCAACCCGAAGGAAGCGGCTCGGGTGCGCGGGCTGCTGGGGCAACTCGCCGAGCAGAGCGGGCAGCTCGGGAAGGCGCGACAGCACTACCGGCAGGCGCTCGACGACTTTACCAGGTTGTCTGATCGGTTGAATCAGGCCGCGCTCTATTACGCGCTCGGGCGGCTGGAATTGAGGGAGCGGAAATACGACGCCGCGACCGAATATTTGAAGCAGTCCATCGAAACTACTGAGAACATCCGCCGCGTCTCCACGAGCAGGGACCTGACCGCGGCCTTCTCCGCGACCGTTTACGAGCGTTATGAGAAGTACATCGAGTGCCTCATGCGCCGGCACGAGGCGCGGCCCGAGGAGGGGCTCGCGGTCCAGGCTTTCGAGACTAGCGAGTTGGCGCGGTCGCGCTCGCTGGCGGAGCTGCTGCGCGCGACGCAGCCCAACCTTGTGCCCGGCCTCGACCCGCAGTTGGCCGCGCGCGAGAGGTCGCTCCGTCAGTCGCTCCGCGTGAAAGATGACGACAAAGTCGCGCTGCTGGGCAGGAGGACTTACAAGGCCGAAGAGCTGGACGCGCTGGAAGCGGAACTCGCACGCCTGGAGGCCGAGTACAAGCAGGTCACCGAAACCATCCGGGCGCAACACCCTTCTTACGGGCAAGTCACGCGGCCCATAGCGTGGAGCTTGCGGCGAATCCAGGAGGAGGTCGTCGCCGACGACCAGACGGCGCTTTTGGAGTACAGCCTGGGCGCGGACAGGAGCTACGCCTGGGTCGTGACGCGCGAGAGCGTCAAGAGCTACGAGCTGCCCGCGCAGGCGCAGGTCAACGAGGCGGCGCTGAAAGTCCATGAATCGCTGGCCGCCGTCCCAGGCACGGCGGCCGCGGACGAGTTGACCCCGGCCATGCGGGAATTGAGCCGGCTCATTCTGTCGCCCGTGGCGGCGGAATTGAACAAGCCCAGGATCATCGTCGTCGCCGACGGCGCGCTCCATTACATTCCGTTCCAGGTGCTGCCCACGCCGTCGGGCAATAATGAACCCCTGGTCGCCCGCTACGAAATCATTAACGCTCCCTCGGCCTCCGTCCTGGGAGAGTTGCAGGAGGAGGCGGCCCGGCGTCAGCCGGCGGCGAGGGTCTTGGCGGCTTTCGGCAATCCGGTTTTTGAGTCGAACTACGCGCTGCGCAAAGGCGCGGACGGCGGCCAGTTGATCGCCCAACAAGCGACGGAGCCCGGACCTTTGCAGCACGCCTTGCGCGACATCGAGCTCAACGGCGATACCTTCGACCCTTCCGTCATCAGGCCGCTCTTTTACGCCAAGCGCGAGTTAGCCAACCTGCGCGACGTGGCCGGGGGCGAGACTTTCGTGGCAACTGATTTCGACGCCAGCCGCGAACAACTACTCAGGACTGATTTGACGCAGTACGCGATTCTGCACTTCGCCACGCACGGCCTTCTTGACCCGAAGCGGCCCGAATTCTCGGGGCTGGTGCTCTCCACGGTCAACCCCGAAGGTCGCGCGCAGGACGGCTTCGTCGGGCTGCGGGACATCTACGGGCTGCGCGCGCCGGTCAGTCTGGTGGTCCTGAGCGCGTGCAGCACGGCGCTCGGCAAGGAGGTGCGCGGCGAGGGGCTGATCGGCCTGACGCGCGGGTTCATGTACGCCGGGGCGTCGAGCGTGCTGGCGAGTCTGTGGAGGGTGGACGACGAGGCGACGGCCGAGTTGATGAGGCGCTTCTACGGCAACCTGCTGAACGAGGGCATGCCCCCTGCGGCAGCCCTGCGCGCGGCGCAGAACAGCATCCGGCAGGAACCGAACTGGCAGTCCCCTTATTACTGGGCGGGGTTTACGTTGCAGGGCGACTACCGGCAAGTCATCAAGTCGCCGCGCGCCGCGGCCGAGTCGTCCGTCTACCCGAAGATTATTGCGGGCGGGGTTTTGGTCGCGCTGCTGACGGGCGTCGGATGGTGGTATCGCCGTCGCCTCAAAGCGGGTCGCGCGCCGCGCACCTAGCTATTCTACCATGAAGAAGTAGCCGCCTCTGACGGGCTGCTCTGTGCCGTCGGCGCTGGTCGTAAAGAGGTTCAAGACGTACTGCCCGCGCGCGACGTGTGAGGCCGGGATCACTACCGAGACGGACCGTGCGTCCTGACCGGCCACCTCCAGAGGCCGCTTCTTTCCGTCCTCATCCTCTAACTCGACGCGATAGCCTTCCGCCGGGGGCAACCGCTCGGGGAGAATTAAAGTGACTCTCAGCCCGTCGGCGTCGGGCGGGGGCTTCACCCTGGCGGCTTGAGCGCCTCCGGCGCGGTCCCGTACGGCGGGGGTCAGAGTGAGCTGCGCGTAGTTCTTAGGCGACGACCCGCGGAAGAGCGCGAGCCATAAAATGGCGGCCAGGATTACCACCGCACCGAGTGAGGCGGCGGCGCGAAGCGCCCAGCCTTGATTGTTCCAGAGGGCGCGCAACCGCTCGGCCCAGGTCAGGCGCGCCGGCCTCGCGGCGACGGCCACCTCCGAGGCGATCCGGTATTCGTCAACCTGGCGCAGAAGAGCGGCGGCCATGGCGACGCGCTTCTTGCGCTCCTCGGTCACCAGGTAATTCTGCTCAAATCGCTGCCGTCTCTCCGGCGTGAGTTCGCCCCGCAAATAAGCGTCTATTAAATCTTCTTCGCCGAGGCTGACTATGTCCGGCCATTCTTCCTGGTCAAAGCATTCAAAATCAAACTGCTCCGACTCGTCTTCCGGCAGTTCTCCCAGCAGATAAGCGATAATACGTTCGTCAGTCATCCTTTTGCGAGGGGGCTCCCACTCCAAATGAGGCGAGGCAGAAACGCCTCTATCTAAGTATGCAACAAATCTTGGATTTGTTGCATACTTCATTTGGCGCTTTTAAGCTTCCTTCAGGGTGCTATTAACGCAATCGGTCAAGGTCTTGCGCAGGCGCGTCACGCGCATCCGCAAGGCCAGCATGGTCATCTTCATGGTCTCGGCCAACCTGCGCCGGTGCTCGATGCGGGCGCTGCCACGCTGCACCTGGCAGTAGGCCGCCAGCAGTTTCTGATCTTCGGCGTCCAGTTGCTCGAAACAAGGTTTCAACACCTGATAGATTCTTTCCACCTGCTCCTCGGAAGAGTCGGCGAGGTTTTCGATAAAGTTGCGAAAGGCCGATGCCTCGCGCTGCATGAGTCGCATCCTCTCCTTGGCGATGTTGCGTGCGATCCCGCAGCAGTATCTGTTGACGTCGGGCACGGGCGCTCCGGCGGCGATTTTGATGGCCGCGCGGTCAATGGTCTCGTCGGCCGCACTGAGCGGGTCGGAAATGCCCCTCATGTTGAAAAAGGCGACAAGTTTCTTATGCAGGCAATGGTAGCGGTGGCCCACTTCGTCGGGGTTAGGTGTGAGACATTCGAAAAACCGCGCCAATGCCTCTTCGCTAACATTTTGCCGGGCCTTCGAGTTATCTCGGGTGGGGTCTGTCATCTCCGGCTTTATCGGGTTGAAAATAGTTCGCGTGCGTGATGAAGATGAGCGGCCTCGCTCATCTCTTCTATGAAACCGCCTGCTTGTGTTGTGATACTTTCCTCCCCATTGTCGTGGCCGGGTTTCTAATCGTTCAGCCTGCTGGGTAATTCTGGCCTGGTGCGTAAAGGTTTGAATCGGGGCGAACAGCCCGTATTGTACGACTTTGGCCGGGGCAAGCAAGTATATAGAGTTTATCCGGGTCGTGGAAGCAATTTGAGCTGCGCCGAACTGTGCCAAAATGTTTCCGGTTCGGCGTCAGGCTGAACTTCCAGCGGCGAGGAAGAAAAGCGTGAAGGGGGCGGGGCGCATCTGCTCCGTCCCTTTTTAGTTTCCGGCCGAACGGCCGCCGGCCCCGAAAAATTCTTGACAACGTTAAAGCTCAGGAATAGAGTTCCGGCACTTAAAGATTAGCTCTGATGAATGACGAAGACTCAATTACTGCGGCGACCTTGCCCCTTCAGCCCGTTCGCGCAGCCCTCGCTGACCTCCTCAGACGTTGTCCTCTTTCAGCGAAAAGGCACTCCTGAGATGGCCGCTCTGAACTAAAGATTTACTTTCGACGCGGGGTCTCACTCATCGGTACCTCAGCGCTCGATCCGCACACGGAATCGCCCGGCCCTCGCGAGTCGTCAGCCGGCTCTTACTCGTTCTTGCAGGAGATTCTCACATGTCCCAAGACAACCCGTCTCACCACGCACGCCTCACGACTCACTCGGACGCGACCGGCGCGGGCGCACTTGAATCTCAAGCGCCTTCAGTCATCCTCTGGGGCCGGCAGTGCGCGAGTTCGTGCGCCGTCAACGACGCCTTATCGGATTGCGGCCTGACTCCCCGCCGCATTCAAGACCCTTCGGCCGCACAGGGGGTCGAGAAAGACCCGCGCGGCCACGTAGCCCTGGTCGCCCTGAGCGCCGACCCCTCGCAGTTTCAAACGGCGTTAGATGTCATACGCGCCCTGAGACGGAAAGGGTTCCAGGTCGTCTCTTACCAGGAGGACGGGCAGTCGTGGCCGCTCGGCCTGCAATGCCGTGCGCTGCTGGCCGGCTGCTCGTGGCTGCTCGACAGTGCGAAGGCCGGGTTCGGGGAAGACTTGCGGCGACTGCTCAGGCAGGTGTCGCGGGCCGAAGCCGAGCGGGCCGGCGAGGAAGAGAGAATCAAAGAATTGATGGGGGCGATGGGCATAGTCGGCGAGAGCCAGACCATGCTCTCCGTTTTCCGCGTGGTCGAACGCCTGAGCGCGCTGAGCGACACGCCCACGCTCATCACCGGCGAGACGGGCACGGGCAAAGAACTCATGGCGCGCGCCATCCGCCGACTAGACCCCAAGCGCCGCTCCGGGCCAATTCTCACGCTGAACTGCGGGGCCGTCAGCCAGGGCTTGGCCGAGAGCGAACTCTTCGGGCACAGGCGGGGCGCGTTCACGGGGGCCGACAGGGACCGCAAGGGTCTCTTCCGCGCCGCCGAGGGGGGCATTCTTTTTCTGGACGAGGTCGGCGAGCTGGAAGGCGCTTTGCAGACCAAGCTCCTGAGGGCGATTCAGGAGAACCGCGTCCTGGGCGTCGGCGAGGAGCAGGAGACTCCCGTCAACGTGCGCGTCGTCGCCGCGACCAACAGGAGCCTGCCGGAGATGGTCTCGGAGGGGAAGTTTCGTGAAGACCTCTTCCACCGCCTCAGCGCGCTCTCCGTGCACATCCCGCCTTTGCGCGACAGGCCGGCGGATTTGCAGCCCCTGATTCAACACTTCCTGCAAAAGTATCGCCCGCGCGAGGAGGCGGCCGAGCCCGTCGCCGCGGGCCTGGACTTCGTAGAGGCGCTCACGCGAATCAAGCTGCCCGGCAACGTCCGCCAACTGGAGAACCTCATACGGCGCGCGCTGGTCAACAAGGTGGACGGCGGCCCGCTGAACTTGAGCGACCTCCCGCCCGAAGTCTGGCAGGAGTTGTCCGAGCGCGAGCAGGGCGCTCACCCTTCTTCCGCCCCCGCGGACGAGACGGCCGACGCTGTGCCTTCTACGCAGGCGCAGCCGGACCTTTATTCAACCCTCGCCCGCCTGCTCAATCAGAACGGGTGGAACCTCTCGCAGTCGCTCGACTACTGCGAGAAGCTCATCATCAAGTCGGCTCTGCTGCTGTCGAACGACAACCAGTCGCAGACGGCACGCCTGCTCGGCATCACGTCGCGCAGCGTCTACAACAAGGTTCGCAAGCACCACCTGAACTTCCAGTAGCGTCGCGCCCCGCCGAACGAGTCGCGGGCAAAAACAATTCGCGTTGACTGCGGAAAAGGGTTTCCGGTCGGACACAAGCTCGACCGGAAACCCTTTTCCAGTGCGCGGCGGCTTCGAAGGACCGCGGGCGGCGGGGCTTTGAAAACCGGGCCATTTATCGGCCCCCTCTCGCGCCCGAAGAGTGTGCGGCAGTTGGCACGGCCGTTGCTCAAGCAAGCGGGCGATGGCTAAAACCGGGAGAAGCTGAGTGCAGAGAGTTGGCAGACCTGAGAAACCACTTCGTGAGATTTAAGATTTCCGACATCTACCTCCCGGAACCTCACGTCGTGCTTCATCAACTCCACGGCGACGACCTGCTCCAGGGCAAAGTGGTTGACTTCTCCGACGGCGGGGCCGAGGAGAAGAGGTTCGTCGTCGTCGAGGTGGGCGGGGTCACGCAGTTGATAGTCGTGCCCGCGGACCGCATCGTCCCCGTCGACGATTGACTCCGCCGCCGCGCCCGCGCGCGCGGCCGATCTCTATGGCTAACATTTCGGCGATTCATTCGGTCGGAGCGTCCGTAGTGACTTACCTACGCAACTCGTACCCGGATTCCATGCGCGACGCGTTCCCCTGCCAGTTCAGCCTCTTTTCGAGCGGCGACCTGGTCGAAGTCGGAGACATCCCGACGACGCTCTCGCTCTTCCTCTACCGCGTGACGATGAACGAGCACCTGCGCAACGCCGGCCGGGTCAACGGCGACAAGAACGTGCCGCTGGCGCTCGACCTCCACTACCTGATGACCGTCTGGGCGAGCAGCGCCGAGGCCGAGCACTCCATCCTCGCCTGGGCCATGCGCCAACTCTACAGCCACTCGGTCCTCGACCTCTCGTCGCTCTCCTCCGAGGCCGCGTGGGGCGCGGACGATCTGGTCCAACTCATCCCGGCCGAGTTGAGCAACGAGGACATCATGCGCATCTGGGACGCCGTCAATCCCCCGTACAGGCTGAGCGTCTCTTACATCGCGCGCGTCGTTCGGATCGACCCCGACACGGAGACGGACTCCAAGCCCGTGGTCGCCACGAGGTTCTCCGTGATGGACAGGGAGGCCGCCCCATGAGGGTTGAGCAGTTGGAGCGGCGCGTCCTGGGGGCCGTGGTCTTTCAAGACTCGACGACGGGGACGCGCGTCCTCGGCCCTCTGCGGGTCTCGGCGCGCGGCGTCCATGTCGTGCGCAACCGCAGCGGCTGTTACGTCGTCTTCAGCGCGCCCGGCTTCAAGGCGTACACGGACTCGTTCCTGCGCCAACCCGTAGCAGCGCCGCCCCCCGATGGCATCGCGTTGGGGAGCGTCTCCGTGGAGATCAGCGTGAGCGACCCGTCGGGCAGGTACTTGCCGAGGCGCGGCACCGTCAGCCTCCCGCTCGACCCCGCGACGACGAGGCCGGACGAGGGCGCGTGGCTTTTCGCCCCCGTCGGGGTCAGGCTTTTCCCCTCGCCCACCTACGGCACCGTGCCCGGCTGGGCGGTCATTCGTGCGACCGTGCGCGAGCGGGGGATGACGGACCGGCTGCCGTGGTCCCTCATCAAGGTCAAAAGGGCTGGGACGGAGAACGTGCTGGCGACGGGGCTGGCGGACAGGCGGGGCGAGGCGCTGGTGGCCGTGCCCGGACTCCCCGTGACGACCTCGGACACTGGGACGGGCACGGTCCTGACCTCGGAGATCGCGGTCGAGCTCGAAGTAATCTTTGACACACGCGTGAAGAAAGTTCGTGATCCGGAAGACCTGGAGGCCCTGGCCCATTCGCCCGACGCCTACATTCCTGATCCGTTCGCTTTGGAAACGGGGCAACACCCTGACCTTCGCTCCGACACGACCACCGCCAGCCTGGCCTCCGGCAAGGAGCAGACGACCGAGCTGACGGTGCCCCTGTCGTAAACGAGGGCCGCGGGGGAAACCCTTTCAATAAAGAAGGAGGTCGCAGTGCCTGAATATTTAGCACCGGGCGTTTACGTCGAAGAGACAAGTTTCAGGGCCAAGTCCATAGAGGGCGTGAGCACGAGCACGACGGGTTTCGCCGGGCCGACCCGGAAAGGCCCCATCGGCGGAATCAGTGACCTGGCCGAGTTGACCGGCGCGACGCCGGACGACGACAACAGGATTTTCGAGGCCCCCGAGTTGATTACTAACCTGGGAGACTTCGAGCGCATCTACGGCGGGTTAGACGACCTCGAATACGGGACGAACTACCTGGCCCACGCCGTCCGCAACTATTTCAACGAGGGCGGCGCGCGCCTCTACGTCTCGCGCGTGTACGCGCCCGGAGCGGGAGGGTTGGGCACGGCCCGCTCGAACTTCCTGGTCAGCGGCGCGACCCCGGACGACCAGGCGCGCTTCGTGGCGCGCTTTCCGGGGGCCGCGGGCAACGGCCTGATAGCTCTGCGCCTCGTCCGCACACCCGTCACCAGGCGGATAATGGAGAACGCCCCCGAAGGCACTATGGCGCAGATTGGGGGCGATAACCCCGCGACGCCGGCGCAACTGGTCGGCAACCAGCCGCCCTTCGCCCTGATGGACGGCGGCGTCCTGCAACTCAGGGTGAACAACGTGGCCGGGCCGGTCATCACGTTTCAAGGCGAGCCGGCCAGGGCCGTCGCGGACGCCATCCCCGTAGTTGACGCCGGCGGCGACATCGTCCTGGACAACACCAACAACGTCCTCCAGGTCACGATAGGCACGGGCCAGCGCCAGGACATTGTGTTGCCCGTCGGCACGTTCAGCCCGGCGGACGTGGTCGCCGAAATCAATTCCCAGATACGCGGGGGCTTCGCCGAACTGGACGCGGGCCGGATAGCAATCGGCACCGACCGGCGCGGCACTTCCGCGCGGGTCGCGGTTGAAATCAACCAGACGCTGGGCTTCACCTCGCGGCAGGACGAGCAGGGCAGCACGGACCCGGCCAGGAACAACGTGGCCGACCTGGACGCGGTGACGGCGGACGAGATCGGCCAGTTGCTGACGACTACGGCCGGCACCGGCGCGAACGCCGCCCTGATTCCCTCGACCGGGCGGCTGGTCATCCGCACGAACCAGGCCGGGGGCGGCGAGACGCTGGACGTGGAAGCCCCCGGCGCGAATTCCGTTAACGCGGCGCTCGGCCTCGCGCCCCTCGCGCCGGGCCAGCCCCCTGCCTCAGGAGGGGCGGGCGCGAATTTGACCTACTTCGTTAAGGGCGGCAGCGGCTGGGTAGACAGCAGTAGCGGCGCGCTCGACTTCGGCGGCGCGGGGCCGGGCCAAGCGCCGGGCGGCGGCGCAAGCTTCCTGACGCTGACGACCATAGCGCAGGACGCCGACGGCAACGTCAACGTCTACGAGGACATGGGGCTGGACTCGCGCCACCCACGCTGGATCGGCCGCGTGATGGCCGAGACGCCCACGCGCCGCTCCGACGAGCTTGAGAACCTCTTCGCCTTCCGGGTAGGCGCTAACGTGACCGCTTACCAGTTGCGCTCGGCGCTCTTCCCGGCGGGTGACGAAGTGGCCGTGCCGTTGACCGACGGCAGCGACGGTGGCGAGCCCGCGCAGGTCGATTACGAGCGGGCGCTCTCCGCGCTCTCGAAGGTCGAAGACATTTCAATCGTCGCCGCGCCGGGCCACTCGGCCTACGCCGACTTTCAGGGCATCCAGGGCGCTTTAATCAGCCACGCGGAGCGGACCAAAGCCTACCGCATCGCCGTCCTGGACACCCCGCCCGAGCAGTCGCTCTCCGAGGCGCGCACCGTGCGCAGCCGGATCGACTCGAAGTACGCGGCGCTCTATTACCCCTGGGTGACGGTCTCGAACCCGCTGGCGCGCGCGGGCGACGAGAGCCGGCCGCGCGAGCTTAACCTGCCGCCGTCGGGGTTCGTCTGCGGCGTCTACGCGCGCAACGACGTGCAGCGCGGGGTCTTCAAAGCGCCCGCCAACGAAGTCGTGCGCAGCGCCCTGCGCTTCGAGACGGACGTGAACTTCGCGCAGCAGGAAGTCCTGAACCCGCTCGGCGTCAACTGCCTGCGCTTCCTGACGGGCCGCGGCTACCGCGTCTGGGGCGCGCGCACCGTCAGCTCCGACCCCGAGTGGAAGTACGTCAACATCCGGCGCTACTTCAACTACATCGAGCGCTCCGTAGACCAGGGGACGCAGTGGGCCATCTTCGAGCCGAACGGCGAGAGGCTGTGGGCCAACATCCGCCAGACCATCTCGGACTTCCTTTACAACGAATACGTCTCGGGCGCGCTCCTCGGCAGCAGCCCGAAGGAGGCTTACTTCGTCCGCTGCGACCGCGGCACCATGACGCAGAACGACCTCGACAACGGCCGCCTCATCTGCCTGGTCGGCGTGGCGGTCATCAAGCCGGCGGAGTTCGTCATCTTCCGCATCGGCCAGAAGACCGCCGACGCGCGCAGCTAGTTTCAAAGCTGACACCAAACAGGTCAGGAAGGAGAGCTACACATGCCGGACCGCATCACGCCCTACGGGGCATTCAACTTTCTGGTGAACATCAGCGGCGACATCGGGCCGGAAGAGCCGCTCGGCGGATTCTCCGACGTGAGCGGACTCAGCACAGACATCAAGGTCGCGGAGTACCGCAACGGCAACGACCCGGAGAACCACGTCCGCAAAGTTCCGGGCGTGCACGCGGTGGCCGACGTGACGCTCAAGCGCGGCGTCGTCAACTCGCAGGACCTCTGGGCCTGGATAGACGACGTGCGCGTCAACGGCATCAACGCGCAGCGCCAGGTGGTCATCACGCTGCGCGACGAGGCCGGGCAGCCCGTCCAGGTCTGGACGCTCGGCAACGTCATCCCCCTGAAGTGGACGGGGCCGACCCTTGCCGCCAAGGGCGGCGGCGACGTCGCCATGGAGGAACTCGTCCTGTCGGCCGAGCGGCTGATCTTCGGCGAGGGGACGTAAAGAGGAACACTCTCGCGGCGCGGGCTCGAAGGCCCGCGCGAACGTCACGCGTCACTACTGATGAACGGCTTGATTTTCGAGAACCAGGTGCCGATTGTCGCCAGCCCTCCGAACAGGGCGGACGTGGCCTGCTTCGTCGGCTTCGTCGGCAGGCGGAGCACGCTCATCCCCCACGTCGGGAGGCGCAACACGGCGATTCCGTCGCAGGTGTGGCGGTGGCTCTACGAGCAGGGTTGGACGACCCCGCCCTACGCGTGGGACGGCCCCGTGCTGTTCCGCGTCGGCGGCCTGGAAAAACTGGCCGCCCTCGTGCTCAAGCTCCGCGACGCCGAGGACGAACTCTCCGAGTTCATACGCGAGCGGGTGGGGCGAGAGTTGCCGAGGCTCCTTGAGACCTATGACGACTCGCTGCCCCCGACGCTCGCGATGGAGAGGGTGCTGGTTTCGCAGCTGAACGAGCTGCTCGAACTCGGCGGCCTCTACACGAAGGAGCGTTTCCCGGACGCCGAGTCGTCGGCCGAGACGAACGCGCTCATCGAGCTGCGGCCGCGGGGCGAAGAGTTGGTGCGGCTGAACCGGCTGCTCTTGCAGCAGGCGTACCCCCAGGAGATTTACTCGCCGGAGCAGGCGCTAACCATTCCGGCGACGGGCGGCTCGCTCGAAAAGGCGCTCGGCCAGTACACGACGATTGACGACCTTCTGGACATCCCCGTCCCCGTCGATAACTGGGAGGCGTTCGACCTCCTCTTCGCCTGGGACGAGCGCGACGTGGACGGCCGCGGTCAGACCTGCCCGACCTACCTGGGCGCGGCCGTCCGCTCATTCTTCTCGCAGGGCGGGCGCAAGTGTTACGTCGTGCGGGCGGGCGACCCGCTCCCCCTCGTGGCGAAGCGCGAGCGGCGGCTGCGCCAGATAGAGAAGCTGATTCCGGGTTACCCCGTAGAGTTCGCGTGCTCACCCGTGGACCGTAGGAGCTGGCGCGGCATGGGGCACGTCTTCGGCCTGCCGGATGTCTCCTTCCTCTGCCTGCCGGACCTGGCCGACCTGGTCGGGGCCGAAAGGGAGAGGATCGAGCTGGCGCAGCAGCCTTCGCCCGGGACGCCCGAAGTGTTCGTGGAGTGCTCGGACGACGAGTCCGTGGCGGAGGAGGCGGACAGGCTGGCGAGGCGGCTGCGCGCGCCGAGGTGCGACCGCGACGGGTACGCGAATTGGGCGCGCGCGGTGTGGCTGACGGCGGGCGTGGTCGCGCGGCAGATGAGGGAAGTGCAGTTCGTGGCTTCCGTGCCGATTCCGCAGCCGGGAGTAATCACCGAGGAGAGCCTGCTCGATTTTCTGCTGACGGACATCGGCGGCAAATCCTTGCGCGGCCCGATGGCCGCACAGCCCGCCAACCAGCTCGACGGCATCGCCAGCGCCTTCGTGCAACTGGCCTACCCGTGGGTACGCACTTTCGGCTCCGAAGACCTTCCCGAAAGGGTCGAGAGCCCGGACGCGGTCCTGGTCGGCGTGCTCGCGCGAAACGCCCTGACGCGCGGAACCTTCCGCAGCGCGGCCGGGCTCCACCTGATGGACGTAACGGAAGTCTTCCCCGCGCTCAGCCGCTACGAGATGACCAAGCCGCCCGACGCAGGCCCGTTGAAGGGCGCTGCCCGGCGCAATCTTCTGGAGAGGGTTTCGCTGCTGGGCCTGGCCCCGCGCGGGCTGAGGCTCATGTCGGACGTGACCGCGAGCCTGGACGACGACTACCGCCCGGCGAGCGTCAACCGTTTAGTTTCGGTGATCGTGCGCGCGGCGCGGCGAATAGGCGAAGAGGTCGTGTTCGAGCCTTCGGGCGAGCGCCTCTGGTCCCTGATACGGCGACGCCTGAACGGCCTGCTCTCGGACCTCCTGGCCGAAGGCGCTCTGCGCGGGCCGCAGCCGGCGGACGCGTTTCAGGTGCTCTGCGACCGCCGCACGATGAGCCAGAACGACATCGATAACGGCCGTGTCGTGGCCTACGTGCATTTCACTGCGGCCGCGCCCATCGAGCGCATCACGGTGGTGCTGGCGATGGACACGGGCGGGCAGGTCTCTCTGGTCTCGGCCGAGAGTGATTACCAGGAGGCCGCATGACAGACAACCCTCCCGACCCGCTGGCACCCGTCCACGTCTTCAACTTCGAGGTCTCGTTCTTCATAGACCCGCTCGACTCCGACCAGGAGGGAAGTCTCAACAACCCCATTTGCAGCGGCGCTTTCTCCGAGTGCACGGGGCTTGAGGCGACGATGGAGCCGAAGGTCGTCAAGGAGGGCGGGAGGAATTACGGCGCGGCGCAGCGGGTCGGCCCCGTGACCTTCGCCACCGTAATCCTGAGACGCGGGATGACCACGAACGGCGACCTGTGGGTGTGGTTCAACCGGGTGACGCAGGGCGAGTACGGCTACCGCCTCGGCGCGCGCATACAGATCAGGGACGGCGCGCAGAGCGAGCCGCCCGTCATGGAGTGGAAGCTGACGAACGTCCTGCCCGTCAAGTTCAAGTCGGCCGACATGAACGCCAAGGCGACCGAGGTCGGCATAGAGGAGCTGCACCTGGCGCACGAGGGGCTGAGCCTGGTTCGGAGGGGCGACAAGAGTTTCGAATAGAGTCGCGTGAGGAGGCCCGAGTCCGTATGAGTATGTCAACAGTCAAGAAGGCCAGGTTCTACGCGGTGCCGAAATCGGAAGGTGACAAGGAACTGGTCGAGGTTCATTTCAACCCGGCCTCGCTCCAGTACACCATCAGCAACACGCCCGCGCAGGGCAGCCGGACCACGCAGCACGTCGCGGAGTCTTCCGCCAAGCTGACGATGGACCTCATCTTCGACACCACGGACAAGGGCGAGGACGTGCGCGTCACGACCAGGAAAGTCGCCAACCTGATGAAGGCCAAAGAGAGGCAGGGGCAGAGGAGGGGCCAGGGGAACAACACTCCCCCGAAGGTCTTGTTCGAGTGGGGCACGTTCGGCTTCGAAGGGCTGGTGGAGTCCTACAAGGAGACGATTGACTTCTTTTCGAGCGAGGGCGTGCCCCTGCGTGCGAGCGTCAACCTGACGATGGCCGGGCTGGACAAAGTTTTCGACAAGCAGGATGACGCGGACGAAGCGTCGCCGGGGGAGAACGCGGTTGACGTGCCCGCGGGCGGGGGCCGGAGCGCGACCGACACGGCCGCGGCGGGCGGAGACCCGGGCGCGGGGCGCGACATCGCGGCCGCCAACGGCGAAGAGTCCATGCGGTTCCCCAGCGGGCCGATGACGGTTGACCCGTCCGTGCAGTTGAGTCCCCCGGCCGCGTTCGCCAGCGGCGGCGCGAGCATCGGCGCGGGCGGGGCGGCGGGCTTCGGTGCCGGCGTCGGCGTCGGCGGGTCCGCGAGTTTTGGTCTGGGCGCTGGCGTCGGTGCCTCTTTCGGCGGGTCCGCCTCGGCGGGTGTGACCGCGAGCGCAGGGGCTTTCGCGGGCCTTCGCGTCACGAACGGCAGCCGCCGGCCGCCCCTACTCGACGTGGAACGCCTCGTCAAGCGGAGCGAGTCCGTCAGCGTCGCCACGGACGGCGGGGCCAGGTTCCGCCTGGGCGGCCGCGCGGTCTTCGAAGAGTCAACCAGCCTCGGCGCGGGCGTGCGGGGCGGCGCGCACCTGCGCGGGCGAATTCGTTTCGAGGAGAGCTGAGCCATGAGCGTGGTCATAGAAGAGATGGAAGGAACCGTGGAGCCGGAGCCCACCGAGCCCGCGGAGGGCGGTGGGCAATCTTCCGACACGCGCGAGCAGAGCACGGCCCGAATCAGGCACGAGCTGAGCCGCCTGGCCGTCAGGGAAGCAAGGTTACGGGCCGACTGAAATCGCATGACCGCCGTAGTCCGGGCGGAGAGCGTCGCGTTGAGCTTTTTGAGGGTGTCAAATGGCCGAGCCGCAACTGAGTGAGAGCACCGTTTACCGCGCCAGGCCGACGGTGCGGATAGAGTCGCAGGAGTACCCGAAGGTTAGCGAGTTGATCGTGGGCCTGGAGATGGTCGAGCGCGAGGGCGGGATGTCCGCGCTTGAGTTGCGCGTGACCAACATGGCGAGCGACACGGAGGGCGGCGCGGACTTCGCCTTCGAGGACGACGAGATTCTCAAGCTCGGGGCGAGGATTCAGGTCTACTGCGGCGACGAGGACTCGCCGCAGGAAATTTTCAACGGGAAGATCACAGGGCTCGAAGCCGACTTCAAGGCGGACGCCGCGCCCGAGTTGGTGGTGCTCGCGGAAGACGTGTTCCAGCGCGCGCGCATGGCGCGGCGCACAAAGATTCACGAGGACGTGACCATCAGCGGGCTCGCCAACGACCTCGCCAATCAGCTCGGCCTGACCCCGACGGTCACAGGGTTCACGGACAACATAGGCACACAGGTGCAGTTGAACGAGAGCGACCTAGCGTTCCTGCGCCGCCTGCTGGCGCTCTACGACGGCGACATGCAGGTGGTCGGGACCGAGTTGCACGTCTCGCCGCGCGCAGACGTGCAGCGCGGCCAGGTCGAACTCGAACTCAACAGCCAGTTGAGGCGCGCGCGCGTCCTGGCCGATTTGGCACAGCAGGTCACGGAGGTCACGGTCAGCGGCTGGGACGCCACGCAGGGGCAGCGCGTGAACGCGACGAGCCGCGGCGCGAACATGGGGCCAGGTTCGGGCCGGACCGGCAAAGAGTGTCTGGGCGACACGCTCGGGGACCGCTCGGAGCACGTGGGCCAGTTCGCCGTGACGAACCTCGAAGAGGCGCGGGCGCTCGCGGACGCCGCCTTCGACCTGCGCGCCCGCCGCTTCGTCTGCGTGGACGCGACGGCCGATGGCAACCCGGCGCTGCGCGTCGGTACGCACGTCGCGCTCAGCGGGATGGGCGACCGCTTCAACAACACCTACTACGTGGTGCACGCGCGCCACCGCTTCGACTTGACCAGGGGCTACGAGACGGACTTCGCGGCCGAGTCCGCCTTCTGGGGGCGAGCATGACGCAGGCGGTCAGAGATTTGGTCATCCCTTCGTGCTCATTCGGCGCGAGCTACCTGGCCGAGGTGGTGGCCGTCAACGACCCGGACAATTTGTCCAGGGTGCAGGTCAGGCTCCTGAGCTTCGACGGCGTGGGCGAACAGGACGCGCCGCTCTGGGCTCGCGTGGCCGTCCCCTTCGCGGGCGACAATCGCGGGGCCTTCATGCTGCCGGACGTGGGCGACGAGGTGCTCGTCAATTTCGTCAACGGCGACCCGCGCCTGCCGGTCGTCGTGGGCGGCCTCTGGAACGGGAACGCCCGCGCGCCCGAAACCCTCGGCGGCTCGGGCGACCGCGTTGACCGCTGGACGATTGTCGGCAAGGCCGGGACGCGCATCGCCATCGTCGAGGAGAACGCGGGCGAGTCCGAAATCTCTCTGACCACGCCGAACGGCGTCAGCCTCGTGATGACGGATTCCGGCGGCGGCAAGATCGAGTTCGAGGTCGCGGGCAACACCATCACTTTCGACTCGCAGGGCGTCTCCATCCAGAGCCCTTCGAAAATCAAAACGCAGTCCACGCAGGTCGAGGTCACTTCGGGCCAGGTGAAGGTCGATTCGGCGCTCGCCGATTTCACGGGCATGGTCAAGTCCAACGTCCTGCAATCCACGACAGTCATCGGCAGCACTTACACGCCGGGGGCCGGGAACGTATGGTAGCCCATCGGACAATCCTCGGCGGCGTAGGCCCCAACGGCCTCACGCACCCGCCGACCATTCTTCAGCGCGCGGACCAGGAGTTCATCGCGGGCATCCTGGATGAGCTGGCCGGCGCGGACGGCGTGCCGACCGCCACGCAGAAGACCGCCCAAGCGCGCGACGCGGACGGCGTGCTCAGACTGTTCCAGCCGGCGCAGCGCACTTTCCACGTCGCGCTCTTGCAGATGGTCTGCGACCTGAACGGCCTGCGCCCGCGGCTGGACCCGGCGCGCATAGAGAGCGCGGGGCTAATCGTGCGCCGCGTCGCGGTCGACAGGGACGGGCGGGACGTGTTCGACCGCAGGGGCGAGAGAGTCCTGGAAGGGTGGGTGTCTTCGGGTAAGTCCCTGCGCGGGTGGCAGCCGCTGACGCTGCCTGGGCAGTTGAAGTTCGACCCGGACCCCGCGCGCCGCCCGCCCGCTCTGAGCGCTGGCAACCCGGAGATTGACCGCCTGCTCCACTTGAGCCGCAGGCAGATTTTTTCGGAGCAGGTCGCGGCCGAGCAGTGGGCCGAGAGCACGTCGGCGCTGTTCGTCGCGCCGCCGGAAGTTTGCTCCGCGACCAAGCGAACCATCCTTTACGGGTTGATACCCGTCACCAGCAACGAGCTGAGCGAGGCCCCGCCGCGGGCCGCCTCCTTCGACAAGAATGACGCGGACATCAGGGCGCACCTGTCCGGGTATTTGAAGTCTGGAGTCAACACGTCGCTCTCCGGCCTGTCGAGGAAAAGAATTTCCTACGCGATGGTGAACGACCCGGCGCTGCCCGTCACGAACCCGGCGATGAGCGAGCGGCTCGGCGGGTTTCTTTTACTGCTCCGCCAACTGGCCTTCGAGTTCAACGCCTTCGGCGACACCGCCGAGGCCGTCAACCTGTACCGAAAGCTGAACAGCATCGAGCTGACTATTCTGGACGTGCCGGAGACCGGGCAGGCCACGACCTACACCCGTCAGGCCGGGGATTTTTTGAAGGAGGCGAAAGAGGTCCTTATCGAAGGCGTCGGCCGGCCGGACAGGACGGTGCTCATGCCC
Source organism: Pyrinomonadaceae bacterium (assembly GCA_035563515.1). Classification (GTDB taxonomy): domain Bacteria; phylum Acidobacteriota; class Blastocatellia; order Pyrinomonadales; family Pyrinomonadaceae; genus QHXM01. The sequence continues at coordinate 154,027 of DATMVE010000014.1, forward strand.
TACGTCTGGCCCACGATCAGCGCGCAGACGGGGGAGGAGTTGTGGGACGCGATCACGCCCGCGATGAACGCGCGCCTCGCCGCAATCATGCCGAAAGAGGGGCGCTTCGATAACCCCGCACGCACGTACCAACTGTGGGCCTTCGCGCGCGTCAAGCGCGACGACGGCTGCCCGCCGGAACTCGTGTGGGGCGGCCCGAGCGAGTTCTTCAAGATCGTCCCCTGGTACGAAAGCAACAGGGACATCCCCCCCGTGCAGGTCACTCTGCCGGACCCCTTGCAGAAGGGTTTCCTGGACGGCGTCAAGCCCAACGTCTCGTTCGTGGTGCCGAGCGGCCTCTTCAATTTGCTGCAAGCGAACGACCCCAAGAAGATGAGCGACGGCGAGGGGCAGGAGCCGCCGTCCGGCGGCCTCGCGCTCGACTGGATATGCGGCTTCAACATTCCCGTCATCACCATCTGCGCCTTCATCGTCCTCAACATTTTCCTGCAACTCTTCAACATCATCTTCCGCTGGCTGATGTTCATCAAGATTTGCATCCCCATCCCCAAGGGGCTGCTGCCGAAGGGCAATCCGTGACGAGATGGAAAAGAGAGTTCCGCCAAAGCTGATCGGCTGGCCGCTGCTGCCCGTCCCCGATTCCGAGGGGCGCTTGAACTACCCGTCGCTCGAAGAGAGCGTGCGGCAGTCAATCCGCGTGATTCTGCAAACGCGCCCCGGCGAGCAGTTGATGCGCCCGAGGTTCGGCGCGGGCCTCGCGGACTTCGTCAACGAGCAGAACACGCTGACGACCCGCCGCCGCATCACGGACCTCATCAAGCAGTCGCTCGAACGCTGGGAGCGGCGCATCATTCTCAACCGGGTCGAAGTCAACGAAGTGCCGGGCGAGCCGACGCACCTGCGCGTCGAAATCGCCTACCAGTTGAAGCGCAACGGCGCGGCCGAGCAGGTGGGTTTGACGATGGAGTTGGGGGCCTAAGCGAATGCCTATTCTTCCGCCGGCACTGGATGACCGCAGCTTCGACGACTTGGTCGAAGAGGTACTGGCGCGCATCCCGCCGCACACGCCCGAGTGGACGAACCCGCGCGTGGGCGACCCCGGCCGCACGCTGATAGAACTCTTCGCCTGGCTCACGGACACGCTGCTCTACCGCGCCAACTTAATCCCGGAGCGGCAGCGGCTGGCCTTCCTCCGCCTGCTCGGCGTGAAGATGCGCCCGGCCGCCCCGGCGCGCGGGCTTGTGAGTGTGCTCTTCGACGACGACAAGGCGACCGAAGCAATCAACCTCAGGCCGTTCGCGCAGCTCAAAGGCCCCGTCAACTTCGAGACGCGCAACGAGCTGACCGTGCTCCCGGTCGCGGCCGAAGCCTACTACAAGCGCCCGCCGAGCGAGGAGGAGCTGACGAACGTCGCGGACCTGCTTCAGGGGCTACAGAGGATTTACGGGCTGAACGACGCGACGGGGAGACGGCGGCAGCAGGCGCGGCCCTACGTGACGACGCCGATTTTCGTCGGCGGCGCGAGCGCCTCGGGCGGCTTCGACCTCGTCGCGGACACCATCGACCAGAGCCTCTGGATCGCGCTGCTGACGATTAAGGAAGAGCCCGAGCCGGGCGACGTGGAGCAGGCCAGGAAGACGCTGGGCGCGAACAAGAGCGGGGGCCAGCAACTCATCAACATAGGCTACATGCCCGCCATCGAAGTCCCCGCCCTCTTCGAGAACGTCGGCCCGCGCGCGCGCATACCGCACGTCTGGGAGATGAGCACGGGCAGGGAGATCAGGGGCGAGCCGGAGTATTTGACGCTGGACAGCATCGCCGACGCGGACACGACCGAAGGGTTGGCCCGGCGCGGCGTCATGCGCCTGGTCCTGCCCGCGCCCGACCTCATAGGCGCGCCGAGCAACGACGTGCGCGCGAACCTCAGGGCGGGCGTCGGCGACCGCCCGCCGCGCCTGGACGACCCGGCGAAGGCCGCCCGCCTCATCACTTGGCTGCGGCTGCGACCGACCCTGAGGATGAGCAACATGCCCGTGAGCTGGGTCGGGGTCAACGCGGTCGAGATAGACCAGCGCCAGAGCATCAGCAACCGCGTCGTCGGCGTCGGCGACGGGACGGGCGACCAGGAGTTTCAACTGCCCGGCCAATCGGTCGACCCGGATACGCTGCTCTTGCAGGTCGAGAAGCCGGGCGTCGGCTACCAGCAGTGGTTTCGAGTTGACGACCTCGCGCTGGCCGGGCGCGACCATTCCGTCTTCAGCCTGGACGGCGAGGCCGGGACCATTCGCTTCGGCAACGGCGTGCGGGGCTCTGTGCCAGAAAATTCGGCGCGCGTCCGCGTGGCCTACATGCGCGCGGGCGGCGGCCTCGCGGGCAATCTGCCCGCGGGCTCGCTCGCCAAGATTACCGCCAGAGACCTGACGGGCGCGCCCGTCACGCAGAAACTGAAAGTCCAGCAGAGCCTCGTCACGGACGGGGGCGAAGACGCGGAGACTTTGCTCGAAGCCGAGCAGCGCATCCCCGCCTTGTTCCGCCACCGCGACCGCGCCGTCACAGAACAGGACTACCAGCGTCTGGCGGGCGACACGCCCGGCGTCCGCATGGGGCGCGTGGACGTGCTGCCACGCTTCAAGCCGCAGCAGCGGCGCGAGCAGGTGCCCGGAGTCGTCTCCGTCATGGTCCTGCCCTTCAAGGAGACGCGGCTCCCGCCCAACCCGAGCCCGGACCGCTACTTCATCGAGTCTGTCTTCAACTACCTGGACGCCCGCCGCCCGCTCGCGACCGAACTCTACGTCATCGGCTGCGAGTACGTCCCGCTCGGCCTGAGCGTCGCGATAACAGTCCGCCACGGGTTCGGGCAGAACCAGGTCATCAACGAGGTGCGCGACGCCCTGCGCGCCTTCCTCTGGCCGCTGGCACCGGGCGGAATCGAGGGCGCGGGCTGGCAGCGCGGGAGGGCGGTGCGCGACCGCGAGGTGGAAGTGATGGTCGCGCGCGTCGCGGGCGTCGACCAGGTCAACGGGATAAATTTCTTCGAGCGCAGGGAGGACGAGTGGGAGATGATCAGGCGCGCGCAGCCCTGCGCCCCGGTCGAGCTGCCGCTGAAGCTCTGGCAGTTGCCCGAACTCTTGACCGTCATCGTCGTGGCTTCGGAGAGCGCGCCCGAGGATTTGCGCGCGGCCCCCAACCCCTTCGCAGACGGGCAGCAGGGCGGCGCGGGCGGAAGCGGGACCGGGGGCGGGGCCGGGAGCATGGCCGTGCCCGTCGTGCCGGAGGTCTGTTGAGATGGACGCCAACGGCCTCAAATTCTGGATGCTCGCGGAGCAGAAGCAGTGGGGGATGCCCGACCACGCGGGCGTCGAGTACGACTCCGAGCGCCGCAGCCTGCGCCTGCTGAGCGAGCGCCAGATCCCCGAATGGCCCGGCCCCTTCCCCGACGTTACGCCGCAACTCGAAAGCGTCCCGCAGGCGCGCGACCAGTTCGGGAACGTCGCCTGGTGGGACCCCGTCTCGCACCAGCTTACCGCGACCGGGACTCTCCCCGGCGAGGTCGAGATTCTACTGCCCACGCCGCTCGTGACGGACATGGCTGTCGGCTACGACGGCGTGCTCTACATGGCATCGGACGGGCGCGTCCGTATGCAAGACCTGCGCGACCGCTGGACGATGGTCGAGCTTGAGGCGGACGACGGCGGCGAACCTTTCGTCGCGTGGCGTTTGGCCGCGGACCCCTCCGGCGGCGTCTGGGTCCTCGACCGCATCAACAAGAAACTCGCGCGCGTCGAGGGGCTGCCTTTCCCGACGCGGCCCCACGGCCCGTACACGTCGCAGACTTTCCGCCCCTGCGCCGAAAATCCGAATCCGCCGCGCCTCAGGGTCCTGGCCGTGACGGCGGCGATGCAGGCGGGAAGACCCGTCGCACTGGCCTGCGGCCCGCAGGGCAAGCTGGCCGTGCTCTTCTGGAGCACCGCGCAGGGCGACGCGGAGGTCCGTCTTCTCAGTCAGGACGACGAGCTTGGGCCGCCCACGAAACTGAGGGGCATTCGCTTCCCCTTCAGCATGGCGTGGGTCGGGGAAGACCGGCTGGCGCTCCTGTTCGACAACTCACCGGACGTCGGGCCTAGAGTCAAAGAGGCCGCCGTCTACGCTGTCGCCGCAGGCGCAGGCGAAGTCTCGCCCGTCGGCGACATATACCCTTTGAAGGATTACGCCGGCGGGCCTTTCCTGCACGGCGTGACGCTCCCGCCGCACTACCCCACGAAAAGGAGAGGCGCGAGCGCCCCCTTACATCACCTCTCGCTCCCCTCGTTCGCCACGCGCGGCCGGGCTTTCAGCCGCTCGCCCCTGGACAGCGGAAATTCCCAGACCGTCTGGCACCGCCTCTACCTCGACGCGGCCATCCCCCAGCAGTGCGGAATCAAAGTCTTCCTCGCGGCGACGAACGAGAAGGAGCCGCCCGCAGACGAGTGGCACGAGCACAGGTTCGGCGAGATGTTCGCGGGCCGCGGCGGCGACGAGGTGCCGCGCGGCGCGTGGGTCTCCTACTCCTCGGAGATACCTTTCCACGAGGGCTTGCTCGAATGCGAGCCTGGGAAGGACCGCAACGGGCTTTTCACCGTGCTGATTCAGCGCGCGATGCGCCGCGTGCGTACGCTGCGCGGGCGCTACCTGCACGTCAGGGTCGAACTCGTCGGCAATGGCCGCGCGACGCCGGAACTGGCGGCGCTCCGCGCCTACGCCTCCCGCTTTTCTTACGCGAACCAGTACCTGCCCGAGTTGTACCAGGAGACGGAGTTCGGATCCGAGGCGGACGGGGTGGGGCGCAGCACGCAGGCGGACTTCCTGGAAAGATTCCTGAACATCTTCGAGAGCGTCCTCACGCCGCTGGAGGACCGCATCGCGGGCGCGTACCTCCTGACCGACCCGCGCACGACGCGCGAGGAGTCGCTCGAATGGCTCGGCAGTTGGATAGGCGCGACCTTCGATTCTTCTTACCCGCCGGAGAGGCGGCGCGACTTCCTCTCGCAGGCCCCGCAACTCTTCCGCCAGCGCGGGACGCTCAATGGGCTCAAGCTCGCACTCGACGTTGCGACCGGCGGCGCGGTCGGCCGCGGGCAGATCATCGTCGTCGAAAATTTTCGCCTGCGCCGCACCTTCGCCACCATCCTCGGCGCGGACCTCGCGGACGAGGACGACCCCCTGCTCCGCGGCCTCGTCACGAGCGGCAACTCGTTCGTCGGCGACACGCTCTTCCTGGGCGACGAAGAGAAGAAGGCTTTTCTGGCCCTCTTCAGCGCAGACCTTTCTGTGGAGGCCGACGAGGCCGCGGCCATCAGTGAGTTGTTCGAGAGCCTGGCGTACCGCGTGACCGTGCTGGTTCACGAAGAAGTTTCGCGCGAAGACCTCGGGCTCGTCCGCCGCGTGGCGGAGGCCGAGACGCCCGCGCACGTCATCGCGGAGGTGGTGAGTGCGAACGACGCTCTGATAGTCGGCGTCGCCTCGCTCGTCGGCGTTGACACTTACCTGAGCGGGCCGCGGCCGCCCGAGCCCGTCCGCATAGGCGCGAGGGGCGAGGCGAGCCAGGTCGGCGTCAGGGACTTGCTGCTTCACCCGCCGAGCCTGGACCCGCGGCTGGAGGCGGGCGGCTACGACGCGAGGCGGACTCTGGGGCTCTTGCCGGTCGCCGAAGCGGGGCCGAACAAGACGGTCGGGTTCGGTGACAGTTTTGAGCTGGACGCGAGGGCGTCGCGCGCCGACAAGGGGCGCAGCCTGAGGAAGTTCGTCTGGACGATGCTTGAGTGAGAGACAGGTCGGAAGAGATTTCAATCGCTTGAACCAATCGAAAGGAGCTAGGTCATGGCAGAATTCAAAACCAACGTACCAGTCCCCAGCAACAACCCGGTCATCGAGGTGACCGTCCCCGCCACGAACCCGCTGCCGGTCGGGCGTCACACGTTCCGGCTGGAGGTGGAGGACGACTCGGGAAACAAGTCCAAGCCGGACGAAGTGGTGGTGATCGTGGTTGACCAGGGCGCGCCGACGGCGGTGCTCGCAGCCCCGAAGACCGTCCCGTTCGGCCAGTCGTTCGCCCTGTCCGGCGAGAAGTCCGTCGACGTCGGCGGCGGCAAGGTCGTGAAGTGGACTTTCACGCTCGTGCAGCCGCTCGCCTAAAGGGACGCGGACGTTGAAGTTCACACCCAACACTCCGTTCGTGAGTAAGACGCCGACGGTCGCCGTGGACGCGGGGATGGCCCCTGGGTCGTACCTCTTCCGGCTGGAGGTCGAGGACGAGTCGGGGAATAAAAGTCGCCCCGACGAGCGTGTGGTCGTGATCGAGAGGCCGGTCATCGTCGACAGACCAATCGTCATCATCGACAGGCCGGTCGTCGTCCCGACCAAGCAGTCGGACAGGTCTCCGGTGTTGGAGAGAAACGAGGACCCCGCGCCGGAAGGGAGCGAGGGTAAGGATTCCCGCCCGCCCGGGGAGTCTGGCCGCGACCAGGCCAAAAAGCCGGGCCGTGTTGTTAAGACTAAAGCCGGTGCGGCCGGGAAGAAAGTCGGGGATGACGATGAGCCTTCTTGAGGAAGATTTGAATCTGGAGCGGGGCCGCGACGAGCCCCCGGACCCTTTGCAGGAAAGACAGGAGCCGCCCGACAGGGTCTTCTACGCCACGGGCGTCCTGCTGGACGAAGAGGACTTCAGGGCCGAGCAGGTCTACCACCGCGGGCGGCTGGCCCGCGCCCTGAGTTACCTGCACGGGAGCGGGACGGCCGCGGGGCTGCGGGTCGGCCACAAGCCGCCCGCGGACCCCAACTCCGAGACAGACCCCGAAGAGGAGATCACGGTCGAGCCGGGCGTCGCCGTCGACCGCCTCGGCCGGATGATCGAAGTGCCCAGGGACGCCTGCATCCGCCTCAACCCCTGGTTCAATAAGTACGACGCGGACGCACTGCGCGAAGCCTACATGGAGAACGTGGACGTGAGATCGCGCCGCGAAAGGCAGGAGGGGCAGCCGGCGCGTCTGGTCAGCGGCGTGGTCTTGGATTTATTCATACGCTTTCTGACGTGCCCGCGCGGGAAGACTCCGGCCTTCGCCAGTGGCCCGTTCGACGCGCTCGACGCGGTGCAGCCTTCGAGGCTGCGCGACGGCTACAAGCTCAAGCTGTTCCCGCGCAAGGACCGCCGCCTGCCCGCGCCCGAAAATTTTTGGCCCACCGACGCGGCCCTTTTGCCGGACGCCGTCTTCGACGTGTGGAAAAAAATCACGGCCAGGGACAGCCGGAACATGCTCGTGCCGCTCGACGAACACCTGGCCGACCAGGACACGACCTACGTTTTCCTGGCGCGCATAGTCCTGCCCACGGAGAACCCTGCCGTCAGGGTGGACGCGGACCTTCGCCCGGTGCGCAGGCGCGGCGACAAGGTGGAAATCATCAACGACCTACGCTCCTTCGTTTACAGCACCGGCGCGCTGGCGACGTTGGCGGGGCTGGCGTGAGGTGCGGCAACCAGGATTGACCTCAAAGGGGCAAAGGGGCCGGGGCCGTCCGGCGAGATTTATTCGCCGGCGGCGTGAAGGGAGGAGAAGAAGATGGTGGATTACACGGCGGGGGGCGCGAGACAGCAACTCCCCTCGAAAGATTTCGACGACGAGGCCGAGATTCAAGCCCTGCTGGACGCGGGCGTCGTCATCACGGACGAGCGGCGTCGCCGCCCCTTCTATTTCGACGGCCGGTTCCTCGCGGCGCGCGACCTGACCAACGAGCAGAACTACTTCCTCACGCGGCAGGCGGACCTGGGGCAGGCGGGCGGCTCGGGCGTGGTGCACGGCCTGATGGTGACGAGGGTCCGCGGGCCGTTCATACGCATAGAGGCGGGCAGCGGCGTGACCACCGCGGGCGAGATGGTCGTCCTCTACGACACCATCCCCGAGCTTGACTTGTCGGACATACCGGAGCTACAGCGGCTCAACAGCGCCTTCGGCCTCATCAGGATTCCGAACGAGCCGGCCAACACGCGCTCCGGGATTTTCATCCTCGCCCTGCGCCCCGTCGAGTTCACCGCCAACCCCATCGGCTCTTACCCGACCTCCGTCACCGGCCAGAGGACCGTCGAGGACGGCGACATGGTGGAAGGGAGCGCCATCACGCTCATCCCCTACCCGGAGGAGGGCGCGCGCAACGAAACGAGCATGCGGCGCTCGCGCATCGCGCGGAAGATTTTCGTCGGGGGGGCCGCGAAGGGTGCCCCGGCGGGAGTGCTGCCGCTGGCGCTCGTCGCGATTGACCGCGGGGTGGTCAGTTGGGTCGACCCTTACATGGTCCGCCGCGAGGTGGGGGCCGAGCACGGCGACATCCTGGGCATGGGCTTCGCCCCGCGCGCGCTGAGGGAGGCGCACCTGCTCCAGTACGAGTACCAACTGGGCGAGGTGCTGCCGGAGCGCGCGGCGCGCGGCTTCCGCTTCGCCGCCACGGAATACTTCCACGCCCTGCCGCCCGCGGGCCACATGCCGGCCGCCGCGATTGACGCGAGGGAGTTCACGCAAATCTTCTTCCCGCCGGCCGTGCAGGTTGAACTCTCCATCGTGCCGGAGGACGAGGTGGCGGCGCTCCTCGAAGAGAGCCTGCTGCTCCCGCCGATAGACCTGACTCTCAACGAAGACGAGTTGGCTTCGACTTCGGTCGTGGTGCTGGTCCCCGTGAGCCGCGAGAATTTCGCGGAGCTGAACGGCAAGCTCAACAACCTGAAGCGGGACCTGAGGCCGGCCGCGCCGGGGATGGTCGCGCGCCGCTCGCCGCTCGAAGCCCTGCGAATCCTGAAGCCTGGGCTGCTGGTCGCGGCGGCCGCGGCCGACCCAGGCGACGACGAGTGGCGCAAGTTGCTGAGCCAGGTCCCGCTGCTCTGGTACATACGCCGCCGCAATCTGAGTTACACGTCGGACGTGACCGGGGCGGAAGTGCGCGTGTTCGACGACGAGTTCAAGTTGGAGAGCGACGTGTCCGAACTGATTCAAAGGGAGAAGCTGAGATTCAATCTGACGGCGCTGGAAAGGGCGGCCAGCCTCCGCGCCAAAGCGGACCTCTACACGCTCCTGTCTCAACCCAGATTCCAGACGCGGACCATGCTGGTCGCACTTTTCACGGACCTCCAGGTACAGCTCACGAAGAACGAAAAATTGACTTCGGCGGACGTGTCCAGGGCCGCGGAAAAACTCTCCTCCGTGGGCGCGGGCGAAGGTCTCATCCGGCTCGAACGCGAACGCCCCGAACTCGTGGGCGACCAACTCATCAAGACTCTGGTGGAGTCGGACCGGCTCTTCGAGGTCAACCGCCGCGCGAGGGATTTGAACGAGGACGAGTTGCGCGGCTTCGCGGATGAGTTGATGGCCGAGCACGGGACGAAGAAAGCGGTGGCGGGTAAGGTCACGGCCGAGAAAACAAAAGTCGCGACTGAGAAGACCGGCCGGCCGGAAGAGACGGGGAAGAGTGCCGGGCAGGTCGAAATCATCGAAGCGAAGAAACAGGTCGAGGGCGAGCCGGCCGCGGCGGAGAGTGTAGCGGGCCGAAGGGGCGCGGCGAAAAAAGGCGCGCCGGCCGCGAGGAAGGTCGCGCGCAAGAAGGCCGCGAAGAAGAAGACGGGCGGAGGCGAAAAATGAAAGTGACTCCCATCAGGAGGCCGCTCGCGGGCGAGCGCGTCGTCGCCGTCCAGCCCGAGATGAAGCCCATGATCGAGGCCGGGTGGCGCAGGCGTCTGAGGTTCTACACGGGGCGCTCCCTGAGCGACAAGGCGCTGACCACGGAGCAGGTCGGGCGCGCGGGCCGCCTCGCGACTCGCGGGCAGATGGTTTCCAGCGGCGTCGTCAGCGGCCTGTCCGTCGGGCTCGAACGCCCGGACTCCCCGGCGCTCATCACCGTCGCCGTGACCGAAGGCTCCTCGGAAACGTCCGCCAACGTGGCGGACCTTGATAACTACTACCTTCACATCTCGCCGGGCACGGGGATCGCTGCGAGCGGCGAAGATGTCTTCGTCCCGAGGAACATGCGCGTGCCCATAGGGGCCGTGCCCGTCTACACCACGACCGACATCCTCTCGGAGTTCGACGGGCCGGCCGGACCCGTCAGCCCGCGCGACGAATCGCCCCGCGAGGAGTTGATAAAAGAACAGGCGCTTGCCCGTAGTAGAGCCTTAAGCCCGCGCCGACTCGGCCCGCCGATTCAGAGATTGCTTGAGAGGGGAATACTAAAGCTCCCCCCCGTGGCTATCCTCGTGTTGCGGCCAATCGTCCTCAAGAGGGTCGGCGATTTCGACGCGGAGGATCAGTGCGAGCAGGACCCGCAGAATTACGCCTACGAAGACTGGCAACTGGTCGACGGCTGCCAGTTGATACTCTACGCCTGGCCCGCCGAACTCGTCAGCCTGTCGCCGCTCCAGGTCTTCGGCCGAGAGTTACTGCGGAACCGACTGGCCCACACGATTTTTGAAGAGGAGATGCGCGCGCTCGGCGAGGGGAGGCTGCTGCCGTGGGAAGAACTCGGCGTGCCCATAGGGCTCTTGGCCTTCGGGCCGGACTTCGTCCCCTCGTTCGTCGACAGGCACTCGGTGGTGCGCGCCGGCGGGAAGCCCAGGCGGCGGAGCGTGCTCGTCCCGGACATCCTGAAGGTAATGGACGCGGGCGCGGGCATTGACCCGGAGTTTGTCGCGCCGCTCGCGCCACTGCTGCCGAACGCGGGGAACCCTTTCGTCTGGCAGGCGCGGCTCGAACAGTTCGCGGAGCAGATGGAGGACGCGCGCCTGGAAGCCATCGCCGTCCGCGAGGCCGCCGGACAATTCGCGCTCCTTCCCCCGGCCGGGTTGTTGCCGCGCACCGCGGTCGACCTCAGCATCAAGGGATGCACCAACCACTTCTTCCCGGTCCAATTCGAAATGACCGCCGTGCCCGTGCCCGTCGAGCAGCTCGACGTTGCCATCGAGCAGAGCGCCGCGCTCAAGCCCCTGGACACCTCTTTGTCCGAGGATGTGCGGCTGCTCGTGCCCGTGCCGCAAGTCTATTACGAGCCGAGGCTGCTCACGGAGGAGGAGGTCGACCCCGAGTTCGAGGAGAACATCGAGGCGGCCGGGAAGAGGTTGGGCACCTGGCTGACGCGGCGGCAGGACGTGCACGCCAAAGCCAGGGTCATCAACAGGGGGATTAATGGGGCGAATGCCACTTTCCCTGAACCGGAATCGAGAGAAGGCGAAGCCCCGTCCGGCAGCCAGATAGATGCGACGGACCCGGAGTTAAAAGACCCTGAGAAGAATTACGGGACGGCAATCTTAGAGGGGCTGCTGCTGCCCGTAGCCTACACGACCCTGCTGGACGAGTTCAAAGCCTTCCCCTTCATGAGCAAGGAGCTGCCCATCGGGGTAGACAAGATTGACGCGGTGGGCCTGAAGGCTTACATCGCCCTGCTCGAAGACAAGGTGAGGCGCGCGAACGACATCGTGGACTTCGGCTTCGTGCGCATCCAGACGGACCTTTACCGCCACCGTCAGTTGATGCTCGGCAGCATAGAGGCGTCGCGCCTCGCCACCTCGCCCGCCCTCGCCGCGATAGCCAAAGGCGAGACGGCGCTCGCCACGAAGGAAGAGATCGTCAACTACCTGCACAGCGCGAGCGCCCAGACTCCCGGCCAGGAGACGAAGCCCGGGCCGGTAGGCACCGGCGCTGCAAGCGGCGCGGATATAATTAGCAAAACGATGGTCGGCTTCGTCGGCGCGGGCCAGGGGAACTTCTTCACTCAAGCCTCCGACGAGCAACTGGCACAGGCCGAAGCTACCGCTGACGAGAGCGTCGTCTCCACCCAGCTCGACGTGGGCGTCGCCGGCAGCACGCTCGTGACGGACCAGTTGCTAATAGGCCAGGGCCAGTCCACCCTCATCAGTAACATTGCCACGGAATCGCTCGTCAACCTTCCGTCGGCGGCGGCGCTCTTCGGCTCGCAGGCGACTGCCTTCACGACCGACGCCGTCTACCTACAGAGTCCCATCGTCGGCTACGCGCTCGACTTCCGCAACGTCACGGTCGCCGAGAGGATTAAGGAAGCGCCCGCCCCCGAGGCCAAAAAATTCAGCGTGTCGAGCAAGTACGAAGTCGTCAGGGCGCTCGAAGAACTCGCCGACATCATCGTGATTGACGACCTCAAGTTCCCGGGCTTTCTGGATTACGGCGACGACGACAAGCAGGACCTCAAGACCGACACGATCACGTTCCAGGCCAAGAATAACGAGACCGTGTCCGTCATGGTCCCCAGGCAGAAGTTGAGGACCGTCGGCGAAATTAAAAGCCTCAAACTCGCCGGGCAGGTGCTGGCCGGCCGCCACGACAACGACCCGAGCGACGGCGACGAGGCGGCGTTCTTCGCCGCGGGCGTGCGCGCCTCCGACAAGGCCGTGGCGATCCTGCGCATCATCGAGGGGCGCATACAGGCTTACCAAAACGTCATCAGGATATGCCAGAGAGTCCTGGGCGAACTCAACAGCTTGGCCGCGCAGATCAACGCCCGCCTCAAGGTCATCGAAGACAACATCGCCGAGGCCCGCCACGACCTCGCGGTCGCGAGGCTGCTCCTGGCCGAGGAGCAGGCCCGCGTCAGCGCCATCAACGACAGGCGTCAGAAGGTGCTCGACGAACACGTCCCCTTCCTGGCCTACCAGCGCGAGCGCACGACCGACCTACTCAGGGAGACCAAGTCGCGCGAGCTGGACCCCGCGATGACGGAGTCTCCCGTCCCGGCGTGCCTCTCCCGCAGGGCGACGCCGCCTCCCGCACTGCGCTCGATGATCCAGGTCCTGCGCCACGCGCCCGTGAAGTGGTTCGTGAACGTCCACCCACTGCTGGACAAGTTCGACCGCATGGAGTACCTGCAAGCGACCGTCGTGAGCGCGAAGGCGCGCGCGGGGCTTCAGCTCCCGGCCGTGCAGGAGATCGCCCAGGCCAACTCCCCCTTCGGAAATCTGGGCCAGGCCATAGGCCAGGTCGTCGGCGTGCAGAAGCAGGTCGTGACGAAGTACCGCCAGGAGACTGCGCAGCTCGACCTGGGCGCGCTCGCCTCGCACAGTTGGACGCTCTTCCGCGACCGCGCGCGCGAGGTGGTTTCGCTCGGCGACCTGATTGACCCCGGCCACGGGCGGAGCGACGTTTCGCAGCGGGCCGCGGGCGAGCTGGACAACATCACACACGTCGCGGCGTGTCTCTACTCTTCGCTGGGCGTGGTGCTGCCCGTCATACGGCTCGACTGGGCCGAGCGCATCAGCCAGTTCGACGCGCCGCTCAACCTGCGCAACCTCGCCAGCCTGCCGCGCTGGGGCGAAATCAAGTACCTCGACCGCCGCGAGATGCAGACCTTCGTCGACTGGCTCTTCTCGCGCGTGGACCCGCGCCAACCGGAAGCCGTCCTGATGATTAACGACCTGGTGCGAGTCTGCATCCTCCTGGCGAGCCACGCGCCCATCAACGAGATCATCGCGGCGAGGCTGGCGCAGCCGACGGAGGCCAGAGAGGGCGGGCGCGTCCACTTAACGGTTGACCCGGCGAAGGTGCGCGTGGGGATGCAGGTCCTGATGTACAACGCGAATCAGGTCGTGGCGCGCGGCGTCGTCGAGGACTTGTCGAGCGGCCAGGTGGCGGCGAAGGTCACGCAGGTGAACGGCCTTGCGAAGACGGTCTCGCTGACCGAGAGTTCGCAATTTCAAATCGCGGAGGCGGACGCTTTCGACCGCAGTCCGACGGTGATCGGCGCGGGGTTCGTTAAGGCTTGAGGCGTGCGCCGAAGAATTCGGGGGAAGTGTTTGGTCGCCTACTCAGAGCAACGTCGCGTGCGCAGACTGCGCCTCAGTGCGCCCGCGGAAGATTTTTTCGGGCGCGGCACGATTCTGCTGGAAGACGCGCTGCGCACGGCGTCGCTGCCCGAGGGAGCGGGCCGCCTGCTTCTCGTGCGCTCTCTGAACGTGGGGAAAATCCGCGCGAGCAGGGGGCCGTCGCCCGTCGCCCTGGCAATCGAACGGGCACTCTGCGTGCTCGGCGCGCAGGCCGTCCACGCCGCGGAGCCTGCGGCGTGCGAGCACGGCGCGGTCTACTTCCGCGACGACGCGGAGCCTTACGTCAGTCTGGCGTTGAAGCTCGCGCTGCGTGAGAAGACGGACGCGTGGTTCTGGCCTCTGGCGGTGCGCGCGTGGAAGCCTGAGATGCCGCGCGACGAAGCCCTGCGCGCGCTGCTGCTGGCCGTCGCGCGGACGGAGGCGGGGGCGTGCGCGGCCTCCGCGATGATTCAGGAGTTGCACCGTCGGCGCGTCTCCGACCAGTTGCTCTCGGCCTTGCGCCGCGAGGACGGGGCCGCGCTCTTACAGGAGTTCGGCTGGTCGGGTCTGAGTCCCGTGCGGCCTCGCGTCGTGGACGACTCGTCGCGGGAGGGTGGGCGGGAAAGGCCGGGGGCTGAATGTCCGGCGCAGTGGGGCGGGGCGTTCGCGCGCTGGGCCAATTACTGGGGCGCGGACGACCCGCGGTCGCTCTGGCTGGCGGCGGTCGTGCTGGTGACGGAAAAACCCGCGCGCCTGCTGGGCCAGTCCCTCGTCGAGCGCGCCCGTCAACTAATTCTCGCGGCGAGTCGGCCGCCGTCACCGCGCGTTCTTCAAGCTTCAAAGCCGGAGACGGACGAGGCGGAGGGAGCGCCCGCCGCCGCGCAGCGGAAGCAGTTTGAAAGGGCGGGAGAGGCGGCGGAGAAAAACTCTCGTCGGACGAAGCGAGGTGAGATGAAGGAAGTCACGCCGCCGACTCGCCGCGCGCGGCCTGCGGACTCGACTCGCGCTGAGAACCCGTCGCGGTCTTCGGAATTGAACGCGGTCTCTCCGCGCGCGAAAGAGCAAGAGGAGTCGGGCGGACGGGAACCGCGCGAGCGACTATCGCGCGACGGCGAGCGAAAGCCTGTTGAGGACGAATCATCGCGCGTCCCGCACATCACAGTCGCACCGGCTGTCACAGACGATTACACATCGGACGCGCCCGCGAGGATGGAAGAGGCTTCGGGGCGGATCGAAGTTTCACGCGGCGATGAGCGAGAGCGACGTGCGCTCTGGCGCTACGAGTGGGCCGACCGCCCGCAGCCGAGCGCTTACGCGGGCCTCTTTTTTTTAGTCCCACTGATGTCTCGCCTCGGCATCCGCGCGATGCTTGAAGACAACCCGTGCCTCATCGAAATTGACCTGCCGCAAAGACTGCTTCACTTCGTAGCCAGGCGCTTGTCCGTCCCCGACGACGACCCGGCGCTCTCGTTTTTATCCGCCGAGTCGCCAGAGCAGGAGCCCTACGCGAATTGCTACTACACCGTGCCGCCGGGCTGGACGCATGGGCTTTGCGACAAAGGCCCGTGGACGATTCGGCGTTTGACTGGTGAGCGCGGCGCTCGCCTCCTGTGCGACGGTTCCGGCCGCCTCGCGCTCGCTTCGTGGCACGGCCGCATGACGCCGGCCGCGCGGGCGCTCGTGGGCGGACAGGCGCTCAGGAGGGGTTCACCCGTGCATACGGAGACGGGCCTGAGCCTCCTCTGTCAAACGTGGCTCACCGTCATGCGCAGGTGGTGCCGGCGTTACGCGCGCGTAGGCTTGCGGTCCCTGGTGTGCCGTCCGGGGCGCGTCGCCGTGACGCCGACTCATGTAGACATTCTTTTCGATCACGAGCAGGCCGACGTGCGCGTTCGTAAAGCGGGATTAGACATAAATCCGGGCTGGGTCGCCTGGCTCGGGCGGGTCGTCACCTATCATTACCTTTACGGGGAGCAACTCTATGGGAAGTAGCCCGGCGACGGATGCGCCCGAGACATCGCAGACTCGGCCCGGCCGTGGTGCCGACTCTTCACGGCCCGCCCCGCCGCAGGTCGCGCCCGCCGTTAACTTACGGGCCTACGCGCTGGCGGGCATCGCCGCGCACGTCTCAAGCGGCGGTTCACTCTCCGAAGAGTCCCCGGAGATTCAATTCCTCCTGGCGCATCTCGGGGCCGTTGACCCGTTGGGGAAGGGGTGGGCCGCAGGCTTGCCGGAATACCTGCGGCGGCCCGACGCGCAGGACGCGCTGCTCTTTTATTGCGCGAGGGAGTTGGGCCTGACGGTCATGGAGACGCTGGCCGTGGCGCTGGCCGCCTCCGTCGAAGAGGACGTGATGATCGGCAGGGCGCTGGCCTACTTGCAGTCACCGCTGGGCGGCTCCCGCCCCACGCTCGGCCTCGTCGCGGCCTCCTTCGGCGAGACGGCCGCGGCCGGGGCGAAGCCCATCAACCTTCTGCTCAGCGGGGCCGCGGTGCGCAGCGGCCTGCTCGTGCTCAGCAACGAGGGGCCGCCCTTGCCCGAGCGCACCGCGAGCGTCCCGCTGCACCTCTGCCTGGCTTTGAACGGCCACGACGGGAGCCTGGCGGGGACGCGCGTCGGCCTCGGGCAGACGCCGGAAGTGTCGCTGCCGGATTCCGTCCTGGACGAAGCGCGCCGGCACAGCCTGAGCCTGCTCAACTCCGAGCAGAAGGCCCTGGTCGTCCGCACGGGCTCGACCGCAGAGGGCGAGACGGTCGCCGTCAAGCTCGCAGAGGCCATGAGCCGCCGCGCCCTCTTCATCGAGACGGAAAAAATAACAAGTCTGTGCCCGTGGCTCATCCTGCGCCGGCTGCTCCCCGTCTTCCGCTTCGAGCTCGCGCCGGGCGAGAGGAAAATCCTGCCGGCGCTCCCCTTTTACGGCGGCCCGGTGCTGGCGCTCTGCGGCCCGGACGGGAGCGTGGAGGCAGCCGGCGGGGCCGCGCTGAGCTGGGCGTTGCAGGTTCCGCGCGAAGACGAGCGAGCACTGCTGTGGCGCTCGGCGCTCGGGGACGAGCAACTGGCGAGCAGTCTTGCGCGCCAACACCGTCACGGGAGCGGGCGCATAGCCCACCTGGGACGCCTGGCGCGACACCGCTGCGCGGCGCGGGGGAGCGCGCTGCCCGCCAAAGAAGACGTGGTGGCGGCGGCGTGGGTGGGCGAAGGCAGCGGCCTGGACGCGTTGGCCCAACCCATCACGAGCGTGATCCCGGACGAGGCGCTGGTCGTGCCGCCGCTGCTGCGCGAGGAATTGCGGACGCTGCTCCTGCGCTGCCGCGCGCGCGACCAGTTGTCGAGCGGGCTCGGCGCGTCGCTCACGGCCCGCTACCATCCGGGGGTGCGCGCGCTGTTCGTGGGGCCGTCGGGGACGGGCAAGACCCTGGCCGCCGGCTGGCTCGCCACCAAGCTCGGCATCCCGCTTTACAGGGTTGACCTCGCCTCGGTGACCAGCAAGTACATCGGCGAGACCGAGAAGAACCTGTCGCAGCTTCTGGCGCGGGCGGAGGCGGCCGAGGTGCTGCTGCTTTTCGACGAGGCGGACTCGCTCTTCGGCAAGCGCACGGACGTGAGGGAGGCCAACGACCGCTTCGCCAACGCGCAGACCAACTACCTGCTGCAACGCATAGAGAGCTTCGACGGCATCACGCTTCTGACGAGCAACAGCCGCGCGCGCTTCGATACGGCGCTCGCGCGCCGCCTGGACATGATCGTGGAGTTCCCGGCCCCAGGCCCCGAGGAGCGCCGCTCGCTGTGGCAATCGCACCTCGGCCCGGACCACGGCCTGGCGCAAAGAGAGCTGAACCAGTTGGCGGCCGTCGCGGACCTCTGCGGGGGCAACATCCGCAACGTCGTCTTGACGGCGGCGGTCCTCGCGCAGGAGAGGGAGGGCGCGATTGGATACGCCGACATAGTCGAGGGCTTGAGGAGCGAGTACAGGAAGCTGGGCCGACAGGTGCCCGTCGAGTTACAGATTGCCCCGCACGGCTAAAACCCCGCGCACGCCGTGCACGCGAGCAGCCGCATGAAAGCAGCCGTCGCCGAAAAGCCGGAAGAGAAGAGTCGCCCGCCGGCCGAGCATGCGCCCGAGGCGAAAGACGGCGGCGCGTCTGTGCCCGCCTCTCCTGCCGGCATGCCTTTGTTTCTTCGGGGCGCGGGATTGGCCTCGACCACCGACGGCGTCACCACGTTCGACCCCGCGGCCCACTCTCACCCGCTCGCGGAGGAGATAGAGGCGCACGAGGCAGTGCACCGCGCGCAGTTCAACTCAAGCTCGCCGCCCGGCTCGCGCGTCGAGTTGGAGCAGGACGCGCAGGAGGGCGCGCAGACGCTGCTGGCGGGGAAGAGCTACGCCCCGAATTATTCGGCCGCGCCCGGCCAGACGCTCGGCTTCGACCCCGTCCCCTTCATGCCCGACGCGGACGCCACCGCCCGCGCCAACGCGGCCTCGCTCTCCACCCTGGGCGACACGGCCACCCGCCCGTCGAACGTCAACGCGTCTTCGGCGCACGCGCGCGGCCTCGGCGGCGCGGAATCAATTCATCACCACGTACAGGTGAGCGGCTCCGGCCGGCGCGGGTCGGTCAACACGACGACGGACATCTCCGTCACGTACGACCCGGGCCAGCCGGTGGGCACGGGCGTCGGCGCTCCCATCCTGAGGGGCGGGGAGTTGGGCATGAGGCAGGCGGTCCCGGTCGCGCTCTACCCCGTGGTGATACATTACCGCCGCGAGCTTCACCTCACGGACGCGGACGGGCGCGACGCCACGGTCACCATCAACTCGAACGTGAATTTCACGCACGAGTCCTGGGCGCGCGCCATCGCCGGGCGGGAACTCACCTTCGAGACGCTCCTGAGCTTGCGGGGCGACGCCAGCGAGGTCTATGTCAACATCAACGGGAGGGGGCCTGTCCAGCCCTACTACGCGGACTACTACTTCCGGGGCGTCAGCCTGAACGTCCAGTCGGCCGTGGCCGAAACCTCGCTGATGGCGGGCGCTGGCCCGCTGCCGTTCAGCTCCCGCGTGCCCGCGCGTTTCGTCCGCGCGGAGCTGACGGCCGGCGAACAGTTCGACTCGCTGGAAGCCTTCCTTGCGAGCGCCGACGCCGAGGAATTGGCGCGGCGCGCGCGTTACCCCTCGCAGGCGGAGTTCGACGCGATGAGTCCCGACCAGAGGAGGGAGCTTGCGTCGCGCCTGTTCTGGGAGGAGTTCGAC
This sequence comes from Pyrinomonadaceae bacterium, assembly GCA_035563515.1. Taxonomy (GTDB): domain Bacteria; phylum Acidobacteriota; class Blastocatellia; order Pyrinomonadales; family Pyrinomonadaceae; genus QHXM01. Next base: position 173,115 of record DATMVE010000014.1, read on the forward strand.
CTCGACAGGGTGCTCGGCGGAATCTTGATGGGCGTGGGAGTTTTAGTCGTCGGCCTGCTGGCGGTGGCGGCCGCGATAGCGGAACTGCCCGTGCTCGCCGTCGGCCTCGTCGTCGTGGCCGTCATCGCGGCGGTCTGGGGTCTGGCTACGCTGATACAGTCAATGATCAGGGACGTCTCCGAGAGCTGGCGGCGCGGCGACACGGGGGCGGCCATCCTGGAAGTCATCAAGTACGTGGGGCTCATCGTCGGCATCATCCTGGGGGCGATAGTGCTGGTGGTCGCAGTCGTCACCGGCGGGGCGACGATACTGACCGGCGTGGCAATCGCCGCCGTCGTGGCGATGGTCGTCGCCGCCGTCGCCTCAATCGTGCTGGTCTTCATGAACCTCGACCACGCAGAGCATTCGGAGCGCGTCGAAGACTTCCGCCACTACGTGGGCCGGGCCGCGCGCGAGGCCGAGGAGTCTGTCATCAACATAGTGCTGCTGATCATCTCCTTCTGCCTCGGCCCGCTCGCCCGCCGCTTCGGGCGAGGCCAGCGCGAAGGCGGCGTCACGCCGCCCGAGGAGCAAACCGGCCCCCTGCGCAACAGGGTTCCGATTGACGGCGAGCAGACTCCCGTGATCGAAGGCGAAGGGTCCGTGCCAATCGGGCAGAGAATCGGCGGCACGGCGGAAGCCGTCACGCTGCCGAACGGGCGGCCGGGCGTGAGGCTCACTCGCCCGAACGGGCAGAGCACGACGGCGGAAATCCTCTCCCGGACCAGGGTGCCGACGGGCGAAGTCCAGCGCGTGCGTCTCGCGGACGGTACGGAGGGCGAGATATTCGTCGAACCGGGCGGGGAGGGCGGCCCGCGCTGGCGCACCCTCACGCCGGAGGAGATGCAGGAGTTGGGCCTCGGCGAGAGGGGCGTCCGCGACGGGCGGCCTCGCCTCGCGAATCCGACCGACCCGCCGAGGAATCCCGACGGGACCGTTGACTACGCGGCCTGGGAGCAGCGCCTGCGCGCCAAAGGGGTGCGCGGCCAACTCTCGCGCAAAATCCAGGAGGCGCGCGAGGGGAACCACGACAGCGAGGCGGAGCTGCGGCTGGCCGAGCGTTACATAGACGCGGGCTACGGCGTCGAGATCATGGAGCCGGTCGAGAACGCGGGCATCCGCAACCCGGACTTGCGGATCACACACCCCACGCGCGGCGCGTCCCGCGTGGACGTGAAGTTCAGGGAGCCGGGCGCGCGGCTGACCAAAAACTATCTGGACAATAAGATCAGCGACGCGAGCGACCAACTCAGCAGCTCGCCCGAAGGGCGCGGCGACATAGTCATCGACGCGACCGAGGCCGCGCCGGACAGCATGAGCCCCGCGCAAGTCGAGGCCGCCCTGCGCGGGAAGCTGACCGGCAACAGGTTCGCGCCGACGGGGGGCGCGCGCCTCAGGAACGTCGAATACCTGGAAGTCACCTACAGGTTCGGGGGCCGCCTCCACCGCACTTACATGTTCCGCGACGCCAACGGGGCGGCGCACGGGCCGTTCACGGAGGTAGTCGAATGAGCGCCCGCGCCGCCGGGGCAGACGCATGAGAAAGAGTTTCGCCACCCTGGCGCACAAAAAAAAGGAGAAGGGTAAGACCGCGGCCGACGCTCTCCCCGAGTCGAAGGCGTCCCCCGACGCCCGGCCCGCGCCTATCCTGGGCGTGCCGTTGTTCGCGCAAAGGTCAGTCGGCGCGGAAAACTTCTGGCAGGCGCGCGTTGGCGCGGACGTGCCGGTTCAGCGCCAGGACGCGAGCGGCGGCACGCCCCAGACGAATTTTCAGTTGACGCCCCCGTCCATACTGCAACCGCCCGCGCCCCTCCTGCCGCCTTCGGAATACCAGTTTCAACTCAGCCCGGAAACCGAGGCCATGATGCGGGAGCAGATTCTTGAGCTCGTCTCCCAGATGCTCAACCCGGAGCAGATCAGGGCGGCGGTGCTGCAATTCACTATGGGCCGACTCGCCGCCGCAGACCCGACCGCCCCCGCGGCAGAGCCGCCCGTCACCTCTCCGCAGACGCCTCCAGCCCCGTCAACCCCTCCCCCGCTGGACATCCCGACGCCCGGTCCGGGGAGTGCTGGCGCGGCCTTGCCCGTGATCATGTCTACGCCGGTCTTCAAGGAGCTGGATGAGAATCTGTTGTCGGATTTGAAGGACAAGTTGGGCTTACCCTCTCTTGCCATGGTGGCCGGCGCTGTCACCGTCACCGTCACGGACGCGCAGGGACGGGAAGAGTTGGACGAAGTGTTTAGTGGACTCGGCCCCGTGGTCATCCCGATTCTGGGCACGCCTTTGAGCGTAGAGTTCAACTTTCACGGGGACACCGTGATGCTGGGGTTATATTTAAAACTCGACGACCTGCCCTTTTTCCCCGATGCCTTAGGCTTCGGCTCGTCGGAATATCAAGGGCCTGACCCGATGTCCGTCCCGCTGCCCGAGCAGTCCACGCTGCCGCAGGTCGGGCGTTCGGCCGAGCCGGGCGCGGGCGACGCGCTGCCGGCGGAGAGCTTCGGGCAACTGGGCCGGCGGATTCTCGCCGCGTCGTCGGGCGGGAGCCTCATGAGCGACGACGTGCGCGAGCGCCTGGAAGACCATCTGGGCGCGGACCTCTCCGGCGTGAGGCTGCACACGGACGGCGAGGCTGATCGCCTGGCGCGCTCGGTTCACGCCGTGGCCTTCACCACGGGACAGGACATCTTTCTGCGCGCGGGCGCTTACGACCCCGACTCGCGCGAAGGCATGCGCCTGCTCGCGCACGAGGTCGTGCACACACAGCAGCAGGCTTCCGGCCCGGTCGCGGGCACGCCCATTCCGGGAGGCGTGGCCGTCAGTCATCCTTCCGACAGCTTCGAGCGTGAAGCCGACAGAGTGGCGGACCAGATAACGCAGGGGCGTGGCTCCCCGCCCGCGCTCAAAGTGGGTGCCCGCGCCGAAGGCGGGCGGCCTGTCGCCGGCCAGCACAGGTCCGTCGGCGGGAATCTTGTCCTCAGCCGTCAGACGCCGCAGGAGGTGAGGGATCGCTTCACCAATTGGGGCGGCCTCAACCTACGGGAAGAAGCGCTGGGGGACTACCTGCTGGGCCAGGTTCGGGCCGGGCGCTACCAATTCGTCATGGATGTCATCAATGTAGTGAATTGGAGCAACCGCGACGAGGTGGCCGGCCAGATAGTGCGCGGCCTTAGGACCAGGGCGATAATTGGCATCGGCCGGGACGCGAGCGGGGCTGCGCTGCTGAGGTTGATGAGGAATGAGATAGGGGATTGGTGGGGATTCATCACCAGAGGCGAAGCCCGCCAGGCAGACCTCCTGGGGGCCGTGCTTGACGAGCCGGGCAAGCGCGCCTCATGGAATAGGGAGAGAATCGGTGTCATCAAAGGTGAGGCGGGAAGCGACCTGGAGACTCTCGCCAGAGTTTTCGAGGACGCCGAAATCATTGACGACGACACTGTTCAGGGCCGCCTGCAATCCGTGCTCGGGGCCACAGAGCACGTCGTCATCCCCGGCCTGCAAACGGGCATAGAGTTTTCAGACACGGGCTTCGCGGGCGACCAGAACCCGGGCGGGGCGGGCTTCCGCGACCCGCACCCTTCCAGCCGCAACCAGGTCGGCCACTTCATGACCGCCGTCGGTCTTGAATTCTCGCCGGGCGTCGTCTCACGCCCCATCGCACTCTTCGGCTCGATACGCAGCATGGTCGGAGCGCCCGCCGGCATGAGCGACGCGGACGTGGCGCTGCGGCTAACCATCGGCCACGAGAAGGCCCCCGACCCGAACTCCACTATGGCCGCCGTCAACGTCGTGCTGACGGGAATCCTGGCGAGCCTAATCCCCGGCCCCGAGGGCGAGACCGAAGAGGAGCGCGACCGGCGCATCGACCGGGCCGTCAGCGACGAGACGCAGCGCCAGATCAACGAAATCATCGCCGGCTTCAGGACGCAATTCAACGCCGCGACTGACGCCGACGTGCAAGCCTGGAACGACGCGCTCAACGCGCTGGGGACGGGCGACACGCTCAACCTGAGCGCGGCCGAGGCTCCCCTCAGGCGTGTCCAGATCAACTTTCAGAATCAGGGAAGCAGCATACAGGATTTGCGCCTGAGCCTGGTCGGGTGGAGGTTGGGCCAGTTAATCGGCAACGGCGCTTTCGGTGATGACCGCGCCCGCGTCGCCGGCTGGATCCGAACCAACCTCGGACCGCAGCCCTGAGGCCGTGTTCCGCCTGCGAAGTGTCCCGCAGCATTAACGCCGTCTTGAACAAGAGGGAGCGAACGGAGACGGGGCCGATTTACTAGAAGCGACGGCCCCTCGTTAATCTCCGTCTGCTGCGCGGCCGTCGTCCGCCCTTACCTGCACGCGGGCGGGCCGCCCCGCGACTTCCAGAAGCTCGGACACGTTGCCGAACGGGTCTTCGAACGCGAGGTAACTCCCGGGCGCGCCCTCGCGCGGCTCGGCGTCCAGGATTTTAACGCCGCGCGCCTTCAGCGCCTCGGCGGCGGCCCGCAGGCTGTCTGTCTCCAGGACGAGGGTGTTGAAGGGCGCGGAGCGTGGGTAGTCGCTCAGAACGCGCGTCACGCCGGGCCTGTAATGGAGCATGAAGGCGAACGACTTGTCCGTGTGCCCGAGGGGCAAGTCGAGCGGCAGATATTTCTCGCTGCGGACGACGAAGCCCAGCTTGCCGCCGTAAAAATCCCTGGCCGCCTGCATGTCCGGGACGAGGAAGCCGAAGTTATAAAGCCTGGGCTCCTTGAACGGCTCCGCCTTGACGACCGTTTGGTGCATCAGCGAGATGCGCCGGCCGAACGGGTCCTTGATGAAGATGGCGTCGCCGACCGCCTCCCTGCGCCGCTCCTTTTCGCCGAACTCGATGCCGAGCGCTTTCATCCTCTCGATTGCACGGTCGAGGTCGTTGACTTGCAGCGTGAAGGAGAGCTGCGTGTCGGCCGGGCCGAGCGCCCTGAGCTGCTTCACGCGGTTGAGTATCAGCCTCTCGCCGGCGGCGGATTTTAAGACCGCGTAATCTGTGCCACGGCCCTCGACCTCGAACCCGAGCTTGTCCTCGTAGAACGAGAGCGCCTTCCGCATGTCGTCCACGTTGATCTTCAAGCCGTACGTGCGGACGAGTGGGTGCGTCTCGGCCCCGTTGACCCGAAGATTGTTGACGAAGCTGACGGGGCCGACGAGCAGTAAGAAGATGGACACGAGAAAGGCGATCTGTTTCACACACATTCCTCCTGGGCTTTCGCCGTCCGTCAGTCTCTAAAACCGCGCGACCTGCCTGACTTCGACGGAGCCGCCGTACTTCAGGTGCGGGCAGCCCTCTGCGAGCCTGACGGCCTCGTCGAAGTCGCGCGCCTCTATCAGGAAGTAGCCGGCGATTGTCTCCGAGACTGGGCCATTTTCGGATGAGCCCGCGCCCGCCCCGCGCAGGAGACGAGCCTCGCGCGCGAGCCTCTCGCCTTCAACGCGCACGCCCTGTCGCCTCAGTCGCCCGGCCCAGTCGCCGTACTCGCGGACCCTCCGCGCGACCTCCTCGGGGGCGGGCGGCCCCGACTGGGCGTTGGACGAGCGCAGAACCAACATGAACTCCGGCGCTCCCGTCTTCCCCTGTCCCGCGACCCACCGCGCGCCGGCCAGCGCGCCGAGCGCGAATATCAGCAACGACGCCGCGACGGCCAGCCACGCGCGCGGCGCGCTCACGGCCCGGACGCCCCTCCCCACGCGCGGGCGAATCAGCTTCTCGCGCTTGAGCGCCTCGACGACGCGGTCTTCGAGTCCGGGGGGCGGCGCTTTCTCGCGCGCCAGACGGCCGAGCGCCGCGCGCTCCTCCGCCCCTGGTTCGTCCTCAAAATCCTGACGCATCCGTTTACCTCACTCGTCTCGGAAGATGCCGCGCAAGACTTTGCGCGCGTGGTGGAGTTGACTCTTAGAGGTGCCGACGCTGATCTCCAGCCGGGCGCTGATCTCCTCGTGCGTGTAGCCTTCGACGTCGTGCAGGACGAGCACGTGCCTGTAGCCCGCGGGCAGGTGGGAGATGGCGTGCTCCATGTCCACGCGCTCGCCGGGCCGCGCCGTGTCGCCGCGCCGCGAGTAGTCCTCCGGCAACTCTTCTTCGCCGCGGCGGCCGCGCTCGCGCGACATCTCGCGCACGCGGTTAATCAGGATGCCCGTCAGCCAGGTGCGCAGACTCGAACGCCACTCGAAGCCGTGCAGCGCCTTGCAGGCGCGGAGCCATGTGTCCTGGACGGCGTCCTGCGCCTCGCTCTCCGAGCCGCCGACGAGACGCAGCGCCAGCGGGTAGAGGGCGCGCGTGTGACGCCTGTAAAGCTCCCTGAAAGTCGCCTCGTCTCCGGTCCGCACGAACCTCTCGGCCAGGACACGGTCGGCCCCGTCAATGGAGTCTGTGCTGTCCATGCGTTAAATGAGTGACGGATTCGGGAGTGAGGGTTGTATCTACAGCACGGGGTCCGCGGCGCGTTGGTCGGACGCCATTTAATTTCGGCGGAATTTTCTCGCGACGAAAACGCCCGCGGCGCAGAGCGCGATGCCCAGAGTGCGTGCACCGCCCCGGCCGCGCCGCTCCTCCGTGCCCCGCGCGTCCCCTTTGCTCATGATTCGCTCGCGGCCAGCGTGCCTATGAACTCTTCCAGCTCGCGGAAACTCTCCGCGTGCAGGTCCGCCGGGAGGCGGTTGCGCACGCCCGCCTCCGCGAAGCCCGCGCCGCCGAGCACGACCCTCGCGCGCGCGCGACGCGCGGCCTTGTGAAACTCCGTGTACTCGCGCGCGGCGCGGTCCAGACTCATCAGGACGGTCGAGGAGACGCAGACCAGGTCTGGCCGGAACCTCTTCACCACTTCCTCCAGCGCCGAGAAGGGCGTGCTCATCCCCAGGTTGAAGACCTCCATCCCGCCCGCTTCGAGAGTGAGCGCGGCCATACGCACCGGCAACTCGTGAAAGTCGTCTTCGACGGCGCAGCACAGCGCGCGCGCCCTCTCGCCTTCGTGCGCGTCCAGCACTGATTGAAGCTGCGCGAGCGCGGTCGCGGCCGTGCGCGTCGCAACGTGCTCCTGCCCGACCGAAAGCTCGCCCGCGTGCCACAGGTCGCCCACGCGGCGCATCGCCGGGCAGAGAAAGCCGTCCGCGATTGCGGCGACTGTCTGCCCGTGCAGGTGCAGGTTGACGAGCAGCGCCGAAAGCTCCTCGTCGTGCCCGTCCATGAGCGCGCGGAACGTCTCCTCGACCAGTTGCGTCTCCCCGCCGGGCTTGATGTTGGCCCGCGCCGCGAGCCTGGCCGCGGACCTCTTCTCGGAAAGCGGCGACTCTTTCTCGCCGAGCCCTGCGCGGCGGACGACGGCCACGTCCTCGGGGCGAAACCTCCTGTGCCCGCCCGCGGTCTTCTCCATAGGGAGCAGCCCGCTGTCCGCCCAGCGCTTGACCGACGCCTCGCTCACGCCGAGCAGGCGCGCAGCCTGCTTGCTCGTCAGCTTCTTCCCTCTGATGGACTTGATCATGCTCCTCCGGCCCCGCCCGAACCGCACTCTAACAGAGACCGCCGCCCGTGTAAAGAAAAACGTTCAATCCGCTCAAAAAGAGATTACTAAAACACGTATTCGTAACTTGACAGATTGTTATTGGATAGATTAAAACGCTCAAAGCGTTCACGGGGCGGCAAGGTGTGCGGGCGCGCCGCCCGACACCGAACCGGCGCGCGAGAAGTCGGCCTTAGCCCCCGTGCGAAGAGAGGAGTTGACGGAAAGTATGGCGAACATAACCTTGCGGGTCGGGGACCGCGTCAGGTGGCAGAGCGGCGGCCGCCTCACGGAGGGCCGCGTCATCAAGATCGCGTTCGAGAGCGGGCGCATAGGCGATTTCGTCTACGACGCGTCCAGGGATTTCCCTCGCTACATAGTCGAAACGGACGAGGGCCACAGGGCCGCGCACCGCCCGGAGGCGCTGAGTCGCCCGCAGGCGGAGCGCGCGCACACGACGTGGATTCATGGCGGCGGAACAACTGATCCTCGTTGACGCGCACGACCGCGAGCTGTGCGTCGGCGAGAAGCTGCAAGCCCACCTCGAAGGCGCGCTCGTGGAGCACGAGTACGATCACGTCTTCGTGGGCGTGCACGAAAGCGGCCCCGCGCCCGACCCCGCGGAGGTGTCGGAATGGCGCGACTTCTTCGACGGAAGGTGCTGGTCGCCGGAATTCAGATTCGCGGTCAATTCAAGCGGGAGGAACAGAAAAGATGAGCGAGGCGATGACGCTGGATGAAAAGTTGGGCAGGCTGCGGGAGATAGTCAAGGCGGTTGACATCTGCATGCTGACGACCGTGGACGAGCGGGGCGACCTGCACAGCCGCCCCATGTCAAACAACCGCGAGGTGGAGTTCGACGGCGATTTGTGGTTCTTCACCTACGGCTCTTCGCACAAGGTGGACGAGGTCGGGCGCGTGCCCAAAGTCAACGCCAGCTTCGCGGACGTTGACGCGCAGCAGTACGCGTCGCTGACGGGCCGCGCCGAGGTCGTGCGCGACCGCGCGAAGATAGAGGAATTGTGGAAACCCCAACTGCGCGCGTGGTTCCCCGAAGGCGTGGAGACGCCGGACATCGCGCTGCTCAAGGTCACGGTCGAGCGCGCGGAGTACTGGGACAGCTCGCAGTCAATCGTGGCCCACGCCTGGAGCCTCGTCACCTTGCTCTTCACGGGCGAGCAGGCCGACCTCGGGGACAGCGAGAAGCTCGATTTGAAATGAGGCGAGGGAGCGGGCGGGCGGGCGCATGAAGTTCGACTACGCGCTAGACTTTGAGCGGACTGATTTCCGCGAGCACCCGGAGTTGTACAGGATCGGGCGCGGCGAGCAGGGCGTGCTCCTGGTCGAGCCGTACAAGGGCGAGATTCTCCCGCACTGGCGCTTCAAGACGCCTGAGGCCGCGCGCGAGTCCGCCGCGAAAATCTACGAGCTTTACGAGGGCTACAAGGCGGCGCGCGATTTCGTCGGGATGGACATGGCGCGCAAGTACCTTCAGATGGGCTGGACGCGCTCGATGCGCTACGCCAGGCACCGCACGGGGAAGAAGTACGTCGGAGCCGTGCCGCCCGACAAGCGTGGCCGAAGCGGCGCGCACGGCCGCCCGCTCGCGCCCGAAGAGCCCGACGCCGAGAAACTTCGGAGCGCGAAAATCTTCCGCGAGCGCCTCGACGCCGTCCTCGCGGACCCCGCTTACGCCGCGATGAGAGACGAGCATCGCAGTCTGCACGAGGCCGGACGGCGCGGCGCTTAACAATGGGTGCCGAAGGTTTCCGCCTGCGGAAAGGGGAGAGTCCGCCGGCGGAAAAATGAGGGAGAGGCCGCCACTGGCCTCTCCCTTTTAGATTGCCGGCCGCGGCGTCCGCGGGCAGACGGCCGTCCCGCGAGCGAACCCAAACCGCCTGTCGAGACATCAGAAAGCCTGCAAGTTCGACCCTCGACTCTCTCCGCGGGCTTGAACACTTCGCCGGAACTTGAAAGAATTAGGAATCATGAGAAGAAATCACCCGCGCCGCGCCGCCGCCCTCGTCATCTCGCTCCTGTTATTGACCGCCCTGACGGCGCACGCGCAGTCCGCCGGCTCGACGCGACCGCGCCGCGCCACGCGGCCCGCGCAGCGCAACGAAGCGGCGCAGCCGGCCAAGACCGACAGCGGCCTGCTCGACGTCGAGCCCGCGACCGGCACCGGCTCATCCTCCGCGCGCCGCAGGAACACGCAGCCCGCGCCCGAGGCGGACAACTCGCCGCTGCTCAAGCCGAGTACCTCGACGCCCGTCGCGGCGACGCCGGGGACGAACACGTCCGGCGCGTCCGACACCTCGCGCGCCTTCAGTCTGCTACAGCAGAAGCAGTACGCGGCGGCCCTGAAAGAGGCCAGGCAGATTACGGAGACCAACCCGAACGACTCGGAAGCCTGGAAGATCGCGGGCTTCGCCGAGATGAATCTCAACCAGCACGAGGCCGCGGCCGCCGACTTACAGAAGGCCCTCGACTTGCAGCGCGCCGCGCGCCAGGAAGACCCGTTCACGGCGGACGCGCTCGCGCACGCCTACTTCCTTTCGGATAAATTCGAACAGGCGCTCCCGCTCCTGGTCTCGGCCACGACGCGCCCGAACGCGAAGCCTGAGGCCGTGACCGTCTACTACCGCGCCGTCGCAGAGTACCGCACGGGCAAGGCGGCCGAGGCCGAGCGCACCTTCAACGCGATTGTCAAAGAGAACCCTAAGGACGCGGCCGCGCTCTACTACCTGGGCCAGATCGCTTTCGACCGCAAAGACCTCGACGCGGCCATCGCCTCTTTGAACCGCGCGACGCTCGCCGACGCGCGCTCCGTCCCGGCCTGGAACCTGCTGACGCTCGCCTACCTGCAACGCGCGGGCTTAGCGGCGGCCGCCTCGCCGGAGAAGGCGGACGCAGACTACCTGAGCGCCGTGCGTGCCGGCGAGGGTCTGACGCGCGTCAGAAACGACGCGCCCGCGAACATCCTGTTCGGGCAGGCGCTCATCGGCGCTCAGCAGTTCCCGCGCGCGGCCACGGTGCTCGAACGCGCGACCGCGGGCGCGGACGCCAACCCGGCCGCGCTCTACCTGCTCGGCGTGGCGCAGTCGCGCGCCAAGAATTTCCCGAAGGCCATCGCGGCCCTTGAGCGCGCCGCCGCGAAGACGACCGACGACGTCAACATCTACCGCGAGCTGGGCTACGCGCTCGAAATCTCCAAGCAGTACGCCAAGGCGCTCGCCGCCTACGAGAAGGGCGCGGCGCTCGACCCGTCGGCCGCCGACTTCAAAGAGTCCGCCGAGCGGGTCAGGCCCTACGCCAAATAATATTGCGGGCGGATTTCGGACTGCGGATTGGAAGACAGGTCTTACTAAACTGCAATCCGAAATCCGCCCGCAATATCGAAGGGGCTTGTCACTCGTCACTGCTCTGCTGTAGCATCCTCACATGAAAAACCTGAACTTCTTTCGCTCCCGCGCGCTCGCGCGTGTAGTCGTCGGCCTAGCCTCCCTGGTCGTGTTTTCGGCGTCGGCGCTGGCCGTGGACTGGAACGGCATAGAGCCTTTGAAGTCCAGACGCGCCGACGTCGAGCGCATCCTGGGCCAGCCGGTTCAGAGCGAGCCGGCTGAGTTGGGGACGCTCCACTTCAAGGTCATGGGCGGCAAGGTGACGGTCATTTTCGTCAACGCGAATTTCGTCCGCACGAAGAAGCTCGCGCCCGAACTCGAAGGCACCGTGCTGCAAATCGTCCTCCAGCACGACAGCTCTTCGGAGACGCCCGAGACGATGCGCCTGGTCGACAACAAAAACTTCGAGCGCGAGGACCGCCAGGGCGGCACGGTCTTCCGCAACCTGCGCGACGGCATCGCCTACACCTTCTTCAACGGGAGGCTCAAGACGACGCGCTACTCCGCCTCGGCCACCCAACTGGGAAGGGCAAGGAAATAAAACAGTGCTGAGTGCTGAGTGCTGAGTGCTGAGTAAAAGAAAGCAAGTTCTTACTCAGTCCCCGGCACTCAGCACTCATCACTCGCCTTATGCTTTACCACCACCTCCTGAGCCAGGCGCTCGCGGCCAAGCGGGAAGAGTTTCTGCGTTTCGACCGCGCGTGGCGCGAGGACGTGCGCGATTACGTCTTGAGGCTGCGCGCCCTCGGCCGCGAGAGCGCCGCCGAAGTCGCCGACCGCCTGTCGGCGTCGAAGGAGCCGGGCGCGATTCCTTCGGACGAGTTGGACCGCGCCGGCTCGGCGGTCGTCCCCTTCGGGCGGCGCTGGCGCTCGCACGAGGAGGCGCGCCGCTGGGCCGTGGGCGTGCTCGAAGACCGCGTGACGTTCGCGGCCGACGGCAGCCAGCTCGTCCCAGGCCGTGACCTCTCGCTCCCCGTCGCGGCCGTCCAGGTCGCCTGGTTCGAGAACAGTCACAGGCGCGGAGGCCACTACGTCAAGGACGCACGCTGCGCCGTCATCTCGCCCGAGGAGCTGCTCGAAGAGTACGACAACCGCAGCGCGGCGGACACGGTCGTCAGCCTGCGCCGCTTCCAGCTCGAAACTCAGGTCATAGCCGAGTGGGTCGAGCGCAAGCGCGGCTGGCGCGAGCGCAAGGAGCGCACGCCCGTGGCCTTCTTCGACGGCACGCTCATCGTCTCAATCGCGCTCCCGAAGACGAAGCTCCAGGACGCCTACGTCGACGCCATCGTCGACCTCGTCAAACGGTCGCGCGACGCCGAGGTTCCCGTCGTCGGCTTCGTGGACCAGTCTTACGCGCGCGACCTGGTCTGGCTCCTGGACACGCTCGATGCGAAGAAGGCGGGCAGGCATTCCCAGTCGCTCTTCGACGCGCAGCTCCTGAGCGCGACAATCGAAGGCGAGCGGCCGGTCCTGGACGAGTGGGGCGACCGCACGGTCTTCTCCTACTGCGTGCGCAAGAATTCGAGCGACGCGTTCAGGGACGAGCGCACAGGCCGCCCGCTCGTCGGCTTCACCTACTTGCGGACGACCGGCGAGGGTCAGCCCGCGCGCCTGGACGTGCCGGCCTGGATTTACGAGGCCGGACTGTTGGATGATGTGGTCGAGACGGTCCGCGCCGAGTGCGTCACGGGCCTCGGCTACCCCTACAGCATTCAGGCGGCGGACGAGGCGGCGGTCATACAGGGCAGCGACCGCACGCAGTTCCTGCGCGCCGTACAGGAGTTCGCCGAGCGCGAGAGCCTCCCCTTCGGCGTCTCCCGCAAATCGGTCAGCAAAGTCAGACGGCGATAAAAGTTTCGAGTTTCAGGTGCTCAGTTTTTCGCTCGAAGCCCGAAGCCTGAGACTTGAAACCCGTAACGCACATGGATAAAGACGCAGGCCAGAGGGAGGAGCAGGCGGGCGGTTCGCAGGGCCGCGGGCGCGAGTGTCCGGCGTGCGGCGCGAAGGCGCGGCGCGCGGACGCCCGCTTCTGCTCCGCGTGCGGCCGCAGGCTGGACGAGACTTATCTCCCGGCCGACGCGTTGCGCGCTTCCTACAGCCCGCAGCGCCCGCGCCCGGCGAGCCGCGGCGGCGGCCGCAGGCCCAACAAGCCCATCAAGAGTTCTATGGCATCGATTCACCCCGCGCGCAACACGAACGGCGCTTCAACGACGGCGCTGGCCTTCGTCACTTACGCGCTCGTCCCGTACCTCGGCATACTCTTCTGCCCCGGCGCGGTCCTGATGGGCGGCGTGGGGCTTTACAACTCTTACCGCGCGCCCGAGCGCGGCGGCCGCGGCGCATCTTACGCAGGCGTCCTCGTCGGCCTCCTGATCTTCTGCGCGCAGCTCTTCCTCTGGTGGATTCTCTACAAGATTCCACAATGGACGAAGAGCAGTGGGCAGTAGGCAGTGGGCAGCGGGCACTCAAAAACTGCCGGCTGCCCTAACGCCTGAAGATGAAGACTCAAGATTCTCAAGAGGGCTTTAACTGCCAACTGCCAACTGACTACTGCTTTATGACTAAGCTCGCTAAAATCGTGAAGTCGAATTCGCACGTCGACTACGTCGGGCGCGTGATTGACCGGCTGGACGCCCTCGACCCGCCCGCGCCCTCGGACTACGGCTTCGCGCAGTTCGTCTCCATGCCGCTCGAAGACGGCTCGGAAGTCGTCGGCGTCATCTACAACTCGCAACTCGTCAACCCCGAGTACGGTAACTTCGGCCCGCGGCTCTCTTCGGCCGCGGACAACTCTGTCCTGAGCCCGGACTACTTGAACGAGCAGGGCCTGCTCATCGGCGTCCTGCTGCTCGGGTGGCTCGACGCCGAAGGGGCTAGCCACCAGACCGTGCCGCGCCGCGTGATCCCGGTCAACCAGGAAATCTACCGCCTGGAGGACGAGGGCGTGCGCCGCTTCCACCTCGACGGCGACGGGCGCGTGCACCTTCACTACTATTCGCAGATCACGACGCACGCGGGCCCGTTCGGCCCGGCCCTGATGGAGGCCATCATCGGCCAGCTTGAGCCCGCGTGCGAGCCGGAGGAGCGGCAGCGGCTCTGCGTGCTGAAACAGGCGCTCGTCTGGCAACGCACGGTCGGCAACCAGCGTCTGTAAGGTGGGAAGATTTTGCGTGACAACTCCTGAACGGCCGGCTGATACTCACAGCGAGCGCCGGGGCCGTCCGTCAAGCAGCATCCGACAGTTTCCAGCAGCCACCAATTTTGGAAGGCGTCCGATTTTCATAGGAGGGGAGAAACCCATGAGGAGAGCAAAGATATTTACGGGAGCGGGTCTGCTCGTAGTGCTGATGGCGGGCGCGGCCGCGGCGCAGAGGCCGCGCACGATCAGCGATTCGCAGCCGTCCGGCGGGGCGGCGACTTCCGCGCCGCGGCCAGCGCCCGCGCCGCAGACTTTTAAGGCCAAGTACGAGGGCGGGATTTTCGGCTACAACAAGAAGCAGGACGGGACGCTGACGTTCGACGACGCCAACAGCCGCCTCGTCTTCCGCAACAAGGAGAGCAAGGAAGTCCTGAGCATCCCTTACGAGGCAGTGACGGGTGCCTACGCCGACACGAAGGCGCGCCGCCCGACCGCGGCGAAGGTCATCGGGTCCGTCCCGCTGCCCTTCGGCGCGAACTACCTCTCCTGGCTCGCCAGGAAGAAGTACCGCTACCTGACGCTCCAGTTCAAAGACCAGGACACGACCCAGGTGGGCCTGACCAGCTTTAAAGTGGACAGCAAGGAACTCCTCAGCTCCGCGCTTTTCTCGCTCGCCGAGAAGGCCGGCCTGGAGCAGCGCGGCGAGGCTTACGTCCGCCGCAGCAAGTCGGCGGCGAACGAGAACCCGTAAGGCGAGCGTAAAAAGGTGAAAGGCGAGAGTGAGGCGGGGGCCGACGTTGAAGGCGGCTCACCGCCTCAACTTTTTCATTCTTAATTCCTCGTTTTGCATTATCCTACGCGGGCGATGAGCGATTGCCGGCTGCGCGATAATTCGAAGGTCGTCATCATCGGCGGCGGGCCGGGCGGCGCGGCGTGCGCCATCAAACTCTTGCAGGGCGCGGAGGAGCGCGGCCTACGCCTGCGCGTCCTCATCTTCGAGGGCAAGGACTTCGGCGTCCACGCCAACCAGTGCGTCGGCGTCCTCTCCCCGCCCGTCGAGGACGTGCTCGCAACCGAACTCGACATACACCTCCCGCAGCGTATCATCAAGCGACAGATCTTCGGCTACCGCCTGCACGGCGCGCACGAGAACCTGCTGCTCACGGGGCACGGGGCGAGCGCGAGCGACGTGCGTAAGGGGCGCGCGACCTACGCCGTCGAGCGCGCCGAGTTCGACCAGTTCATGCTCGACCGCGCGAGGGAACTCGGCGCGGAGGTCGTCGAGTCGCGCGTCACCGGCGTCGAGTTCGTGCGCGGCGGAGGGCTCGACGAGGTCCGCGTCTACAGCGAGTCGGAGTACGAGCGGGCCGAGGCGGTCGTCGGCGCGTTCGGCCTGGACGAGGCCATGCTCTCGGTCTTCGAGGAGGTGACGCGCCGCGACGGACGCTACGAGCGCCCCTCGAAGTGGCTCAAGAGTTACCTGACGACGATTGAGACGAGCGCCCGACACCAGCGCGAAAAACTGGGCCACATCGTCCACGCCTTCCTGCTCCCGCCGCGCTGCCCGCGCATAGAGTTCGGGGCCGTCACGCCGAAGGACGACCACATCCTCGTCAACATCGCTGGCGAGCGCGTCTCCTCCCAGGACCTGGACCTCTTCCTCCAAATGCCCGAGGTGCAGGCGCTCCTGCCGGGCTTCGACCCCGCGCAAATTAATTACTACGAGGGCCGCTTCCCCTCGGCCCCGGCGCGCGGCGCTTACGGCCACCGCTACGCGCTCGTCGGCGACGCGACCGGCTGGCTCCGCCCCTTCAAGGGCAAGGGCATCAACACGGCGATCATCACGGGCGTGCGCGCCGCAGAGACGATGCTGGAGCACGGCGTCTCGAAGCGCGCGCTCGAAAATTACAGGGAGGGTTGCCAGGACCTGTTGGGGGACTACCGCTACGGCGTCGTCGTGCGGCGGTTGATGCTGGTGGGCGCGCGGTTCGCGCTCGACCCGATGATCGATGTCGGCAAGACGGACCCCTTGATGTATGATGCGCTGTTCGATTCGGTCTCGGGGCACGACTCGTACCGCAACATCATCCGCCGCTCGCTCAAGGCGCGGCTGGTGAAGAAGGTCGCGGCGCGCGTCTTCAGCGGGGTCAAGCGCCACCGCGCGCGCAGGGCCAAAAAGATGTCCGACATCACCGTACGCAACATGACCGTGCGCGACATAGACGAGGTGTTGCGCATCGACGAGAAGATCACGGGCAAGCCGCACGCCGCCTACTACGAGACGAAGGCCGCCTCATACATCAGCCGCGGCCCCGATTACTGCCTCGTCGCCGCGCACCGCGACCGCGTCGTCGGCTTCGTCCTCGGCGACGTGCGCGGCTGGGAGTTCGCCGCGGAGCTTTCCGGCTGGCTCGAAGTCATCGGCGTGGACCCCGAGTACCACGGGCGCGGCGTGAGCCGCGCGCTGATGAACGAACTCTCCGCGCGCTTCAAAAGGGCCGGCGTCACGATCGTCAACACGATGGTCAACTGGAACGACGGCGACCTCATCGACTACTTCTCCGCACAGGGCTTCGAGCGCGGCGAGTACGTCAACCTGGTCAAGAACCTGACGACGGAAGAAGGCTAGTTAAGGCGGGAATGAAGAACGAGGAGTCTTCTGTTTTTGTCCGCGGGAAAATCGTTGCTATTTGCCAGGCAATCCTGAACGAAGAAATCGGCGTCATTGCAGGCTCTCGGATAATATGCGCCCTGGAGCATGAATTATTTCAGAGGGAAGTCGGGGGATGGTTTCAAAATGACGAGGACTTTATTGCATTCATCGCCATCAACTCCGAAACTGACCACCTTCCCGTGGATTATGAGCGCAAGAATTGGAGTGATGAGGGCCTCAAAAGAAAAGATGAAGAGATTGCTAAAGCAGAGGCGTTCCACCAGGAGGATGCTTTCGAGGCTTGCAGAAAGCTGATCGAGAGGTTCGACATGAAAGACATTTCAGAATAGGACACCAACCTTCACCGGCCACTGCTAGACAGGCGCGGCGGGCGTGTGACACAATCTTCCGCCAATCAAACACCAGAACAGGAATCAGGAGAGGAGAGCGTTTCACTCACATGCAAGAGAACGAGACTGCGCCGGAGAGCACTTCGGCGGCGGCTGAAGGCGGCGCGGCCGAAGACGGCGGGCAGGAGCAGCAACAGCCCGCGCAAGCACCGACAGAAGAGATTACTTACCACGCCGTCGAGAAGGACGGGCAGGTGACGGCCATCTGGGAGATGCAGGGGCGCAAGCACCTGCGCACCATCGACCCGCGCTCGCGCCAGGGCCAGGACATCCTGCGGCTCTACACGGCCGACCACCAGGACGAGGCGGCCGCGGGCGGCGGCGCAAACGAGTCGTAAGGCAGAGGTAAAAAGGTGAAAGGCAAAAGGGAGGATGAAGAGCTTGTCTCTCATCTTCGCTCTCGCCTTTTGGGCCGCGATGATGAATGAGGCGGACGAGGAGAAGGCCGAAGGCGATTACCGCAGCGGGTACGTGGCGCTCGTCGGCCGCCCCAACGCGGGCAAGTCCACGCTCCTGAACCGCCTCGTCGGCGAAAAGATCGCGGCCGTCTCCGACAAGCCGCAGACGACGCGCCACCGCATACAGGGCGTCATCACACGGCCCGACGGCCAGATAGTCCTGGTTGACACGCCCGGCGTGCACAAGCCCGGCTACCTGCTCAACCGCCGCATGATGGCCGCCGTCCACGACGCGCTCGCAGGCGTCAACCTCGTCTGCCTGCTGCGCGACGCCGCAAGTCCCACGGGCAACGGCGACCGCTTCGTCCTGGACCTCGTCAAACAATCCGAAAAGCCCTCGATTCTTCTGCTCAACAAGACGGACAGGCTGGCGGACAAGTCCAAGCTGCTCCCGCTCATGGAGTGGTACGGGCAGGAGCACGACTGGCGCGCGGTCGTCCCGCTCTCGGCACTGAAGGGCGACATGGTCGAGGTCTTGCTCTCGGAGATAATCAAGAACCTGCCCGAAGGCCCGCGCATCTTCGACGAGGACGAGTTGACGGACCAGCCGCTGCGCGTGATGGTCGCGGAGATGGTGCGCGAAAAAATTTTGCAGTCGACGGGCGACGAAATCCCTTACGTGACGGCGGTCGTCACGGAGAAGTTCGACGAGGAGCGCGCCGACCTGGTCGTCATCCACTGTGCCATTTTCGTCGAGCGCCCGAGCCAGAAGAAGATCGTCATCGGCCGCGGCGCAGAGCGGCTCAAGGAAGTCGGCACGCGCGCGCGCCACGACATCGAGAGACTCCTGGGCAAGCGCTGCCACCTGGAACTCTTCGTCAAGGTCGAGGCCGAGTGGCGCAACAAAGAGAACCTCCTCGACTCACTCGGGGTCCAGGAGTAGCGCCCCGCAACAGCCCGCTTTTGTTCGTCCCGCCTGCGGCAGCCTCCATTTCTTCGGCCCGCGCGTGGTATTGTTTGTTCCGTTCGATAGACCCCGACCGCGCTAAGCACGGGCGTGTGCGTTCGCCCTGCCGGAGTGCGCCGTCAAATGAAGGAAGCATGGATGACCCAGATACTGCTGATCCTCGGTACGATTTTCGCTCTCATCACCCTCGTGCTGATCATAATGTTCCTCGCCACGGGCGGAAAAAATAACACCCTCCGCTACACGGCCGGCGGGTTCGGCCTCGCCTCCGGCCTGATCTGGCTGATTAAAACAATGATGCGTTAGCCGAAAGCGTTCGTTCCATGAGCGACGATGCACAATCGAGGCGCGTCTGGCACGCGCTCGAATTGACGATAGAACCCGCGGCGCGCGAGGCCGTCGAGTACGCCCTGATGGAAGCGGGCGCGCTCGGCACCGAAGTCGCGGGCGAGAGCCGCGAGTTCACGCGCCTCGTCGCCTACTTCGACCGCGCGCCGGACAGGGAACAACTGCGCGCGACGCTGCTCGACGCCCTGCGCATCTACGCCCTGCCCTCGTCCTCGGTGCGCGAGATGGAGCCGCGCGAGGTCCCCGACCGCGACTGGCTCGGCGAGTGGAAGCGTAGCTGGCAGCCGTCGCGCGTCGGCCGGCGTTTCATCGTCGCGCCGCCGTGGAGCGAGGTCGCGGACGACGAGGGCCGCATCGTCCTGCGCATAGAGCCCGGCATGGCCTTCGGGACGGGGACGCACGAGACGACGCGCCTCTGTCTCGCGTCAATCGAAAAATATTTCTCCGGCGAAAGCTTTCTGGACGTAGGCACCGGCACGGGCATCCTCGCCATCGCCGCGGCCAAGCTCAACCCGCGTGTGCGCGTTGAGGCGTGCGACACGGACGCGGAGGCCATTAAGATCGCGCGCGAGAACGCGGTCTTGAATGGTGTCGCGGGGCGCATCAACTTCCGCGTCGGCACGGTTGACGAGACGACGGCCTCGTCCGACCTGGTCTGTGCCAATTTGACGGCCGACGTGATCGTGCCGCTCCTGCCCGCGTTGATCGGCGCGACCTGCGGCCGGCTCATTCTCTCGGGCATCCTGGACTGGCAGGCGGAGGCGGTCGTCCAGCGCCTGCGCGAACTCGGCGTCACGGGCCACCTCGAACTCGTCAACGACGGCGAATGGGTCGCAATCATCGTCTAAAGCAGCAGGCAGCGGGCAGTGGGCAGTGGGTAGTTAAAAGAAAAACGCTTGTTGGCTTTAACTGTTCACTGCCCACTGCCCACTGCCCACTGCCCGCTGCTCCTATGACTCGCAGACGTTTTTACGCCCCGCCCGAAGCGTTCGCGCCGGACGGCGCGCGCTTGGTGCTCGCCGCGGAGGAGGCGCGACACCTGCGCGACGTGCTGCGCCTGGGGCGTGGCGACGAGGTGTTCGTCTTCGACGGCGAGGGGCGCGAGTTTCGCTGCCGCGTCGAAGAGGGCGGGCGTGACGGGGCTGTGCTCGGCGTCGAAGGCTCGGTCGAGCCGGCGAGCCCCGAGTCGCCGCTTGAGTTGACGCTCGCGGTCGCGCTGCTCAAGGGCGAGAAGCTGGACCTGGTCGTGCAGAAGGCGACGGAGTTGGGTGCGCGCCGCGTTGTGCCAGTTGCGACGAGGCTCGCGGACGTGCGTTTGCGCGACGGCACTGAAACGTCGCGCCGCGTGGAGCGCCTGCGCCGCATCGCGCTCGAAGCGTGCAAGCAGTCGGGCCGCGCCCGCGTGCCCCTGGTTGACGCGCCTGTCGCTTACGAGTCTTTCGTTAATAGTGCTCCCCCAAACATTGCAGAATGGCGCGTGCTCTTCGCTGAGCGCGGCGGCATGAATCTGGCGGCCGCGATTGAAGGCTTGAGCGAGCGGCCGACGAGCGTGACGGCGCTCGTCGGCTCGGAAGGCGGCTGGACGGATGAAGAGATAGACGCGGCGCGCGACGCGGGCTGGAGCGTCGTCACGCTCGGCGGCCGCGTCCTGCGCGCCGAGACGGCGGCCATCGCAATCACCGCACTGTTGCAACACGCCTTCGGCGATTTAACCTGACGACCGTCGCTCCATCTCTCCGAGCATCCGGCGCGCGCGCTCGCGGTCGCGTTCCGACTCGAAGGCCCACGAGGCTTCGTGCGGCGCGTTCAGTAATGCTTCCAACTCAGCGCGTGCGCGGCCCGTGTCCCCAGTCTCCAACAGCATCTCGGCGAAGTAGAGGCGCGTGACGGTGTTGGCGGGCGCGAGTTTGACGGCGCGCTCGAAGTTGGCGCGCGCACGCCTGGTGCCGCCGCCCGCCAGGCGCGGGAGTTTGTGTTGCAGGCGCGCGAGGACGCGCAAGGGACCGGCGGCGTGGTAGGTCGGGTCGAGCCGCGCCGCGCGCACGAGCGAGCGGCGTGCGCGCAAGGCGTGGCGCAGGGCCTTCAGCGGCCTCTCCGTCTGCGCCAGGAGCGCCAGGTTGACGCCGAGCCAGAAGTGGCCCTCGACGCGGCGGGGCGCGAGGCGCGCGGCGCGCTCTGAGATGAATACGCCCCGCGCATGGTGGGCGCGAGTCTCTTCCTTGTCTTGCGCTTCCTGGCCCAGAAAGAAGAGTGCGCGGCCCATGCGCCACGCCGCCTCGTACTCGTCCGCCGCCTCTTCCAGCAACGGGACGCTCGCGCGCACGTTCCCCGCCCGCCCGCGCCCGTCGTAAAGGGCGTCGGCGCGGCGCGTGAGTTCTTCTAGTCGGGAGTCCATAGGGCTTTTTCCTGGGGGCCACGGAAAACTTTGACGAAGCGGCCCGCGCTGGCGCAGAATAAGCAAGAGGACGAAAGCTGTAAAGGACGGTTTCCAGGATGGCTAGCAAAGAAGAGAACGTGAAGCGGGCGCGGGCCGACCTGGCGAAGCGCCTCGGCGTCTCCGAAGACGAGATCACAGAGGAAGCAATCGAAGAGGCTGACTTCCCTGACATGGCCCTGGGCGCTCCCGTCGAAGGCGAGATGAGCGGCCAGATGATAAGCTCCGGCTGGCGCATACGCCTGAAGGCGGGCAAGGGCGGCAGCCACGAGTATCGCGCGGACCAGAATCAGCTCAGGCTCTACAACTACAAGGGCGGGAATCACAAGATTTGAAAAACGGGTAAATAGTAAATGGTCAGTGGTCAATAGAAAGAGCGTTCTCCATTCGCCATTTACCATCCACTAGATTTTGAGGTGAAGAGATGAACCGGCAGAATTTTTGGGGACACCTGGCGCTGGCGCTGACGCTCGTCGTGCTGGCCGGGTTCGTGGGACAGATCAGGCGCTGGCACAACTGGCAGCAGCCCGAGACGCACGCGCGCTTCGAGTACGTCAGGGAGAGCAGCGAGGAGAGCGAGGAAGTCGAAATCGCCGACGCGGACGAAATCGCGGAGGAGAGCGGCGAGGCGGAAGTCCTCGTGCGTTTCCGTCCGGGCACGACGCTTGAGAGAATCAAGGCGCTGGCCCTGAGAAACAACGACCGCCTGGAGGACGAGTACGAGAACGTGCGCGGTCTGGTGGCGCTCGATGACGGAGACGGACTAGACGCCGAGACGGTCGCGGGCCAGTACCGCGCGCTCTCGGAAGTCGAATACGCCGAGCCCGTCTTCAACGTCTACGCCGACCACGGCTCGCCCGTGAAACACAAGCACGCCAACGACGCCAGGTTCGAGGAGCAGTGGTCGCTGCTGAACCTGGGCCAGAACGGCGGCACGGCCGGCGCGGACATCAGCGTCCTGAGCGCCTGGTTCAAGACCACCGGCAGCGACCGGGTGGTCGTCGCCGTCCTCGACAGCGGCGTCGACTACACGCATAGGGACCTGGTGAGCAACATCTGGATGCGCCCGGACGACGTGCCCGCTTACGTTGACGACGAGCTGGGCGAGTTCGACGACCTGCACGGCCTGGACGCGGCCGACTGGCGCGACCCGATGGACGACAACGGCCACGGCACGCACTGCGCGGGCATCATCGGCGCGGAGGGCAACAATAACTTCGGCATCGCCGGCATCAACTGGAACGTCCAGATCATGCCGCTGAAGTTCCTGAGCGCGGGCGGGTCCGGGACGACGAAGGACGCGATTGAGGCCATCAACTACGTGATCGACCGCAAGAAGAAGGGCGTCAACGTGCGCGTCATCAGCGCGAGCTGGGGCTCCACGCAGAAGTCTAAGGCCCTGGAAGACGCCATCCGCCGCGCGGGCGACGAGGGGATCATGTTTATCGCCGCCGCCGGCAACAACGGCGACGACGGGGACAAGCGCCCGCACTTCCCGGCGGGCTACAACCTGCCGAACGTGATCAGCGTCGCCGCGCTCGACCGCAACGACCGGTTGGCCTCCTTCTCCAACTACGGCGCGAAGAGCGTCCACATCGCCGCCCCCGGCAAAGAGATTCTGAGCACGTGGCTCAACGGCGAGTTCTACGTCGCCTCGGGCACTTCCATGGCGACGCCCGAAGTCTCCGGCGTGGCCGCGCTCATTCTCTCGACCAACCCGAACATGAGCGTCAAGGAGTTGAGGACCAGGCTCTTCAACTCGGTCGACAAACTCGACACGCTCAAAGGAAAAGTCTCCACCGGCGGACGCATCAACGCCGCGAAGGCCGTCGGAGCGCAGTAGAGCAGTTAGCAGCGGGCAGTGGGCAGTTAAAGACAAAAATAGAAGCAGCCGAGGATGACTAACCCGGCTGCTTCTTGTTTTAATTGCCAACTGCCCACTGCCTGTTGCCAACTGTCTTCCGCTGCTTGCGCATGAGGCGTTGGGTGTGTGATTATCGTCCGTTGGAATGCGGGCCCCGAATTCATACTATCTTGCCTGATCTTTTGAGGAGACGAACCGAAGTGAAAGCGGAATTAGAGCAGTTGGTCGCTTTGCAGAACGCGGATACAAACATACGCAGACTACAGGCCGAAATAGAAGCCATCCCCCGAAGGCGCGCCGAGATCGAGAAAGAGTTCGATCAGCGCGCCTTTGAAATTCGTGAGCTGGAACGCGTGCGCGACGAGGCCCGGACCGAGCGCGCCCGCCTCGAAAACGAAGTCCTGGAGCACCGCACCAAGCAGGAGCGCGCCGAGCGCAACCAGATGCTCTCGAAAAAGCAGGACGAGTATCAGGCCGCCATCCGCGAGGCCGACGCCGCGCGCAAGCACATCTCGCAACTCGAAACACAGATTCTCGAAAAGATGGAGACCTTCGAGCAGGCCGAGACCAAGCTCAAGGAGCGCGAGCCGGAGATGGTGCGGCTGAGCGCCGATTTGCAAGAGCGCATACGCCAGTTCGAAGACGAGACGCGCACGCAGGAGGAGCAGCTCGAAACGACCCGCAGGGAGCGCGAGCGCCTGACCGCCACGCTGCCCAAGAACATGAGCGTGCTCTACAACCGCATCAGCGCGCGCATACGCGACGGCATCGCCGTGGCCGAGGCGCGCAACGGCTCCTGCACCGCCTGCTTCATGAGCCTGAGGCCCCAGATCATGGCCGAGGTCCGGCGCGGCGAAGACGTCATCACCTGCGACAACTGCAACCGCATACTCTACTACGTCCAGGCGGACGCCCCGCAGAAGGAGGCCGCCTCCGCAACGGTCGCGCCCAACGCCGCGGTCTAGTAAAAAGTACTGAGTGCTGAGGACTGAGGAAAAGCGTTCTTACTCAGTCCTCAGTCCTCAGCACTCATCACTATTTTTTTCGAAGGCAAAAGTGAGAGGAAAGACAATCCTTCTCAACTTTTGCCTTCTATTTTTTTGGGCACGGCGCTTGATTATCTTTATCGGCACAACGGTCGGGCGAGGGGTTTTCGGACAGTTGCGGCTGTTTTGGAGGGTCGAAGTGTCCGTAAAAGAGCCTAACCCGGATTTCGGTTTAACCAAGGAGACTCAGTTTATGCAGGAATCAATCCAACAGACCGGACTCAATACTGGCGCAGAGAATACTCAATCCAACGTCGGGGGCGGCGACGTGAACGTTAATCAGACCGAGCGCTGGGTCTCGGGCCTGGCCGGCGGCGCGCTCGCCATCTACGGCCTGACGCGCCGCACATGGGGCGGGGCCGTGCTGGCTCTCGTCGGCGGGACTTTGATTGCTCGCGGCTCGACCGGCCACTGCTACCTCTACAACGCGCTCGGCGTTAACACCGCGGGCGAGACAGGGAACCCGCTGGTGAGCGTGCCCGCGGGCCACGGCATCAAGGTTGAAAAGAGCGTGACGGTCAGCCGCCAGCCCGAAGAGGTCTACCGCTTCTGGCGCAACTTCTCGAACCTGCCGCGCTTCATGAACCACCTCGAATCGGTCACGGACCTCGGCAACAACCGCTCGCACTGGGTGGCGAAGGCCCCGGCAGGCAGCACCGTCCAGTGGGACGCCGAAGTCTACAACGAGAAGGAGGGCGAGTTGATCGCGTGGCGCTCGCTCGAAGGGGCGGACGTGGACAACGCGGGCTCTGTGCGTTTCGAGCCGGCACCTGAAGGGCGCGGCACCATCGTGCGCGTCACTTTGAAGTACGACCCGCCGGCCGGCAAACTCGGCTCCCTCGTCGCGAAGCTCTGGGGCGAAGAGCCCTCGCAGCAGATCGAGGAAGACCTGCGCCGCTTCAAGCAGGTGATGGAGACCGGCGAAATCCCGACCACCGAAGGCCAACCGTCGGGGCGCAGCGCGAGCGCGGGAAGGTAAAAACAGTGGGCAGCAGGCGGTGGGCAGTTGGCAGATAAAAGAAAAACGCTTTTTGTCTTAACTGCCCACCGCCCACCGCCTGCTGCCCACTGTTCCAGGGGGAACACCGAACATGAAAGCCCTGTGCTGGTACGGGAAGAACGACGTGCGGGTCGAGACCGTGCCGGACCCGAAGATACTCAACCCGCGCGACGCGATAATTAAAGTCACTTCGACGGCCATCTGCGGCTCGGACCTGCACCTCTACAACGGCTACATCCCGACCATGCAGAAGGGCGACATCCTCGGCCACGAGTTCATGGGCGAGGTCGTGGAGGTCGGGAGCGAGAACAGGAAGCTGAAGGTCGGCGACCGCGTGGTCGTCCCCTTCACGATCTGCTGCGGCCACTGCTTCTTCTGCCAGCAGGAACTCTGGTCGCTCTGCGACAACTCGAACCCGAACGCGGGCGTCGCCGAAACGCTCTACGGCTTTTCGCCCGCGGGGCTCTTCGGCTACTCGCACATGACGGGCGGCTACGCCGGAGGCCAGGCCGAGTACGTGCGCGTGCCGTTCGCGGACGTAGGCCCCGTGAGGATTCCCGAAGAGTTGGACGACGAGCAGGTCCTGTTCCTCTCGGACATCTTCCCGACGGGCTACATGGCCGCGGAGAACTGCGACATCAAGGGGGGCGACACCATCGCCGTCTGGGGCTGCGGCCCGGTGGGCCAGTTCGCCATCCGCAGCGCGCTGCTCCTCGGCGCGTCGCGCGTGATAGCGATTGACCAGGTCCCGGAGCGGCTCCAACTGGCGGCCGCGTGCGGGGCGGAGACACTGGACTTCTACGACGAGGACATCTTCGACAAGCTGAAGGACAAGACGGGCGGGCGCGGGCCGGACGCCTGCATCGACGCCGTCGGCCTTGAGGCGCACGGGATGAGCGTAGACGCCCTCTACGACCGCGCGAAGGCGGCGCTGTTTCTGGCGACCGACCGGCCGCACGCGCTCCGGCAGGCGATTCACGCGTGCCGCAAGGGCGGGACGGTCTCGATACCGGGCGTCTACGGCGGCTTCCTCGACAAGGTCCCTTTCGGGGCGGCGTTCAACAAAGGGCTGACGCTCAAAATGGGCCAGACGCACGTCCCGAAGTACATGCGCCCGCTCCTTGAGCGCATACAGCGCGGCGAGATCGACCCGTCGTTCGTCATCACGCACCGCATGCGCTTGCAGGACGCGCCCGACGGCTACGAGATTTTCAAACACAAAGAGGACAACTGCATCAAGGTTGTCATGAAACCGTAAAGCGGTTAAAGGGGGATGAGAATGGCGGACGACAATAGAAGCAAAGGCGAGGCGGACGGGCCGGCGAGCGCGCCCGAGATTGACAAGCCGCAGCAGACGGGCGACCCAGGCCGCACGCCCGGCAAGGCCGAGGGCGACGAGGATACGGTGGACGCGGCTTTGGAACAGGACGAGGAAAGGCCGCAGCACTAAGCTCCGCGGCGCGCGGCGCGCTTAGAGTAACAATCTCGGGGTCGCGTCCCGCTCAGGAGACGCGGGCCTTCGCGGCATCCTCCGGGGGCGTGTCGCGTTGCGGGTTGACGGCGACGCCGTACTTGAAGACCAGCTCGCCGCCCAGCCAGCCGGAGATGGTCACGACGATCACGCCGACGACCGACAGCGCAATCGGGATGGTCAGACTGTCGTTGACCATGTCCGAGCCCCTGTCCGTCCTCAGGTACCAGCTCGCGGCGAAGAGCAGGAGCGCGAGAACGTTCAGCCGCGCGTGCCAGTTGGCGACCTTTTTCACCTCGCGGTCTTTGATCGCGAGCCAGTCGATGATGCCGAAGACGGCGGCCGCGATTGCGCCGAGGCAGCCCGCGAGGAGCGCGTAGAAGGCTATCAGCGGCCAGTGCCCGTTCCCGCGCCAGAGGTAGAGTAAGTCGGCCACCAGCGAGAAGACCCAGAGCGCGATGGGAAAGGGGATGAGCATCGGGTGAATCGGATGCCCGGCGATGCTTGCAGGACTTGCCATCTTTCTTCCTCCTTGTTGGCCGCGGTGCGCGGATTGACAAACCCGGTCGCTGAGAAATATTTTTTCGGCGTCAACCTACTACTTCAAACATGAAATGTAAAGAAACTTGCTTTCACACGAGAAGTCTGTGAGAAAGAGGGGAAGGCCATGAACAGTGATTCTGGAGAGACGACTTCGGTCTGGTTTGCGACCGCGCCGGAGATAGAGACGGACGGGCCGCTCGCCGCGGACGCCACCGCGGACGTGGTGATAGTCGGCGCGGGCATCGCGGGGATGACGACCGCCTACCTGCTCGCGCGCGAGGGCCGCAAGGTCGTCGTGCTGGACGACGGCCCCGTCGGCGGCGCTATGACGGGCCGCACGACGGCGCACCTGGTCAACGCGCTCGACGACCGCTACTACGAGCTTGAGCGCCTGCACGGCGAGCGCGGCGCGCGGCTCGCCGCCGAGAGCCACACGGCGGCGATTGACACGGTCGAGAAAATCGTCAGGGACGAAGGCATCGAGTGCGAGTTCGAGCGCCTGGACGGCTACCTCTTCGCGCCGCCGAACGAGTCGAAGAAGGAACTCGAAGACGAGTTGGAAGCCTGTCACCGCGTGGGGCTGACCTCGATGGAGCTGGTCGAGCGCGCGCCCATCAAGGACTTCGACACGGGCAAAGCCCTGCGCTTCCCGCGCCAGGCACAGTTTCACCCGCTCCTTTATCTGGCGGGGCTTGCGCGCGCCGTCCGCCGCGACGGCGGGCGCATACACACCGGCACGCACGCCGCGACGATTGAAGGCGGCGAACTGGCGCGCGTTAAGACCGCGGCGGGAAACACCGTCACCGCACAGGCGGTCGTCGTCGCGACCAACAGCCCGGTCAACGACCGCGTGGCGATTCACACCAAGCAGGCCCCTTACATCACCTACGTCATAGGCGCGCGCGTGCCAACGGGCTCCGTCGAGCGCGCTCTCTACTGGGACACGCCCGACCCTTACCACTACGTCCGCGTCGAGAGCATCAACGCGCACGACGGCGCGGCGGGCAAGACGGAGAAGTACGACCTGCTCATCGTCGGCGGCGAGGACCACAAGACGGGGCAGGAGGACGACGCGAACCGCCGCTACGGCGCGCTCGAACGCTGGACGCGCCACCGCTTCCCGATGGTCGAGGACGTGGAGTTCCGCTGGTCCGGGCAGGTGCTGGAGCCCGTGGACGGCCTCGCCTTCATCGGGCGCAACCCTATGGACGAGGATAACGTCCTTATAGCGACGGGCGACTCGGGCAACGGCATGACGCACGGCACCATCGCCGGGATTCTGCTGACCGACCTCATCATGGGCCGCGCGAACGAGTGGGCTGACCTCTACGACCCGACGCGCAAGACTTTGAAGGCGCTGGGCGAGTTCGCCAAGGAGAATCTGAACGTCGCCGCGCAGTACACGGACCTCGTCACGCCGGGCGAGGTGGACTCCGAGGACGAGATCAAGGAGGGCGAGGGCGCTGTTATCCGGCGCGGGCTGAAGAAGGTCGCGGTCTACAGGGACGACACGGGCGCGCTCCACCAGCGCTCGGCCATCTGCGTCCACCTGGGCTGCGTCGTCAACTGGAATTCCAACGAGAAGACCTGGGACTGCCCCTGCCACGGCTCGCGCTATGACGCCTACGGCAAAGTATTCCAGGGGCCGGCCAACAAAGACCTTGAGCCGGAAGACTGAAAGTCAGTACCGCTCGCGGCAGGCGGTACTGACTTAAGCGGGAGCTTTCTATTGAGCGAAGGCGACGCGGTCTATCGCGTGCGCCCGGCGGCGCGCGAGGACCTGGATTGGATTTTCCGTCTCGAAATAGACGCCTACTCGGCGGAGTACGCGGTCGCGCGGCGGACGCTGGACGAGTGGTATTGTGCCAATCCCGAAGGCTTCTCCGTCCTCACGATGAACGGCGAGAAGGTGGGGCAGATAACCCTCCTCCCCCTGCGCCCCGCGTTACTCGAAGGCTTCGACCGGGGGACGATACTTGAGCAGGAAATTCGCGGGGCCGATTTATACGCGCCGGCCGAAAGAGAATTGGTGCGCAACCTGCACGCCGAGAGCATCATCATCCGGTCCCCGCAGGGCCGTTCGATGCCGCCGCTCAAAGCCCTCATGTGCCTGGGTCGCAACTTCATCACCCTGATTGGCAGAGTCTGCGAGCCTGCGAATCTCGAAAACGTCTACGCCCTCGGCGCGTCGGGCCGGGGCCAGAGCTTCATGACGGGACTCGGCTTCAGGCGGGTCGCAAGCGCTCACGGCGAAACGGTGCCGCGCGGCCTCTACGTGGCACCGTTCCACGCACTCAAAACCAGTATTGCGGGTCTTTATCAGAGACGCCTCAGGAACAATAAAACTTAGCCCGTTACGCGTCCTGTGAAAGAAGCCGTGGAACTGTTCCTCGCGCCTCCCTTACTGTTTCTTCACACGGACGCTGGTGTTTTCGTCCACGAGCCGGTTCAAGGTGTCAGGCACTAAGCGCTCCGCGAACCCCGCGAGGAAGCACCAGATGATCATCAGGGCGTAGTCGAAGCCCGTCTCCGGGTCGGAGCAGGCCAGAAATTGTTTGAGCGAAACTCTGCCCTCCGGCGGCGACGCTGCTTGCCGGGCTGCATCAGCGGGTGAGGGAGATGTCGCGGGGGATGGGGAGACGCTAGGGCTGGGCGAAGACTCCGGGCTGGGCGTCGGCGACGGGCTGGGCGTCTGGGACGGGCTGACGGTGGGCGACGGGCTGGCCGCGGGAGATGGGCTGACGGTCGCCGAAGGCGAGCCTGTGACCGGCGTCGTCGTCGCCGTCGCCGCGGGCGAGGTCCTGGGCCGCGCCGTCGGACGTGGCGACGCCGGCGCGCGGCGCGGCGTAGGGGATGAAGTCGTAGCCACGGGCGGCGCTGTCGTCATCCTGCCGCACAGGCTCTCTGTCCCCTGGCCTGACGGGGTGACAATCCTGGGGAAGATGCGCCCCTGCAATAGGCCGCCCGCGATTGCCAGGTAAAGCACCCCGCCGAAAACGGACCCGGTGAGCGGAGACACGAAGAGCGCGTAAGAGCCGTGCCAGAATGCGGCCAGCCCGTAGATCGGATCGCCTTCGGTCGGGACGGCCTGGAGGCGGTGCAGGATGCTGAGCAGCCCGCCCATCGCCCCGGCGAAGAAGGCCACGGCGATGGACGTGCCCGACATCAAGTTCATATGCATGAGCCAGAGCAGCGTGCCTATCACAATCGCCGCGACGGCGAGCATGTATGCGGCCCACAGCGTCAGCGTCTTCCCCAGGCCGTCGCGCGAAGACAACGCGCCCAGAGACAGAAAAATTTGGTGGAGTAAATACCGCGCGCCCGCCTGCAATTGAGCCAGGCCCGCTTGGGCCGGGTCCGGGGGGGCAGTATCCAGGTAGGTCTTATATTTGTCCTGTCCGAAAATGTTCAGGTACGCGGCGCGCAGAGTGACCACCTTGTTGCGCATCTCTTCGAGCGGAAGATATTTCAAGAGGGTCAACTCGAAAGTATAAATATCATCCCAGGAAAAACTCCTGTCCCTCGGCAAGGTCCGGTCGTGCCTCCGGCTGTAAATCTGTTCGAAGAGCTTCCGGTCATCGTCTGAGATAGGCTCCGTGGGAGTGAGAGACTTGTATTCGCTGTACAAGTTGTCGAAATAGGTGCTGGCTGGGAGGAACTTTTTGTTGGCTTTGAAGAAGAAATCCCTGAGAGACATGTGAGAGACCTCCAGACGAGCAAAAGGTTTTCGGGCTGACGGCCAACCGTTAAGAGCGAGGAAAGCGCCCGGCGAAGATGCACCCGGCGTGCGGGCTCGAAAATCCGTCCCCGCTGATTCGCCTCCCGAATCAGCAGGGGCCAGGGGGCAGACGCGCGGCGGAGCCGGCCTCCCACGGCTGACGCTTCCACCTTAATATGAGTTTGGGGCGTCAAACGTTTCAGGGCTGCCGCGAGGTCGCCCCCTGCCCGTTAACTCTCTCAGTCACCGGAGGCTGATGCCGTCTCGGCGACGGGCAGTTCAGTTTTGGCCCGGTGGGGTTTGGGCTGCTAATGAAGACTTGGCGGGCCGAGGCTTCCAAATCAGACCCTTCTGGAGAATCGGGTTCTACCACTATTGCGCGGGGGCCGTAACAGTTTCTACAAAAGAAGCGCATAACATGCTCGGACTTCTCTGCTGAGCAAGGGGGCGTAAATGGCTAGTGCCGAGTCGGCAGTCACAACTCTTACGGGTCGCGGGCCGCTCGGAATCACCGAGCGTGGGGCGCGCTCGCGCTGGTGGCGCAGGCTGGGCTCTAAGAGTCGCGGCTTTCACTACGAGGACGCGCGGGGCCGCCCCGTGCGTGAAGAGGCGGAGTTGGCCCGCATCGCGTCGCTCGTCATCCCGCCCGCGTGGAAAGATGTACGCATCTCGCCGAGCCAGCGCGGCCGCCTACAGGCCATCGGGGTGGACACGGGCGGGCGCGTGCAGTACATCTACCACCCGCAGTTCGCCGCGCGCCAGCAGCGCAGAAAGTACGAGAAGATAGAGCGCTTCGGCGAGAGCCTGCCCGCGCTCCGGCGCAAGACCAACGAGGACATACAGCGGGAGGGCTTGCCGCGCGAGCGCGTGCTAGCCGTCGTCGTCCGCCTCATCAACGACCTTTATTTCCGCGTCGGCTCGGAGAAGAGCGTCGAGGACTATCGCACCTACGGCGTGACGACGCTGCGCAACCGCCATCTTGAAATCAAGCGCGGCGGGCTACTCTTCTTCAACTTCGTCGGCAAGCACCACGTGCGTCACCGCGTCCTGCACGTTGACGAGGAGTTGGCCGTCTTGATGCACGACATCAAAAAAATCGGCGGCTCGCGCCTCTTCAACTACCTGGACGAGGAGGGCCGCGCCCGCCCCGTCAAGCCGAAGGACGTAAACGACTACATCAAGGCCGCGACCGCGCCCGAGTTCTCCGCGAAGGACTTTCGGACGTGGGGCGGGACGCTGCTCGCGGCAATCGAGTTGGCGGAGATAGGCCCCGCCGCGGACGAGAAGCTGGCGAAGAAGAATCTGGTCCGCGCCGTCAAGCGCGTCGCCGAGCGCCTCGGCAACACGCCGACCGTCTGCCGCGGCTGCTACATACACCCGAAGGTCTTAGACAGCTACCTGCGCGGCGTCACCCTCGAACAGTTCCGCCGCCGCGTCGAGCGCAACATCAAACGCATCCAGCCCGAATACGAGGTCGAAGAGATCGCGCTCCTCAAGATGCTCCGCGCACAGCCCGACGTAAAATTTCAACCGCAGAAGACGCAGGAAAAAACGGAAGTGAAGGGGGCGGGCAAGGACAGTTGATCCGAGCCGGGCGGCCCGAACGCCCGGTCTCATGTAGCCCGCCGCCGCCCAACGCAAGTCCGAGCAGCCGGTGTTAACGGAGGCTTGATGCGACGGGCGGGTGGGAATGAGCCGTTAGGCAGCGTTCAATTTACCCGACTCGCCCCGTGGTTCTGCCACAAGCGCCAGACTTCTTTGGCAATTTCTTCGTACTTCCCCCGCGGGCCGGCGAAATCTGGATCGAACCATCGCTGGAACTCTTCGTGCACGACTGTCGTCACGTCTTCGGGCGAATGACAATCCTTCAAGCGCGGGAGAATTGTTCTCGCCTCCGTCTCATACTCATCCGTATTATCTTCAAAGTTGATGCCGGAGGGATCATGCCTGAACAGTATTTCAGCTATTGAGTCGAAGAGGCTTCCGTACTCGGCCCTGAGCCGTCTTCTTTCAGCAGCGATTTCTTCTGTGGACAGCGTCATGTCTAAAAATGAGAGCGCGTCTTGCCGGGCTTCCCGCCCTTCTTGCGCCGCCTCTGTCTGCGCTCGTCCGTACCCTTCAGGGAGGCGAGCGGCCAGAGCTTGTATTCGACGGTCGCTAACCCCGCGCCGACGACGGCCTCGATCACTTCTTCGGAAGACTTGTAGCAGGGCGCGGCTTCGTCAATCGGCACGCGGCCGTCCGTGTTGACGAGGATGCCGGCCTCCCTGTACTGGTCGTCAATCTGCCGCTGGTTGAGGCTGCGCGTCGCCTCGCCGCGCGAGATGCGGCGGCCCGCGCCGTGGTTGACGGAGAAGCCGCTGTTGACCGCGCCGGCCGCGGGCCGCAGGATGTAGCTCCAGTCCATGTTCGACCCCGGAATCAAAACGGGGTGGCCCGTCTCCTCCCAGAACGTCCCCTTGAGCCCGGGGTGCCCGGCCGGGAAGGCCCGCGTCGCGCCCTTGCGGTGGACCCAGACCTCCTCGTGCTCCGGGTGCCACTCCCTCTGCACAAGGTTGTGACTGATCTCGTAAATCAACTCCAACTCCGACCCGAACGTCTCGCGGAAAGCCTCAGCCACCTGCTCGAAGATGATCAGGCGGTTGATGATCGCGTAGTTGCCCCCGGCGGCCACCGCGTTCAGGTAGTCGCGGTAGTGCCTGGAGTCCGGCGTGAAGTAGCCCAGGTCAATGTCCGTGATAACGTCAGGCTTCTCCGCCTTCGCCATCTCGAAGTAGTTCGTCGCCAGCCCGTGCCCGAACCCGCGGCTCCCCGTGTGCGCCTGCACGAAGAGGGTCCCGGTTTCCTCTGATCTTTGCAGCTCGATGAAATGATTCTATTTGTTACTACTATGCAGCCTCCACAATCTCGTCTTCAGATTGTCTCTTTACCTTTTCCACTTCTCAGAGACTCTCCGTTACGTCTGCATAGCGGCCGGGGCGTTTCCGCCCGGCTCTACGCCTTCATCTTCGGCGTAGTTCGGAGCGCATCTTCATCCCTGTGGGATGCCCAAGTGCCTACGCTCTCTACGGGGGTATTTAAACCTTCCCTCGGGGTGACCAATCTCAGGCTTCCCCCGATATGCACGAGTTTTTTGCGGCTATATTGCTATAGCCGGGAGGCAATCCTTTTTACCTCCGCCCAGCGAGCCTAGTTGATCCATCCCGCGCTCGGGCTTGCCCTTGCCGCCCCACGGAATCTGCCAGTCGTCGTCCACGGGCATGCGGTGACGCTCCGCGCGGCTGCGGTCGAAAGACGCGCCGTACTTCTCGACGTAATACTCCGCGCCGCCGCGGACCAGATTGTTGAACTCGCGCTCGTCCAGGTGCCCGAGCTTGACGCTCTTGCCGCCCGTCCCCATGTTGACGCGCTCCATCACCGCGCGATTAAACTTCATGCGCTTCTCCGGCGTGGCCGCGTCAACCGGCACATCGGATTTGGCGCTGAGCATCCCGCAGCCGATATCGTAGCCCACGGGTCCCATCGCGACGGCCCCCGATTCAATGTCCGTGAGAATCACACAGCCGACCGGAACTCCGTAGCCGTAGTGTGAATCGGGAGTGACCGCGACCAGCTTAACGCCGGGAAAGCGCGTGGCGTTGACTATCTGACGGTAAAGTATGTCTTCGGCGTTGCGCAGCAGTGACGGCGTGAGAAACAGCCTGACTGGCACGTCGCCCGTGTCTTCGGTCTGGAGTTCGTAGTAGCCGTCGCCGTGCCAGCGCGCGAGGTGTTTCCAGTTGTCGGCGTTCTTCAGCGTCTTGGCGACCTTCAACGCCTTCGCGTCTTCATTGTGTTGACTCATAGCTTCCCCTGTCTCATTTGTTTTCCTCCTCACGGGGCCGAATGCGGCCCGTGAAAGTTTCACCGTGTGAACGGCAGCAGCCGGTCGGCTATCTCCGCCGCGATTGCCGCTATGTTTTTATCTTCGCTAACTTCGAGGCGCAGCATCGCTTGAGCGTAGAGCACGCGCCGCGCGTCGTAGAGAGCGCGGGCCTTTGCGGGGTCGCGCGCGAGCGGGCGTGCGTGTGTGGCGCTTTCGATTCTACGCCAGCATAACTCAAAAGGGGCGTCGAGCCATACGGTGAGGCCGCCGTGCTCGGCGACAAGCTCGCGGTTGCGCTCGACGGTCCAAGTCCCGCCGCCGAGGGAGATGATGCCGGCGTCCGTTTCCAGGGCGTCGCGGAGGGCCTCGCTCTCAATCTCGCGGAAGCGCGGCTCGCCGTCCTCGTCGATAATCATTTGCGCCGTGCGCCCCTCGCGCTCGGCCACGAATCGGTCCAGGTCAATCAGCGTGCAGCCCAGCCGCTCGGCCAGGGCCGCCGCGACGGTCGTCTTGCCCGCCCCCATGAAACCCGTGATGACGACGGGCCGCCGCGGCCGATCCCACGCTCCCGCCTCCCGAATCCTCATGCGACAAATCATACCAAAGCAGTAGGCAGTAGGCAGCGGGCAGCGGGCAGTAAAAGCAAAACCGCCTTGTCTTAACTGCCCGCTGCCCGCTGCCTACTGCCTACTGCTTTCTTGACAGGCGCGCTGCGGGCGTGTTACACCCTCAAGTCTTCCGGCTCGCTTTTCGAATCCTGTGTTAGCAGCCGTACCCGGACGGCTTTGGAAAGGCCACGCCTCATTGACCGAGGAGACGACTGAACTGGTATTGCCGAGCAGCCTGGAGGCCATCAACGCCGCCGCCGAGGCCGCCGCACAGTTCGTCAGGCGCGCGGGGCTCGGCGAGGACGCCGCCTACGGGGTTGACATGGCCGTGCGCGAGGCCGTCACCAACGCCGTCCTGCACGGCAACCGCCGCGACGAGTCGAAGGCGGTCGAGGTCAGCTTTAAGAGCTCGCCCGGCGGGATTGAAATCACCGTCCGGGACCAGGGCGCGGGGTTCGACCCCGAAACGGTCCCGGACCCGACGGACCCGCAGAACCTGCTCAAGACCAGCGGGCGCGGGCTCCTGTTCATGCGCACCTTCATGGACGAGCTGCGCTGGTCGCGCCACCCGGCCGGCGGCACGGTGGTGCGGATGACGAAGAAGAGATGAGGGATTTTTTGACTTGCGGTTTTTGATTTTTGATTGGAAGAGGGCTTGCGCTCCTTAGTTCAATCAAAAATCAAAAATCAAAAATCGCAAATTAGTTTAAGGAGATTCTGCAATGGCTGAACTGAATATCAAAGAGCGTCAGGCCGGAGACATCACCATCCTGGACATGGACGGCAAGATCACCATCGGTGAAGGCTCCGTGGCGCTCAGGGGCGCGATCCGCCGGCTGCTCGAAGAGGGCAAGAAGAAGATTCTCTTGAACCTCGGCGGCGTCGGCTACATCGATTCGAGCGGCATCGGCGAGCTGGTTTCGAGCTACACGGCCATCAGCAACGCGGACGGCCAGCTCAAACTCCTCAACCTGACGCAAAAGCTCAAGGACCTGCTCGGCATCACCAAGCTCCTGACCGTCTTCGACACCTACACGGACGAGTCCGAGGCGCTCGGCAGCTACAAGTAAAAAAGGACTGAGTGCTGAGTACTGAGTGCTGAGTAAGAACGCTTTTACTCAGCACTCAGTACTCAGTCCTCATCACTGCTTTTATCCCCTCATGTTTCCGCGCTTACACATCTCACCTGGCATCCGTTGACCGGCGGGGGGCATCTCTATCATTCTTGCCCTTCGGCGCGAAGAGAGCTTTGCACGCGTTCTCCCCGTCATCGACCCTAAATTTTTTTAGCTTTATGAGAAGATTTTGTTTCATCGCCGCGGCCCTCCTGCTTTCGGGCGTCGCGGGCGCGCGGGCGCAGAACAGCACCCCGACGCCTACGCCGCAGCCGCGCACGGCCCCGCCGACCGCACAGCAGCAGCAACAACAGCGCCAGCGCAGCGTAGACCTGTTGGAGTACGGCGCGCAGATCAAGCCGGAGCCGCGCCTGATAGCGGTCATGGCGGCGCTCGACGCGGCCGGGTTCGACCCCACGCCGCAGGGCGAAGAGCCCTCCGTCTTCCGCGCGCAGCTCCGGCGCGACCTGGCTAACCTGGACCCCGCGCTCCGCCAGCGGATGGCTGCCTTCTACGAGCGCAACAAGCTGAAGGAAGTCGGGGGACGCGCGCCCACGCCGGCCGAGCAGGCCGCGCGCTACGTGTCGCTCGCTTACGCGCTCGGCCCCGCGCCTGAGTTTCAAGAGCCGTCGCGCTCGCTGGACCTCCCGGCGGGGCTCCTCGAAGTGATGGACTTCGCGCCGCTCGTGCGCGAGTTCTACCGCAAGTCCGGGCTCGACGAGCGCATGCCCGTTTACGTGCGGGCGCACCAGGAGGAAGGCAACCGCCTGCGCCGCTCGACCGCCGCCATGATTCTCGACGTGGTCACGTACCTCAACACGCGCCCCATCACGACGACCGTCGAGCGTATCCCCGTCAAGCCGCCCGCGGGCGAGAAGCCCAAGAAGGACGCGCCGCAACGCTTCGAGGTGCGCGAGCACGAGCGCCGCTTCGTAGTCGTGCCGGACCTGCTCGCCGCGCCGGGCGCGACCAACCTGCGCGTCATCGCCGACGACTACTTCGTCATCGTCCCCTACTGCGACGAGACGAAGCGCCACTGCGCGGGCCGCGATGACAACCCGGCTTCGCCGGAGCTGCGCCGCGCTTACATACAGTACGTCGTCGACCCGCTCGTGGCCCGCTTCGGCCGCGACATAGCCGCGCGCCGCGCGCAGCTCAAGCAGTTGCTGGACGCGCGCACCGCGGCCGGGGCGAGCGTCTCGCCGGACGTTTTCCTGATGGTCGCGCGCTCGCTCGTCGCGGCCGTGGACGTGCGCATAGACGAGGTCGTGAAGCTCCACGCGCTGACGCGCGAGGCGACCGCCCGGCTGGACAAAATCACGGACCAGAACCGGCGCGCGGAGATTGTCAAAGAGCTTGAGGCCGGGCGCTCGGCCGTCTCGGACGAGTCCGCCGCCGAACTCGCGGAGGCTTACGAGAACGGCGCGACGCTCGCCTTCTACTTCGCGGAGCAGTTGCGCGGCGTGGAGTCTTCCGGCTTCGACGTGAGCAACTCGCTGCCGGACATGATCGCGTCGTTCGACCCCGCGCGGGAGCTGCGCAGGCTGGAGGACTCGGACGCGGCGCGCAAGCGCGCGTTGGCGGCGCGCAAGGCGCGCGAGGCGCAAGGCGCTGAAGACGCGGGCGCTGGTACCGCGGCCGCGCAGTTGCCGAACGCGGCGCTCGTCAAAAAGCTTTTGGAGGTGGACAAGCTGGCGCGGTTAAAAGACTACGCGGCGGCCGAGGAGCAATTGCTGGCGCTCGTGCGCGAGTTTCCGGGCGAGCCGCGCGTCTTCTTCGCGCTCGCGGAGGTCGCGAACCTCTCCGCGCGCGACGCGACCGACGAGATGGTGCAGAGCCAGCGGCTCAACAAGGCGTTCACCAACTACCGCAACGCCGTCCAGGCGGCCGCGACCGCCCAGGCCGAGACCGACCGCTGCATGCTCGTGCGCGCGCACGAAGCGATGGGGCGCATCCTGGAGTTTTTCGAGCAGCCGGCCGAGGCCGTCAAGGAGTTCGACGCCGCCATCCAGATCAACGACGCCTCTTGCGGCTCGTACCAGGCGGCCGTCGAAGGGAAGAAGCGTCTGGCACAGCCGCAGTGAGGGCGGGGGAGTAATCAGACGAACCCGACGGGCCAGTGACAAGCACCCGCGCCTTTTAAGAACCCTGAAAGGGTTCCACGTGATAGCCGGGGGCGGCGCG
Organism: Pyrinomonadaceae bacterium; assembly: GCA_035563515.1. Classification (GTDB taxonomy): domain Bacteria; phylum Acidobacteriota; class Blastocatellia; order Pyrinomonadales; family Pyrinomonadaceae; genus QHXM01. The sequence goes on from DATMVE010000014.1 coordinate 211,836, forward strand.
AACGCGAGTTCGCTTGCCCCCGGCTATCGTGTTCATCCCCTGCGGGGATGGGTTGAACCATTTAATCCCGGCTCAGTCGAAATAATAGTCGGTGCCCGCGGGCAGCGGCGCTATGCGCGGGAGCTTTATCACGCGCGGGAGGACGAGCTTCTGCAACTTCGGCAGGGCGAAACTCTGGACTCTGGGCATCGCCTGGAGCGCGCGGTGCACCGCCTCGACCTGGGCGCGCGGGGAAATTCTCAGCCGGGCCATCGGGACGGGCTGTAGGTCCGTCAGGTTGAAGGACGGCGTGGGCCTGCGCTCGGGCGTCACCTTGATGGTCCGCTGCGACTTGTCGCGGACCACGGTCAGCGTCACCTCGCCCTCGTCCCTGCGGTTCAACTCGCGTATGAAGTCGCCGCTATCCTCCACGCTCGCGCCGTTGACCTCCGTAATCACGTCGCCGGCCCTCAGCCCTGCTTTTGCAGCCGGGCTGTTCTCGTTGACCGAAGTGACGAGCACGCCCTTGCCGCCGTTGACGCCCAGGTGTTCCGCGAGCTGCTTGGTCAGCGGGGTCGTCAGGATGCCGACGCGCCTGTTGCCGAAGCCGAAAGAGAAGACCTCGGACTCTGGGGCGCGCCCGGCCCGCGGCGCGCGCGGCGCAGCGGGCGGGAACTCGAACTCGAATTCGCCCGGCTCCGCCGGCATCACGCCCCAGGAGCCCGCGCGCGCGGCCTCGCGCTTGCCGAGCGTGGCGGTCAGTTGCTGCTCGGAGCCGTTGCGGCTGACTGTCAGCCGCACGCTCTGTTCGGGCGCGGCCTCGCTAATCAGGCGCATCAGCTTGCGCGTGCTCGTCACGGCCTCGCCGTCTAACTCCAGAATCACGTCGCCCTTCCTGAGCCCCGCGCGCTCGGCCGGGCTGTCCTTCGACACGCCGCCGACGCCGACGCCGCGCGGCTGGCTCATCCCGTAGCGGCCCATGTTCTCGCGGTTAATCTCTTCGGGCTGAACGCCCAGGAAGTTGCCGCCTTCCAGGAAGAAAGAGAAGCTCATCGGCTCGCCCGGCGCGGGCGCGGCGACGATGGGCGGCGACGGCTGCGAGGGTGCGGACGGCGCTGGCGGCGGCGTCTGCGCCAGGGCGTTCGCGCCCGACCACAGCGAGACGGTCAAAATCACAAGCAGGTTCTTCATTCTCATGGACAGAAATCCTCCAGGTAAGTTTGCGAGTTTCACGCCCCGGACGAAAAGAAGTTCCAAAAAGCAGTAGGCGGCAGGCAGCGGGCAGTTAAAAACAAAAGAAAGAAGCGGCCGGTTGAGATCAACTCGGCCGCTTTTTGCTTTCTCTTTACTGCCCGCTGCCCACTGCCTACTGCTTTCTGTATATTTCCCGCCCGTCGTTGATTTCGAGGGCGAGCTTGCCTTCGGAGTGGGCCAAATCCAGGTGGGCGACCGCCTCGGAGACGGCGAGGAAGCGGTGCACGTCGTCCGCGCCGGGGAAGAGCTCGCGGGCCACGTCGAAGGCGGTCGCGCCCGTTTTTGGCACAAGGCGGACGACCTCCGCCTGCCGCTCGCGCACGGCGCGCAGGTAGCGGTTGAAGAGTTCCTCGAAGTCGGTCACGGGCTCGCCGTGCCCGCCGTGGACGAGCGTCGGCGACAGGGAGCGGATGCGCGCGAGGCTGACCAGGTACTCCGCGAGCGAGCGGAAGCGGCGCGTCGGGTCGACGGGGTCGGGCGAGAGGATTGGGTTCGGCGTGATGCGTTTAAGCACGCAGTCGCCCGCGAACACCGTGCGGTCCGCCTCGCGCAGGAACGAGCACGAGCCGGGCGTGTGCCCAGGCGTGTGGACGACGCGCAAACTTCCGGTCGCGAACTCCAACTCCATCCCGTCCCGCAGCTCCGTGTGCTCGTGGTCTTCGAGCGCGTCGGCGTAGGCGCGCACGCCCTCGTACATCCGCCGCATCTGCGCGATGTTGTCCTCGTCCACGCCCGCGCGCACGAGCAGTTGGCGGTGCTCGTCGTATTCGAGCCGGCCGACGCGGTGGCCCGTCTCCCACCCGTGCACTAAGACTTCGGCGTCCTTCGCCTCGTCGCGCAGGCTGCGCGCCAGCCCGCAGTGGTCCTCGTGCGCGTGCGTCAGCACAATGCGGCGTATGTCCGCGACGCGCAACCCTGCGCGCCTCACCCCTTCGCGCAGGGCCGCGGCGGCCTCCTTCATCTTCGGCCCCGTGTCGATCAACGTCACGGGGTCTTCCGCGATGAGGTAGCAGTTCACCGGCCCGACGTAAAAGGGCGTGGGGACTGAGATGGTAACAATTCGCATGGCGGATTTTAGATTTGCGATTTTTGATTTTTGATTGGATAAGGAAGAAAATCTTCAGTCCTTATCCAATCAAAAATCTAAAGTCAAAAATCGCAAATTAGTACGCGTACTTGTTCGCCTTAATCAACACGTCGGCGATGCGCTGGCGCGCGGCGACGGTGTTCATGGGCGTCAGTTTGGTGAAGCGGCGGAGCGCGGCGAGCAGGGTGCGCAACTCGTCGCCCTCGCTCATGGCGGCGAGCGTGTTCTTGGCGTGGGCGTCTATGCGCTCGACGGCGTCGTTGCAGAAGACGCGCGTCATGTCCAGGTAGCGCGCCGCGGCCTCCTCGCCCTTCGCGGCGGCGAGCTTCTGCGCGCGCAGGATGGCCGACTCCATCGCGAAGGCGTCAATCGTGATGTCGGCCACGCCCATCAGAATCTCCTGCTGGTCCGCGAGCGCCATCATGTACTTCTGCGCCGCGGTCCCCAAGGTCATCAGCGCGACCTTCTTCGCGTTCTGTGCCAACTTCATCTCGGCCGCGAGCACGCCCTCGTCCTCGTCGAAGCTCGGCATAGAGGGCGAGAGCACCTCGTCCATCAGACTTTGCGCCGCGGGCAGGAGCGCGAGCTTGCCCGTCATCGCGCGCTTCATCAGCATCCCCGGAATCAGCATCCGGTTGATTTCGTTCGTCCCCTCGAAGATGCGGTTGATGCGCGAGTCCCTGTACGCCTTCTCCGCGGGGTAGTCGGCCGAGTAGCCGTAGCCGCCGTAAATCTGCACCATCTCGTCGGCCACGAAGTCGCAGTACTCCGACAGGGCCACCTTGATGATCGAGCACTCGGCCGCGTACTCCTCAATCGAGCGCAGCTTCGCGTCCGGGTCTTTCGTGTCGCCGATGGCCGACTCGATCAGCCCGACCGTGCGGTAAGTCATCGCCTCGCCGACCCAGGTGCGGATCGCCATCTCCGCGAGCTTCGCCTTGATCGCGCCGAAAGAAGAGATGGACTTGCCGAACTGGTGGCGCTCGTTCGCGTAGCGCACCGACTCGTGAATCATCAGCTTCATCCCGCCGCAGCACGCCGCGCCCAGCTTGAAGCGGCCGATGTTGAGGATGTTGAAGGCGATCTTCGCGCCCTTGCCGACTTCGCCGAGGAGGTTCTCGACCGGCACCTTCGCGTCTTGCAGGATGACGGCGCGGGTCGAGGAGCCCTTGATGCCCATCTTGTGCTCCTCCTCGCCGGTCTTGACGCCCTCGCCCGTCTCGACGACGAAGCCGCTGAACTTGTCGCCGTCGACCTTGGCGAAGACGATGAAGAGGTCCGCGAAGCCCGCGTTGCTGATCCACATCTTCTCGCCGTTGAGGACGTAATATTTCCCGTCCTCACTGAGGCGCGCCGTGGCTTTGGCCGCGAGCGCGTCCGAGCCCGAGCCCGCCTCCGTCAACGCGTAAGCCGGGACCACCTCGCCCGTCACGATCTTCGGCAGGTATTTTTTCTTCGTCTCCTCGTTGCCGAAGTAGACGATGGGGAGTGTGCCAATTCCCGTCTGCGCGCCGAAAGTGACGGCGAACGAGGCGGCGCGGCCGAAGTTCTCGGCCACCAGCGTCCCGCTCGTCTGATCCAGCCCGAGGCCGCCGTACTCTTCGGGGATGACCGCGCCGACAAGGCCGAGGTCCGCGCTCTTTTTAATCAACTCGCGTGACAAGTCCCAGTCGTGCTTTTCCAACTCGGGGATGCGCGGGCGGACCTCGCCGTCAATGAACTCGCGCGTCGTCTCCGCGATCATGTGCTGCTCGTCCGTGAAGTCCTCCGGCGTGAAAACCTCTTCGGGCGTGCGCTCCTCGATCAGGAACGCCCCGCCCTTGATGATCTGTTTCTCTTCGGCTACGGCTGACATAAGATTTTCCTTTCTCTTCGTAACTGCCTACTGCACCGGCTTGAGGCTCGCGAGTAGCTGCTGGTAGTCGCCCTGGTGCATCTTGAACATGTCGGGTGAGGCGAAGGTCACGACGAAGAAAGGCTTCTTGGACTGCAACACGTCAACCTCCCAGAGGACCGGCTGGCCGTTGACTTCGCCGGTCCCGGCGGCGGTGTAAGCGCGCATCCCGTTGTGCGTGGTCTCCTGGCCGGGGGTCGTGACCTGCGGGTTCTTGATGACCTGCCGCAACTGCTCCCTCAACTCTTCCGTGGCCTTGTCGAAGTCGTCGCCGCGCGGGACCCAGAGGACGACGCTGATCGCTTCGTGCTCCGAGGTGGCGACGAGCGTCTCACCTTCATTCTTCGTCTTCCAGCCGGCGGGCAGTGTGAACTGAACGCCCGCGTCCGGGTGTGTGAAAGTTTCGCCCGCGCCCGACGGCGAAGAGGGGCCGGGGCTCGTGCCGACGGGAGTCGAGGTGGTAGGCGTCGCCGCCGGCCGCGGCGGCATGACGGGAGTACTCACTTTAGAGCCGGTGTTATTGGTCGTGGTCGTCGTGGTCGTCGTGCTGTTGGTGTTGTTCGCGTTTTTGGAGCAGCCGGCGAAGAGCGCGGCGGCGACGCCGAGGGCAAGAATAGTCTTCAGAGTTTTCACAGGGGTTTCCTCCAAGAAAGTTTCGTCTCAAATTTTTAAGCGGCGTGCGCCGGCAGAGCGTGGGCGCGCGTTGCGGTTGATTATAGCCTCTCGAAGATGCCGGCCGCGCCCATCCCGCCGCCGACGCACATGGTCACCATGCCGTAGCGGCCGCTTCTGCGCTCAAGCTCTCTCAGGATGGTCGCCGTCAGCTTCGCGCCCGTGCAGCCCAGAGGGTGCCCGAGCGCTATCGCGCCGCCGTTGACGTTGACCTTCTCCCGGTCCAGCCCGAGCTCCTTGATGACGGCGAGCGACTGCGCGGCGAAGGCTTCGTTGAGCTCGATCAAGTCGATCTGGTCGAGCGTGAGGCCGGCCAACTTCAGCGCCTTCGGGATGGCGAAGACGGGGCCGATGCCCATCTCCTCGGGCGGGCAGCCGGCGGTCGCGTAGGCCAGAAACCGCGCCATCGGTTTAATACCTAATTGCTTCGCCCGCTCGTCGGACATGACGACCGCGGCGGCCGCGCCGTCGGACATCTGCGAGGCGTTGCCCGCGGTGATGGTGCCCTTGACGTGGAACGCGGGCTTCAACTTCGCAAGGCCCTCGGCGGAACTGTCGCGGCGCACGCCCTCGTCCTTGTCGAACGTGACTTCGCGCCTGCGCTTCTTGCCCTTCTCGTCCAACTCCTCGAAGGCGACTGTCAGAGGCACGACCTCGTCCTTGAACTTCTCCTCGTCCAGGGCGCGCGCGGCGCGCTGGTGTGACTGCAACGCGAAGGCGTCCTGCTCCTCGCGCGAGACCTCGTACTTGCGCGCGACGTTCTCGGTGGCGAGACCCATGTTGAGGTAGAAGTCGGGGTAGTGCTCGACGAGGTACGGGTTCGGGCGGATGATGTGCCCGCCCATGGGGATCAGGGACATCGTCTCAAGGCCGCCCGCGACGATCACTTCCGCGCCGCCCGTGCGAATCTTGTCGGCCGCGAGCGCGATCGATTGGAGCCCCGAGGAGCAGAAGCGGTTGATGGTCATGGCGGAGGTTTCGACGGGGAGGCCGGCGCGGATGGCGGCCGCGCGCGTCACGTTCATCCCCTGCTCGGCCTCGGGCATCGCGCAGCCCATGATCACGTCCTCGATCTCTTTCGAGTCCAGGCCCTCTACGCGCGCGATGGCTTCCTTGATGACGGCCGCGCCCATCTCGTCCGGCCGCGTGTCCCTCAAAGTCCCCTTCGGCGCTTTCCCGACGGCCGTACGCACGGCCGACACGATTACTGCGTCTCTCATAAATTCTCCCAGGTGACAGGTGACAGGAGCAAGCTTTTACTTGGCACCTGTCGCTGCTTTTCAAATGGCCGCCTCGACCTCTTCGACGTTCAAGACAGTGCGTAAGACCTGCGGGTCAATCGAGATTAAGAACCCGCGCTTGCCGCCGTTGATGTAAATTTTCGGCAGCTCAAAAATCGTCCGCTCGGCGTAAACGGGAAGACTCGCGCGCGTCCCGAACGGGCTCGTCCCGCCGACCATGTAACCCGTGTGCCTCTGCGCCGCGGCGGGGTCGCAGGGCTGAACGCTCCTGGCCCCTATGGCGCGCGCCAGTTGCTTCGTGGAGACCTCGCGGTCGCCGTGCATTAAGATTACTAGCGGCTTACGTGCCTCCGTCTCCATCACGAGGGTCTTGACGACCGCGTGCTCGTCAACGCCCAGGGCTTCCGCGGAGCGGCGTGTGCCGCCGCGCTCCTCGTAGGCGTAGAGGTGCGGCTCGAACTCGATTTTCCTCTCGCGCAACAGCCTGACGGCGGGCGTGACAGGGTAACTCATCGCTAATTTCTCAGGGGCTTCCCGGTCTTCAGCATGTGCCCTATGCGCTCCTGAGTCTTTCTCTCGCCGCACAGGGAAAGGAACGCCTCGCGCTCCAAGTCCAAAAGGTACTGCTCGCTGACCCTCGTCGGGTGATTCAAATCGCCGCCCGTCAGGATGCGCGCGAGCTTTTCACCGATCAACGCGTCGTAGTCCGAGATGAAGCCTCCGCGCTTCATTTGATGTATGCCCAGCTTGATGGTTGCAAGCGCAGAGAGCCCCAGCGCGAGCACGTCCTGTCTCTGCTGCGGCCGCACGTAGCCCGTCGAGGCGAGCGCGATGACTTCCTGCTTCGCGTCCGCGATCAGTCGGTCGCCGTTCATTGAAACAGAATCGTCTTCGGCGAGGAAGCCTAAAGCGCGAGCCTCTTCCGCGCTGGTCGCGACCTTCGCCATCGCGATGGTCTCGAAGGCGCGCTTGACGAAGGGGAACGGGTCCGCGTCGTCCGCGCCCTTCGGAATCGAATCCAACGCGCGCACCAGCATCTCTTTCGTCCCCGCGCCCGCGGGAATCAGCCCGACGCCGACTTCGACCAGCCCGATGTAAGTCTCGGCCGCCGCGCGCACGCGGTCGCCGTGCAAGGCCATCTCGCACCCGCCGCCGAAGGTCATCTGGAAGGGGGCGACCACCACGGGCTTCGCGGAGTAGCGCAGACTCATCGTCGCGTTCTGGAACGCGCGGATGATCATGTCGATCTCTTCCCAGTTCTCCTCCTGCGCCTCCAGAAGCAGCAGCATCAGGTTCGCGCCGACTGAAAAATTCACGCCCTGGTTGCCGACCACGAGCCCTTGAAAATTCTTCTCGACCTCCGAGAGCGACTGCTTCAACATCTGGAGCGTGTCGCCGCCGATGGAGTTCATCTTCGAGTGAAACTCAAGGCAGGCCACGCCGTCGCCCAAATCAACCAGCGACGCGCCCGCGTTCTTCTTGATGACGCCCGTACGGTCCTTGACGGACTTCAGGATGATGACGCCCGGCAGTTCGCCCGCGGGCTTGTACTCCTTCGACGCGAAGTCGAAGTAAGACTTCTGCCCGCCCTCTGTCTTGTAGAAGGAGGTCGCGCCCGCGTCGAGCATCGCCTGCACGTTCGCAGGCACGGTCTGGCCCTCTTCCTTCATCCGCGCGACAGACTTTTCGACGCCGATGGCGTCCCACGTCTCGAAGACGCCCAACTCCCAGTTGAAGCCCCACTTCATGGCGCGGTCGACCTCGACCACCGTGTCCGCGATCTCCGGGATGCGGTTCGCGGCGTAGCGGAAGGTGCGCGACATGGTCTTCCACAGGAAAGCCCCGACGCGGTCCTTGCCCCAGGCGAGCGCCTTGATTCTCTCGGGCGTCGCTTCGATGTTCTTCGCCATGTCGAGCGCGGGCAGTTTCACTTTCTGGGCCGGTTTGTATTCGAGCGAGGCGTGGTCCAGCGTCCAGATTTCCTGCTTCTCGCCCTCGCCCTTCTGGCGCTTGTAGAAGCCGCCCTTAGTCTTGTTCCCCAGAATCCCGCGCCCGATCATCTGCGACAAAAATTCCGGCGCGACGAAGACCTCGCGCTCCTCGTCTTCGGTCAGCGCCTCGTAAAGGTTCTTGACGACGTGGCCGAAGACATCGAGCCCGACGAGGTCGAACGTGCGGAAGGTCGCGGTCTTGGGCCGCCCGACGGGCTGCCCCGTGATCTTGTCAACCTCTTCGATTGAATAGCCGTCGTCCAGCATCGTCTTGATGGTCACCATCGCGCCGTAAGTCCCTATGCGGTTCGCGATGAAATTGGGCCGGTCCTTGGCGGGCACGACGCCTTTGCCCAGGCGCTGATCCAAAAACCCGGCCATCGCGCAGGAGATTTCCGGCTTCGTCCATTCGGTGCGGATGATTTCGACGAGGTGCAGGTAGCGCGGCGGGTTGAAGAAGTGCACGCCCAGGAAGTGCGCTCTGAAATCTTCCGAGCGCCCCTCGGCCAGCTGGCGAATCGGGATGCCGCTCGTGTTCGACGCGACGACCGACCCAGGCCGGCGGAACTCCTCGACCCGCTCGTAGAGCTTACGCTTGATCTCCAGGTTCTCGACGACGGCCTCGATGATGAGGTCGCAGTCTTTCAACTGCTTCATGTCGTCGTCGAAGTTGCCGACCGTGACGAGCGACGCGAGGTCGGAGGTGAAGAACGCCGCGGGCTTCGCCTTCTTCGCGGCTTCGAACCCGGCGCGCGCGATCCGGTTGCGCACCTCTTTCGATTCGAGCGTCAAACCTTTGGCCTGCTCTTCCGGCGCGGGCTCGCGCGGCACAATATCCAACAGCACCGTCGGAATCCGCGCGTTCGCCAGGTGCGCCGCGATCTGCGCGCCCATCGTGCCCGCGCCCAGCACGGCCGCCTTTTCAATCCGAAGCATGTTTACGTACCTTTCAACTTAAGAGGGTCAGACGAGGACTGCCTATCATACTGAATGAGTATTCATTCAGCAAGGGCTGAGGGCCCCGCGGGCCGCCGGCGGATCGGTGCGGGTTCGGTCTAGGTTCGGGCATAAAGTGATATTTGTCGCTCATAAAATGAAATTCGTCTGGCATAAAGTGAAATTGTGAGTATCAGGTATTATCCTAAAATAGAGTTAGTAAGGGCAGAGATTTGGTGCGCTGGTGGTATGGGATGTTCTAATAGGTCTTGCCTGAAAACCTGCCTAAAGAATTATTTGACGCTTGAGTCGCCGGTGCTATAATTCACCCGTGCAAGGATATGCCATCGTTTGCACAGAAAGTGAAGTGTATTATGTCTAATCAACTTCACCTACGTGGTTGTGGCAACTGTGGCTTGACGACGTTGTTTCAACCAGTAAGGTTTGAAAATGGATCGGGCATACAATGCCTGACCTGCGGTAAAAGATGGGTGGCACACCACTGCTCTACTGAACACGCCACGTTAGGTGGCCTACAAAAGTCAGAGCCAGAATGGTTGCCGCTTCTAATCGACTTCGGGGTTAACAGGGCATTTGACGCTTATTGTCCCGGTTGCAGACATGAGATCAATGTCCTGCGTGCGGCCTCAAAAGCGATACAGCCATATAGCCCTCAAGCAAGCAGCTTCCTTAATCAATTAGCAGGTGCGCTTGCGGTCGGTATGCTTTTGGTCACTGCTGTAGGTGTAGGGGGCTGGATCGCGCGTCAGTTAGACTGACGCAAATTTTGAATATCGAAAGATTTGTCTCGTCGCGGCGGGCCGGTTGAGGCCCGCCGTTTACTGTTTAATCTCGCAATGATCTAATTAAGTATCACAAATGAAAGAAATCAACTGGAACAATTTCAGGGCTAAATTTAATGGCAAAGAGCCGAAGACCTTCGAGTATCTTTGCTACTTACTGTTCTGCCGTGAGTTTGGGCTGGATACAGGGATATTTCGTTATAAAAACCAAGCTGGTATAGAAACAGAACCGATCCAAGTTGAGGATAAGTTGATTGGGTTTCAATCAAAATTCTTTGACGTAAAAATAAATCCGCAGGAAATAAAGGACTCTATTGAAACTGCACAAATAAAAAACCCAAAGCTTAATAAAATTTACCTTTATATCAATCAAGAATTTTCAGAAAGCAGTAAACGGGATAAGAAAGAGCCTCAACAAAAAATAGAAATCGAAGAATTCGCAAAGTCAAAAGGCTTAGAGATTGAATGGAGAGTACCTAGCCATATCGAAGTACAGTTATCTCTAGATAATAATAGAAATTTGGCTGAATACTTTTTTAGTCTTGAAAAAGGGCTAATAGATTTAATTATTGAATTAAACAATCACACCCTAGCAATCTTAAAGCCAATCCATTCAGAAATTGATTTCAATGGGACAAAGATAAAAATTGATAGAATAGATATGCTCAACGAACTCAAGGCTACTTTAGATGAATCTCCGCTAGTAATTCTAAGTGGAGTTGGAGGTGTCGGAAAGACAGCTTTAGTAAAAGACTTCCACAACTCCATTGGAGAAAACACACCTCTTTTCATTTTTAAGGCTACTGAATTCAATATTGCTCACATCAACGAGCTTTTCAGCAATTACGGAAATTTTACGTTACTGGATTTTGTTAAAGAACATGAGGATATTGACGAAAAGTATATAGTCGTTGACTCTGCTGAAAAGTTATCTGATTTAGATTATCAAGACGCATTTCAGGAATTTTTATCAACCTTGCTCCAACATCATTGGAAAGTTATTTTCACGACTAGATACAGCTATCTAGATGATCTGAAATTTCAGTTTGTAGAGGTTTATCGGCTTAGTTTTCGAGTATTAGACATTGAGAATCTTAAACCTGATAAGCTAGAAAACCTTTCGACCAAATACAACTTTATCCTTCCCAAAGATGAAAGATTCTTAGAACTTCTGAGGAATCCTTTTTATCTTAATGAATATCTGCAAAACTATAGAACCTTACGTGACGCTGCTAATTTATCTGACTTCAAAAGTCTTCTCTGGGAGAAGCAAATCGTTAAATCTTCATACCGTGTTAACAATATGCACCTTAGAAGGGAAAGGTGTTTCTTAAGCATTGCAAAGAGAAGAGCGGAGACAGGAGGATTTTTCATCAATGCAGATGATTGTGCCGATGACATCTTACGAAGCCTTGAAGCAGATGATGTCATTAAACATGACTCTAAAAGCGGTGGATATTTTATTACACACGATATTTATGAGGAATGGGCGTTAGATAAATTCATTGAAAGGACTTTCCACAATTCGGCGACTCACAAAAGCTTTTTCGATGCTTTAGGAAGTTCTCTACCCATTCGCAGGGCTTTTAGGAATTGGTTATCCGAAAAGTTGTTCAATAACAGAGATGAAATTAAACCCTTAATAGAAGAGTCTTTTATCAGTAACGAGATCGCACACTTCTGGAAAGATGAACTACTTGTTTCAGTATTACTGTCAGACTATTCGGAAGCTTTCTTTCAGATGTTTGAGAAGGTTCTTTTAGAGAACAATCAGAATTTACTGATGAGAGCTATCTTTCTACTTAGAATAGCTTGTAAGGAGATCGATGAACATCTCTTAAATATTCTTGGGGTCAGTAGAAAAGATTTAAGTTCTCTAAAGACTATCTTTACAAAACCCAAGGGTAGAGGCTGGGATTGCATAATGGCTTTCCTCTACAAGCATAAGGAAGCCATCAGTCTATCCAATACAAATATTATCCTTCCATTATTAGAAGATTGGACGAGCCACAATAAGGATGGGGCCACGACAAAGTTGGCAAGTCTAATGGGTCTTTACTATTACGAAGAAGAAAGTAAACATGATGAATTCAGATACAGCCATCGTAATGAAGAAAGGGAACAATTAATCAAAGTAATATTAAATGGTTCGTCTGAAATTAAAGATGAGTTGAACGCCATTTTTGACGAAGTTGTATCCAAAAAGGAGAAGAATTATAGAGACAAACACTATCAATTAGTACAGACAGCATTATCATCGGCAACAGACGGTTTTGAAATAGCTAAGAACCTACCCGAACAAGTAATCAGGCTTGCGGATCTGTTTTGGTTTCAAAATCCCGCAGAACTATCTGAGGAAGAATACAGATACTCAGAGATGATTGATATTGAAGGCCATTTCTGTATTTCATCGAGTCATCTCGACTACTATCCTGCAAGTGCATTTCAAACCCCTGTCTTTCAGCTTCTAAGGTTTGCTCCGAGAGCGACATTTGATTTTATTCTCTTATTTACGAATAGAACTGTTGAATGCCATTCAAAATCGAAATTTAAGGATGAGGTTGAAGAGATTGAGGTATTTATCGGCGAGAATGAAACCACCAAGCAGTATATAAGCGACAGACTTTGGCAGATATATCGGGGTACGCAAGTCTCCCCATGCCTTCTTCAATCAATTCATATGGCATTAGAGAGGTGGTTACTTGAATATGCAAAGGTCGCTTCCCAGATAGAATTAGAAGATATATGCACCTATCTCATCAAACATTCAAAATCTGCTTCTATAACTGCCGTTGTCGTAAGCGTCGCCCTAGCTCATCCTGCTAAACTCTTCAACGTTGCCAACATACTTTTTCAAACCAGAGAGTTCTTTCTTTATGACACAAGCAGATTGCTCTCTGACCGTAGAGCTAAAAGTCTTTATTCTATGGGCTATGGATTAAATTACCGAAATAAAATCTATGATGACGAAAGAATCAAAACATGCGATGACCCACATAGAAAGCTTTCGCTAGAACACCTCGCCTTCAAGTATCAGTTTGTCAAATCAGAAGAAGAAGAAACTGATGAGTTGTTTGAAGCTAGGCAGAAAGCTGTGTGGGAGGTATTTGATAAATACTATGCAGAGTTTCCACCCAAAGCTGACGAAACTGAGGCTGACAAAACATGGAGATTATATTTAGCGCGAATGGATAGAAGAAAAATGACACCTGAAGTGAAAGAACAAGATGGTCAGTTGTTAATAACATTTAATCCCGAACTCGATCCAGAGCTGAAGAAGTATAGCGAGGACTCTCTCAAAGAAAGTTCTGACGCGCTGAAATATACCTCACTGCAATTATGGTCGGACTATAGATTCAAACGGGAGGAAAATGAATATAAGCAGTATCAGCAGTATGAAAGTAACCCGCAGTTAGTAGTCAAAGAAGCTAAAGAAATTATTGACGCACTAGAGAAGAGAACCAAAGGATTTCCTTTGTTCAATCGTCACATTCCGGCATATGCTTGTGCTGTTTTATTAAGGGACTTCGCCGATAAACTAAGCGATGAAGACAAAGAATTTTGTAAAGAAGTTATACTTGGATTTGCTACTATTCCGCTTAGAGTTGAGAGATATTATTATCAAATTTCCGACGGTACTGAACCGGCGATCACTAGTCTCTCTTTACTTATAAAGCACTTTCCCGAAAGCGAAGAGAATGTCAAAACTTTCTTATTCCTACTATTACTAAGTCCTTGGAGGGAAATATCAACCTTTGCGATTCGTAGTGTTCTTAATGACCTATGGGAAGCGAGTTTTGAAGACGCTCAATCAATTCTTTTAGGATTTTTACTTCTAAAGCCAGAATATCAGGAGCTAACACATGAAATACTCAGTGAATATTACGCAGACAAAATTATTGAATTCTCAGGAGTGCCAACCAATTTAGTAGTGAACCGTTTTATAGAGCGCTATGAGAGTGAATTGGAAAATATAATCTCAAACAATATTTCTTATGAGGAGTTACGACATTTAGAAGACTTAGGTTTAGAAGTTTGGAATACTGCATTTGAGCTTTTACCTCTAAAGACTAATAACGAAATCCATAAAACACTTATAACGAAGATATGTTCTATATTCTCCGAAAAATTACTAGAGAGGAATGATAAAACTGATTTCACCCTTCCACCAAGATTTCTGGAGAAGCTGGCATATCTGGTATTGAACTCTAGAAAAAATGATATCGAGACGTACCTAAAGCCATTCCTTGATAAGTTTGATGAAGCCGAATATATAGCCGATCTTCTTCACGCATTTGTTTCTGCTGAAGACAGGCTAAACCAATATGAAGAATTTTGGGTAGTTTGGGATATCTTCTATCCTAAGATGGTTGAGCTATGTAAGGAGCGGGGTTCTTATTATCAAACTAAACAGATCATCCATAATTATCTTCTAGCATGGCAATATTGGAAAGAAGATGCAAAGGAATGGCATACATTAAAAGAAAGAGAAAAATTGTTCTTCAAGAAAGTGTCTCATGATATGGGGCAGCATCCTGCGGTGTTGTATTCACTTTCAAAACTTCTCAATGAAGTGGGCAGTAATTATCTAGAAGATGGCATATTTTGGATAAGTGATATTCTACAAAGAAACGAAAATTTGTTTTCAGATGAGTTAGAGGTGAATACGATATATTACTTAGAAAGCATTACAAGAAAATACCTCTTGAAGAATCGCAGGAAAATCAAAGTTTCTACAAAAACAAAAAGCCAGATTGTTGTCATCTTGAATTTTTTGGTAGAGAGAGGTTCAGTTACAGGATATTTATTGAGGGAGGACGTTCTATAAGCTAGGAAGTGACATGCAAAGTCGGATTGCCTCTGCTATTCCAAAGAGCACTGTCCTGAGAATCTCTACCTATCCTCTGTGGCAGTTGTCTAAGATTCTCATCCCGGTAAGCTAGGGATATATTAATAGCAGCGCAGGCCGGAGATGAGGCAAGCTACATTCCAAGCGTATCTACTATTTGCTTCAATTGCCATACAGCTTCTTTCTCTCTTTCTATCATAGTCTCCAAGTCGCACTTTCTGTTCTCCCATACCTTACGGTGCGCTGCCTTCTGAGCGCACACAGCCACTTCCTGAGCCATTAGCATGGCATCCTCGCCGTCCAGGGATATCACCGCCCAACCCACTTCAAAGGCCCCGATATGTTCTGTTCCTCTGAATCGTTGCATTGAAGGTCTAGCTTCATTGACCGCGATTCTCAACATCTCAAAGTTCATTACTCCGTCTGCATAAAGGCGTGCCGCTTGAACACAGGCGCGTGGGTGAAAATCTTCCGGCGCTAATTCCTCGAAGACGTGTAGCACATGCTCGGCGAAGTCGCAGGCCGACTTGCGCAGTTGCTTCTCCGTTAAGAACTCGTGGCGCAGTAATGCCTCGACGCGGTTTTTTGCCGGCAGGTCTAAGGCAAGAATCTCTTCCGCTGAGAGGTAGGGGCGCTGTGAGAAGGCTCCGATCAGTAGATATGATTCTTCGTTGGTAATTAGGTCAGAGTTAACGATAACGCTTAAGGGAATGGTCTGCATCTCTGTGCTCTAGCGACTCACACCCAGTCAATGACGGGCTTCCCCTCTTTATCGCTGAACTTGCCCATGATGATTTGCAGAATATCAATGACCCACCAAAGGAGAAGTATGCCAGCGGGGATATACGGAAGGATTTCCGCTTCAAAGAGGCCCAATACTACGGCCGACAGAAGCATGAGAAGTTGGAGACCGCCTGTGAGGTATTTACCGGTATAGAAGCGATGGACGCCGAACAAGCCAAAGAGCCAGCAAAGTAGTATCAGAGTAAGCTTCTTCTCTTTACTTATTAATTGTTCATCCACAAAATCTCTCCGGTTTTCACTTGCTACGCTTTTGTCTCGTAACAGAGTGGAATGCTACGACGGGCTTTGCTATCTTTAGCGTCTGTTTATTTGAGAGTGGCGGCTTATGCCTGATTTGCTTCAAGAGCGCGAATGACTCACGCGCACGAGGAGTTTAGGAGGTACAAACTCCCCGCGCCGCCAGCATCCCGTTACATACTAAGATTATCCAATCTTAGCCGCAACCTCAAACATACAAGTGGCGATTTGTCAGGAGGTGAATCCTGATGGGTCGAGCCACACGTCCGCGCCCGTCACGTTTAGCGGCAAAGTTAGTTGAGATAAGGAAGAAGCTTAATCTGTCTCAGAACGGTATGATTAGATGTATGGGGCTTGAAAACAAACTAACCCAAGCTGAGATTAGTGCCTTTGAACGCGGGATTCGTCAACCGCCACTTTATGTGCTTTTAGAGTATGCCCGTGCTGCTGCCGGAACCAGGAAAGCAAAGCAAGGCGCAGGTGATTATCTGGAAATGTTGGTGGACGACTCATTAACGCTTCCAGCTAGACTACCAGGTAGAGGCTGAGCCTTATCCATCCTCATTAAAAACTGAATTTCTAAATCATGTGAAGTATAAATATGTACTCTTAAGTTCATATTTATCAAGCACTTAGCGGAAACTTTCCCTTTGACAGATAAAACGAAAAGTATTATAACTGTGGCGTTTTTCTGGGCATTGTACGTGCCCAAAATAAATCGACCTGAAGCGTTCTAGGTTGGTCGCCGTTCGCTCCAGGTCGGATCTATAACTCGCTTTTTGGCGAGGCGGCTCTTCGTGTATTCAAAGGCCGATTGCATTGTACCCCTGTTTGCAGGCTTGTCAAGCAATTTTAGGGGAGGTGCTTAACGGCTATTTACAAACCGATTCATATTTGGAGAGTTAAAACTGCTAAATCAGTAAAGGAGATTCACTTAGCCATGAGCGTGCGGAAACCACCAAGCCGCGGAATACGAGGCAAAAATGTTGGCAAATTCTTTAGTGTCAAAATGAACATCATGCTCTGGTTCGAATCTTTACTCGAAGAGTCTTTAATGTATCTCCTTGACTTTGATCCTGATGTCAAAAGGTTCAAAGAGCAACCCTGCGCAATCCGCTACATATTGGACGGAAAAATACGTCGTTATACACCAGATTTGTTTGTCGAAAGGGAAGACGAAAGACACCTCATTGAAGTGAAGCTTAAGAAGAAGGTTATGACAGAGAGGTACAGTTTGCTCTTTCGCATTATCACTCCTATATGTGAAGAGGAAGGATGCAAGTTCAAGGTTTTTACTGAAGATACGATCATGCAGCAGCCCCGACTCAACAGCGTCAAAGCTCTTTGGCGTCACGCTAGAACGCCACTACAACCGCAGCACCAAATCTACTGCCAAGAGTTTTTGCGAGATAAGCAGATTGTTAGTCTCGCAGAAGTCTTTGAATTTCTACATGCTAAAAATATTCCCAAGCAGGTGGTATATGCCCTTCTCTTCTGGGGCGTTATGGACTTTGATCTAGCTGAGCCTCTCACTCCGAATAGCAGAATTTATCTACCAGGCAGCAGGATAGCCGAGTTAAGGAAGGTGGTGGAGTAATGCCGCGACACACTCTTAGTAGAGGAATGCATTTCATAGCCGGTAGACGAGAGTATGAGATTTTAAAGCGCCTTCCTACTGGCGAGATACAGATTAAAGATAGCGTCACTAATAAACACACGGCGAAGCCTGAAGGAGAGATTATCGAAGCTTTGTTCAGTAATGAAATCGAATTGCTCGGGGGCAATCGGAATCAAGTCTACCTTAAAGAATTGCTGAAGAAGACCGGCATCAGCGATCTCACTTTGCTCGAAGAAAATGACCCACGAAGAGCTGAGGTAGAACGTCGTTGTGCTTACGTTCTAGAGGTGATGAGGGAAAGTCTTAGTAAGCTTACTAAGGAAACTCTCAAGCCAATCATAGATAAGATAGGCTCCGAACGCGGTGATATTGAGTTGGCTGAATACAAGAAGCTTACAAAAGCAGAGAAAGCTAAGCTCAAATCTAAGCCGTCTGTTTCTTCGCTTATCCGATGGGTTAATAGATATATCAAATCAGGAGAAGATACGCGAGCACTCATACCAGCGACGAAGGCGCGAGGAAACCGAGAGCGCAAGTTTGCAGGGCCACGGGGGAACAATAAAGGGGCAGACGGCGTGGATGAAATGGCGCGAAAGCGAAGAAAAGTACAAGCCCAGAGACAGGCAGAAAGAGTCGGGGAAATAGTTGATGAAGCTATTGATGAAGTGTTTTTGAGTGAACAACGCTTCTCTGTAGAAGATGTATATGACAGAGTGGTCGTCAAGGTTGCCGATGAGAATGAGATGCGTACTACAGACGATCAACTTCCGATTCCGCATAGGAGCAGCATCTATTATGTCGTAAATAAACTCGATGATTATGACGTTCTTGAAGCGCGTTACGGAGTGAAGATAGCTGAGGAGAAGTACAAAGCATTTGGTCGCGGCATACGCCCTTCCATGCCCCTTGAGCGAGTGGAAGCTGACCACACAAAGCTTGATATGTTTGTGATTGATCCAATAATGATGTTACCCATTGGCAGGCCCATTTTGACGTGGCTTGTTTGCGTCTATACCAAGATGGTCTTGGGCTTTTACATCAGCTTTAACCCATATGGTTCTCTTGCCATTCTGGAATGTCTCAAACATGCCATCCGACCAAAAACATATGTGCGGAAGAAATATCCAAGAATCAGGCAGACATGGAACACCTATGGTGTTATGAGCAAACTTGTCCTTGATAACGCGCCAGAGTTTTGGGGAAAACACTTGGAGGACGCTTGTCGTCAACTTGGAATAAATATTCAATATGGTCAAAAGGGGAAGGCGTGGTACAGGCCGACAATCGAAAGATCCTTCCGAATCATTAATACTGGATTAATACATAGTCAGCCGGGGACAACTTTCTCGGATGTGTTTGACCGGGCAGATTATGACCCCCAAAAGAATGCACTCATTACACCAGATAAGCTCGACGAGATCACTCATAAGTTCCTTATTGATTATTTACAATTTCGGCCACATAGAGGAATCAAAGACATTCCTGCTCTTAGATGGGAAAAAGGTATCCAACAGTGGCCGCCATCTCTTCCTGCAAAAGCTGCTGATCTAGACATCGTACTCGGATACATTGAGCACCGGCAGCTTCACCATTACGGAATTGAAATAGACACAATCCTCTATAACGATGAAGACTTATCAGTTCTCCGTAGCCAGCATAAGTCGGATACTAAATTCGCAATTAAACTTAATCCTAATGACCTTTCATTGATTTACGTCTATGACGATAAACACGACCGATACTTGCCAGTATGCGCCACTGATCAGGAGTATACGAAAGGGTTAACCCTCTACCAGCACAAAGTAATTAGAAGATATGTCCGAGAGCGGCTAAAGCGAAAAGTTGATACCGTTTCCCTCTGTCGTGCCAAATTAGAGATACAGGAGATTGTCGAGCGCGACTGGCCCAGAGTCAAATCATCAAGGGTCAAGATGGCGCGTTTTAGAAATGAGGGTATACAAGATCGCCGCGAGGGAATCGAACATAAAACAGATAATGATTGGATGATGCAAGCGCTTGGCCTCTCCACAACAAAAGAGAGACTTTTGCTAATCAACTCAGAAGAGACCGAAAAATCCCGTAAAGGTATTTCTGATCTAGAGAACGCTTTCAATATCAGCGGTGAGGTTATCAAACAGGAAACCAGCGAAGAGGATGAGGCAGCTTGTAAATCTGTCAAGATGGATCGTAGTTCAAACAGGGCTGGGGCAAAGATAATTAACCAATCAGCGAAGAAGAATGAGCATAAGAAAGGGCCGGGTGGTCAAAACAAGAACAAAAAAAACAGAAAGGGAAAGGCAGATCAAAAGAACAAGTCCGACTACATAGTAGATCATAGCTCTGATGATGATGAAACGCTTGACATGACTGGATGGAAGGCCGATTACGACTTACCCAAGTGAGGATTATATGAGTGAGAGAAAAGACTATTCCGAAATACCTACCGAAGATAGAAGGCGAATGGTTGAGCAGCTTTATGTTACTTATCCCAGAACACAAACGATTCTAGATAAATTCGCATATTGTCATCTACACGCAAAAGTCGCCGCAGAGCCGGAAGGAATGTTGCTCGAAGGCGTTGCTGGAATGGGGAAAACAACGCTATGCAAACACTACATGCAAGATTTCCCCAGACGAGAAACAGAAGACAGAACAATAGTGCCAGTTTTGATGGCAAAGATTGAAGTTCCAGCATCTCCCAAGAGCTTAGTAACAGCACTTCTCGCAGCTTTAGGTGATCCTTTACCTGACAAGGGTTCGACTGTCTCTCAGACTATCCGCCTAAAAGGATTTATGGATAAATGTGGAGTGGAGTTAATTTTTTTAGATGAGTTTCAGCACTTCATTGATAGAGATTCAAAAAGAGTTCTCAAAACCACCTCAGACTGGCTCAAAAATTTAATGGATAGCACTAAAAGACCAATCATCCTTGTAGGAATGCCGTACTCTCATGGAGTCCTTGATGTCGAAGGGAATGAGCAACTCCAAAGAAGATTCTCAGTACGAGTTAGTCTTGAGCCTTTCATCTGGAAAGATACCAAGGACAGAAAGGACTTTCTAAAATTTCTGCAAATAGTGGATGGAAAATTACCTCTTAATGAATGGTCGAATTTGTCAAAAACAAACATAGCTTTCCTGCTTTATATTGCCTCAGATGGTGTTATATCTAAACTTATGAAGCTAATTAGACGCGCAACAGTAATTGCTTTGGACCTATCTAAAGAGTGGCTTGATCTTGATGTGCTCAACATCGCTTATGAGGATTGCCTAGCTTCTAATGCGCCTGAAAAAGAAAACCCATTCAAGGGGTATTTAAAAGGCTCAAGCTCTAAAACCACAACTGGTACTAAATCTAAAAAAGCAACGAGTAAATATTCAAGAGCAAATGAGAAACACCTAAGAGCTTCAGACGTTCTTTAAAGATTGAGTCCTGGTAAATCAGTTTTATCTCTTAAAGATGCCGAGGGGAAATAGGTACTGATTTGTTATCAAGAATGGACGATATAAATAAATTATTGCTTGTAAGAGGTAAGCCAAAAGCTGACGAAAGTTTTATTGGTTACGTGGTTAGACTGACCGAACAAAATAAATATAACACCCCTTTATGGATATTAAAGATGGCAAGATTGATGAGTGGGCAACCACGCTACTCCTTTAATTCCCTCTTATCTGAGGAAGGGATCGTCTTGCTTGCAAAACTAACTGATATTGATATTTCTCATCTAGAATCTATTACATATGTGCCATCTGATGATCAGTTCAATTGCTATATGTTTTTTGACAATATAGTCCCTCGACATGGCATTCGGCTCAGCCACCCCAAGATATGCCCAGAATGTTTGTTAGAATCACCATATTGCCGTCGGATTTGGGAACTCTCTCTTGTGACCACCTGTCCTAGACATAAGTGCCTACTTGTTGATGAATGTTCAAGTTGTGGAAAGCGTATAACCTGGATTCGGAAGAGTGTATGTGCGTGCTCATGTAATTTTGATTGGCGAGAATCCCTACCTGTAACTATTAATGAATCAGAATTAACATTAACAAGGCACGTACATCAGCTTTGCGGATTGCCAATTGATAAGGCTTATATGTTGGATACAAATACTTACCATGCACGAGGACTTTCATTACACAATCTATTTCTGGCTTTACTATTTATTGCAGGTCAATACAAGGGACGCTTAGCCACGACTGGTAGAGACCTAGTTCCTTTTGGTAGGAATAAAGATTTTCATGCACTTTTTATTGAAGCTTTTTCAGTCTTTGATGATTGGCCGAGCAACTACTATAAGTTTCTGGATGAGATTAGAGAAAGACAAACTTCCGTTCCTCTTAACCGTCAGCGTCAAAAATCAGTTTTATACAAAGAGTTCGGGAAGTTTTACATTGATCTTTTTAAAACACTTTCAGAAAAACAATTTGATTTTATAAAGAAAGGCTTCACTGAATATCTCATTGAAAAATGGGAGAGTTTCTACACTTCACCTTTTAGCCAAAAGCAATATTCGATAGCTAGCCCAAATGGTAAGTATGTATCGAAAAATGATGCAAAGCGTCTACTTGAAATATTTGATGAGCAGATTAATCAACTTATTAAGGCGGGTAAATTAAAGTCTATTGTACAAAGCAAGGGAAAGAAGAGACTGATTTTTGTAGATTTGGCGGACATCGCCCGATTCCGTCAATCTTCTTGATGAATACTCAAAGAGTCTACATATACGTGTAGTCACTACCTCTCTCGCTATACCAATTCTAAAGAACCTCACGCCCTTTCATCATCCACATATTTCAAAATTGGGCAGAAGCCGCCTCCAGCGGGTCACAAATAGCAAGACAGTGTAAGGACAGCATCTACGCAGGGACTTGCCGACACCCGTCATATGCCCTTGTAAATGGATGCAGAAACATTGCTTGCAGGGTAAAATTGTAGTTGGTTGGGGATGCATGGTCCTATCTCAATCAGGTTGTTTTTATGAATAAGCGCTTGCCTTTGAAACCCTCCCCTCAAACGCTTCGTCGGTGGCGGCGTAGTAAACTGCAACGCACCTCTGAGTGGCAATTTACTCCTACCTATTGGCACTTACGTGCAAAATTACTTAAAGCGAAATTTAAACTGGGGAATCGTGTATTTCGCACAAAGCAATACTTTCGCGCACGCCGCGAGTCTGTGACCGCCCAACGAACTTTGATTGGTGGCATCTTTAAGCCATTAATCTTGGCTATTATCATTATTTGCCTTCTTGAGTTTGCAGAATTCTGCACACTAAGGTACGGCGCTTCTCTTAATCAGATAATCACTATTCCAGATTCAGTTCTTCGGATAATTTCAGGCATAAAGCAAATAGTCAATCGCAATTCTGAGCACTATGCCACACTGTTCGCCACGTTTGCACAGATCGCGGGGGCCTTCTTGGCGCTCTACTTCACCGCGGTTAGCGTGGTAGTCAGCACGGCTTACGCGCGGGTTCAAGGTGACGTGCGCTCGATTGTTCTGCGGGACAAAGTCAGCAACGCATACGTCAGTCTAGTCGCCATGCTGGGCGTTGCCTCTACGGTACTTCTAGGCGCGCTAGCTTTAGGGCGGTTACCGAGCATTTTAAATTTGATATTCGTCGCGTTTCTTGGCGTGGCATCTTTTTACAGCTTCATTGAACTTGGCTTGCGAGTTTTCCACTTTTTCGATCCAACCCGTCTCATCGGTTATCTGACCTCTGACTTGGTGAGGTGGGTGCGTAGTGCCACCTCACGCGGTTACAGATGGTTGGATGAGTCGTTTCAAGCTCACTATCAAAGGCAAGCAGATGCGGTGCTCACAACTCATCGCAATATCGTATTGATGGCAAATCGAGAGGAGCATTTACAGAGTGATGCGCTCGTGGATTTAGCACAGCACGCGTTCTCAGTGCTCGGCTTTTATGGACAGGAGAAATCGAGCATACCAAGCGATAGCTTATGGTTCCGGCGCACGCATAGGCATAAATCTTGGCTTACCACGTCTAGCATGGATACATTTACGGCATTGGACACAGGCACTTCTTTGATGCCTGACGCAGTACCAGACTTGATGTGGTTCGAGTCAGAGATTGAGGAAACTATCGCTTATACGCTCGAAAAGCTTTTGGGTAGCAGAGACCTGCAAAGTGTTTACGCTCTCTCTAATGCGGCCCAGCAAACCCTTTACAACCTCGCTGGGAACTTCGCCGTTAGTGAAGCATTGCATTTGTTTCGTACCTTAGTGCCGCTTAGGTCAGAATGTCGCGCCGCAGAATTGACGGGTGCTGAGACGGAAGATGACTTGTTAAAGTTGAATCTATCGCTCGGTCTTATAGATATTTACGCCTTGGGTTTCATTCAAATACTGCTCGGATTCTCTAACAAACTTAGTGAACTGAGTGTCGAATCTCTAAGTGATAAGGTGGCTGAAATAAATTGGCGACGACCAGAAAGCATCTACGAAACGGGCCTGCCCAGAAATGTTATTGAGCAGATGGAGATTCTCCGCAGGCATCTTGATTTTGAACGTCGCGTCGAGGGAAAGTTAATCACCCCGCTCTGGTATCGGCAACAAGTTGTCGCAATAGGTTTCATCCGATTTATTGAGCAAACGTGTAATGAACTTCTTACTGAATTTGAGAAGGCAATCGCAGACGAAGCTGAGTCGCTAGTTAAAGAAAAAAAGTCAATATTCGCGGCTCAACTCATCGAGCGTGGATTAGAGGGTTGCAATAAATTCGCATATCACTTTAATGCTTTGAAGCGATATGTAGAAGCTCTTAACAAACTTCGTAGAGTCGAAGATAGACCCTGTCCGACTATTGATTGGGAGGCGCATGACCGTCGCATAGCCAAAGTTCGTGAGCGCCTATTGGCTGCGTTAGTACAGGCAATAATTGGTCTTGCATATTTACCCAAGACGGACAAACTGCCTGATTACTTTGGACATGCCTATGCATTCATTTCTGATGAATGCTACTCGACCTTAGCGGCAGGTGAGGAGGCGCGATTTGGTAGGCTATTTCCAACCTTTTTCACCGCTGGTTTGACAGCCCGTGACCAACTCCTATCGTCGTTACAGATTGCTGATCCTGTAACAAAATTCGGGTTCAGCGTACAGCCGCTTTTAGATGTGGTCGAAATATCTGGCTTTGCTTACTTGTTTGGAGAACTGGATGGTAAAAACTTTAGGAGCAAAGTAGAAGAGGTATGGGACAAATACTTTGAGACTGTCCCCGACAAAGAAGCGACAGCTCGGTTTATTTGCTCTAACATAGCGCGTCAGCCGTGGCCTTTCATGTCTTACCCACGAGACCATATGCGGGCAGCTTGGGAGCAAGATTTTGAAAGGCGCTTGAGAAGTTTAGGGCTTATGGATTCAATGTCCTCGCGTGGTTTTATGTACGCACGCAAAGATGAATCGAGACATCCTAGCAAGTTAATCAGAGCGATAAGCGGCGGTATGACCCTCTATTATAAGCCCTATGATGTATTCTTCGCCGAATATTTCATGAAGCGATTCGATCCATCTAAGCTTGAGCTTTCTGATCAAACGAGGAGACTCCATCGCAAGCTGAATAAGGACAGTGAAGAAAAAGGGGCTGGCGGACAGGATAAGAAGGCGTCATGAGAAATCGGAGTAGAAAGAATGTAGAACTTGTTCGTCAATCTGAGACCTGGTATCAGACGAACGAAACAAGAAATCATCCCGCGCTCAATTCCTTGCCGAACTATGAGGAATCGCATTACACAAGGATGCTAATTGAGGATGTCAGTAATGGAGCTATGCCTTATAGCGGATCAAAATGGTCTGTTAATGCGCGTTTAGACCCCGCGGAGTCTGAGATAGAGGAATTAGTGGAAGAGGCTATTAGTCACAACGACTATAGGCGGAACTTTTATGAGGTGATAGCAGAATTCGCGCAAGAATGTGCTGCATGGATGATGACTTACGGTAAGGCGGTCTATGAGATTGCTTACATGTATGACGATGATAATAAGCCGGTTGCTTTCACCCTGTTTAGTGTTATACCCAACTCAATAAAAGCGGAAAAGGGCAAACTAAAACAGTATGTTCCAGGGAGCGTAGTACGCGAGTCGGAATTACCGTCTGATGTTATTGAGTTAACACCTGAGAACTTCATTACGTTTGAGCTTCCACCATATATGCGGAGCGAGTACACACCTATGATGGATGCCTTATATGCGCAAGGAAGCCTAACATCAATGCCCGACTTTGTGCTTTCAAGCATGAAGGGTGAGATCCATCCAGTGCCATATGACCTGAAAAAATTTAGTAGAGATCAAAAGATGGCAGTAGCAGAGGCAACAAAGTTAATTGGTTGGAACGCGCGACAAGCTCCCAATGATGAATTCAAAACGGAATATTATGATCTGCATCGATTTTTAAGGTTTGAAAGATTTAAACTTGAAGTAAGAAATTCGATTCTCTTGACTCTTAATGAAGCAATCGCCCGCGCTGGTAAGAAACTCGGTTTTGCAGGTCAAATCGTAGTCGAAGGTCTGCCGACATTGACAGACGTTCAAGATGCACAAGAAGCATTAGCGCAAGGAAGTAAAAAATTCATTGATGTTATAAATCCATTTCTAGCTTACTCGTAACTATGAGTAAGCTAGAGGGTCTACACTCTTACATGGTTATTGTCCCATCTCCTCAAGAATATTCCGCAATATGGAAGCGCCGATTGAAGTAAGAATCGCATCTCTCTTAGAGCGATTGCGATAGCCTTTTACACCATGAAATAAATTGCATCTAATTTGGTATAACAAAACTATTAGAGCAGTAAGCGGTTGCTGATTTATGAAATAACTGTTCTGATTGAGGTCAACATTTTGACCTGTTTCGCCAGAATTCTCCTCATTTAAACCAACCACTGTTGTGGGATTAATATCCAATAAATACCGAAGGTAGTCGGTTGCCCAACGCACCCGATCATCAACAAACTCAACATCACCTATTTGTGTATTACCCAACACGTGGGTTCTTATAAATCTTTGCTGAGCTAACTGATGGATGAGTGACTTGTCTAGCCTATTAAATAATTCTTCGTTGTCTTGGCTGAACTGCCGCAGAGTAGCACTCTCATTTACTCGTCTAGGATTGAAGTGTGTTACATATTTAGGGAAAACAAAGCTCTGAAGAAAGGTTAACCAATTCGCAAAGAATAGGCTAAAAGATTCTGGATGCCGGTGGCCTACTTCTCTACTCATTCTGATGGTGAGATCATGTGAGTTAATAAAATCCTGCTCGTCTAGGGCCATATAAATTGCACTTTCATTAAAAATTTAGAGACTGTTGTTGGATTTGGAGACGGGTTATTAAATGCCACACAATGCGGCAAAATTAGCATATATTGCTAATCTTATCAGAGACGCTGTTGATGTTAATGAAGTAGATGCCATTTGGTTTAGCCATCTACATGAAGTCAATGGCGCGCGATTAATCTATGCAAGTCCACAGCCAGCCGGGATAGTCCTACCAACAAGCACTTGGACAATAAAGTCGCTTACTGATGCATACCCCAGATGTTTGTATTCAACAGACAACCTCTATTTCATAGACGATGAAATTATAAGGCAATTCAAATCGCACAATAAAGTACCAGTCAGTGCCGATCTTTCTATCATGCTCGACTCGAATGTGGCCGGGGAGATTAAGAGGTTTGTTACAGGTGGTAATCCTAGTAATCAGGATAGCCATATCGTTATGGATTTCCTCGCTAGTGAAAATATTAACTTCAGTTATTACAATACGCCCTAGAAAACGCACAGAACTATTACATGAAGCCGGGGCATGCAAACTATGTTAGGGAGACACTGTTTTACATTAAGTGGTTTGACTATTTAGACAATTACAAAAGTATTAAGTCTAAAAAGCCATCAATTGATGAGGTTTCTTTATGGAATGAAGCGGATAAAGAGCTATTTAAGCTTTATGCCACTGATCAACGGAAAGAATCTATTAAGATTTTTCTGAGAATGCATTACCTGATTTATTTGGTGTTTCTGAAGATTGTTGAAATAGAGTTCGCACCTGTCAAAAACCATTTTGACAAAAAGTTAGAGATGCTTTTGGACTTCATGCACGAACAGCTACATCGCATCTTTCTCCGCGAACTCTTGTTAGCTGCGCGTTACTTCAAAAAGAGAAGTGATGTAAGTTTCATGAGCAAGATAAATAAGGGGTGCCACAGACCCCTAAAAAAGTTGAGTAACATTGCATGGGACATGATGCTGTTCAGGGTTGTGGAAAAGTATGCAACGGTGAAGACAGCAGGGGGGTTCTTCATCCCGTACTTCATATCTTTTGATAGAGCAACACAAGAACTGTTTGACACTTATCGCGTTAAGGGTCTTATCGCTTATGGCTCGGAGGGAAAGTTTATCAGCATACTCCAATCCGACTACACAAAAGTTGTACTTGATGAAGTTGAAGATTCCATTACACGGAAAAAATTAAGTGCGTACTTCGAACAGAGTGTCATAGAAATCAGAGATCAGCTTGTCTCCCGTAGACTAGATTCTCCTTCTCGGCAATTTGTTAAGCAGCTAGAGCAAAAAGTATGGCGAGAATGTCTAAAAAGCCCAGAATAAGAATTACAACAAGATTGCATAGCACAAGGGAAAGACGCCCCGTTTAGGAATTCTCATTATATACGCGAAAAGTTACGGATATTCTCATCTTGTGCACAACTGTTTTAGCACTTTATGAACGAACGCCGCGCGTAAGCCTTTGACTATATATGGATGGAATTTTCACTTTCTGCCCTAGCCTACATTTTCCGCGAATAAATCTTATCTAAGGCTTTTATAGAATCAACCTTTTAGATTATCCTGACGCCGCGGTGGAATAGATTCTTCAAAAGATATGCTCCTAGAAGCGGCCACAACTTTACGTGTCCTGGCAGGCGTCGTTGGTGTCGGGTATTCGCTTTACAGTAAATCACAAGACGAGAAATTCGATTTCGGCCAAGTCTCGGAAGCAATTTTCGGGCAGGCCGTGGGCGGGATTTTCTACGACTGGTTTAAGAGCGGAAGCAAAATAGCTTATCAAAGATTCCTGAGCAATCTGAATACGCTCGACAAGGATTCGCTCAACTACGACTTGCAAAGGGCCGCGAGCAAAGCCCAAATACTCGCTACCTTTTTCGCCTGCCAAGCGTGTTTGATTAATCTCAAAACAGATAGAAGTTCCGTTTTGGATAAAGTCAAACACGTGGCCGGTCAAGATAAAGATTTTCGTTGGCTGACGGAAGTGTCGAAATACCTAAAAGCCAGTATCAAAAATCCACCCGACCACATATTTGATGCCAGACTCGACTACCAGGATATCTTCTCCATTTTCGACCAACAGAATCTGGCCGGCGCGGAATCCACACAGCAAGAGGTCAGCGAGAAAATCAAGAAGGCTGTCATAGCTGACATCAAAAACACTTATTTCGGAGTTGATTCTAGCGCAGGTGCTCTAAGTTTGCTCGAAGGCAAAATCAACGATGGCTGGGAGGAGTCTCCTAATGCTAGTGGCTCAATCATTCAACTAAAAATAGAGAACCGCAGAAAGAACAAATATGATTGGTTTGAGCTGGTCTGCATCCTCTTTAATGAAGAGTACAAAGAAAACCCGCGGGTCAAAGCCGCGATGGAAGCGCAGGCCCACCTCAGCCAAATAGCCCTGCTCAATAGTATCAGCAAAAACCTTAACGCTTTCGGGACACTTGGAGTCGGACTGAACGAGTTAATCAATCAAGTCACTGATTTCCGGGAAGAAAATTTTTACCTTCATAAAATCACTCACCAGGAATTAAAGGAGATCAAAGAAACTCTGGCGGAGCTTAAAAAAGAGCGGGAGAGGGATGCGATTGCGAGAGAAAAAGAGAACAGGGAAAAAAGTGGCGCGGCGACGACGGAAGTAGGTACAGTTTTGGGCGATTTCAATTATAAGCGCCCGACCAAGTTTTTTAATCGCGAAAGCGACTTCGATAAGTTGAAAAGATTTGTCCTGAACCACCCACAACCGATCATAGTCATTAAAGGCGCAGGCGGTTTCGGCAAAACATCACTCGCGGAACATCTGCTGAAAGAGATTGCCCCGCGAGATAAGATCGCGGACACAAACATCGTTAATGAAATCGCCATCTTCGACGGTCAAAAAAAGGGCGACCTCACGTTCGAAAATATCTTTTTCCGTTCTGCCGAATTGCTCGACCGAGTTTTCAAGGCGGAAGGCGAAAAATCTCTTCTGCGCGGGGTCTTCAAGATTGAAGAGATGGATGACGAGCAGAGAATCAGGTTCCTGTTTGTACAACTGAAAAGGCTCGGCAAGGTGTGGTTCTTCTTCGACAACTGCGAGTCGGTGCTGACGGAAGCGAACGTGTTGAAGGACGAGCGGCTGACGAAATTATTGGAGCTGGCCTTAAACTACAAGGACAATCTGCGGGTGATTTTGACCACCAGAGAAGTCCCCATTTTTGAAGGCTCAGGCCGTGTCTCGCTCCTCGTAATGGATGGGCATCTGCCTCCGGCGGACGCCGTGGATTATCTCAAACAACTGGCTGTAGACTTCAACACGAATTGGCGTTGCTCAAACGAAAGAGAGACGGAGGATTTACTGGCTGTGCTAGCTGAAAAGCTGCGATATATTCCGAAAGCTTTATTCTCCTTCGCCGACTATTACAGTCAGGAACGCGAAAACCCGCTTGTTTTAAGAAAGGTTCTGGAGCGAGAAGAGCTTTTCGCGGATTTCGCAAAATTTGATCTAGAAAAGGGCTATGCCAAGCTCATTGGTGAGCAGTTAGAGATTTTAAGCCCGTTGGAACGAGCAGTCTGGCAGGTCTTATCTGTTTTTCGTGAGCCTGTCTCCGTCGAAGCGATTAAGTTTGTCTTGTCTGATTATGATCTCACAGACGTTTGGCAACTTCTACGCGGAAGTGGTTCGATTATAGCCGAGGAACGCGAGATAGAAGGTAATTATTTTCGTCTTTTTAGTTTGGAGCAATCTGTAAAGGATTATATTTATCAACTCCTGCCTGCTGAAGTAGCCGATAGTGATTCTCAGTCTCAATTCTTTAATCGCCGACAACTAAACATCCGTGCCGCCGAGTTTTATCGTTCGATTCATAAACCCGTCGAAGACTGTCACAAACCGGAAGATTTCTCTTCGTACTTCAACGAAATGGAGCAACACTATCAGGCCGGACAATATGAAAGCGTGGTTTTGGCCGCAACGCCGCTCATGTTCAAAATTACTGAACTGGGGCTGGCACAAGAAATTATCGAAAGACTCAACCTTGTGCAAGATAAGCTCACAGATGAAAAATCCAAAGCCAGCAACTTTAACAATCTGGGGATGGCTCTACACAGCCTTTTCAAATTTAAAGAGGCGGTAGTCGAATACAACAAGGCTATTGGAATACTTGAAGAGTTAGCTGATGATGATAAGCGCCTAGGTCAGACGGACGATTTGGCAACGACGCAGGCCGTCTGGTGGACTCTGCCGGGCGCACTGACCAGTTCGGACTCTACCGATAATTTGATAATAGTTTATTTTAATAAATGGTATGCCCTTGAATCTCTCCTAGAGCGCAAAGAGGCCATTGTTGAATCTGACAAAGCGATTGCAATCCTTGAGAAATTAGTCAATGAGCAAGGACGCTCAGACTTACTCTATGCCCTGGCGCTGGCTTATAAATTCAAAAGCGACAGTCTTCATAATTCCGGCAAACTGTATGAAGCGCAGACAGTGGCCCTCAAAGGGAATGAAATTTTTGAGGGTTTAGTTAATGAGCAAGGGCGACTGATGCCTATGGAATTAATGGCAGCTTACGCATATATCGGATTGTTCCCACTCCTTCATCAATCATTTTGGGATTCGAAAAAGACTAAAACCAAAAATAAGGAAAGAGCCAAATACTATGACAAAAGGATTGAAATTCTTGAGGAATTAGTCAATGAGCAAGGACACGCTGAGTTCGCCAATCAGTTAGCGATGAGCTACGTTAGCAAGGGTATTATGCTTAGAAACTCTGGGTCGGATGAAGGCTTTGAGTTGGATACCAAAGCGATTGAATTACTGGAAGGTTCTTTACAAAGAGGTGATCTACATAGCCTACCGTTGTTAGCGAGAGCTATCAAACAGCGCTCCATAAATTATCTCTGGGCGTTTAAACGACAACTGGCTCGAAAAGACAGCGAGCAGCTACAATCGCTCTTAGACTACACCCGAAATACTTTAGGACTTGAGCATTTCGCCGGACAAATCGCTCTGGAAATCACCTATCTGCAAGACGAGCGCACACGCCTTAAGAAGACATTCTTTTTTCGGTTGTTTATCCTTCTTTTTATTTTAGGTGGAGCCGTTTATTTTCTCTGGCCCGTTGTCAGGAAAATGTTTTTTTGAATCCTCCAACATTTACGAAAGTTGCCGCTGAATGCTCAAATTAACCTACGCCGGCGAACAGCATCCTAGCAAAAAGAGCAATTCAATCACCGGCTCTCGACAGCCTACACTTACGGCTTGCGTCTACAGGTCATGCATTAGGAAAAGCCACCTCTCCACGCCCTGACTCTAATAGAATGAGCCGGTTCGGAAATTCTCATTATATGAACGAAAAGTAACGGATATTCTCATCTTATGCACGACTATTTTCTCATTATATGAGCGAACATCATCCGCAAGTTATTGATTCCCTTCTTAGGACATTCTCACTTTATGCAAGAACCTACATTCGGCCATAAAATTTTAAGAAGAGGGAATGCTTTTACGAACGGCTTTGGATTTTTCCGTAATGCGTGTAAATAGAGTTAAAGACACTCGCGAATAGTTCAATAAGACGGACTTGATTGATTATCAAAATTTGACGCGATTGAGAGCGGGCGGGCGCTGGCTTGAGTGTGCGTGGCACGGGCGGCCGCCGGGCGAAGCGCCGACAATCGTGTTCCTGCACGAGGGGCTGGGCTCCGTCTCGACGTGGCGCGAGTTCCCGGCGCGCGTGGCCGAGGCGACGGGTTGCGGCGCTCTCGTCTACAGTCGCGCGGGCTACGGGAACTCGGACCCCGTTGAGCTGCCGCGTCCCGTCGTCTTCATGCACACGGAGGCGCTGGTCACGCTCCCGGAGGTCCTGGACGCGGCCGGAGTCCGAGACGCCGTACTGTTCGGGCACAGCGACGGCGGCTCAATCGCGCTCATCTACGCAGGGGGCGTGGGGGACGCGCGGCTTCGCGGCCTCGTGCTGGAAGCCCCGCACGTCTTCGTCGAAGACGTGAGCGTGGAGAGCGTGAGGCGGGCCGCGGGGGAGTATGAAAGGGGCTCTTTGAAGCAGGCGCTCGCGCGCCATCACGGCCGCAACGTCGAGTGCGCCTTCTGGGGCTGGAACAGGGTGTGGCTAGACCCTCTGTTCCGCTCCTGGAATATCGAAGAGTACCTGCCGGGCGTGAGGGTACCGGTGCTCGCGATTCAGGGGGAGGGGGACGAGTACGGCACGCTTCTACAGATTCAGGCGATTGAGAAAGGATGTGGGGGGTCTGTGCGGAGTCTCGTCCTGCCCGGTTGCGGCCACAGCCCGCACCGCGACCAACCCGAGCGCGTCCTCGAAGCCGTCACTTCGTTCGTGAGGGATGAACTGTTATTCAAAGAAGATTGATGAGACCTGATAAGCCGCCGAGTATTCCTCGCCGCTGGCGGCGAACTTAAGGCAGATGGTTTAAGCTGTGAGGATGAGAGAGACGGGTGACGGGCGTTCGGACTTGAAGGAAGTGCAGGGGACGGAGCCCAGGGTTGAATACGAGCGGCGGCGCGCGGCGCGGCTGGCGGCCGCCGAGCGTGAGATGCAGCGGTTCCGCAAGGTGGGGCTGGTGCGCATCGGTCTGCTGGCTCTGGGGTTGGCGCTGGTCTGGCTCGCGTACAGCGGTT
>DATMVE010000015.1:0-53995 GCA_035563515.1 Pyrinomonadaceae bacterium
CGCGCCTCAGCCGCTTCGTCGAACTGGAAGGGATTAACAAGTAGGCACGCAGGCAAACCGTGAGCGAAAAGCCAAACATCACCATCGGCGACCGCGCGGCCGCCGGCCCCGTCTACGCGCAGGTCCGCGAGCAACTCGAAACGCACATCCGCGACAAGGCTTACGCCCCCGGCGAAGCGCTCCCCGCCCCCGCCGCGCTGGCACAAAAACTCTCCGTCGACAAGGGCGAGATTCAGCGCGCCTACTTCGAGCTTGAAAGGGCCGGCCTCGTCACCAAGAAGACCGGCAAGGATTTCCTGGGGAAAGAGAAAATTACTTATCTGGTTAAGTGAGTCCACGCAGCTTTCAGCCCCGTAGGGCGCATGAAAATAGCCCGGCACTTCAGTGCCGGGCTATTTTCATGCGCCCCTGACGAAACTCTTCAAACGGTGCTTGAGCCGGTCAGTATTTCGGCACGCTCGGGTCGACCTCGTTCGACCAGGCGGTGATGCCGCCCGCGAGGTTTGTCAGGTTGCCCTGGAAGCCCGCGCGCCGGAGCGCCTCTATGGCGCGGGCGCTGCGGCCGCCCACCTTGCAGTGCACGACCGTCTCGCGCGACGGGTCGATCTCATCCATGCGGTTCAAGACTTGGCCCAGGGGGATGTGTACGGAGTTGGGGATGCGCGCGAACGCGTACTCGTTCGGCTCGCGCACGTCTATGATCTGTATGTCCTCGCCGCCGTCGAGCCGCCGCTTGAGCTCCGTCGCAGTAATCTCTTGCATCTTCCACGCGTCCTCTCTCGTTTGTGTGTTCGGTAGAGGCGCGAGCATACAACTTCGCTTTTCCGCCAGTCAAACGGCAGTTCCTCTTGGCGCGAAGATGAGCTAAACTGCCGCCCAAATCCGGGCGAGCGTCAAACGGCCTGACCTTTCGAGGTGATTCACGAATGAGATTCGAGTACTACCACGCGGGGCTTGAGGGCGTCCGCAAGCTCTCCGTAGACGGGACCGTTTCCAACAGCGTTCACTTCTCGCACTGGGAGGGGAACCGGACTCCCGCGGAGGTCAAGGCGGACACCTCCACCGAAATCGCGCTCAACCTGGTCGCCTCGCCCGAGCGCGCGCGCCTGACCGAAGGCATAGAACTCGTCACCAACAACCACTTCGACACGGACGGCGTGCTCTCCGTCTGGACGGTGCTCGCGGGCGAGCGCGCATTGAAGCTGCGCGAGAAGCTGATCGCCGCGGCCGAGGCCGGCGACTTCTCGGAGTATTCGACTCCAGACGGCGCGCGCGCGAGCATCGTCATACAGGGCTCGGACGCCTTCGTCCCCGGCGAAGACAAGGGCTCGCCGCTGGCGCGACATCTCGCGGGCGCGGCCGTCACCAACGAGGCGCGGCTCTACGAGCTTGTGCTCCCGGAAGTCGAGCGCGTGATTGCGCGCACGGGCGAGTACGAATTCCTGTGGCGCGACGTGTGGCAGCGCATGGAGGACGCGATGGAGAGCTTCGCGAGCGGCGAGTCGCACGTCGAAGAGGACGAAATGAGCGGGCTCTCCGTGATAACGCTCGCGCCCGGACTCTACGGCTCGCACGGCTTCAGCCCCGTGCGGCACAGCGCGCCGTTCACGGCCATCTCCGCCAACGCGCGCGGCCGGCTTTACCTCATCGCCCTGCCGATGATGAGCGGCTGGGGCTACCGCGTCGACTACCCTTACTATTCCTGGGCCGAAACAATCGTCCGCCCGCCAATCGAGCGCCGCGACTTCACGGAGTTGGTCGAGCGGCTCAACGAGCTCGAACGAAGCGGCGGCGAAGGGGGCGTGCGGGGGCGCTGGACTTTGGACGGCGAAGAGCTGGCGTCGGCCGTCAAGTTCCTTGATCAGACGGGGACGCTGTGCGCCTCCGCGCTCCCGCCCGAGACGGTCGCGCGCGAGACGCGGGCCGCGCTCGGCGAGACTTTAGAGGTCGGGGCCACAAGAAGGTGACTGACTGGGACGAGCGCTACGGGCGCGGCGAGCACGTCATCAAGGAGCCCATGCCGCTCCTGGTCCGCACCGCCGCAGAGTTGCGGCCCGGCCGCGCTCTCGACCTGGCCTGCGGCCCCGGGCGGCACGCGATTTTTCTGGCCGAGCGCGGCTGGCGCGTGACGGCCGTGGACGCGTCGAAGGTCGGCATAGAGCTGGCGAAGACTCTGGCACAGTTGCGCGGAGTTGAAGTGGACTGGCGCGTGGCGGACCTTGAGCGCGGGGAGTTCGAGATTGAGCCGGAGGCTTACGACCTGGTCTGCGTCTTCTACTACCTCCAGCGCGACCTCTTCCCGCGGATTCGCGCCGGGGTGCGCCCCGATGGTCTCGCCGTCGCGGCGATTCACACGACGGACGACGACCCCAGCGTGAAAGAGATGAACCCCGCCTACCTGCTCGGGCC
This sequence comes from Pyrinomonadaceae bacterium, assembly GCA_035563515.1. GTDB lineage: Bacteria > Acidobacteriota > Blastocatellia > Pyrinomonadales > Pyrinomonadaceae > QHXM01. The sequence continues at coordinate 2,410 of DATMVE010000015.1, forward strand.
GGGCGAGCTGCGCGCGGAGTTCCGCGGCTGGGAAATCCTGCACGACTACGAAGGCGCGTCCACCGAAGAGGGCCACCGGCGGCGCACCGCCGAGATAATGGCGAGAAAGCAGCAGGCAGTTGGCAGCAGGCAGTAGGCAGAAAAGGCAAAGCTGCTTATACTGACCACTGACTTCTGACCACTGTTATTATGCTTGACGTAATCATCATCGGTGCGGGGCCGGCCGGGTTGTCGGCCGCCCTGTGGTGCGACGAGCTTGGGCTGGACACGCTCGTGCTGGAGGCGGGCGCGGAAGTCGGCGGGCAGTTGCTGTCGGTCCATAACGCGATTGAGAACTACCTGGGCGCGCGCGCCGCGAACGGGCGCGAGCTGCGGGACAGGTTCGCGTCGCAGGTCGAGGGCGCGGAGTTCGATTTGTGGACCGAGGTCGAGATCGAGAGCGTTGACCTGCGCGCGCGGCGCGTCGCGCTCCGCAGCGGCGAGGAGCTTCAATCCATCAGCCTCATCCTCGCCACCGGCGTCCGCCGCCGACGGCTCGGCATTCCGGGCGAGGCGGAGTTGGCGGGGCGCGGCGTGATGGAGTCTGGGACGCGCGACCGCGACCTGTTCGCGGGCAAGGATGTCTGCGTCGTAGGGGGCGGCGACGCGGCGGCCGAAAACGCCTTGCTGCTCGCAGAGGTTTGCCCAACCGTGACGCTCGTCCACCGCGGGAAGACTTTGCGCGCGCGGCCCGAGTTCGTCGAGCGCCTGCGGGGCGAGCACTGCATCACGATCTTCAAGGAAGCGGTCGTGCGGCGCATCATGGGCGACGCGGAAGTCGAGGCCGTCGAGATCATGCGCGAGGGCGGGCTCAAGCCTTTCCAGGTGGCCGTCAAGGGCGTGCTCGTGCGCGTCGGCGTCGAGCCGAACACGGAGCTGTTCCGCGAGCAGTTGCACACGGACGAGCAAGGCTACGTCGTCATCACCGGCGAGCAGGAGACGAGCGTCGGGAATGTCTTCGCCGTCGGCGACGTTTCCAACCCGCTCGCGCCGACCATCGCCGGCGCAGTCGGCGCGGGCGCGACCGCCGCGAAAGTCATCGCGTCGCGGCTGGGCCAGAATCGGAAGACTTGAACGCCGGGCGCGGCCCTTTAACTGACTGATGGAAGACGCTCAAAAAATTCTGACCCTGGACCGCGGCGTCCCCTTCGTCGACGCAGTCTTCCGCGTCATGGCGGGCGAGGCGACGGAGACAGAGGCCGCGCTCATCCTGCGCTCGGCGGAGCTGATGCACGAGGTCTGCTTCGTGACCGTCCCGCGCGCTGTGAGGGCCAGGCCGCTGCCCGACAGGCTGTACGTCACGGCCGAGGGGCGGGTGCAAAAATTCCTGGGCGAGACGCACATGGTCTTCACCGGCTACGAGTACGACCAGGTGGCCGTGATGTACGGCGATTATCTGTGCCAGTGGAGCCCGCGCGCGTGGGGCGCGCTCGTCACGCGCTGGGCGAACCAGGAGAACTGGCTCGGGAAGCGCGACTGGACTTACCTGGATTTTTACGGCGGCCTGAACGACCGCGCGGTGAAAGACTACCTCGCGTGGTCTGAGGCCGTGATGCAGGTCGTGCACGCGAAATGTTTGCTCAGCCAGCAGGCGGGCCAGATTCAGCCTTTATACAAGACGGCCCCTTGAAGGTGCTTTTATGAACAACCCGGAAGCAGTCATCACGGCGCTCAGTAACGCGCCCGCGCTCATCACGCCGCTGGTGCGCGAAGTCCCGGCGGAGAATCTGAAGCGGCGGCCGGGCCCCGGCAAGTGGTCGGCGCACGAACACGCCTGCCACCTGGCGGAAGTCCACCCCGTCTTCTTCTCGCGGCTCGAACGGATGCTCGACGAGACGCGGCCGCTTATTAAGGCGTACAACCCGGACGAGGCGATGGAGGAGGGCGCGCTGCTCAAGGTGGATTTGGACGAGGCGCTCGAACGCTTCTGCCGCGACCGCGAGCGGCTGGTCGAGGCGCTGAAGGACTTGACCGAAGACGAGTGGCTCCGCGAGGCCGAGCACGAGGAGTACGACCACTACTCGGTCCTCATCATGTTCCGCCACGTGGCGCTGCACGACATGCTCCACGCCTACCGCATAGAGGAGCTGTTGCTGAAAAAAGACTGGGAAGGAACGACAAATGGTGAGTGATGAATGCGGAACGATGAATTAAAGACGATTGCTTTTTCATTCATCGCTCCGCGTTCATCACTCATCATTCAGCTTAATGGTTGAGCAGGGTACAAGCGAGGAGGCGGCTTACACGGAGGCGCATGTGGCGGCCTACCCGGTGGAGTACATCGCGGGGATAGACCTCTTCAACGAGGGCGAGTTTCACGCGGCGCACGACGCTTGGGAGGACCGCTGGATGGGCGAGGTCGGCCCCGCCGAAAAGCTGTTCCTGCAGGCGATGATTCAGTCGGCCGTCGCCTTTCATCATCTCGAAATCGGGCGGCCGGGCGCGGCGCGGCGGATGTACCAGATGGCGAAAGAGAAGTTCGAGCGCCTCGGCGTCGGCAGTTTCATGTCGCTTGATTTAATTGATTACCAGGCGCAGCTAGACCGCGCGCTCTCGTGGCTCATGGCCGGGCCGGACCCGCGCGAATTGGCACAGCCGGAGATGACGCTTCCCGTGATTCGCTTGCGGCCCGGCGTGATGGAGTATGATTAGGGATGAGCGCGGAGGTCGTGGAGAACGGGGCGGAGGTGAGGGCGGGTGCCAACGAGAGCGTCGGGCGGCTCGCGGCGGTCGTGCGCGACGTGCGGCTGCTCCTGATAGCTCTCTGGCTGGGCGGCGCGGTCTTCTTCAGCGGGGCGGTCGCGCCGAGCGCGTTCGCGGTCCTGCGCGCGCGCGGCGTCCCTTACGCGAACGAGGCCGCGGGCTCGATAGTGACGCGCACGCTCGCGGTCGTCAACACGAGTGGTTTCGTCATCGCGCTCCTGTTGCTCCTGAGCGCGTTCCTGTTCCGGCGCAGTGTGAGCCGCCGCGCATTGCTGGCGGAGACAATCGCGCTCGCGCTCGTGGGCGTGGCGGCGGGCGTCGGGCAGTGGGTCATCGCGGCGCGCATGGTTCAGCTTCGGGCGGCGATGGGGCGGCCGATTGACGACGTGGCGGCAAACGACCCCCTGCGCTTGACGTTCGGCGCGTGGCACGGCTACTCGGTGACGGCGCTCGCCGTCGGCGTCGTGGCCGCGGCCGTCGCGCTGCTGCTGATTGCCCGCAGGGACAGGATAAAGGCGAAGCGTTTTTAGCTCCGTCAGGGGCGACTGAGCTTTGGACTAGTTTTGCTTTCAAGAGGGGAAACTTTCGATGGAGATAATCGAGCGGATTGACGAGTGGCGCAGGCGCTACGAGCATTGGCAGGAGAGCCGGACGCGCGGCAGCCCGCGCAGCGACGTGGGCGGCGACTACCCGTTCGTCGAGAACAGGCGCGCGCCCTTCATCCCTGCGCGGCGCGCGCTGCCGATGATGAATCTGGCGCTCATCACCTCGGCCGGGGCCTACATCAACGGGACGGACTCCTTCGACGTGAACGCGGTCGGCGGCGACACGCGCGTCCGCGAGCTGCCGCGCGAGGTCGAGGCCGAAGACCTGCTCTACTGCGCGCGCGGCTGGGACACGGCGGCGGTCACGAAAGACAGAAACGCCCAGGTCCCCATAGACCGGCTCGCGGAGTTCGAGAGCAACGGCATCATAGGGCAGTTGAACCCCGTCTGGTGGAGTTTCTGCGGCCACATCCCGGACGCGGGCAAACTGGTTGACGAGATGCTGCCGAAACTAATCGAGCGCGTGAAGCGCTACGAGGTGCAGGCCGCGCTGCTCGTCCCCGCGTCGCGGCTGTGCCACCAGTCGATCTCGCTCGTGGCGCGCGGGCTGGAGTCGGAGCGCATCCCGACGATGACGCTCGGGGTCGAAAAGGATGTCGTGGAGATGGTGCGGCCGCCGCGCTGCGGCTACTACCCGGGCGAACTCGGCAGCGTCGCGGGCCGCCCAGGCTGGCCCGAGCACCAGCGCCGCGTCCTCGACGAAGCGCTCCGCCTCATAGAGCCCCTCGACCAGCCATCCATCCGCCAACTCGTCGTCGAACTCGAAACCGAAGTCGAAAAGGAACGAGGGGAAAAGTAAAAGTGCTGAGTGCTGAGTGCCGAGGACTGAGTAAAAGAAAGCGGTTTTAACTCAGTACTCAGTCCTCAGCACTTCTTTTTGCGTGGCGTGGGCGATGGCTTCGGCGACCTGGTCGAAGTCGAAGGGCTTGCCGATGATGCCGTTGACGAGGTCTTTGTCGCCGGGGGCGACGGGGGTGGCCGCGCCGTGGCCCGTGATGAGGATGACGGCCGCGTCCGACCCGCGGCGGCGAATCTCGCGCGCCGTCTCCCAGCCGTCCATCTCCGGCATCGAGAGGTCCGTGAAGACCAGGTCGTAGTGGTGCTCCGAAAGCTCCCTCAGCCCCTCGCGCCCGCCCGCGACCGCGCGCACCCTGTGGCCCAAAATCGCGAGCATGTCGGCCAGGGTCTCGCGCACGAACACCTCGTCGTCAATCACCAGCACGCTCAGGCTGGCGGCTTCAGCCGCGGGCGCGGGCGTGCTCGACTCGCCCGGCGCGGCCAGCTCGGCCGCCGGCAGTTCAATCTGGAAAGTCGTGCCGCGCCCGACCTCGGACTCCACCGTGATGCGACCCTCGTGGCGCTCTATGATGCCGTAGCTGACGGCGAGGCCGAGGCCCGTCCCGTGCGCGCCCTTCGTCGTGTAGAAGGGCTCGAAGATTCTCTCGCGCACCTCCTCGGGCATGCCGGTGCCCGAGTCAGAGAAGCGCAGCCTCACCTCTCGGCCGTCGCGCTCGCAGCCGATGAGGAGCTGCCCGCCGTCGGGCATGGCGTCCACCGCGTTGACGATCAGGTTGACGAAGACCTCGCGCAACTCCGAGGCGACGCCCGAGACGTGGACGGGGCGCTCGGCCTCAAGCTCGACCGCGTAGAGCAGCCCGCGCAGACGCGCCTCGTTGTGCCAGCGCGTGCGCGTGATCTCGACGGCGTCGGCGAGCAGCAGGCTCACGTCGAGCGCCTCGAACTCCCTGGACGGCGACTGGCGCGCGAAGGTCTGTATGCGGCGGACGGTCGCGGCGGCGTCCTCGGCGGCCGTCTGAATCACGTCCAGGTTGTGCGTCAGGGACTCGTCCGTCACCTGGCGGCGCATCAGTTGCGCGCGGCCGAGGATGGCGGTCAGGGCGTTGTTGAAGTCGTGGGCCACGCCCGAGGCTAGCTGGCCGAGCGCGCGCAGCTTGTCGGCCTGCGCGGCGCGCTGCCGCTCCTGCTTCTGCTCCGTGATGTCGCGCGCGATGCCGAGCACGCCCGTGGTGCGCCCCTCGACGACGAGCGGCGCGGTGTCGAAGAGCGCGTAGCGCAAGGCACCGTCGCGCGAGAAGAAGCGCGCCTCGTAAGTCTGCGGCTTGCCGTCGAGCGTGCGCTCGAAGTGCTCGCGGGCCGGCTCGCGGTCGGCCTCGAAAGTGATGTCCAAAAACGAGTGGCCGATTAACTGCTCGGACTTGTAGCCGGTCGCTTCGAGCGTGGCGCGGTTGCACCACTGGAAGCGCCCGGCGGTGTCCACGGCGTAGATGCTCTCGCGCGCGCTCTCCAGGATGTTCGTCAGAAGCGTCTGGTGCTCGCGCGCCTTGGCCTCGGCCTTGCGGAGTTCCGAGAGGTCGCGCGCCGTGCAGACCGCGCCGATGATGCGGTCGCCCCTCTCGATGATCGGCTCGCAGGTCACCAGCAGCGGCCGGTTGAAGCGCTCCGGGACGATCTCGATGGTGACGCTGCGGGCCTCGTGGATGGTCTTCTCGACGATGCAGGTGTTGCCCTCGCTCGTGCGCAGGATGTCGCAGCAGCGGCGGCCGAGCATGAGGTGCGGCCAGGTGTCCTCCATCGCCGCGCCGGCGCGGTTGACGCGAATCAACTGGCCGTTGTTGTCGAAGATGAAGATGCCGTCCGACATCGCGTTGAAGGTCGTCTCCCACTCCTTCTTGGCCCGGCCCGTCATCTCGAACAGCTCCGCCTGCGCGATGCCGGTGGCGATCTGCGCGGCGACGGCCTCGACCAGCGCGACCTCGTCCTCCGTCCAGCGGCGCACGCGGTCCGTCTGGTGTATGCACAGCGCGCTGCGGAAGCGGCCGTTGACGATGAGCGGGCAGAGAATCTGCGAGCGCAGGCGGACCTGCTGGGCGTGGAGGCGCACCTGCTCGTTGAACTCGGCCGGGCCTTCCGCGTAGTTGAGCGCGTCCGCGATGACGATGGGGCGCGGCGAGCGCAGCAGCCGCTGCGCTATCGGCTCCTCGAAACTCATTTCGAGATGGCGGACGCTCGCGGAGTTCGGCGCGACGTACTCGTGCTCGGCGTGGACGAGCGGGTGCTGCGGGTCGTACATGTAGAGGTGCACGCGCGAGGCGTTGAGCGCACGGCCCAACTCGCGCGTCGCCGTGCTCAGCACGTCCGGCAGGCTGAGCGAGGCGCGGATTGCCAGGCTCAGGCGGTTGATGAGGGCCTCGCGGGCGGAGGTCGCCTCGGCCTTCTGGAAGAGTTCGGCCTGGCGGATGGCGAGCCCTGTCTGGTCGGCGACGGCGCGCGCGAGCGCGATGTCCGCCTCGCGCCACTGCCGGTAGCCGCGCGTCGTCGAGAAGGCGAAGGCCGCCGGCATCTCCTCGCCCGTCTTGATGGCGACGTACATGATGGATTTGACGCCGGCCGGCTTGAGCACCTCTTCGTAGAAGGGGCCGATCCAGGCGTCGGCGGCCGCGTCGTTGAAGACCATCACGCCCTGGCGGTCGACCGCGTCCACTAGGTTCTTGAGCTTCGCTATCGGGAAGTCGCGCACCGCCGGGCGCACGCCCGGCGCGTGATACTCGGCGACCATGCGGACGCGCCCGGCCTGCTCCTCGATCATGAAGAGCGAGCAGCGGTCCACGCCGAGGTACGAGCCCAGTTCCTGGACGGCCGTGTGGAAGACGACCGTGGTGTCCAGCGAGCGACGGACGGCGCGCGAGATGCGGTTGATGACGGCCTCGCGCTCGGCCTGCTGCTCAAGCGCCTGCTCCGTGCGCTTGCGCTCCGTGGTGTCGCGCGCCACCCAGACGACCAAGTCCTCCAGCATCGGCGAGACCGTGCCTTCGAACCAGTACTCCACGCCCTCAATCGTCAGGCCGTAGTCGATGTTGACGGGCTGGCCGGTTTCGAGCGCGCGGCTAATGTGGCCGAGGAAGAGGTCCGCCTGCGCGCGCGGGAAGACTTCGTGCAGCCGCTTGCCGACCAGCTCGTTCGTGGGCTTGTAGAGGAGGTTGGGGTTCGTCGGCGCGACCTTCAGGTAGCGGCCTTCGGAGTCGAGCACGAGGATCACGTCCGGCATGGCCGCGAAGAGGGCGCGCATCTCCGCCTCGGACGCCTGCAATTCGGCGGCGATGCGCTTGCGCTCCGTCACGTCGCGGGCGATGCCCTGCACGCCGACGGGGCGCTCGCCTTCGTAAATCAGGCGCGAGCTGACTTCGAGCGGCACGCGCCGGCCGTCTTTGGAGACGATGTCGAGTTCGTAGATGGTCGAAATGTCGTCCGTCTGCTTGCGCGAGATCATCTCGCGCGCGCGCTCAAGGTGCTCGGGGGCGACCACCTGCCCCATGTTCATCCGAGCCGCCTCATCGCGCGTGTAGCCGGTCACGCGCTCGCCCGTCCGGTTGAGCGAGGTGAAGTTCCCCTGTAGGTCGTGCGTGTAGATGATGTCGTTGGCGTTCTCGAAAAGCTCGCGGTAGCGCTCCTCGCTCCGGCGCACGGCCTCCTCGGCCTGCCTGCGCGTGCTGATGTCGCGCACGACCGCGCTGAGCACTTTCTTGCCGCTGTACGAGATGAGGCTGACGCTGACCTCCACGTCGACCAGCGAGCCGTCCTTGCGGCGGTGCCGCCGCTCGCCCAGAACCGAGTGCTCCGTGGAGAGAATCTGGCGGATGTTCTCGTCGACGATTTCGCGGTCGGTCGCGGCCACGTCGTGGAGCGTCAGGGAGGCCAGCTCGTCGCCCGTGTAGCCGAGCAGCCTCTGGTAGGCCGGGTTCGCCTCGATGATGCGCCTGCTCTCGGGCTCGATGAGGAAGATTCCGTCGAGCGACTGCTCGACCAGCGCGCGGTAGCGCTCCTCGCTCTCGCGCATGGCCTGCTCGGCGCGGACCCGCTCCGTGATGTCGCGCACCACGCCGCGCACCCCCGTCGGCGTGCCCTCGGCGTCGCGCACGAGCGTGATGACGCCTTCGAGGTAGCGTGGGACCCCGTGCGCGTCTTTCAGGAGGTGCACAGAGCGGTAGGGCTCGTCCCGCACCTGCTCCGCGGCCTCGGTGATGTCGGCCGCGGCGGCGTCCTCGCCGAGCAGGGCGCTCAGGGGCTGGCCGACCAACTCCGCGGCGGGGCGGCCGAAGAAGAGCGCGCCCGACTCGTTGATGCTGGTCAGGCGGCCGTCCATGTCGCGCGTGTAGATGATGTCGGCGGCCTGCTCGACGATCTCGCGGTAGTGGCGCTCGACGCGGTGGCGCTCGGTCAGGCGCGCGACCTTGACCAGGAGTTCCTGGCGGCGGAAGGGCATTTCGAGGTAGTCGTCCGCGCCGGCGGTCAGCGCGTTGAGGCTGCTGCGCTTGCCCGTGCGGACGGCGCTGGCGAGCAGGACGGGGACGTAAGCGGTGCGCGGGTCCTGCTTGAGGCGGCGGCAGAATTCGAGGCCGTCCATCCCCGGCATGACCACGTCGCTGACGACGATGTCGGGCTCGACCGACTGTGCCAGTTCGAGGGCGCGCTGGCCGTTGCCGGCCGTCAGCACCTTGTAGCCCTCGTGCTCCAGGAGCACGGTCAGGAGCTCAAGGACTTTGGGCTCGTCGTTGACGGCGAGAACTGTCGGGCGAGTCGTGTCGGGTTTCATCTTTGACGTTGGGGCCGGAGCCGCCACCTCGGGAACGAGTCCAGTAATATTTCAGACCTGCGTTCAACACAATGACGTGGGAGTCAGTAAGTGAGGGGCGGCCAATCCTGGGTCAGAGCGAAAACTACTGCGGCGCTCGTCAGGGCAGGATGACGAGCGCGTCGCCACAACCGAGTATAGCAAAGACAAAAAGAGATTGTCACGAGGGAGAAAACGAAGGCGGAAAGCGGGAGGCGGGAGGCAGTAAAAAAGCAGCCGGCGCAATCGGCGCGGCTGCTTTTTCTATCTCTTCGGGTTCCCGCCCGCTATTACTTCGCGCTCTTCGGAAAGTAACCCTGACGGTAGGTCAGCTTGAGGTTCTGCCTGCGCAGGTCGGGGTTGGTGATCTCTATCTGGACGCGGCGGAAGGAGCCGTCGCGTCTCTTGTTGGTCGGGGAGTAGGCGACGAGGTATTGCGAGCGCAGTTCGAGTTGAATCTGGGCGAAGGCCTCGCGCAGCTCCTCCTCGTTGTCAGGGAAGAAGGCGCGGCCGCCCGTGCGCTCGGAAATCTTGCGCAGCGTCCCCTTGTTGATGCCGCCGTAGTATTCGTCGCCGATGCCTATGGCGTAGACGACGGAGTCGGCGCGCGTGGCGCTCTCGATGGCCGCGTCAATGTTCTTACGGCTGCTCGTGTCGTGGCCGTCCGTCAGCAGGATGATGGCGCGGCGCGTCTTGTCGGACGCCTCGGAGAGCACCTCGTCGGCCGTGACGAGGACGGCGTCCCAGATGGCGGTCGAGCCCGCCAGCATCTGGTCCTGGCCCGAAATCGGCGGCGTGCCGACCTGCCCGACGCCGCTGACGTAGCCCGAGGGCGGGACGAACTCGACGCGGTCGAGCGCGCGGCGCACGCGCGAGGCGTTGCCGGTCAAACCCTGTTCGAGCGTGGCCTCGCCCGTGAAAGAGATGACGGCCATCTCGTCCTTGTCCGGGCGGAGCACGGCGTCGACGAAGCTTGCGGCCGCGGCCTTCTCAATCGGGAGCGTGCGCTCTTCGGAGATGCTCGTGTCAATCAGGATGGCGAGCGAGAGCGGGAGGTCTGTCTGGCGCGCGAAGGTGAAAATCTCCTGCGGCCGCCCGTCCTCCGTGACGCTCACGTCTTCCTGCCTGAGCGTCGTGATGAAGCGCTTCTGCTTGTCCACGGCCGTGAACAGGATGTTGGTCAGGTCCGTCTCGACGCGCACGACCTCGTCTTCCTGAATCTCCTCGCCCTCTTTCGGGCTGGGGCTCGGCTTCGGCGTCTCCTGCGGCTGCTGGTCCGCGCGCCGCGGCCGGCTCTGCTCCTGCGCCGCGGGAGATTCCTGCGCGCCCGCGCCGGCCGGCAACAGGCCGGCCGCCGAGAGCGACGCCGAGAGAACGAATGCCAGAATGCGCGTTGTGTGACCTCTGTAAGACATTTTCGTAAATCGTGATTCCGTGAATCGTAAATCGTCGAACCGTTTTGCTATTCACGATTCACGATTCGCGAGCTTACTTTCTAACGCTGTCGCTGACGGCCCTGTATTCCGTCCTGGTCTTCACCTTCATGCCGTCGCGCTTGTTGGCGAGCTTGACCTCGATCTTGCGGCGGCTGCCGTCGTACTTATCGTTGGACGGCTTGTAGGTGATGATGTAAGTGGAGCGAAGCTCCTTGGAGATTTTGGTGAACGCCCTCTCCAGCTCCAGTATGTCGCCGGTGAAGAAGGCGGAGCCGCCCGTCTCCTCGCAGAGTTTCTGCAAGTCGCGGTCGACGCCGCTCCGAATGGTGCCGGCCTCCACGCCCGGCACGGTGCCGAGGAGCCCGGCCTTCGTCGAGATGGCGAAGATGGTCGTCTCGGTGCGCTGCGCGATGTCGATGGCGTCCTTGAGCGTGGCGCGGCTGTAGTTGTTGTCGTCGCCGTCCGTGATGACGACCAGCACGCGGCGGCCCGGCACGCTCCGCATCTTCTCGTCGCAGAACTGCCAGACGGCGTCATAAAAGAGCGTGCGGGTGCCGGGCTTGCCGACGCCGTCCACGGCCTTGTCCAGGTAGTCAAGCCTGTCTGTGAAGTCCTGCCGCAGCTTGACCTCGTGGTCGAAGGTGGCGAAGGCCACGCGGTCCTTCCTGAGCTTCGTCACCGTGTAGATGAAGTTCTTGGCCGCCTCCTGCTCGAACTTGAGCTTGCCCGCGACCGAGCCCGAAGTGTCCATCAGCACGGCCACGTAGACGGGCTGGCCGCTGGTGGTCTCGTCGCTGAAGCCCAGAATCTGCTGCAACTTCTTGTCTTCGTAAACCAGGAAGTCTTCCTTCCTGAGGCCGGAGACGGGCGGCTTGCCCTTGGTCTTCTCGTCGGTGACCAAGACCGGCAGGCGCACTTCGCGGATGGTAATGATCTCCGTGTCCTGCCCGTCCTGCTGCTGCGGGGCGGGCGTCTGCGCGGGCTGCGGGTTCTGTGCCAGCGCGGCGGGCGTGAACGCACAGAGAGCGAGCGCGAGCGAGGCCAGATACCGAAAACGATTAATCGTGAATCTCATGAATTATCGAACGCTTAAAAAATGAAACCTGAGGGCGGTCTAACCAGCCGCACGTTCGCGGCTTGGATGCCCGGCGGCCGAACGGCCGTTGCCCCTGACGAGACGGGCGAAGGAGTAATAGTACAGCAAACGGCCGCAAAAGCGCATGCCGGAAAGGTCAGTACCGCCTGCCGCGAGCGGGCGGGTGCTCAGTGTTGACGACCCGCCCACTTGCGGCAGGCGGTACTGAACCCCTCTTCGCTGCCCCGTGGTGAGTTCTCCCCGACTTGGTGATACAATGCGCGCACGGTCGCTCGTCTTTGCGCCGACGGCTTGCCGCGAGCCGCCCTCATCAATTGTCCCCGGCGCGCGCCGCAGCGTCGGGCCGTCAAGAGCTGCCCCGTGTCCCCACAGATGGTCTCTCACTATCGTCTCATAGAGAAGCTCGGCCAGGGCGGGATGGGCGAAGTCTACCTGGCCGAGGACGTGAAGCACGGCCGCCGCGTCGCGCTCAAGACGCTCTCCGAAAAATTCACGCGCGACGAGCGGAGCCTGCAGCGCTTCAAGAAAGAGGCGAGCGCCATCCTCAAGCTCAACCACCCGAACATCCTCACCGTCTACGAACTGGGCGAGGATGAGTCCTCCTACTTCCTCGTCACCGAGTACATCAAGGGCGACACGCTCCGCGACCGGCTGGCCCAGGACGGGATGACGATTGACGAGGCGCTCGGCGTCAGTATACAGGTCGCTCGCGCCCTCGAAGCCGCGCAAGACGAAGGCATCGTCCACCGCGACATCAAGCCAGAGAACATCATGCTCAGGCACGACCGGGTGGGGCGCGATCGCCTGGTCAAAGTCCTCGACTTCGGCCTCGCCAAGCTCACGGAGAAGGGCTCGTCCGCGCACGACCCGGACGCCGTCACCGTGCCGATTCACAACACGGAACCGGGCACCGTGATGGGGACGACCGGCTACATGTCGCCCGAGCAGACGCGCGGCCTGGACGTGGACGCGCGCACGGACGTTTTCAGTTTCGGCGTCGTCCTCTACGAGATGATCGCGGGCCACCCGCCGTTCCAGGGGCCGACCGACAGCCACATCAAAGTCTCCATCCTCGATCAGGAGCCGCCGCCCCTGGCGAGCCCCTCGCAGATGGTCCCGCACCAGTTGGAGCGCATCGTCAGGAAGGCGCTCCAGAAGGACCGCACGAAGCGCTACCAGACCGTCACCGACTTGAAGACGGACCTGGAGAATTTAAGGGACGAGCTGGACAGGAACGCGCGTGACCTCTCGCTGACGCCTGACACGGGGGCCGGGCTCGCGCGCGCCATCGCGGCCCACACGGCCCGCACGGAGTCGCGCGCCTCGCGCACCGCGGAGCCGCGCGAGGCGCGCACGGTTTCGAGCGTCGAGTACATCGTCACGAACGTGGGCCGGCACAAGTGGGTCGCGCTCGCGGCGCTCGCCGCCTTCGCGCTCGTCGTCGCTGGCGTCCTCTACTTCCGAAGCGGCGCGCCGGGCGTGGACTCCGTGGCCGTGCTCCCCTTCGTCAACGACAGCAGCGACCCGGACGCGGAGTACCTCTCCGACGGCATCACCGAGAGCATCATCAACAAGCTGTCGCAGCTCCCGAAGCTGAAGGTCATGTCGCGCAACGCCGTCTTCCGCTACAAGGGCCAAAAAATCGACCCGCAGGAAGTGGGTAAGAGTCTCGGCGTCGGCGCGGTCCTGACGGGGCGCGTGCTCAAGGTCGGGGAGAAGCTCGTCATCAAGACGGAGCTGGTCAACGTCGCGGACGGCGCGCAGCTCTGGGGCGCGGAGTACGACAAAGACTTCTCGGACATCTTCGCCGTGCAGGAGGAAATTTCCCGAAAAATTTCCGAGCGGCTGAGAGTGAAACTGACCGGCGCGGACGAGGAGCGTCTGGCGAAGCGCTACACGAATGACACGGAGGCTTACCAGCTTTACCTCAAGGGCCGCCACTTCTGGAACAAGCGCGACGAGGCCGGATTGCGCGCGGGCATCAAGTATTTCCGCGAGGCGGAGCAGAAAGACCCTTCTTACGCCCTGGCCTACTCGGGGCTGGCCGACTCCTACGCGCTCCTCTGCGACATCGGCGCGGCCGCGCCCAACGACCACATGCCGAGCGCCAGGGAGGCCGCGCAGCGCGCGCTCGACATAGACCCCAACCTCGCCGAAGCGTACACCTCGCGCGCCTTCGTCAAGCTCGCCTACGATTGGGACTGGCGCGGGGCCGAAAGTGATTTCAAGCGCGCGCTCGAATTGAACCCGAGGTACGCGACCGCGCACCAGTGGTACGCCTCATACCTGACGCAGATGGGCAAGTACGATCTGGCCCGGCGCGAGATAGAGCAGGCGCAGGCGCTCGACCCGCTCTCGCCCATCATCAGCGCGAACTCCGGCCTCTACCTCTTCTTCGCGCGCAAGTACGACGAGGCGATTGAGCAGTACAAAAAGACGCTCGAAATCGACCCGCGCTTCGCCGTCGCGCACTACTACCTGGGGCTCGCCTACGTCGAGAAGAAGGAGTACGAAAAGGCCGTCGCGGAGTTTAAGACCGTGATGAGTTCTGGGGGCGAGGGCGCTGATTCGGCGGCGGCGGGCGACGAGTTGAACGCGGACGACATAGAGACGGCCGCCGCGCTCGCTTTCGCCTACGCGGCCGCGGGCCGCAGGGCGGAGGCCGAGAAGCTGCTCGCGCAGATGACCTCGCTCGCGGGCCGCCGCTACGTCTCGCCGCTCTACCTCGCGACCGTCTACACGGGGCTCGGCGACAAAGAGCAGGCCATTAAGCTGCTCTACAAGGCTTACGACAACCGTCACCCCGGCCTCGTCCTGATACGCGTCTGGCCGCACTTCGACTCGCTGCGCGGCGACCCGCGCTTCCAGGAACTCCTGCGCCGCTTCGAGCCGATACCGTGAGCCTGCACCCGTCAGGTCAGTGCCGCCACAATCAATAGCAATCAGCTTAACTCTTCGAGGAACTGTGCCAACTCGTCTGGGAGCGGCGCGGTGAAGCGCAGGGGTTCGTTCGCGCGCGGGTGGCGGAAGCCTAGCTGCTCGGCGTGAAGGAACTGGCGGTCGAGGGCGTTCAGGCGCGCGCGCAGGCGCGGGTCCGCGACGGTGTTATCGCGGCCCTCGCCGTAAACCGCGTCGCCGACGACCGGGTGCTTGAGCCATTGCAGGTGGACTCTGATCTGGTGCGTGCGGCCCGTCTTGATCTCCACGTCGAGCAGCGTGAAGCGTTCGAAGCGGCGGCGCACGCGGTAGAGCGAGAGGGCGGGCCGCCCGCCCGCCACGACCGCCATGCGCGTCCGGTTGCGCGGGTCGCGCGCCAAGGGCTGCTCGACGCGCCCCGCGTCTTCGCGGACGTGGCCGTGGACGAGCGCGACGTAGGACTTGAAGACCTCGCGCGCGCGGAACTGGTCCGACAGGTGCTCGTGCGCCGCCTCGTTCTTGGCGACGACGATGAGGCCCGAGGTGTCACGGTCGAGGCGGTGGACGATGCCCGGACGCGCCGAGCCCGCGCGGGTCGAGAGTTGCCGGAAGTGAAAGACGAGCGCGTTGGCGAGCGTGCCCGAAGAGATGCCGGCCGCGGGGTGTACGACGAGGCCCGCGGGCTTGTCGACGACCACGAGGTCTTCGTCCTCGTAGACCACCCGGAGGGGAATGTCTTCGGGGGCGAAGTCCGTCGGGTCCGCCGGCACGAGCTCGACTTCGATCTCATCACTCTCGCGCAGCTTGTAGGCGGGTTTCGTGGTGCGCCCTCGGACGAGCACGTCGCCGTCTTCGACCAGGCGCTGTATGCGGGCGCGGCTCCAGCCCTCCACGCGCGCGGCGAGGTAGGCGTCGAGCCGCGCGCCCGCGTCCTCGGCGGCGACGCGGAACGTGAGAGTCTGCGTCCCGTCCTCCGCCTCAACTCGCGCGACTGCTTCCGTGTTCATACTTCTGGAATCCTCAGGCGCGGGCCGCGGCCGCGCCGCCCGCGACCTTCCCGCGCCAGCGCACGACGAGCAGGACGACGGCCCCGACGCCGACGATGACGCTCAGCATCTGCGAAGTCGAGAGGCCGGTCAGGGTCGTCAGCCCGGCGATGTCGCCGCGCGGGTCGTCGCGGAAAATCTCAATCGTGAAGCGCATCGCGGCGTAGAGCGCGGCGTAAAAGAGTATGACCTGGCCGCTGAAAACTTTTCGCCGGTGGAGCCAGAGCAGGAAGAAGAAGATGAGGAGCGCGCCGAAAGACTCGTAGAGCTGCGTCGGGTGCAGGTGGACGGGCTGGAAGAGGCCGCCCAGTTTCTCTGCCCAGTAAGCCTGCTGCGTCGGGTCTTCCAGGTGCGAGACGACGGTCGGCACGCCCGTGACTTCGTGGCCCAATTCCGTGAAGTGCACGCCCCAGGACGCGAGCGTCGGCTTGCCCCAGCAGCAGCCGGCGGCGAAGCAGCCCTGCCGGCCGATGGCGTTGCCCAGGGCGATGCCGGGCGCGAACGCGTCGGCCGTCTTCCACCAGGGCAACTTGTAGCGGCGGATCAGAAAATAGCCGACCGCCGCCGCGCCCAGGAAGCCGCCGTAGAAGACGCCGCCCGAGCGCAGGAAGTCGAGCGAGAAAAGCCGCAAGGGGTTCTCGCGGTAGCCCGGCTCCGTGAACAGCATCAGCGCCTTCGACCCGACAATCGCCGCGAGCAGCATCCACAGGCCGAGGTCGTAAACCCGCTCGCGCGGCAGCCCGTCGCGCGCCGCGAGCTTGGCGGCGATCAGGAGCGCGGAGAGAAACGCCAGCGCCAGGAGCACGCCGTACGTGTTGACGGGGAAGTTGCCGATGCGGAACAGCTCAGGGAACATAAAGCAGGAGTCAGAATTCAGAATCCAGAAGTCAGAAGAAGAACGAATGGTCGCGTCAGTTCGCGCCGGCCTCGGGCTCCGCGCCCGCCACCTCCGCCGCCTTCTTCTTTCGCCTCTCTTCTCTCCCGGTGGCGAAGATGTCGTAGATGAGCAGGAAAGCCCCGGCGCAGATGCTCATGTCGGCGACGTTGAAGACGGGCCAACTGAAAGACTTGTAGTGTAGCAGGATGAAGTCTATCACGAAGCCGAAGCGCGCGCGGTCCGTCAGGTTGCCGGCGATGCCCGCGAGCAGCAGCGCGCACGCCCCGAGCAGGCGGTCGTCGGTGCGCGCCGTGCGGAAGAGGTAGACGAGCACGGCGACGCCGACCGCGACCGCCAGCCCGACGAGCGCCCAGCGCCCGAAGGAGCCGCCCCTCTGCAACTGCCCGAACGCGATGCCGGGGTTCTCCGCGTAGGTCAGGTCCAGGAAGCCGCCGACGAGCGTCACCGTCTCGCCGCCGCGCAGGGCGCGCACGGCCCACGCCTTCGTCAACTGATCCACCAGGTAGACGCAGACGGCCGCGAAGAAGTAGGCCACGCGCCAGCCCATGCGCCGCTCGCTCACCCTCCGGCCTCCTCGCGCTCGATCTCGCTCAAGGCTTCCACGCAGCGCTCGCACGCCGTCGGGTAGCGAGAGGATTCGCCGACGCGCGTGGAGTAGTTCCAGCACCTCTCACACTTCTCGCCCGCCGCGCGAGTAACGTTGACAACTATCTGCTCGTCTTCAACGTCATTTCCCCCGCGCGAGAGGTGTACATCCGAAACGATGAAGATGTAGCGCAACTGATCCCGGTAAGGAACAAGCACTTCGTATGCGTACTCGCTAGCCGAAATCTCCACGCGCGCTTCGAGCGAGCTGCCGATGAGCTTCGCCGTGCGGGCCTTTTCCAGCTCGACCAGGACCGTGTCTCGGTACATGAAGACGTGCGCCCAGGCGACGAGGAGCGCCGTCCTGTCTTCGGCGCGCGCCTCGGGGAACTCCGCGACGTGGACCGACGCGGGACGCTCCGCGCCCTCGCCGGGCGACGGCAGGTTCTCCCAGATTTCGTCCGCCGTGAAGACCAGAAGCGGCGCGAGCAGTCGCGCCAGCGCGTCGGCGATTTTGTAAAGCGCCGTCTGCGCCGAGCGGCGCGCGAGGCTGCGGGGCGCGGCCGTGTAGAGGCGGTCCTTGATGATGTCCAGGTAGCGCGCCGAGAGTGTCACGGTCGCGAAGTTGTAGAGCGTGTGGTAGACCGTGTGAAACTCGTAGGCGCGGTAAGCCTCCGCGACCTGCGAGATGACTTCGTCGAGCTTCGCCAGGGCCCAGCGGTCTATCTCAAGCATCTCCTCTTCGGCGACCGTGTGGCGCGCGGGGTCGAAGCCGTCCAGGTTGCCGAGCGCGAACCGCGCCGTGTTGCGCAGCTTGCGGTAGGCGTCACTCGCGCGCTGCAAGATTTCGTCGGAGCAGCGCACGTCCTCCTGATAATTCGAGGAGGCGACCCAGAGGCGCAGGACTTCCGCGCCCGAGTCCTTGACCACTTCGTTGGGCGAGATGCCGGTGCCCTCGGACTTGGACATCTTCTGGCCCTGGACGTTGATGACCCAGCCGTGCGTGATGACCGCGTTGTAAGGCGCGCGGCCGTGCGCCGCGAGGCCGACCATCAGGCTGGAGTTGAACCAGCCGCGGTACTGGTCGCCGCCTTCGAGGTACACGTCCGCGGGCCAGCGCAGCTCCGGGTACTTCTCCAGCACCGCGACCGACGACGAGCCGCTGTCGAACCAGACGTCGAGGATGTCAGTCTCCTTCGTCCACTCCGCACCGCCGCAACCGGCACACCTGTAACCTTCGGGCAGGAGCGCCGGGGCTTCGCGCGCGTACCAGGCGTCGGCCGACTCCTTCTCGAAGATGTCCGCGATGTGGTTGATGATCGCGGGGTCCGCGACGGCCTCGTCGCAGCCGGCGCAGTAGAAGACTGGAATCGGCACGCCCCAGATTCTCTGGCGCGAGACGCACCAGTCGGGCCGGCCCTTCTGCATGTTGCGCATGCGCTCCTCGCCCCACGCCGGAATCCACTCGACGCGCCCGATCTCCCTGAGCGCGCCCGCGCGCAAGGACTCAGGAGCCGTTGACCCGCTGTCCGTGAAGTTCTCCGTGAAGTTGGAGCGGTCGCGCCCGTCCTCGTCCTTCTCGACGACGGGGTGCGAGCCCGCCGCGTCCATGGAGATGAACCACTGCGGCGTGGCGCGGAAGATGACCGGGTTCTTGCAGCGCCAGCAGTGCGGGTAGCGGTGCTCGTACTCCTCGCTGAACAGCAGCACGCCGCGCTCACGCATGAACTCCACGATGCGCGGGTTCGCCTCGAAGACGCTCATGCCGGCGAAGTGTTCGACCTCGCCGGTGAAGCGGCCGGCGTTGTCCACGGGGCAGTAAATCTCCAGGCCGTAACTCTTGCCTATGACGAAGTCGTCGTGGCCGTGGCCCGGCGCGGTGTGAACCAGACCTGTGCCAGATTTGCCCGTCGCCTTGGGGTCGCGCGCCTCTCTCACGTCCAACTCGGTCTCCGCGTCGGCCTCGCCGCCGAGCGTGACGTGCCGGCCGACCATCACGAGGCTGGGGCGGTCGAGCCAGGCGTGGCGGCATTCGAGCCGGTCCAGTTTCGAGCCGGGGAAACGCGCGAGCACAATCGGCCCCGTCGGGTCGCCGTTCGCGTCGCGCTCGCCTATGCCGCACTTCGCCGCCACCGCGCCGAGCAATTCGCCCGCGACGACGTAAACCTCGTCGCCGTTTTCGAAAGCGGCGTACTCGAAGTCCGGGTGAACGGCGATGCCTAAGTTCGACGGCAGCGTCCACGGCGTCGTCGTCCAGATGAGGAAGAAGACCTCGCGGCCTTTCAAACTCTCGTCAATCAGCGCGGGGTCGCTCGCGAGCGGAAACTTGACGTAGACGGACGGGCTGTGGTGCTGCTTGTATTCGACCTCGGCCTCGGCGAGCGCCGTCTGGTCGTGTATGCACCAGTAGACGGGCCTCGCGCCCTTGTAGACGTAGCCGCGCTCTATGAAGCGGCCGAAGAGGCGGGCGGTCTCGGCCTCGTAGTGGTTCGACATCGTCAGGTACGGGTTGCCCCACTCGCCGAGGATGCCCAAGCGCTGGAAGTCGCGCGTCTGCGACTTCAGAGACTTCGCCGCGTGCTCGCGGCAGACGCGCCGGAAGCTGACGGGCGAGAGGTCCGCCTTATTCTTGCCCTTCTTGTTGAGGTCTCTTTCGACGTGCTGCTCGATGGGGAGGCCGTGGCAGTCGTAGCCGGGCACGTAAGGAGCGTCGTAGCCCATCATCGAGCGCGACTTGACGACCAGGTCTTTGAGGATTTTGTTGAGCGCCGTGCCGAGGTGTATGTCGGCGTTGGCGTAGGGCGGGCCGTCGTGCAGGACGAACTTCTCGCGGCCGGCGCGCGCGCGCTGGATCATTTCGTAGAGCCCCATCTCCGTCCACTTCTTCAGGCGGGCGGGCTCACTCTGTGCCAGATTCGCCTTCTGGCTGAACGCGGTCTTCGGCAGGTTGACCGTCTTCTTCAAATCGAGAGGTGCTTCGGTAGACATAATCTGTTTCCTAATCTCAAGCTGATAACAATATCAGCGTCCGGGGAAAAGGTTAAGTCAGTACCGCCTGCGGCAGCGGGCGGGGTGACAAGGGATGAGGGATGAGGGGTGAGGGACGAAGTAAAGAAAGACTGTTTTTACTTCATCCCTCATCCGCATCCCTTAAAAATTTGGCCCGAACCATGCTCCCTACGAAGACTATGGTTCGGGCCTTTCGGCGCTGCTCGATGTCTAAAGGTTCTCAGCCTATGAACATCTCATCTTCTCCGTAGGTTTGATTGACGGGCTTCGGCGTTGGCGCGACGAGGACTTCGAGGCCGCGGCGGAAGCCCGCCATAATCGCGGCCAACTCGCGCGCCGGCTGAATCACCTTGTTGCGTATGAAGGTCGTCGTCGTCGTCACCTGCTGGTGCGTCTTGTCTATCGTGTTGCTGACGAGCGCCACCTTGTCGCGCGCCGTCACGGCCGTCTCGCCGACGAGCAGCTTCAGCTCGCGCACCTCTTCTTTGATGAGGCCCGCGGATTCGGAGAAGTGCTGCGTGGCCGTCGAGAGGTGGCCCGACATGGTGTTGATCTGCTCGGCTATCTCGCGCCCCTGGGCGGCTATCTGCCGGCCCTGGTCGCTCAGCGCCGTCACCTTCTGGAGCAGCGGCTCGACGCGCTCTTCCAGCCGGCCGACCGTCTTGACGGCCTTGCCGACGAGCCTGGCGATGACGACCATCGCCAGCGCGATCACGACGAACGCGACGGCGATAATCACCATCACCCAGAACAGCGGGTCGCTCAAATTTATCTGGAAAGCAAACATAAGAAATTTTTGACTTTTGATCCGCGATTTTTGATCGGATAAGGGCCGAAAGGTCTTCAGCCCCCTGCCCGATCAAAAATCAAAAATCAAAAATTGAAAATCGCCCTAGCTCAGGTCGCCCTGCGGGGGGTAAGTCGGCTGGGCCTCGGACGCGCCCGAAAGCTCAGTCTTCCGCTTCTCCTCGTTGTACGCCTGTTTGCCGGCTTCGACGGCTGCCGAGAGCTGCCCGCCCTTGCGCGCCACGCCCTCGCGCGCCGAGCCGTACCAGTCGCCGGCCTTCTCGCGCACAGCGCCGTAGTACTCGCCCGCCCTGTCGCCGATGTAGCGCGCGCCCTCGCGCGACTTGTCAATCCCTTTGCGCGTCACGTCGGCGATGTCGCCGCGCAGCTCCGTGCCGGACTTCGGGGCGAAAAGGAGCGCGATGATCGCGCCGATGCCGCCGCCGATCAGAAGGTAAGTCAGGCGGGTCGAAACGTCAGACCCTCCACGCCTGTCGTCATTTTCCATCAGAGATTCCTTTCTCCTGGCCGGGGCTCGTCGCCGGCCCCGACGGACATTTTTAATAGCGAGAAATACTGCCCGGAGAATATCAAGAACAGTGACGAGTGACAAGGGATAAAACAGGGATGAGGGATGAGGGATGAGGGATGAAGTCAAAGACAGAAAGCTTTTCATTCATCCCTCATCCCTCATCCCTCGTCCCTCTCTTTTTCGTACTGTTGGAGCTTGCGGTAGAGGGTCTTGCGGCCGATGCCGAGGGTGCGCGCGGCGCGGGTCTTGTCGCCGCCGGTGTAGTCGAGCGTGGCCTCTATGGCGCGGCGCTCGATCTCGTCAATCGTGGAGGGGACGTTGATTTCGAGGCGGACGGCGCGGCCCGCGCTCGCGGCCTCCATGCGCTCGCGCCGGAGCTGCAAGCGCTCGTCCGTGACGCGCCGGCCGATGGCCTCGGGCAAGTCGTCCAACTCTATCTGGCGGCCCGAGGCGATGATGACGGCGCGCTCGACGGCGTTCTCAAGCTCGCGCACGTTGCCGGGCCAGTCGTACTCCACGAGCGCCGAGAGCGCGTCCTTCGAGATGCCCGAGATGAAGCGGCCCGTCTTCTGCTTGTAGTGTTCGAGGAAGTGTATGACGAGCGGGTGAATGTCCTCGGGCCGCTCGCGCAGAGGGGGCAGGCGGATGGGGAAGACCGAGAGGCGGTAGAAGAGGTCGCGGCGGAATGTGCCGGTTTCGACGGCGCGCTCAAGGTCTACGTTCGAGGCGGCGATGACGCGCACGTCCGCCTTGATGACCTCGCTCCCGCCGACGCGCGTGAACTCGCCGTCCTGTAGCACGCGCAGCAAGCGCACCTGCGCCGACAAGCTCATCTCGCCTATCTCGTCCAGGAAGAGCGTGCCGCCGTCGGCCTCCTCGAAGCGCCCCTGACGGCGCGCGCGCGCGTCCGTGAACGCGCCCTTCTCGTGGCCGAAGAGCTCACTCTCGATCAGGGACTCGGGAATCGCGCCGCAGTTGAGTTTGACGTAGGGCTTGTCTTCGCGGCCCGAGTTGTAATGAATCAGGTTGGCGAGCAACTCTTTGCCCGTACCAGACTCGCCCTGAATCAGGACCGAGGTCTGCGTGTCGGCGACGTTCAGGGCCAATTCGATGGCGCGGCGAATCGTCGGGGCCTGGCCGATGATGCGGTCTTCGGCGTGGCGCTCGTGCAGCGCGCTTCTGAGGCGCATCACTTCCGCCGAGAGCTGGTCGCGTTCCAGCGCCGTGCCGATCTGGTCCGCGATGCCTTCGACGAGCGAGACTTCGTGGTCGGCGAAGCCCTCGCGCGCGACGCTCCAGACCAGGCCGAGCAGCCCGAACGTCTGGCCCGCGACGCGCACGAGGGCGACCAGGGCCGCGCGCCCGCCGAGCGTCGCGTTGAAAATCAATCGAATCGGGAACGACAGGTCCGAATCCAGCAGGCGCAGAGTCTTGCCCTGTGCCAAAACTTCCATTATCGCGGGGTACGCCGTCACGTCCATCGAGTGGCCGTGCGCGTCAATCAAGCCCTGCACGGAATCGATGGAGGCGTGCGGCGCGGCCTTGAAGGCTGCGAGGCTGATGCGCCCGCCCGCGGGGTCCAGGACGCCGAGCGCGCCGTAGTCCGCGCCGACGAGCGCGAGCGCGCGCTCCAAGACGAGTTGCGTGACTTCGCCGAAGTCAGAGCGCGCGTTCAGGGCGTTCGCGATTTCGAGCAGCGCCTCGGTTGTCTCCGCCTCGCGCTGCTTGTCCGTGAAGATGCGCGTGTACTGGTAGCCGACCGCGATGTGGCGCGCAATCGAGCGCAGGAAGGAGACTTCGTCGTCGAGCCAGGCGCGAGGCGCGCGCGTGTTGTGCAGGCCGAGCAGACCCAGAATGTCGCCGCCGAGCATGACGGGGACGACCAGGAGCGAGCGCGTGCCCAGAGAGGCCGCGAGGAAGCGCACCTTCTGGTCGAGGCCCGGAGCAGACGTGTCGTCCAGGCGAATCGGCTTCGTCAGGTCAACTATTTCCGAAAGCTGCCCGAGGTCGAGCGGGATGGAAGTGCCCTCGGATGACGGCACGTCGTCCGAGGCGCGCCACTCGTGGCTGATGCGCAACTCGGTCGCGGACGCGAGCTGAATCACGTCGCAGCGGTCCGCGTTCATCATCCGCCCGATCTCCTTGACGACGGCGCGCAGGAATCGGTCCAAATCAATGCTCGCGGGCAGCTCCAGCGCGAGGCGGTCGATGATCGCCTCGCGCGCCTCGTGCATCTTGATCTTTCGTTCGAGCGAGAGCGATTCGGCAGTAAGTGACATAAGAATTCAGCAGGCAGCAGGCAGCAGGCAGTTGGCAGTTAAAACCATCGCGTGGAATATTGAACTTTGACGCTGAAGAATCAAGGCAGCCGATGCTCAGCGACTGCCCACTGCTTTTCGGCGGATAATAGCGAACCGCGCGCCGAGTTGCAAAGCAACTTCAGACGCGCGGTTCGCTCGAAAGCTGTGTTGACGGATTTAGGGTTAGGCTCTTCTTCGACTACTGAACGGACGCGACCTCGGGGAGGAGGCGGAACTGGACGCGCGCCTCTTCGGGGCTGAGGAGCGGGTGGTGGAACTTGCCGTAGCGGCCGGTGATGATGCGCACGTAATTCTGCGTCTCCTTGTAGGGCGGGACGCCGTTGTACTTGTCGACCGAACCCTCGCCCGCGTTGTAGCCCGCGAGCGCCAGCGAGACGTTGCCGTTGAAGCGCTTGAGCAGCCAGCGCAGGTACTTCGTGCCGGCCTCTATGTTGGCGGCCGGGTCGTGCGCGTCCGTGCAGCCGAAGCGCTTGGCGGTCGGCGGCATCAACTGCATCAGGCCCTGGGCGCCGACGTGCGAGCGCGCGCGAACCTTGTACTTCGACTCCTGCCAGATGACGGCGTGGATGAACCTGGGGTCAACGCCGTGGCGCTCGCCCGCGCGCAGGATGATTAAATCGAGCTCGCGGTCGCCCGAGCTGGGGATGTCCGTGGGGATGTATTCGGCTTCGACGTTGTTCGCGTCAACCACAGCCCTCGCGGGAACCTCCGACGCTTGCACGGCGGGCGCGTAGACTCGGTTGAAGACAAGGCCGGTGAAGTTGGTGAAAAGGAAAAGAGCTATGAGAGCAACGGGCGCGAATTTTAAAGAGCGAAAATGGGGAACAAATCGGGTCAGGTTCATTTAATCCGTCTCCATGTGAGCGATGGCTTTCGACCATCAGAGCCGCGCGCTAGGGCGCGCAGTTTTGGGGGCTGCGCATGGCGGATTCGATTTACAAAGATCAGTTAATCGAAGCCAGCACTATGATGGGAGGAGCCCCCTTTCGGTTGCTCGCAACGCACGAAAAAAGTCCGCTAAAGCATTGATTTTGTATGTATTTAATTCAACCGGCCGTAAGCCCAGTTATAAGTAAAGTTCAGGCCGCATTCGTTCATCCTGAAGGGCGTTTTCAGACTATTTTGTAGCTCCCGCGTACCGAAGGTGTACGGAACTTTTTTATGATTAGAGGCCATTCAGAATGATTGTTTGAAGTTGATTCATGAGCGATGAACTTGAGAGGCGTGAGTGATTCATTCGCGCAATCATGTTGACTTGAAGTGGACAAACGCATAACCTCGCGCGAGCTTGTCCGACCGATTTTGGTAGCCTTTAAAAATTACCGGGCGCATGAATTTTCTACGGCGACGCCTCGGGTGCGTTTTTATGAAACGAAAGCTCGCTTCAATTCTGGCGCTGGCGATGCTGCCGGCGTTGCTCGCGTCGCCCGCGGTGCGGCGGTCGTCCGCGAACGGCGGCGCGGACGCGGCGCGCGCGCAGAAGATAGCGCAGGCGGCAGAGAGTTTGCGCCCCCAACTCGTCGCGCTCCGCCGCGACTTTCACATGAACCCGGAGCTCTCGAACCGCGAGGAGCGGACTTCGCGCGTCGTCGCCGAGCGCTTGCGCGCGCTCGGCCTCGAAGACGTGAAGACGGGTGTGGGGAAATACGGCGTGACGGCGCTGCTGAGGGGCGCGAAGCCCGGCCCCGTTGTCGCCGTCCGCGCAGACATGGACGCGCTCCCGATTCAGGAAGTCAACGACGTGCCGTACAAGTCGAAGGTTCCGAACGTGAAGCACGCCTGCGGGCACGACGCGCACACGACCGTTGAACTGGGCGTGGCGGAAGTCTTGAGCAAGATGCGCGGGGAGATTTCCGGCACGATCAAGTTCATCTTCCAGCCCGCGGAGGAGGGGCCGCCGCCGGGCGAGGAGGGCGGAGCGCGGCTGATGATTAAAGAGGGCGCGCTGGAGAACCCGCGCCCCGCGGCCATCTTCGGCCTGCACACGTACCCGCAACTGGAGGCGGGCCAGATTGGCTACCACTCGGGCCCCGCGATGGCTTCGTCCGACCGCTTCGTCATCACGGTGCGCGGCAAGAGCAGTCACGGCGCGCAGCCGCACGCGGGCGTGGACGCGGTCGTCGTCGCGGCCGAATGCGTGACGGCCTTGCAGACGATCCGCAGCCGGCGGATAGACCCCCTGGAGCCGCTCGTCATCTCCGTCGGGAGCATACACGGCGGCAACCGCTTCAACATCATCGCGGGCGAAGTGAAGATGGAAGGCACCATGCGCACGCTCAACGAGGAGGTGCGCAAGCGCGCGCAAGCCTTGATGCGCGAGACGATACAGAACATCACGGCGGCCTACGGCGCGACGTTCGAGTTGGAGTTCGAGGAGAACGCGGCCGTCACCTACAACGAGCCGGCGCTCGTCGACGAGACGCTGCCGACGATTCGCGGCGTGGTCGGGGACAAGAACCTGACCCCCATCAAGCCGCTCATGCCGGCCGAAGACTTCGCCTACTACCAGCGCGTCGTTCCAGGCTTCTACTACTTCCTCGGCGTCGGCAACCGCGCGCGCGGCATCACCGCCGCCTGGCACACCGCCGACTTCGACATCGACGAAGAGAGCCTGGTCGTCGGCGTCAAGGTGATGTCGAACGTCCTGCTGGATTACTTGGACCGTCATCAGGAGCGAAAAGAATAATGGCGAGCGACGAAAATAAATCGGGCGAGGTGGTGCATGACGCGACGCCCGAGGTCGGCGCGGCGACGGACGTTGCGCCGCTGGGGCGCGAGGGCGGGAAGCCCACGCACGAGCTGACGGCGGACGAGGACCGCGACGTGGTCAACTGGGACCGCGTGGCCGCGAGCGAGGGCTTCCGAAGGCTCGTCAAAGAGAAGGTGAAGTTCATCGTCCCGGCGTGCGTCTTCTTCATCGTCTACTACTTCGCGCTGCCCTTGCTCGTGGGCTACGCGCCGGAGTTCATGAACAGGCGCGTCGTAGGCTCAGTCAACGTCGCGTACCTGTTCGCGCTCTCGCAGTTCTTCATGGCTTGGGTCATCGCGCTGCTTTACGTGCGCGCGGCGAGCCGCCACGACCGCATGGCGCGGAAGATTGTCAGCGACCTGGACGAAGGGCGAGGGGGGAACAAGTAACATGTCAACCGCGCTCCTGATGTTCCTCGGCTTCGTCGCCGTCACGCTCGTCATCACTTACTGGGCCGCGCGCCGCTCGCAGAGCGCCGAAGCCTTTTTCGCGGCGGGCCGCAAGATTACCGGCTGGCAGAACGGGCTGGCCGTCGCGGGCGACTACATGAGCGCCGCGTCGTTCCTGGGCATCGCGGGCCTCATAGCCTTCAACGGCTACGACGGCTTCCTCTACTCGGTGGGCTTCCTCGTGGCCTACCTGACCGTGCTCCTGATCGTCGCGGAGCCCTTGAGGAACGCGGGCAAGTACACGATGGCGGACGTGCTGGCCTACCGCCTGAGCCCGCGGCCCGTGCGCTCGATGGCCTCCCTGAGCACGCTCACGGTCTCGACCTTTTACATGATCGCGCAGATGGTGGGCGCGGGCGCGCTCGTGAGCCTCCTGGTCCCAGGCATCAGCTTCAACCTGGCGGTCGTGGGCGTCGGCATCCTGATGATCGTCTACGTCGTCTTCGGCGGGATGCTGGCGACGACCTGGGTGCAGATCATCAAGGCGATACTTCTGATGTCTGGGACGCTGCTCCTGAGTATCCTCGTCCTGAGCCACTTCGGCTTCAGCTTCGGGCGGTTCTTCGACGCCATCAGCAACGTCACTTACACGGACGCGAAGACCGGCGCGGCCGTGACGAAGAACTTTCTACAGCCGGGCCTCTACTACTTCGCGGGCAAGCCCTGGGGCGTGATTGACCTCATCTCGCTCTGCATGGCGCTGGTCTTCGGGACGGCGGGGCTGCCGCACATCCTGGTCCGCTTCTACACGGTGCCGGACGCGAAGACGGCGCGGACGAGTGTCGTCTGGGCGATGTTCCTCATCGGCGCGTTCTACATCATGACGACGTTCTTGGGCTTCGGCGCGGCGACCATCATCGGGCGCGACTACATAGCCAGGCACGGCGGGACCAACATGAGCGCGCCGCTCCTGGCGCAGTCGCTCGGCGGCGAGGTCTTCTTCGCCTTCATCTCGGCCATAGCCTTCGCGACCATCCTCGCGGTCGTCGCCGGGCTGACCATCTCGGCCTCGACCTCGTTCGCGCACGACTTCTGGACGAACGTCATTCACAGGGGCACGGAGCGCAAGCCCGGCGAGGAGGTGAGGGTCGCGCGCGTCACAGCCTTCGTCGTCGGCGTGGTCAGCATTCTCATCGCCATCCTGCTCGGCCAGAGTATCAACGTCGCGTTCCTGGTGGGCCTGGCCTTCGCCGTCGCGGCCTCGGCCAACCTGCCGGTCATCATCCTGTCACTCTTCTGGAAGCGCTTCAACACGAAGGGCGCGGTCGCGGGGCTGGCGACCGGGCTGGTCTCGTCGCTCGTCCTGATTATCCTGAGCCCGAGCATCATGACGGTTGACCCGCCGACGCTGACGGTGGGCCGTCACCTTATACAGAGCGCCCCCCTCTTCCCGCTGGAGAACCCGGGCATCGTCAGCATCCCGCTAGGTTTTCTGGGTGCCGTCATAGGGACACTGCTCGGGCGCGAGCGGCACGCCGAAGAGAAGTTCTCGGAGCTGACCGTGCGCGCCAACACTGGCCTCGGCGCGGAGAAGTAAGGCAAAAGGAAAAGTAAAAAGGCGAAAGGGAAGACAAAGGGCAGACCCCTGGTCTTCCCTTTTACCTTTTGCCTTTAGGGGCGGGGCCGCCGCGCTCCACCCTTTTACGGCGCAGCGGCCCCGCGTGCGCGGCACAGTTCGGCGCCCAATGAGTGCAAGGCGGAACCGTGCCGGCCAGGGGCGCACGGCCCACCCTGTCCGCACGCCCCAACCGAAATCCTCCTCAGCGGCCCTTGCGGGCCTTGCGCCCGCCGCCGGATTTCTTGCCCGCTTTCCTTCTCGGGCGCGAGAGACTCATCACGACATTGTTCGACTCGTCCAGGCGGAAAGTCAGGTGGTCGCCTGCGCGCGCCCCCAGCTCACTCAGGAGCGGGCAGGGGACACGGCCGCGTGTGAGGCCGTTATCGTCTGTGACCTTGGCTCGGTACTCTTCTCTTCTTCTCATCGGCGGGCGTCCTTATGGTTTTGTCTGATACGGCAAGCGGCCGCAAAGCGGTGCCAGGGCCGCAGGCTCGGCGAAGGTCTACACGCGCGAGCGTTGCGTTTCGAGCACCTATTTTTATGTAACTCGGTAAAGCTTTTGCGGCCTTCAACGCGGAGGGTTGTGAGAATGCACAGAGCGCCGGCAACCCTCTGCGAAGTCGTAGAGACAGTTTGCGGCAGGGTCGAACTGAGATGGAGAACAGCTGCGCACGCGGGCTCCTTCCGCGTGCGCGCTAGGTCAACCGCCGCGCACGCCTGCGGGTATTGCACGAAGCGGGCCACAGGGCCTGCGGCGCGTTTTGATTGGCTTTTCGGGTGGTGAGGAAAACGTGCAGAGAAGAATTTATACGACGACGCCCGCCTCGGGCCTCAGTATTTGGTAATAAGACTGCGCTTGCGCGGCTGCGCGGGTTTTTTTGCGGGGAGCAAATTTTTATGCCGCCCCTGAAGCATGGCCGAGAGCCGCTGGTGAGTCATGCCCAGCAGCCGCGCGGCGCTCGTCACGCTGCCCTTCGCGTTCTCCAGCGCGAGCCTGATCAGCTTCGCCTCGTAGGTCAGCACCTCCTCCTCGAACGAGCAGCCCGCCCAGGCGTTGCCGAGCGCGGCCTTGTTCGTCTGCCTGGCCGCGAGGACTTCCACGTCTTCCAGCGTCACTTCCCTCCCGTCAGCGGAGGTCAGGATGGTCCGCTCGACCAGCGAGCGCAACTCGCGCACGTTGCCTCTGAGCGGCAGGCGGCGCAGCGCTTCGAGGGCCGCGGGCGTGAACCTCACGCGCCTGTTGTGCAGTTCCGAGAACTCTTTGACGAAGTGTGCGGCCAGCGCGGAGACGTCTTCGGGGCGCTTTCTGAGCGGCGGGATTTCGACCGGGAAAGTGTTGAGGCGGTAAAACAGATCGCCGCGGAACAGCCTCTGCGCGACCAACTCTTTAAGACTCCGATTGGTCGCGGCGACGATTCGCACGTCCACGCGCTCCGGCTCGGCCGCGCCGACCGCGTGCGCCTCGCCGTACTCTATCAGGCGCAGAAGCTTGCCCTGGTTCGCAGGGCTCAGCTCCGCGATCTCGTCCAAAAAGAGCGTCCCGCCCGCGGCCTGGCGCACGACGCCCACGTTGTCTCGGACGGCGTCCGTGAAGCTGCCTTTCCTGTGGCCGAACAGGATGGATTCGAACAGCGTCTCCGTCAGCGCCGCACAGTTGACCGCCACAAAGCGTCCCGCGCGCCCGCTCCACTCGTGAAGCATGCGCGCGACCAACTCCTTGCCCGTCCCGGTCTCGCCCGTAATCAGCACGGGCGCTTGCGTGCCCGCGATTTCGTGGGCCTCGCGTAGAAGCTCGCCCGTCCGCTCGTCCGCGTAAATGAATTTAGGGGAAGCCGCCCCCCTGATGCGCCCGCGCCCCGCCTCCAAAACACGACCCGCACACGACCTCAGCCGCGCCAGCGTCTCCGAGTTCTGCGTCTTAGCCAGCAACTCGTCCGCCCGCGTGTAGAGATTCGTCATCTCTTCAACGTTGAGGCGCTCACCCAACTCCTCAACAATCGTCAGCGCCGCCACCCCCGCGCCCTCACTATCACCCGCCTGCGCCGCCACCCCCATCGCCCTATCCAACGTCAACCGCGCTTCCTCATACCGCCCCAACCGCCCCAACGCCACCCCATGCGTCGTCAGAGCCTCCGCCAACAGCGACTGCTCATCGCCTTTATCCAGTATGTGAACAGCAGCGCTAGAAATTTTTTCAGCTTCTGAATTTCTCTTCTGAGCGAGAAATACGCGAGCGCGTGTGTCATCCACCTGCGCCGTATACATGCCATCTTTGAGGCCGGTGAAAAGCAGATGTGCACGGTCAAGATGCTCGTGAGCTTCTTTGAACTTCCCTTTAACGAAGAATAAATATCCTAAGTTGTTCTCGACTGCGGCCCGGAAGCGCGTTTGCCCAGCTTGCTCGAAGTGATAGCTCGCGGCTGCATACTCGACCAAAGCACGGTCTGTATAATCTTCACGCTGTTCCGCTACACCGAGTTTCTTCAGTAGGGCAGCATGGCTAAGGTGAAATCTACCTTTAGATGGGTGGTTCTGGCTCTTTTCGAACAAAGTCGAGGCTTCAGTAAAGATGCGAAGAGCGTCGTAAAATCGGATCGCTGAGACTTCAACAATAGCACTATTCAATAAAGCCCGTGCTTTTTGATCATTGTCTTCGTCAGTGAGTCTGCTCAAAGCTTCTTGCAGCGTCACGCGCGCTTCATCAAAGGCTCCCTCACGCCAATAACAAATTGCGAGATCGACATACGCCTCAGCTACCTTCTTCGGTTGTTGCAAGGTTTCAAAGATCGTGACGCTCTCGCTGATCAAGTTCTTCGCTACCTCTTGCGCGCCTTCGACCTGATTAGAACTGCCAATCCATCCTGACAAGGCCCCAGCACGCAACAACACGTCTGCGGCAGTGATTTGGTCAAGATTGTCAATCTGCGGGCGCTCTCCGATGCGCTGCCATAACTCACCCATCGCCGTGCGAGCGGCTTCGTAGTTACCCAGGTCTTCCAGTTCTTTTGCCAGTTGGCAGCGTAAGAGTGCACGCTCACCGGAACCCAGGGCGGCAGTGTCTATCTGTCGGAGAAGTCGAGAGATTAAGTTCATGTGAGGCTTACACCTTTCTACATTTTGCAAGATGGATTGCTGGGAATGTTTTGGCTTGATACAGTGCTATCATGCGTTCGCTCATGGCCTAGTCAGCCTTAACGCTCGACCATTTCTCTGCTTACAAGAAGTATCTAGGAGTAACCTAATGAAAAAACTTCAACGTTTTTGCGCCACAGTGGTTTTGACGCTGGTTCTTGCTTTCTCTGCTTTTGCGGGCGATATACTGATACCCGGCGCAACGAAACCACTATCTCAACAGCAATCCTCGGTAACAGGCGACATTAGCATGCCAGGTGCAACTTCTACAGGCGAAATACTCATCCCCGGAGTAAATGCACTCGATCCGGTGACGGAAGCTGCATTGAGCCTGATTCAGGGCTTGTTGTCACTGTTTTAGACAGATTCCTAGTCACAAATGTTCCAAGCTGCTGTGAGCACCCCTCGCGCGGCTGGGTGGTGGTGTGCGCGAAAGTATCGCCGGGGAGAGCAGGGCGGACACCGGCGAGGAGAGAGGCTTCACGAGCCACAGAGCTTAACCGTTCTGTGAGGTGAAAATCAATCAAAAATTTGAATTTATCCGTCCCTGTAAATTTTTTATCCGGGCCGTCGCCGAAGGCGTAAGTGTTGAAATACTCAGGTTAAGCCCCGCTTGGCTACCCAATTCCCTCCGAATCTGTTCAACAACTCAAGAATTCCTCAAGGGCGGCTCTTTAGAATCCTTAACAGTTCAGGGGGCCGAAGGCGGGCTCAAACCCCTGGACTGGCGCGGGCGAAACCCCCGTCCTAACTGGCGGGGAGGATGGAGGTGGCGATGCAGTCGGGGGAGATTAAAGAGTGTGGCCTGTACGCGCTTCCTGACGGGCGGGAACTCGTGGCCGAGCGGGGCGGGAAGTACGGCTTCTTCAAGCTCTACGACCCGCTGGCCTGGGAATTCGCGGGGCCTCCGCTTTACGAGACGGACGCGCGGGGCTTCCTGACCTCCCTGGGCAGGCCGACCCCCTGGCGCGTCGAAGATTTGAAGGAAGTCGGGCGGACACAACCGCGCAGACACTGACCGGCCGCGGCGGCCCGCAGCGCAAGACAGCCCCGCGCCGGTCCAGGCAACCACCCGATTGACGGCACGGCGATGTACACGGCAACCGGCAACACAAGCGAATCCTCATCGGCCTGTCTGACATTTGGCGGTCTCAGGGAGACTCGAAAGACCATGCAGATCATCCTCGACAAAATCACGACCCCCCCGGTCGAGCCGCGACTGTCGCGCGCGCGCCTCCTGAACATGCTTCACGGCAGCCTCAGTAACTGCACCTCGACCATCATTAACGGCCGCGCGGGCACCGGCAAGACCATGCTCGCCGCTGACTTCGCGCGCCGCTGCAGCCGCCGCGTCAGTTGGTACAAGGTCGACGCGACCGACGGCGATCTCTCCGTCTTCTTCAAGTACCTGGTCGAGAGCGTGCGCCAGTGGCGGCCCGAGTTCGGCAGGCAAGCGCTGATGACTATGGTGGAGGTCGCGACCCTCGAAGACATCCCTCTGCTGGCCGAGGCTTTCGTCTACGAGTTGCTGGAGCAGAAGGGCGAGCCGCTCTTAATCGTCGTTGACGACCTGCACCTGGTTTACGACGCGCAGTGGGTCGTGCCGTTCTTCCGCCGGCTGCTCCCGCTCCTGCCGGCCGAGGCGCACGTGCTCATCACGGGCCGCAGTCTCCCGCCCGCCCCTTTGTGGCGCATGCGCTCGAAGCAGACCCTGTGCGTGATTGAAGAGCCCACGCTCTCTTTCACCGAGCTGGAGACGAAACGACTGTTCGCGGGCTACGGGTTGACCGAGGCCCAGGCGTCGGCCGCGTTGAAGCAGACGCGCGGCCGCGCCGCCACACTCGACGCGATGGGGCGCGTGCTCGCGGAGGCCGAAAACGCCATCGCCGCCGAGCAACTGGTCGCCATCAGACAGAAGCTCCGTAGGAAACGGACCGTGCGGCAGCGGCACGGCTATACGCTCTGAAGAAGAGAAGGCTCCGAGACGTTCGCATGACCCCGATGCAAACGGACAGCACGAGGCCCTCGCCGCCCCCGCTCCCGGCGGCGGAAGGCACGATTACTGCGCCCGGCCCGACTCGTGGATTGCAGGGGTTTCGCTGTGATAAGCTGGCGTCTCCCGCGAGACCTGCGAGGCACAGGTTGATGGAACAGAGGCCGCTTCCCAACGCATCCCAGAACGCAGAAGGAGGAGGAGCGCCGCCGCCAGCCCAGGGGCTCCCGGCGCAGACGCCTTTCTTCCTGCGCACCAAACTGCTGCCGCCGCGGCCAGCCCCGGCGCTGCTCTCGCGCCCGCGCCTGACCGAGCGCCTGCTCGCGAATCTGGCCCACCCGGTCACGCTCGTCACGGCCAACGCCGGCTCCGGCAAGACCACGCTCGTCGCCGACTTCGTGCGCACGCACGCGCGCCAGTTCGTCTGGTATCAACTAGACCACACCGACGCCGACCCCTTCGTCTTCCTGGGCTACCTGACGCACGGCATCAAGCAGTCAGTCCCGAACTTCGGCGAGGTGATGTTCTCCTACTTGCAGCAGTCCGCGGATGAGCTCGCGCGCCAGCCCGAGCGCGCCGTCGACGTGCTCTTGAACGAAGTCCTGGAGCGGGTCGAGCAGCAGCTCATCGTCGTGCTTGACGATTACCACCACCTCGGCGCTGACACGGCCGTGCACGCCGTCGTCGACCGCCTGCTCGCCTACCTGCCGGACGTGCTGCACGTCATCATCATCTCGCGCGATTTGCCGCGGCTCTCGCTCGCGCGCCTGCGCTCGCAGGCCTCGCTCACAGTCGTTGACCGCAACGAGCTGCTCTTCACGGACGAGGAGACGCAGGAACTCTTCCGCAAGGTCTTCGATTTGGAGTTGACGCCGGAGCAGTTGTCCGAGTACCGCGAGCGGACGCACGGCTGGATAACGGCGCTGCAATTGGTCCGGCAGGTGGCACAGCGCCGCGCCTTCGCCGAAGGCCGCCGCGAGGGCGAAGCGCCCGACCTCGTCGAAATCCTGCGCCAGTCCGAGCGCGACATCTTCGACTACTTCGCAGAGGAGGTCTTCGCCGACGAGTCGGAAGACGTGCAGAGCATGCTGCTTCGCATCTCGCTCCTGGACCGCGTCGAGACGGGCATCTGCACGAAGGTTTACCCGGAGGCGAACTGCCGCACGCTGCTGCCCGCGCTCGTGCGCCGCAACGTCTTCATCACCGTCGCTTCGGACGAGCGCGGCGAAGAGTACCGCCTGCACCCGCTCTTCAGAGATTTCCTGCGCCGCCGCCTTCGGACTGAACTGGGGCGCGCGGGGCTCGCCGCCGAGCACAGACTTTACGCGGACTATTTCATCGGCCTCGGCGCGTGGGAGCAGGCCATGCGCCACCTGCTCGAAGCCGAAGACTTCGAGCGCGCGGCCCGCGTCGTCGCCGCGCACGGCGGCGAGTGGATAGCGTCGGGCGCGCTCTCCTCGCTCGTCTCCTCGGCCGAAGCCATCCCGCAGCAGATTCTCGAAGCGCACCCGCGCGCGCTCGCACACCGCGCAGAGGTCGCGCGCCTGCGCGGCGAGTACGACGCGGCCCAGGCGCACTTCCGCCGCGCCGCGGCGCTCCTGCACGAGCGCGGCGACACCGAAGGCGAGGCCGAAGCCCTGCACTCGCTCGCGACCATCTCGCGCCGCCGCGGCGACTGCGCGCAAGCCTTCACCTACCTTGACCGCGCCATTGAGTTGACCGACGAGCGCTCGGCCGTGCTCATCAAGTGCGGCAACACGCGCGGCCTGTGCCTGACGGCGACGGGCGAGTGGACGGCCGCCGAGCGCGAGTTTCGTGAAGCACTGCAACTGGCCGAGGAGAGAAACGACGAGCATTACGCGCGGCTCATCGCGCACAACCTGGGCCTGCCCGCGATGATTCGCGGCGACTTCGGCGAGGCGCTCAGGTGGCTGCGCCGCATGCTGCGCGACGGGCGCAACCTGCCGCCCATGCCGCAGGAGGCGACCGCGCACCTCAACATGGCCCGCTGCTACCTCTACCGCGGCGAGATCGAATCCTGCGAAAAGCACCTCGAAGACGCGCTCGAATGCTGCCAGCAGTTCAACCTCGTCGTCTCGCTTGCCGAAGCCTTCGAGACCTACGGCAACCTTTACCGCGAACGCTCGGACGCCGCGCGCGCCTCCGAGTTCTACGAGCGCGCCGCGCGCGCCTACGACGAGGCCGGGATTGACCTGGTCCGCTGCGAACTCCTCGACGAGCAGGCCGTGCTCAATCTGCAACTCGGAAATCTGGGCGCTGCGCGCGGGCTGCTCGACCGCCTGGTCGAAGCGCGCGTCTCCGCGGGCAACGAGATGGGGAGCCGCACGGCCATGCTCTCGCGCGGCCGCGTGCTTCTGGCACAAAACGACCACGCCGCCGCACGTCGCGACCTTGAGCCCGCGCTCCGGTACTTCCACGAGCACGGGTTCTACTACTACGAGGCGCAGGCTTCGGTCGCGCTCGCCGCCTGCGACTTCGCAGCGGGGCGCGAGGGCGAGATGCTCGAACACCTCAGGCGCACGCTCGACCTGGCCGCGCGCTACGACTACGAGTACTGGCTCCAGCGCGAGGTGCTCAACAACACGCCGCTCTTCAGCCAGCCCGAGGCCGCGGAGCTTCTGCCCTCGGACGTGCGCGAGCAACTGGCGGCCGCCGCGGGCCGCGTCGTGCAAAGGGGAGCGACGGAGCCGCAGCGCTCAATCGAAACGCTCGCGCCGCAGGCCGTCACGGATTTGACGATCAACATGCTCGGCCCCGTGGAGATTTTCCGCGACCCCTTGAGGCCGCTCGCGGCGGACGCCTGGACGACCAAGCGCGCGCGCGACATCCTCTGCTTCATAGCCTCGCGCCGCCACCGCCGCGCCTCCAAGGACACCATCATCGACACCTTCTGGGGCGAGGCAGACTTCGAGGCCGTCGAGAAGAATTTCCACCCGACCGTCTCGCACATACGCAAGGCGCTGAACAGCAACCAGCCCCTGAAGCAGAACTTCCTGCTCTACCGCGACGGCGACTACCAGTTGAACCCGAACTTCTCCTACTACATCGACACGGAAGAGTTCGACCGGCTGGTCAGTGAGGGCGAGACGGCGCGCCGCGCGCGCGACTTCGACCGCTGCATCGCCTCTTACGAGGCGGCCATCAACGTCTACCGCGGCGACTTCATGCAGGGCGCTTACGACGACTGGGTCGAGGAGCCGCGCTCCTATTACCGCGAGCAGCACCTGCGCCTCCTGGAAGCCCTCGCAGCCGTCGCCCAGAAGACCGAAGACTGGTCGCGCTCTTTACAATTGGCACAGGAAATCCTGCGCGACGACCCCTACCGCGAGGACGTGCACTGCATGATCATGCGCGCGCACGCCGGGCAGGGTAATCGTCACGCGGTCCGCGAGCAGTACGAGACTTTGCGCCGGCTGCTCAAGAAAGAGTTGGGCGTGGAGCCCGCGCCCGAGACGCAGAAGATTTACCGCGAGTTAATCGCTTGAAATTGGGGCCGGAGATTGTAACGAAAATGCAAGACTCGGCCCAGGAATTCGTAACAGGCGGCGGACCCGATTCGGAGTAAACTAGGGGGCTCCGTGTGGCCCAGAATTTCTGACCACATGCCGTTGATTCCCCTCCTCGCTAAAGGCAGTTAGCCCGCAGCCACGAGTGCAAACTTGGAAGCAGCCACCCGTCAGGGTCGGATTTTGTAAAAAGTATGAGCATCGCCCAGAGAACCCGACAAGCCACCGCTCTCGCGCTGGTCTTCTTGCTCTGCCTCGGATCGGTGCGCGCGGGCATCACGATCACGGGCGCGGACGGCATCACGATTACGGGCGCGGACGGCATCCAATACGTAGGCACCTCCGGCATCACCATCACGGGCGCGGACAACTTCCTCTACTTCGTCCCGAACGGCATCACCGCCACCGGGGCCGACGGCATCACGGCCACCGGCGCTGACGGGATAACCGCGACCGGCGCGGACGGCTTCACCTACACCGGGAGCAACGGCATCACCGCGACGGGGGCCGACGGCATCACCATTACGGGAGCCGACGGGATAACCGCGACGGGCGCGGACGGCATCACGATTACGGGCGCGGACGGCACCCGCAACCGTGCAGACTCCGTCATCATACGCAGGCCGAGCGGCATCACGGCCACCGGCGCGGACGGGATAACGGCGACCGGCGCGGACGGCATCACCGCGACCGGCGCGGACAACCGCCAGATTCGCCGCGCCGACGGCATCACCGCGACGGGCGCTGACGGCATCACCATCTCGGGCGCGGACGGCATCACCATCACGGGAGCCGACGGGCAGGTGCGCCGCGTCACTCCGGGCGGCATCACGATTACCGGCGCTGACGGCATCACCATCTCGGGCGCGGACGGCATCACCATTACCGGCGCGGACACCTTCACGGAGAATTCAGCCGACGGCATCAAGGACTTCGGGATGCGCGGCTTGCAGAGCGTTGACCCGGAGTTCGCCGTCCTCCTGGACGAGATGACGGACGACAGCAACGTCAACGCCATCGTCGTCTACCACCAGAAGCCGACGGAGACGGACCTCGCGGACCTGCGGAACATAGGCGTGCTCGGCGGCACGCTCTACCGCGAGCTGCCCGTCATCGCGCTCACCGCGCGCCGCAGCCAGATCGTCAGCATCTCGCACCTGCCTTCGGTCCGCTCCATCTACGGCAACCGCACGCTCCAGCCGACGATTGACCCGTACCTCGCGATTGCGGGCGGCGAGCGCGTGCGGCGCGACGGGGACTTGACGAAGAAGAACATCGGCGTGCCCCTGACGGGCCGCGGCGTGACGGTCGCCGTGCTCGACACGGGGCTCGACGGGACGCACGCAGACCTTTCGGGCCGCGTCCTTCAGAACGTCAAGCTCGCCGACACGCAGAGCGTCTCGGCCGGGTTCATCGAGCCGATCAACGCCGAGGGCTTGCCGAGCACGGACCAGGCTTACGGGCACGGGACGTTCGTCGCGGGCCTCATCGCCGGCAACGGCGTGCGCTCGGGCGGCAAGTACAACGGCATCGCGCCCGGCGTGAACCTGTTGGGCCTGAGCGCGGGCGACCTCAATCTCAGCTACGTGCTCGCGGGCTTCGACTACATCCTGAGCCGCGGCGCGTCGCTCAAGGTCCGCGTCGTCAATTGCAGCTTCTCGGCCAACACGGTCTTCGACACGAACGACCCCGTCAACGTCGCCACGAAGATGCTCGCGGACAGGGGCGTCAACGTGGTCTTCTCGGCGGGCAACACGGGGTCGGGCCAGCACACCTTGAACCCTTACGCGGTCGCCCCCTGGGTCGTCAGCGTCGGGGCGACGGACCAGCGCGGACGGCTTGCGAACTTCTCCTCGCGCGGCGACATGGGGAGC
This sequence comes from Pyrinomonadaceae bacterium, assembly GCA_035563515.1. Taxonomy (GTDB): domain Bacteria; phylum Acidobacteriota; class Blastocatellia; order Pyrinomonadales; family Pyrinomonadaceae; genus QHXM01. Next base: position 41,293 of record DATMVE010000015.1, read on the forward strand.
GCGCTCTTCAAGCCGACAATCGTCGCGCCGGGCGTGGACGTGGTCAGCCTGCGTGTGACGGGCGCGAGCGTGACGGGGACGCTCGGCGTGATAGAGGCCGACAAGGACCGCCTCGCGCCGGCAGAGCTTCCCTTCTACACGACGGCGAGCGGGACCAGTTTCTCCGCCCCGCAGGTGGCCGGCACCATCGCCCTGATGCTCGAAGCCAACCCCGCGCTCACGCCCAGGCAAATCCGCGACATACTGCAACGCACGGCCACGCCCCTGCCCGGCTACTTCCAGCACGAGGTCGGCGCGGGGATGCTCAACGCGCACGCGGCCGTGCTCGAAGCGGCGTTCCCCGAAAGGCGCATGGGGATGTTCCGCGCGACGCTCGACCAGGGGCAGGTCAGCTTCGTCACCGACACGGCCGAGCAGATTAACGGCTACGTCTCGCCGCTCGGCAGCTACAGCGTCAACGTCAACGTCCCCGCAGACGCAGTGCTCGCCTCGGTCGGCACCTCGTGGGGGCCGCTCGTGAGCCTGAACGACCTGGCCCTCTCCGTCTTCAACCCCGACGGGTCGAAGGTGGACGTGAACACGCAGAACCGGCCGGGGCTGACGGGCAAGCGCGAGGGCTACACGGTCAGGGAGGCGGCCGGCGCGCTGCTGCGCTTGCAGGTCTCGCAGGCCGCGGGCGCGACACAGGCCGTGCTCGGCCTCTTCGAAGTGACGCGCGCGGAGTACGCGCCCTTGAGCGACATCGGAGGGCTGAGCCCGGAGTCGCGCGCGGAGATTCAAGCCGTCCTGCGCTCCTACGTGATGAAGCCCATCGGCCCGCACTTCCGCCCGGGCTTCGGCGTCACGCGCTCGGAATTGGCCGCGACGCTCCTGCGCGGCGGGAAGGTCCCGCAGTACTTGCCGGCCAGGCCGCGCTTCACGGACGTGACGGACAGGGAGACGATGCTCGGCGTGGAGAGCGTGCAGAGCGCGCCGGGCGGGGCACTCTTCCCGGACGCCTCGCCCGGCGGCAAGTTCCGGCCCGACGATTACGCCACGCGCCTCGCGGCCGCGGTCGCGCTGGTCCGCGCCGCCGGCCTACAGGCCGAGGCTGAGGCCACCTACTCGCTGCCCTCCTGGGTCAAGGACGCCAACACGGTCCCGGCCACCCTGCGCGGCTACGTCGCGGTCGCGCTCGACAAGGGACTGATGACGGCCGAGGGCGGCCAGTTCCAGGCCCAGAGCGCCATCACCCGCGCGCAACTGGCACACTCCATGTTGGTGCTGTGGCGACAGGTCAACTAAGGAAGGCAAAAGTACAAAGGTAAAAGTAAGTAAGGCGGGGAGCCACGTTTTTATCAACAGTGGTTCCCCGCCTCTCTTTTGCCTGTTACCTTTTTACTTTTGCCTTATAAACAGTTCTTCGACGTTCCACAGTGAGTACGGGAGAATCGTGCCTGGGCGGTAGTTGCCTATGCGCGTGTTGGCGGCGGCGGTGATGTGGCGCGCGACGATGGGGATGACGGGCATCTGCTCCGCGATAATCGCCTGGATTTCGCGGAAGATGGCTTTGCGGCGCGCGGGGTCCAGCTCGCGGGCCTGCTCCGCGTCCAGTTGATCCAGCCGCGCCTCCCACTCGGTCGCGGGCTTCGGCTGCTTCGGATACCACTGGTGATTCCCGCTCGCGCTTTGCAGGAAGTTGGTGTACGAGGACGGGTCCGGGTCGGACACCCCCGCGCCGAGCAGGACCGCGTCGTAGTCGTAAGACTGCGACCAGCGCGCCGTCAGCGCCTGAAACTCTATCGGCGCGGGCTGCATCCTGATGCCCAGCTTCCCCAGGTCTTCCTGTATCACCGTCGCCATGTCGACGCGCTGCTGGTTCTCCACGGGGACTATCAGGGTGAACTCGACGCGGTTGCCTTTCGAGTCGAAAAGCTCCGGCGCTTCCTGCGTGCCGCGCACGGCGAAGCCCGCGTCCTGTAAGAGAGAGCGCGCCTTCGCCAGATCGTATTCGGCGCGCGGGATGTCTGTCGCGGACCACGCGCGGTTGCCCGGCGAGACGAAGCTGTAAAGCGGCGTCGCCAGCCCTTGCAGGTTCGACTTGGCAATCGCGTCGCGGTCGATGGCGTGCGCGACCGCGCGGCGGAAGCGCGCGTCGGCGAACCACGCGCGCTTCACTGGGTCGACGACGGGCTTGCCGTTCTGCGTGCCCTCGTTCAAGTTGAACCAGATGTAATCCGTGCCGAGGCCCGGCCCCAGGTCGTAGGCGCGCACGCCGCCCTGCTGGTTGAGCATCGCGGCGTAGTCCGACGGGCGGACGCGGTCGATGATGTCTATGGAGTTCTGCTGAAGCTGCGCGACGGCGTTGTTCATGTCGGCGACGACTTCGATGACGAGCGAGTCGAGATAGGGAAGCTGGTTGCCGGCCGAGTCCTTTTTCCAGTAGTTCGGGTTGCGCTTGAGGCGTACGCGCTCGCCGGGCGTGACCGCCTCGACCGTGAAGGGGCCGGCCCCGACGACGCGCTGCGGGTCAGCCGTAATGTTCCACGCGTCCTTCAGCGTCCCCTTGTTGAACTCCTCTTCGAGCGCGTGGCGCGGGAGCACGGCGACGTTCGACAGGTAGCCTTCGGGCGCGGCGACCGCTTCGGGGAAGACCATGCGCAGGTGTCGCGGGTCCGCGGCGGTCGTCTCGATCTGCTTGCCGCCGACCATCATCGTGTCGCGGAAGATGGGCGACTGCGTGCGCTCGTCGTAGAGGGCGCGCATCGTGAAGGCCACGTCGTCGGCCGTTAGCTGATGCCCGTCGGAGAACTTGAGCCCGTCGCGCAGCGTGACTTCGAGCGTGCGCTTGTCGTCGGCCCACTTCCATGACTCCGCGAGTCCCGGAACGTGTTTCTGCTGGTCCTGGTCGAACTCCACCAGGCGGCCGCCCAACAGGTAGAAGGCCGTGACGATTGAAGACTCCTCTTTCGCCATCAGGTAGTTCAAGGTCTGCGGCGGCGAAGTCAGCCTGTAGGTGATGGAGCCGCCGCGCGTGCCGACGACGCGCTCGCGCGACTGCTGCTGGGGTTGCGGCGCGTTCGAGGCCGGCTGCGGCTGCTGCTGGCAGGAGACGGCCAGGAGTAGGAAGGCGAGGAGGGCGAAAAGGGATGAACGTCCCGGCGTTGAAATTTTCATCTTGGTTAGTTGGTCAGCTTCGGCAAAGTCGGACGCGCCTGTCTGGCACAAAAGCCACGGGCAGGCGGATTCAATCACGGATGCGGACGCCTTGTCCAGCCGCAGAAATGATGAATGCGGGGTGATGAGTGATGAATCAAGAACGCTTTCTTTAATTCATCACTCATCACCCCGCATTCATCATTGCTTCATTCTGCTCGCTTGAGGTGTTATGCGGCGCAGACTTTGCCGAGCGCCTGCGCCCACTTGCTGACGACCTCGTTGCCGTACATCAACTGTTCCTTCTGCCGTCGGATGGCGCACGCGCGGCGGAACGCCCCAGCCTCGCCGTACTTGGTGATGGACACTGACGTGCGCCCGCGCCTCTCGCGCCCCGCGTTCCACGAGACTTCGTAGACCTCGTTCAAATAAACGCGCCCGTCCTTGCCCGTGTACTTCTTGACGGCGCGGCGCACGCCGACGATGCCGCTCTTGTTGCGCGGGTTCTCGCCGACGACGACCCAGTCCGTGCGCGGCTTGCCCAACTCCTTCTCCAACTGGTTGCGGCACTCGACCGCACGCGCGAGCGCGGCCTCGCGGCCTCCGTGCGCCTTGTCGCTGATGAATTTCGATTTGGTGACGTTCTTCAACCTGACCCGCACGTACCACCCGACAGTCTTCCGCTCCGGGCAGTCTATGCGGCTGATGCCCTTATGCCCACTCTTCGCCATAAGCCTTCTGAGCTTTCTCTCCTCGCGATTAAATTTTCTCAAGTGAGTGATGAGAACTTATCGCCTCGCGCTGAGGATGTCAAAGGGCCGCGCCTGAAAGGCGGCGCGGCCGGCCGGCAGGATTCGGCCCGGACCTTACCTGGCGAACTCTGCGAGCTTGCGCAGGCGGAGCGTGGGGTCGCTGTCGAAGTTGTATCGCAGCCAGGGCAGGTGGCCGGAGCCGAAGATGACCAGCACGCGCTCGCTCGGCGAGTCCGCGAGCCGCACGACGTTGCTGTAGATGCGCATGTTGCGCCGGAACCAGTCGGCCATCAGGTCCGCGCCGGCCCAGTCGTACGGCTCTCCCAGGTGCGCCATGCGGTAGTACAGGCCCTGGCTCAGCGTGACCTTGTCGTCGGCGTTCAAGTAGAGCAGCGTTTCGAGGACGGTGTGTGAAGCCAGGTATTCATCCTGCGCCTTGACCATCGCGGCGACCTCGCTGTTCATCGCGTCCAGCTCCTTCGTGCGGCCGGTCGCCTTGGCGTAATTGACGACGTGCAGGTACGGGAACTCGCCGTCCGCGTCCACCGCGTAGACGCTCTTGTGCCCGAGTTCTTTGGCGAGGCGGAAGCCCAACTGCTCGATCTCGTTGCGCGTCAGCTCGTGCTTGCCGGCCAGGTAGTCCGCGTAGTCGCGCTCGATGCGCTTGTCCCCCGTGTTGCGCTCGACCGCGATCTTCGTCGGGTTGAATCTCTTCAGGACTTCAATCACCTGCGCCATCTCCGCCTGCCGCTTCGGCGCGAGCACGTCGTCCGCCTTCGTGTTAAAGATGTCCTGCCCCGGATTCGCCATGTGGTAAGTCCCGAGCACCAGCACCTCCGCGCGCGCGGGCGTCTGCTGCGAGACGGGAACCACGGTGCGCTCCTGCCCGGAACTGATAACCGCACTCACAAAAACTAAGCAGAACAACGCTACGAGTTGTTTACGCATGCTTTCTCCTTTGGGATGTGTCACAAGGGTTGAGAAGCAACATACCTCTCGAAATTAACCGGGCACACACGCAACGACTGAATCACGCAAGTTCAAGACGAAAGGCACGCTAACTCGCGCTCCGGTTGAATAAGTTGTTAGCCCGCGCCGGACGTATTCCCGGCGCTGTAATCCTGTGCCTGCGCCAACCTTTTTAGCTCCCCGACGAGTGAGTGCTCCTTCCGTCTCCAGGACTGCCCCCACTCCGGGTAAGGCAGGAATTTGATCTTACGCCCGAACTCGGTGGGCCTTTTGAACGTCAGGGTGATGGAATAGAAGTATCCGTACTGATCTGTCTCCCGCACGTCTTTTATCTCCGAGACCGGGACTACGACTTCCCTGCGGTAGTTCGATATGTACAGGTGCCCGGAATAGCCGTCTAAACTGACCTCCTTAATGGGAATCAATATATGACACCAAAAGCCGGCGGCCCACGCCCAGATATACAAGAAAACCAGCACCATAAAGTGGAAGCCTTGGCCGGAAGCTATTATCCAGACGAAGATGAAGCAGATGAACACCCCGGCAAAGGTAAGGATTCCGGGGAGCACAAACTTTAAGAAAAGGGTCGTGTCTGAAGATAATTTTCGGCTCATTACTCAATTAGCAGGCCAACTGATATTTAACATCAGAAACGACTCATAGGCACGCTTGGGGAGGAATTATACTTCACTCGCCGGTCCGCGCTCACACGCGCTTCGCGAGTTGAAATGCTAGCCCGCTCCCGCCGCCTCTTGTCGCCGGTCGCGGAGAGATGGTAGATAACGTGTGAACTTTTCTTGGCCGCCACAGGCTGACTTCAAGGCTTTCGACTCCGCTCGTGCTGAAACTGATAGTCTCAAGACTGTTGCAGGGAATCGTCGTGCTGCTGGTCGTGTCGGTGCTGACGTTCGTGATGTTGGCGGCCGCCGGGGGCGACGCGCTGTCGGCTTTGCTGAACGACGCGCGTGTGAGGCCGGAGACGATTGCGGAGCAGCGGCGCGTCTACGGGTTGGATCAGCCGCTCGCGGTGCGGTACGCGCGTTGGCTCGCGGGGGCGGCGCGGGGCGAGTTGGGCGAGTCCATCTCCAAGCGGCAGGCGGTCAGTCAGGTCCTGTGGCGACACCTGCCCGCGTCGCTCGCGCTCGCGGCGGCGGCGATGCTGATGGCGTGGGCCGTGGCCGTCGCGCTCGGCTCGGCCGCGGCGCGGCGGCCGCGCGGCCTCTGGGACAAACTCTGCGGGGCTCTCATCCTGCTCGCGTCTTCGACGCCGCGCATCGTGCTGGCGCTCGTCGCCCTGGCGTTCGCAGCGCGCACGGGCGTCTTCGCCATCGGGGGCGAGTCTGCGGGCGCGGCCTCGTCGGTGCTCAGCCTCCTCGTGCCCGCGTTCGTGCTCGCGGTCCCGCTCGTGGCGATTTTTCTGGCACAGGTGCGCGAGGGTTTAGGCGCGGCGCTCCGCGAAGAGTTCGTGCAGGTGGCGCGCGCGAAGGGGCTCTCGGAAAGAGTCGTCACCCTGCGCCACGCCTTGCGCGCCGCGCTCAACCCGCTGATTACCATCTTCGGCTACAGCCTGGGCGGGCTCATCAGCGGGTCCGTCATCGTCGAGAGCGTCTTCAACCGCGAGGGGCTGGGCCGCCTGAGCGTGGACGCGCTCGCGAGCCGCGACGTGCCGCTCCTGATGGGCGTCGTGCTCGTCACCTCTACGGCCGTGCTCGCGGGCAATCTCGTCGCGGACATACTGCTCAGACTGAACGACCCGCGGCTGCGCGAAGAGGAGGGCCGGGTCGCGCGCGCGGCCGCCTGAAAAAGGATGACGAAAGCGGCGACAGCGCGGGCGGACGACGCGGGCCTTCCGGCCGCGGGGCAGGAGGCGTTGCGGCCCCGCTCGCGCCTGGCGCGCGGGTTAAAATTCGTGCGCCGCCGCAAGCGCTTCGTCGCGGGAGTCGCGATCATCACCTTCTTCTACGCGGTCGCGGTCTTCGCTGACTTCCTGGCCCCTTACGATTACCGCGCGCAGTCGCGCTGGGAGAAGATGTCGCCGCCGAGCCCCATCAGCTTCCGCGACGCGCAGGGAAATTGGCACACGCGGCCCTTCATCTACGAACGAAAGCTGGTCGACTCGTTGCAGCGCACCTACGGCGAGGACGCGTCGCGCGCTCACCCGCTCGCGCTCTTCACGACGGGTTACCCGTACAAGCTGTTCGGCCTCTTCCCGTCGCGCCGACACCTCTTCGGCCTGCGCGACGGCGACGCGGAGGACGGGACGCGCGTGCGCCTGCTCGGGACAGACCGGCAGGGCCGCGACCGCTTCTCGCGCCTGCTCGTAGCCTCGCGCTTCTCGCTCGTCGTCGGCCCGTTGGGGACGCTCGTGGCGAGCGCGCTCGGCATCTTCCTGGGCTGCGTCGCGGGCTTCGGCGGGCGCGCGCTGGACGCCGTCCTGATGCGCGTGGCCGACGCGATGATGGCGTTGCCGGCGCTGGTCTTAATCCTGGCGGCGCGCGCCGCGTTCCCGCTCGCCCTGCCCGCGTGGCAGGCGGCGCTGCTGATGGTCACGATCTTCGCGCTCATCGGCTGGGCCGAGATGGCTCGCCTCACGCGCGGGCTCGTGCTGGCGCTGCGCAGGCGCGAGTTCGTCCTGGCGGCTGAGAGCCTGGGGCTGTCGAAGTCGCGCATACTGTTTCGCCACATCCTGCCGAACGCGGCGCGGCCGCTCGTCGTGCAGGCGACGCTGATGTTGCCCTTCTTCCTCCTGACCGAGACGGCGCTCTCCTACTTCGGCGCGGGGCCGCAAGCGCCGGAGGCCAGCTGGGGCAACATGCTGGCCGAGGCGAGCGACAGCAACCTGCTCGCGCGCCAGCCGCTCGTCATCCTCGCCCCGGCCTTCGCCATCTTCTTCTTCGTTCTCGGCATCCGATTACTCGGCGACGGGCTCAAAGAGAAAACAGAACGGGGCAGTCTCGCGTAATAAACGGGCGCACGCGCCGTTATATCGTAGAATGCGAACACCGGGCCGTGCTGTCTCGTACGGGGTAAGACAACGAATCTTCTCACGAAAGCTGAGGGTGGAAGAGCCATGAACACGATTAGAAATGCCGGCATGAGGGCGGCCGCGCTCACCGCGCTCGCGCTCCTCGTCGCCGTCAGCGGCGCGGCGCAGACTGCCCCCGCGCCCGAGTGGGTGGCGCAGGTTGACGACTACCTGAGCAGTCTAGCCAAACAGAACCGCTTCAGCGGCGCGGTCCTCGTGGCGCGCGACGGGCGCGTGCTCCTGAGCAAGGGCTACGGGTTCGCGAACGCCGAATTGGAAGTCCCCAACACGCCGCGGACCAAGTTCCGCCTCGGCTCCATCACCAAACAGTTCACCGCGGCCGGCATCCTCCTCTTGCAGGAGCGTGGCAAGCTCAGCGTGCAGGATGCCGTCTGCAAGTACGTCGAGAACTGCCCGGCGGCCTGGCAGCCCGTCACGATTCACCACCTGCTGACGCACACGGCGGGCATCCCCAGCTTCACGGGCTTCCCGGACTACATGAAGACGATGGCGCTCCCGACCACGATCCCCGAGACGCTCGCGCGCTTCAGGGACAAGCCGCTGGAGTTCACGCCCGGCGAGCGCTTCAGCTACAGCAACTCCGGCTACGTGCTTTTGGGCCACATCCTGGAGAAAGTTTCGGGCCAGTCTTACGCAGACTTCTTCCGCGAGAACATCTTCGGGCCGCTCGGGATGAAGGACACCGGCGCGGACGTGGCGAGCGAAGTCCTCAAGCATCGCGCCTCGGGCTACAGGGTCGGACCCGAGGGCCTCGTGAACGCGCCCTACCTCGACATGAGCATCCCGCACGCGGCCGGCGCGCTCTACTCCACGGTCGAAGATATGTACCTCTGGGGGCAGGGCCTCTTCGGCGGGAAGCTCCTCGCGCAGAAGTCGCTCGACGCGATGCTGACGGTCGCCAAGGACTACTACGCCTACGGCATCGGCGTGGACACGCAGTTCAAGCTGGCGCGCGTAGGGCACAGCGGCGGCATCAACGGCTTCACCACCTACATGGCTTGGTTCCCGGCAGAGCGCGCGGCCTTCATCGTCCTCAGCAACATCGAGAACGGCACCCCGCCCATGCAGATCGAGACGCGGCTCGCACGCCTCGCCCTCGCGGACAAAGTCGTCATGCCGCCCGCGGCGAAAGTTGACGCCGAGGTGCTCGCGCGTTACGCGGGCAGGTACGAGCTGGACCCCGCGCTCGGCAACATGGTCTTCGACGTGACGGCCGAGGGCGGCGAGCTGCTGATAAAGCCGTCGCACAGCGACCGGCACAGGTTCGTCCCCGTCTCCGAGACTGAGTTCTACGACTTCGACGACGGCGGCGACGTGCGCTTCATCTTCCAGAGAGACGAGAAGGGCGAGGTGACTGCCGTCTTGATACGCGGCGTCGGCCCCGCCGATGCGCGTGCGCGCAGGCTGAGCCTGCCGGCCCCGAGCGTGGCGGGCAACACGACATTCAAGCTGAAGGGCTACCCCGGTGCTAAAATCGTGGCGCTGGCGGGGACGTTCAACAACTGGAACCAGTCGCAGACACTGTGCGCCAGGGAGGCCGACGAGTGGATTTGCCGCGTCGACCTCAAGCCCGGAAAATACACTTACAAGTTCGTCATCGACGGCAACTGGATCACTGACCCCGCCAACCCCGAGCGCGAAAACGACGGGCAGGGCAACACCAACTCGGTGCTGGTCAAAGGAAATTGAAAAGCAGTGCGGAGTGATGAATGAAAGACGATTGCTCTTAATTCATCATTCCTCATTCAGCATTCCGCATTGCTTTTGGAGGTGAGTAGATGAAGAGGATGATTGTTTTGCTGGCGGTCGCGGCGGCGCTCGGCGGGTGCCAGTTGTTTCACAAGGAGGGGGCGAGTGGGTCCGGGAAGACGAAGGCGGAGAAGAGAAGTCTCTCAGGGTTCAAGGCCGTCAACATCTCCGGCGCTTTCGAGGTGGAGATCGTCGCGCAGAAGGAGGCGGGCGTCGAGTTGGAGGGCGACGACAACTTGCTCCCGCTCGTCCGCACGGAGGTCAACGATGGCGTCTTAAGCATCTTCAACGACAGGTCGTACTCGACGAGTGACGCCATCCGCGTCCGCATATCCGTCCCGCAACTCGACGCCGTCTCGACTTCCGGCGCGAGCGACATCGTCGTCACGAACGTCAAGAGCGACGACTTCAACGTCTCGACTTCCGGCGCGGGCTCTCTCAAAATCTCCGGCGAGGCGCGAACGCTCGACCTCGAAATATCCGGCGCGGGCAGCGTGGACACGAAAGACCTGCGCGCCGCGCGTGTGTCCGTCGATTCGAGCGGCGCGGCCGAGGCAGACGTTTACGCCTCCGAAGAGCTGCGCGTCAGCGCGTCCGGCGCGGGCAGCGTCAACTACTACGGCGACCCGAAGAACGTCAGCGAGAGCGTGAGCGGCGGGGCCTCCGTCTCGAAGAGGTGACGACCCTCTCGGTGAAAGAGGAATTGTTCGCGGCCCTCGCCGCGGAGGCGGCCGCCTGTCGCCTGTGTCCGGCGATGTGCGGCCGCCGCGCGGTCCTGAGCGAGCGCAACGGGAGCCTGAGCCCGCGCGTCCTCTTCATAGGCGAAGCGCCTGGGCGGCAGGGCGGCGACCGCACGCGCGTACCCTTCTCGGGCGACCAGTCGGGCCGCAACTTCGCACGCTACCTCCTCTCGATCAACCTCACGCGCGAAGAAATCTTCATCACCAACGCCGCGCTCTGCAACCCGCGCCGGGAGAGCGGCGCGAACCGCAAGCCGACCGCTGCGGAAGTCTCCAACTGCTCGCCATACCTGCGCCGCCAGCTAGAGATTTTAGACCCGCCGGTCGTCGTCACACTCGGCGCGGTCTCGCTTGCCGCGCTCAGGGCGGTTGAGTATCATGAGTTGACTCTGAAAGAAAACGCGGGCAGCGTGCACGAGTGGAACGGGCGGTTACTGGTCCCCGTCTACCACCCCAGCCCGCAGGTGCTCGCCTCGCACCGCCGCGAGGACGCGCAACTGCGCGACTACCAATCAGTCGCCCGCGCGCTCGAACGCACGGGGCGAGCGGCGCGCGCGGCCCGAACGAAATGAGGTACAAATGATGAAGACAACGACGCTCAAGAGGTGCCCGACGGCCTGGGCCATAATTTTGGTAGCGGCCTGCGGCCTGTCCCTGGCGGGGTGCGCGACGGCTCAATCGCAGAACCCCGCGAGCCACGCGGCCGCGGAGGCGAAAGGCGGCGGCGCGGTCTCCGGCGCGCCGAAGGTCGGGCAGGCCGCGCCGGACTTCCGCCTGCCTTACGCGACGCAGGAGCAGATTTACCTCAAGCCCGAAGAGCACATGTCGCTCTCGGGGCAGCGCGGCAAGAACATCATCCTGGCCTTCTACCCGGCCGACTGGTCCGGCGGCTGCACGAAGGAGGTCTGCACGCTGCGCGACACGTTCGCGGAACTCTCGAAGCTCAACGCGACGGTGCTCGGCATCAGCGGCGACTACGTCTTCTCGCACCACGAGTGGGCCAAGTTCCACAAGCTACAGTTCCCGCTCCTCTCCGACCACGACCACAAGGTCGCGAGGGCTTACGACAGCTATATGGAGAGCGCCGGCTACAACAAGCGCACCGTCTACCTGATAGACAAGGAAGGCATCGTGCGCTACGTCAACCTCGACTTCAAGGCCGGCGACATGAACGACTACAAAAGCCTGCGCGAAGAGTTGGCGAAGCTGAAATAACAGAAGACAGAACTCAGGAGTCAGGAGTCAGGAGAAGGGCGCTTTTTCATTCTGACTTTTGACTCCTTCTTTTCTCATGACTGAAACGACGGAACAGACCGCGACTCACAAATCGCCGCTCGGCGAGACGCACGAAGGGCTCGGCGCGAGGATGAATAAAGGCGTGCCCGCGTCTTACGGCGACGCGGCCGCGGAGTACGCGACAGTGCGCGAGGGCGGGGCCGGGCTGGGCGATCTGTCTGCGCGCGGGCGGATAGAGGTCGGCGGCGCGGAGGCCGTGCAGTTCCTGAACGGGCTCGTCACGAACGATGTCAAGGCGCTGGCGGAAGGCGCGTGGATGACGGCCGCCTTCCCGAACGTGCAGGGGCGGCTCGTGGCGCTCGCGCGCGTCCTGCGTCTGGGCCAGGACCGCTTCCTCTTCGACACGGAGGCCGCCACGCGCGAGCGCGTGCTGAAGGCACTGGAGCGCTTCACGCTCGCGGGCGATTTCCGCGTCACGGACAGGACGGACGAGACGGCGCTCGTCACCGTGCAGGGCGCGCGCTCGGCCGAGGTTTTAAGGACAACACTCGGCGCGGCCGCGGCCCAGACCGCGCGCGGTCTCGTTCACGCCGCAAGTCAGTGGGACGGTCAGCCGCTCTACGTCATGCGCGCGACGCACACGGCCGAGGACGGCTTCGACTTCGTGTGCGACGCCGAACGTGTTGTCGAGTTGTGGGAGTCTTTGGCGGGCGCGGGCGCGCGGCCCGTGGGCTTCGACGCGCTCGAAGTCCTCAGGGTCGAGGCCGGCGTCCCGCGCTACGGCGTGGACGTGGACGAGACGAACGTGGTGCTCGAAGCCGTCCCCGAAGAGGCCGTGAGCTTCACGAAGGGCTGCTACGTCGGGCAGGAGATCATCGCGCGCATCCACTGGCGCGGCCACGTCGCCAAGCGGCTTGCCGGGCTGGTGCTCGAAGACGACGGCGCGCCAGCGCCTGCGGGCGCGAAGGTCTTCTCGGGCGACGGGGCGAAGGAAGTCGGCCGCGTCACCTCGTCCGCCCACTCGCCGCGTCTTAGCCGCGCCGTCGCGCTCGGCGTCGTCAAGTACGACTTCCTCG
>DATMVE010000016.1:0-42232 GCA_035563515.1 Pyrinomonadaceae bacterium
GCGGGCCGCCGCTGCTGCTCGCGCCTCCCTTGCGCGCCCGCTCCCGCGGCCGACGGGCCGACGAGGACGGCGCAGGCGAGGGCGCACGCCAGAAGATTTCGCACATTAAAACTTGGGCGCGACATGCCAGGTAAAACGTCCCACATTCCCTGCGATTGTATATAAACGCCGCGCGATGCGTCTACGCACGCTTGCGTCAGGCGTCACCGTCGTGGGAGATACGGGGCGCGCACCAACCCCTTGAAGCGCGAGCGGCGCGAGAGAAGTCAGTTAGAGACTCATCCCGCGCCGCCCGTCTACGATAGGCAGGACTCGCGCCCTAGAAGACGAACCTTCCGCCGACCTGAATGCGGCGCGGCTGGAAGATGTCGCCGTTGCGGAAGGAGAGGCCGAAGCCGCCCTGGTCGTCCACGTTGAGGATCGGGTAACCGAACCGCCCGCGGTTGAACAGGTTGAAGACCTCCATGCGAATCTCGAAGTAGGTCGTCTCCGAGATGCGCGTCTTCTTCATGACGCTGAAGTCCTCGCTGAAGAAAGGCTGCCCCCGCAGATCGTTGTCGGTCGGAGACGAGTTGCCGAAGAACCGCGTCGGGTCGGCATAGTAGGACACGTATGCCGGATTGACCTCCCCGTTGAGCAGGAACGGAGGCGCGTTGCGGTAGTCATCCGGGCGCGAGAACGCCGCCGAGTTAAGGTAGCGGTACTCGGTGCCCGTCGCCGGGTTGTCGGTGGTGAACGGCTCCCCGGTGAAATTGGGCCGGAGGTTGCCGAGGAAGCCGACCAGTTGGAGGAAGTCGCGCTGCCCGCCCGCGATGAACGGGACCAGGGCGTTACCGCTGCGGTAGCGGTGGATTCCCGTAATCTGCCAGCCGCCGACCAGCCGGTCTACCAGGCCGCCCTGGTTGAGGAAGCGCCTGCCCTTCCCGAACGGCAGCTCGATGATGTAGTTGAAGACCAGCGAGTGCGGGAGGCTGCTCGGCGAGAGCGAGTTCAACGACTCGCGGTCGTAGGGGTTTTGCACGACCCCGTTGATGGGCGAGTCGCCGAAAACGTCTTCGGCCGCATTCCCAGTCAGCCTGGCCTTCGTGTAGGAGAGCCCGAACTGGATGCCCTGCGTGAAGCGGCGCTGGAGGTCGATCTTCAGCGCGTGGTAAAGGCTCTGCCCCTCGCTCTCCATGCGGTTGTTGATAATGCCGTACTGCGGGAACGGCCTCAGGGCCTGGGCCACGGTCCCGGCGGCGAACCCGCCCGCGTTGTTAAAGCCGGGGTAGATGTCGTCGGGGTCCGTCGGCAGGTTGAAGCCCTGGCTCGCCGCGAAGCCGCGCTCCTCGTCCGTCAGGTCGACCAGCCGTTTATTCAGTATCGGGAGGCCGAGCTTCAGCGCCTCCAGGGGCAGCTTGTTAACGGGGTTGAAATTCGAGCGCAGGCGCGTACCCCTGTTCCCGATGTAGCCGACCTGGAGGGCGAAGTTCCAGGGCAACTGGCGCTGGATGTCCAGGCTCCACTGCGCGGTCCGACCCGCCTTGTAGTTCTTGTTGAAGTAGTCTATGTCGCTGCGGTCCAACTGGCCGACGGCCTGGTCGGCCGGGTTCGGCTGCGGGAGCAGCGGGAAGTTTTCGAGCGAGATGCCGGCGTCGAGCCCGAAGTTGATGGGGCTCTGGCCGGGGTTGTAGCCGAGGTAGCCGGCGTTGCCGAAGTCGTTGTAGATGATCGGCGAGTAGTAGATGCCGTAGCCGCCGCGCACGACCGTCTGGTCGTTGATCGAGTAGGCGAAGCCGAAGCGCGGGCCGAAGTTCGTGCGGTCGGGTTCGATGAGGCCGGGGAACTCGGCCTGGAGGCCGCCCTGCCCCGCCGCCCCGACGATTGCGCCGAGCCGCCCGCCGGCCGCCGGGTTCGGGGTGTCCGGGTCGAAACCGCGGTAGCGTCCGCCCGATTCCTCGCGCGGCCGGCCGTAGTCGTAGCGTATGCCGAGGTTCAAGGTCAGGCGCGGCGTCACCTTGAAGTCGTCCTGGAAGAAGAAGGCGTCGGAGAAGAAGCGCAGGCCGGGGTCAATCGTCTGGTTGCTGTTGAAGGCGAACTCGGTCCTCCCGGTGAGCAGGCTCGCGATGGGCCAGCCCTGTGTGAAGTCGTTCGTGTTCGCCGTCTGGTTGCTGCGGAAGTTGAATCTGCCGCCGATGTCGAAGTGGGACGCGTTGTTCAACTGCTGGATGCGGACCTCGCCGCCGAACTTCATCGAGTGGCGGCCACGGATGTAGGTCACAAAGTCGCTGATGTGGACCGAGTTGTCGCGGACGCGGTTGCTGAAGGAAGTTGAGCCGCCGCCCTGCGCCGCGCGCGGGTCGAGCGAGGTCACCGGGTCGCCGTAGCCGGGGAACCCGATCAGCGGGAAGCCGAAGTTCTGCGTGACGCCCGCCGGGATACCGAGTTCGGTGGCCGTGCCTTCGCCGGCCGTGAAGTTCCTGTTGGTCACGTCCGAGCGCGAGAAGCCCGCGTTGAAGTGGTTGAGCAGGTTAGCCGACAGCGTCCAGTCGTGCTGCAGGCGCGCGTAGTAAGACTTGAAGCTCTGGTCCCAGACCCCCTCCGCGACGAAAGGCTCGGGGAAGCGAGGGAAGCCGCCCTTGATGCTCGGCAGCTCGCGGAACGTGTAGCTGAAGTTGAGCAACTGGCGGTCGGTCAGCGTGTGCGTGATCTTCGACACGTAGTAGTTCGTTCTGGCGTTGGTCTGGCTGGTCGTGTGGTAGTTGCGGAAGACGGTCGAGCCCAGCGGGCCGGTCTGGTTCGGCTCCGGGAACAGGTTGACGATATTTTGCCCGGCGGGGGAAATCAGCGCGCCGCCGTTGTACAGGTCCAGGCGGTTGCCGGGAATCGCCGTGCGCTGCCCCGGCGGCTGGCTGGGGTCGAAAATCTGCGCCCCGTTCGGCCACACCAGTTCGCAGGTCGGGCAGGTGCGGAAGCTCAGGATGTAGGGGTCCGTCAGCAGCTCCGAGAAATCGCCCTGGCGCATCTTCAGCGTCGGGACCGTCAGGTCAACCGACTCGGACTGGAACGTGCGGTAGCCGCCGTAGTTGAAGAAGAAGAAGGTGCGGTTCCGGCCGCTGTACACGCGCGGGATCCAGACGGGGCCGCCCACGCTGAAGCCGTAGTCGAACTGGCGGTCGAGCGGCTTGTCGGTGCCCGTCAGCCGGTTGCGGTCGATGTTGGAATTGAGCGCGTCGTTGATGTGGAAGAGGTAGGCCTCGCCGTGGAAGTCGTTGCCGCCCGACTTGATCGTGAAGTTGATGACGCCGCCGGTCGAGTTGCCGAACTCCGAGGAGTACTGCGACGTGCTGATGGTGAACTCCTGGAAGGCGTTCGGCCCCGGCGCGACCTCGGAGAAGAATGACCCGTTCTCGCCGCGCCTGGTCTGCGCCCCGTCAATCAAGATGTCCGCGCCGAGACCCTGCCCGCCGGCGATCCTGAAGTTGGTCGCGTTCGTGCCGGTGCTGCCGGAGGTCTGGCCCACGCCCGTGCCCGTATTCTGCGAGACCACGCTGCTGTCGAGGAAGATGAAGGAGAGGGGCGAGCGCCCGCCGCTCTCGGCGGCCACCAGCAGCGGCAGCTCCCTGACCTGCTTCTCCGTCACGTTGAGCTGCTGGACGGGCGTGTCGGTCTGGATGACGGCGGCCTCGGACGAGACCGTCACGGACTCGCCGACCTGCCCTATCTCAAGGGTGACTTCGACGGTGCGCGTGATCTGCACGCCGACCCTCACGTCATCAACCGTGGCGGTTTTAAAGCCCGGGGCCTCTACCGTTAGCTGGTAGGGCGCGGCCACAAGCTGGGGAATCGTAAAGGTTCCCTCGCCGCTCGTGGTCGCCTCACGGACTTCGCCGTTTTCAGCGTTAATGACGGTCACCTTCGCTTCGGCGACGAAGGCCCCGTTCGGGTCCTTCACGGTGCCGGTGATCGCGCCGCGGTCACTTTGAGCGAAGGCCGAAGGGGCCAGCGCCGCCGTGAGCATAAGCAGAACGAGCGCGCAAAACTTTTTGGATTTCATGGCCACTCCCTTGTAAAACCTCGGCGGAGCCGAGGCGGCAAAATTTTCCAGAAGAGCTGCTATCGGGATTTTTATTGACGCTCAGTCACAGGTGAAAGTGAACAGCAATCATGTTCATTTCACGGGCACTCGCGCACCGTCGTCTGACAGCTTTGGGACGGGCACTAATGTCTGGGGACATTACTCCGGGTAGTCCGTCCTGACGAATTTTTATTGAAGCGGAGACGTAAACGGTTAACTGGCCTCGAACGGCTTATAACAGGGCGCGCGATTTCCTGTCAAGTTTTTCTTGTGTCCCGCGCCAAGTTTTTTCCGGGTCCTGCCGGGGTCCGGCGCGCTCCGCGGCCCCCTGCGCGGGCGAGTTTTCACTGCGGCGGCTCGACGAGCTTCAGGAGGACAGTCTCCTGCTCGCGCCGCGCCTTGCGCAACTCGTCGGCCAGGGCGTTCATGCGCCCGGCGCGCTCGCGGTCGCCGAGCTTGGCGTAGACGAGCCCCAACTGGTGAACCGCACGCAGGTCTTTCGGGTCGAGTTCGACGGCGCGTTCGAGCGCGGCGCGCGCCGCCTCGTAGTTGTTCTGCCTGAAGTAGGCGATGCCGAGTTCCCCACGCGCGGCAGCGTGGTTGGGCTCCGCTTGAAGCGCGCGCTCCAGCCAGCGGACCGCGGCCGCCGCGTCGCCCTCGTTGTTGCTGATGAGGCCGAGCATGTACTCGGCCTCGGGGTTCGGGCCGAGCGCGAGGCTCTGCTCGAAGGCGGCGCGCGCCTCACTGAAGCGGTTGAGGCTGTTGAGCGCCACGCCGAGCAGGTAGTGGCCTGCGGAGTCTTTCGGGCGCAGCCCGACGTAGCGGCGCAGTAGAGTTTCGGCCATCCCCTTCTCGCCCTTGCGCAGGCGCGCCGCCGCCAGCATGTAGATGTAGGGCGGGTGGTCCGGCCGCTTGCGCTGCAACTCTTCGAACGCGGGCAGGGCGTCCAGGATCAGGTTCATGTGGAGCGCCGTCAGGCCGAAGTCGTAGAGCACCTCCGCAGACGCCGGGGCGAGCTTGCGCGCGCGTATGAGGAACGAGAGCGACTTCTCCATCTCGCCGCGGGCGCGCGCCACGCGGGCGAGCGAGCGCAAGGCCGCCACGTCGTCGGGGCGCGCGGCGAGCGCCGCCGTCAGGAACTCTTCGGCGCGCGCCCAATCCTTCCGCTGCGAGTAGCTCGCGCCCAGGTTGTAGAGCAGCGGGTAAGAGTTGGGCGAAGCCGTGCGCGCGGCTTCGAGGATTTCTATCGCCTGGTCGAGCAGCCCGTGCGCCGCGAAGAGCGCGGCGAAGTTGGCCGCCTCTTCGGGCGGGAGCGCGCCGGGCCGCTTGAGCGAGGCGGCGATTGCCGCGGCCTCGTCGTTGCGGCGCAGGCCCAGGTAGCTCGCGAGCATCAGGCGCACGTCCTCCACGCCGAGCGCCTCGCGCGGGATTTTCCCGAGCGCGGAGAGCGCCTGCTCAAACTCTTTCCTCTCGACGTGAACCGCCGCGAGGTTGAAGATGATCTCCTCGCGGCCGGGGGCAAGTTTGTCCGCCTCCGTGAAGGCCCAGAGCGCACGCTCCTGGTTGCCGCCTTCGAGGTAGAGTCGCCCGAGGTTGACGTAAGCGCCGACGAGCGCGGGCGAGGACTTGAGGGCGCGCAGGAACAACTGCTCCGCCTCGCGCGCGCGCTTCTGGCTGGCGCGGACGACGCCCAGGAAGTTGAGCGCGTTCGCGTCATCGGGCCGGCGGCGCAGGACCGCGCCGAGTTCGGCCTCGGCTCGCGCCAGTTGCCCCTCGCGGATTAAACCGGCGGCGCGCTCCAGGCGCTCGTAATCGTCCTGGCCCTGCGCGGCGGCCGGCGCGCAAAGTAGGAGGGCTAGCGGGAAGATGACGAGCGCGAAGGCGTGAGCGCGCACAAGGCGCGCCGCCATGAGCAGTCGCGGGCAGTCTGATTGGTGACGCCGGTTCATCTTCATCCTCCGGGGCGAAGGTAGAGCGCGCCAATCGCCCGTGTCAAGCGGGCGAGATTTTACGCGCGCGGCCCCCGCGGCATTCATTTTCTCGCGGGCCGTGTAGTAGAATGGCCGCCGAACCTCCCCTTCGGACAGGTGCAGGTGAAATCACTACGGTGTCCCGATCCCGCGGAGAGACCGCACAACATGGAGGAGCAAGATGCCCAGGCCAGTTGAGGCGGCGCCAGTTCTGACTTCGCGCCAGCAGAAGATTCTCGAAGCACTCAAAGACGGCGCGCGCACTTGGGAGTACTTGCGCGGCCTGACGAAGATGAACGACGACAACTTAGGCTTCACGCTCGGCGAGCTGCTGAGCCTGCGGAAAATCTGGACCGAGCAGCGCAACGACGTGCGCGTCTACGGCATCGAGCGCCGGGTCGGCCTCGTCCCGCGCGCCGGCCACCCGCTGCGGCGCATGACGGACCTGCGCACCTGAAACCGCATCCCCGGAGGGGTCGGGAGACTGGCGGGGCTTTAAGAATAGTCCAAATTTTATCCCAACCCCTGCGTGGGGAAGATGAGGGCGAGGAGCGTGATGGCGGCGGCCGTCAGGAGCGCGCGGCGGTTGATCCAACGCGCCTTGTCGCGCAGCGCCTCGACTCTGCCCTCGTCCGCGATCTTCTCTTCGCCGTCGTCCATGTTGCAGACGCCGCGCGCGGCGAGCGCGATGCACGTCCTCTCGCGCGACTGCAAGAGCCCGAGGCCGGCCATCCAGATCGGGAAGAAGATGACGAGGCGGAAGAGGCGCGGCGCGCCGTAGACGACCAGCACGAAGGCGAGACCCACCCCGACCGTCAGGGAGACGATGCCCATCAACCGCCGCTTGCGCCGCTCGCGCGGGCCGAGGTTAATCACTTCGGAAGCCATCTTAAATTCGCCCCGCTAATCGTTCGCGCGCAGGGTCGCGAGCGCCTGGCCGGCCTTGACGCGCTCGCCCACGCGCACGCTGACGACGCTGACGGTCCCGGCGGAAGAGGCGACCGCCGTCACCAATTGTTCGCGCGGCGGCGGCGGCGCGGCTGTGCCAGTTTGATTCCGGCCCGGCTGGCGCGCGACGCGCAGGTCGCCCTCGGCGCGCTGCTTGGCGTCCTGCGCCTGCTGCAAGCGCTGCTGCGCCCGCTCGTAAAGCGCGCGCTCGGCGTCGAGCTGCGCCTGCGGGGCTTCGCCCGAGGCGACGAGCGGGGTCAGGCGTCGGACCTCCGCGTCGTGGCGCACGACCTCCGCGCGCGCGGCCTCTATCTCCGCGTCGGCCGCCCTGTAGGTGCCCGCGGCGCGCGACTCCGCGCTCTCGCCCGGAGTCGGCGTGGGCCGCGGCCCCTCGGTCAGGACCGCTATCTCCACAATCGGCGCGCCCTCGTTGACGATCATCCCTTCGCGCGCGATGACGCGGCGCACCTCCCCGGCGGCCGGCGCGTTCACGACGATGACGCCGCGCGCGGCGCTGTCGTCCGCGCCGCCGCCCCCGGACCCGCACGCAGACGCGACGGCGAGCAGCGCGGCGCACGCCGCAACGCGGAGCACGCGTCTGCGCTCCGACGTGAAGATGGAAGACAGATGAGCGTCGCCCTTCATTCGTTCTTACTCTCCGCGAACGTGTTGGCCGGAGTCGCGCGCGCGGGCGGCGAAGGCTGCGCTTGCGCGCCCGACGAGTTGGCGGCGGCGGGCGCGGCGCGCAACTCCGGGCCGCGCCCGTTGCCGTCGGTGCGGATGGAGACGTTGTTGGCGGTGAGCGTGCTCCCCGTCGCGCGCTGGAACTCCGCGATGGCCTTGTTCAAATCCGTCTGGGCCTGTAGCTCGCGCCCGCGCGCGGCCAGTAGTTCCGTCTGCCGCTGCAAGACGAGGAAGAAGGTGGTCGTGCCCGCGCGGAACTGCCGCTGCTCGCTCTCGAACTGCTGCTCGGCCGAAGAGCGCGCCGCCGCGGCCGACGCCAGGCGCGCCTCCGCCGACCTCAGCGCCTGCGTCACGTTGCGCACGTCGGCCTCTATGATCTGCTCGGCCTGCGCGCGCGTGTTCTCTATGCGGCGGCCCTCTGCGAGCGAGCGCCCGAGGTTCGCCTCGGCCGTTCGGTTGCGCAAGGGGAGTTCTATGCGGACGCCCGCGCGGTAGGTCGGGTAGTCCTGGGCCAAGAGGTTCGAGAGCGAGGTCGTATAGCCGCCGATCAGGTTCGGGTTGACTCCGCTGCTCCCCGTAGTTACGTCGAGCGGCGGCAGGCCCGCGAGCTCTGACAGTTGGTTGACGCGCACGCGCAGGAGGTTGTTCTGGCTCGATCCCCCACTGATGGCAGCCGGAGTCAGAGAGCCGGCGAGGCCGACCGTGGTGTAAGTCCCGACCAGGTCAATCTGCGGCTTGGTCTGGTCGCGGAAGTAGCGCTGGTCTATGCGGTTGATTTCCGCGTTGGTCTGAAGCTGTGCCAATTCCGGGCGGCTCTGGAGCGCGGCGGTCACGGCCTGCTCAAGCGGCACGCGCGGCGCTTCGAGGTTGACGGGCGTGACGGGGGTGAGCGCGCGCGTCCAGAGCGGCGCGCTGCGGTCGGGCAGCATCAGCGTCTTCAAAGTGTTCTCGGCGCGCGTGACCGCCTCCTGCGCCGTGTAGACGTTCTGCTCGAAGGTCGTCACCTGCGTGGTGGCCGCGACGATGTCAATGGGGGCGAGCACGCCCTTCTCGACCAGCCGCTGGTTGCTCTCGACCTGCGTGCGCGCCTGGCGCACCGCGTCGATCTGCACTTGCAGGTTGCGGAGCGAGAAGACCAGCTCCCAGTAAGCCTGCTCGACCTGCGAGATGACTTCGATGGCGCGCTGGCGGAACTGCGCGTCCGTCAAGCTGAGGTTCTTCTTGGCGATCTCAATCTGGCGGCGGTTGTTGTCGATGCGCAGGCCGCGCCAAAGCGGCTGCACGTAGGTTAACGTGAGCGCGGTCGGGAACTGCGGGTTGAGCGTGACGTTCTGGTTGTTGGTCGTCAGCCGCGTCGAGGCGAAGTCCAATTGATACGACCCGCCCGCGAAGGGCGAGAAGCCGCCGAGGCGCGCCGCGCCGGTCGCGTCCGTCTGTTTGACGGAGCCCGTCGCGCCCGCGCCGCCTAAGGTGGAACTGGTCGGCGTGACGCGGCTCTCGAAATAACTCTCGGACGAGAACACAGGGTCGTAGACCCCGCGCGCGGCGCGCAGGTTGAATTCGGCGATCTCCACGTCTATGCGCGAGCTGTCGATGTCGTTATTGTTTTCGAGCGCGAGCGCGATCGCCTCGTTGAGCGTGATCGGCAGTTGGTCCGACACGTCCACGCCGACGCGGTCGGCCGAGGGCAGGGGGCGCGTGGGGGCTTCGAAGTTCGGCGCGACGGGCGGCGGGTCTTCCGGCAACTCGGCGGGCGCAACGCCCGCCGAGACGCCCACGTTCTGGCCCGGCGTCTGCTGAACGCCGGTCGAAGGAGTTGTCCCCTGCGGCGTGCCCGGCTGCCCGGTCTGCGTGCCGGCGGGCGCGGCCGTCGTGGGCTGCTGGCCGGGCGCGGTCTGCTGGGAGGGCGGCTGGACCTGCGGCTGCGTGGGGCGCGGCCCCTGCGTGTTGGGCGTGGTCTGTTGGCGCTCCTGCTCCACACCCGTCTGCGGCTGCGCGCTCTGCTGCGCCTCGTTGTCCGGCCTGATGGGGGCTGTGGCCGAGTTGGGCGGCAACTCGGTGGGCGAGGGCGGGGCCTGGCCCGGCTGCTGTTGCCGCCCCCCGGTCGTGCCCGCGGGCGGCGCAGGCTGCGGCGTCGCGGACGGCGAGGGCGAAGGATTCTGTGCCAACGCAGTCGCGCCCGACGCGAGCAGTAACAACGCGCAGAGCATCACTCTTATTGCGGACTGCGGACTGCGGGCTGCGGATTTGATGGGAGCACTCAAACGCTTTTCAATCCGCCCGCATCCGTCCGCAGTCCGCATTTCCTTAATCGCCTGAAGCTTGGTCAACATATCTGTCCTTTGCGGTCGTGCCGGAGGGGGGAGGGGCGACCTTAGGTTTGCGGGAGAAGCCCGCGCGAATCTCCGCGAGGCGGCGTCCGAGTCCCCCCTTGAAATTGCCGAAGCGCGCGCCGACGTAGCCCCACACGCGCGACTCCTTCGCGTCTTCGAAGAGCGAGTAGAAGACGGGCACGGCCAGCAGCGTCAGCAGCAGACAAAGGGTCTGCCCGCCGACGACGAGCACGCCGATGGAGCGGTTCGTCGCCGCGCCCGCGCCCGAGCCGAGGATGAGCGGGATCATGCCCGCGACGAGTGCGATGGTCGTCATCAGAATGGGCCGCAGGCGGTCGCGGTTCGCCTGGAGGATGG
This sequence comes from Pyrinomonadaceae bacterium, assembly GCA_035563515.1. GTDB lineage: Bacteria > Acidobacteriota > Blastocatellia > Pyrinomonadales > Pyrinomonadaceae > QHXM01. The sequence goes on from DATMVE010000016.1 coordinate 10,350, forward strand.
CGCTGTAACGCTCCATGCCGTGCGCGCGCAACTCGTTCGTGTGGTCGATCTGTAGAATCGCGTTCTTCTTGACGATGCCGAACAGGAGCAGGATGCCGAGCGCCGAAAAGATGTTGAGCCTCTGGCCCGCGATCAAGGTCGAGAGCAGCGCGAACGGGATCGAGAGCGGCAGCGTCAGCAGGATGGTGACGGGGTGGATGAACGACTCGAACTGCGCCGCGAGAATCAGGTACATGAAGACGAACGAGAGCAGGAACGCCAGCATGAAGGAGCGGTTGGCGCGCTGCAACTCTTTCGACTGGCCCGTCACGCCCGTCAGGTAGCCCGCCTCCATGTTCAACTCGTTCGCGTACCGCTGGATGGCTTCGAGGCCCGCGCCCTCCGAGCCGTTCGGCGCGAGGCTCGCCGAGACGGTGACCGACCGCTGGCGGTTGAGGCGGTCAATCGAGGCCGCGCTGTCGCCCTCTTCGAGCCTCACGAGCTTTTCGAGTCCGACGGTCCCGCCGTTCGCCGACGCGACGGTGAAGTTGCTCAGCGCCTCGCGCGTGCGCCGGAACTCTTCGCCCGCGCGCACGACCACGTCGTACTGGTCGGAGCCCTCGCTGAAGGTCGTGACGCGCGCGCCCGCGGCCAGCGTGTTCAGCGCCTGCGCCACGTCGCCGGCCTGCACGCCGAGGTCCGCCGCGCGCTGGCGGTCGATGATGATGCGCACCTCGGGGCTGCTCAGTTGGAGCGAGCGGTCGGCGTCGCGGAAGTTATCATCCTGCTTGATGCGCTCGACCAGCTTGTTCGAGTACTCGTCCAGTTTCTGAATGTCCGGGCCGCTGATGAAGAAGCCCAGAGAAGCGCCGCCGCGCCCCTGGCCCAGGGAAGAGCCGATGGAGGAGCCGCCCGACGCGTTGATGACGTACTCCTTCGGGTACTTCCTCTTGCGTATCATGTCGCGCGTCATCTGTATCAGCTCCGCCTGCGAATACTTCCGGTCCTCGACCGGCTTGAGCCTGACCTGGATGGAGCCCGAGTTGGGCTGGCCGCCGCCGAAGCCGCCCGCGTTGACGAGCGTGTTCTCCACGCCCGGGATCTGCTCGCGCACGTCGCGCGCGACTCTTTCGAGGACGCTCTGCGTCGCCGCCAGGCTCGTGCCCTGCGGCGCGCGCAGACTCACCTGGTAGGCCGACTCGTCCTCGTCGGGCAGGAAGTTGTAGCCGACCCAGTTGTAGAGCGGGACGATGAAGCCTATGACGACCGCGCAGATGATGACGATGATCCAGCGGTGCGCCATGGACCACTTGAGCATCCACATGTAGGTGCGGTCTATCGGCTTGTAGAAGCGCCCCTCCTTCGAGGAGTGGCCCACTTTCTCCGCCTTCACCTTCTCCTCATCACGGGGCTCGCCCGCGCCCGCGCCCGCGTCAACCTCGCCGCCCGGCAGGCCCTCGGGCGTGATCGCCTTCTTCGGCGGCTTAATCCAGCGCGCCGCGAGCATGGGCGTGAGGGTGAACGAGACGATGAGCGAGACGGCGATGGCCGCCGCCGCAGTCAGGCCGAAACTCGACATGAAGCGGCCGACGATGCCGTACATGAAGCCGACGGGGATGAAGACGGCGAGCAGAGAAAGCGTCGTCGCCATGACGGCGAGGCCGATCTCCTTGGTGCCCTCAACCGCGGCCTGGAAGGGGTGCATCCCCTTCTCCTCGACGAAGCGGTAGATGTTCTCCAGGACCACGATCGCGTCGTCAATCACGATGCCGACCATCAGCGTGAGCGCGAGCATCGTCATCTGGTTGAGCGAGTAGCCGAGCGCGGCGATGATCGCGAAGGCCGAGATGATCGAGGTCGGGATGGCGAGCGCGGCGATGATGGTCGAGCGGAAGTTCCACAGGAAGAGGAAGACGATGATGGCGGCGAGCAGGCCGCCGACGACGAGGTGCTCCTCGATGGCGTGCAAGCTCGTTTCGATGAACTCCGACTGGTCGCGCGTGACGACGATTTTAATGTCGTCCGGCAGGAGCGGCTCAATCTCCGCCATGCGCCGCTTGACCTCGCTGATGACGGCGATGGTGTTCGCGCCCGACTGCTTGCGTATGCCGAGCGAGACAGAGGGCACGCCGTCGAGCGAGGCCGCCGACTGCGGGTCGACGCCGCTGTCTTCGACGCGCCCCACGTCCTTCACCTTGACGGGGTACCCGTTCCGCGTCGTGATGACGATGTCGTTAAAATCTTCGACGCGCGTCACGCGCGAGAGCGTGCGCAGCGTCACGGTGCGCGCGCCTTCGTCGAGGCGTCCGCCGGGCAGCTCCAGGTTCTGCGCGCGCAGGGCGTTGGTGACGGCCGTCACCGGCAGGTTGAAGGCGCGCAGGCGGTCCGGGTCGACGTAGACTTTAATCTCGCGCTGGCGTCCGCCGAAGACGACCACTTCGCCGACGCCGTCCGCCGACTCGATGCGCTCCTGAATCTGGTTCTGGACGAGCGTCGTCAGTTCAATGGAGGAGCGCGGCGCGCTGATGGCGTAGACCAGGACCGGCTGAGAGTCCGGGTCGGACTTCCTCACCACCGGCGGGTCGGCCGTCTCGGGCAGGCGGTTCATGACCGTGCTGATCTTGTCGCGCACCTCCTGCGTCGCCAGGTCCGGGTCCTTTTCGAGGTTGAAAGTGATGGTGACGCTTGAGCGGCCCTGCGAGGAGGAGGAGCGCATCTCGTCGATGCCCGGGACGGTGTTGACTGCGCCCTCTATGATGTCCGTGATCTCGGTCTCAATCTCCTGCGGCGCGGCCCCCTGGTTGGTCGTCTGCACGGAGACGGTCGGGATGTCTATCTTGGGGAAGCGGTCGACGCCGAGCGTGAAGAAAGAGAACCCGCCGATGACCGTCAGCATCAGGATGATGACGGTCGCGAACACGGGCCGCCGCACGCAAATCTCAGCCAACTTCTGCATAAAACAAGCTCCGCTTGTTAGTAGTCAGTAGTCAGTAATCAGTTGTCAGCCAAATGCCTTTACTGATTACTGACTACTGACTACTGACTACTGTATTTTCACCCGCGCGCCTTCGTAAAGCTGTTCGAGGTTGCTGGTCGCGACCACCTCGTCGGCGTTGACGCCCGAGAGGATTTGGACCGTGTCGCCCTCCTCGGTCCCGATCTGCACGACGCGCAGCTTCGCCACGTCGCCCTGTATGACGAAGACGCGGTAAGACTGCGTGTTCGGGTCGCCCAAGACCGCCGCGCGCGGGACGAAGACGGAGGTGTTCGCGCCCTGGCGCACGATGCGCGCCGTGGCGAACATCCCGACGCGCAGCGCGTTGTCGCCGTTCTCCACGTCGACCTCGACCGTCGCCGCGCGCGACGCGGGGTCAATTGCCGGGTTGACGGCCGCGACCACGCCCGCGAACTTCCTGTCGCCGTAAGCCTCGACTTCGAGCGAGACGCCCATCCCCTGCGTGATGAAGGGCACGTCCGCCTCCGCGACCTGCAATTGCAGCTTGATGGGGTTGGTCCGAAGCACGGTCGCCACGGCCGACGCCGGCGTGACGTACTCGCCCACGGCCACCTGCCGGTCGCTGACGTAGCCCGCGTAGGGCGCGCGCACGGTGGCGTCCGATACGGCCTTCTGCGCGATGGCGACCTGCGAGCGCGCGCTGGCGACGGCCGCCTCCGCAGACTGTATGGCCTGGTTGCTCGTGCGCGCCGTGTTGATTTCCGTCTCAAGCTGCTGGCGCACGCTGTTGACGCGGGCGCGCGCCGTGTCGCGCTGCGTGCGGTACTGGTCATAGATGCTGACGGCCACGTCGCCCGTCTCGACGAGTTCGCGGTAGCGGCGCTCGTTGGCTTCGGCCAGGCGCAACTCGGCCTGGGCCTGTTCCAGGTTGGCGCTCGCGGTGCGTACTTCCGGGATGGCGCTCGCGTCGAAGTTGCCGCCGGGCCTGAGGCCCAGACGCGCCTCGGCCTGCCGGACCCCGGCCTGTGCCTGAAGCACTCCCGCCTGGGCCTGTTGCAGCCGCAGGCGCGCGTCCCTGTCGTTCAAGCGCGCGATGATTGCGCCCTGGCGCACGAACGCGCCCACGTTGACGGGCGTCGCCACGACCTGCCCGGAGGTCTGCGGCGCTACGTCGGAAGTCTCGTTGGCGCTCAGGCTGCCCGTGGTCTGCACGTAGGCGGGCACCTGCCGCGCGACCGCCTTCGAGGTGGTGACCGCGACGGGAGCGCCGCCGCCGCGCGCGCCCTCGCCGTCTTCCGTGCGGGTCGTCTCCGTGGTCGTAGTCGTTCTGTTTCCCGCCGCCTGCTGGCTGCGCCCGCAGCCCGAGGCCGCCAGCAGGGCCGCGAGAACAAGGCAGGCTATCGGGGCCGCGCTCGGCGAACGGGAGGGTAATGAAAAAGACATACCTGGACTCTATCCTCAACCTTTCAACTTGAAAACGCCCCGCGGTGTCCGCCGGTTACAAATGAAAAGCTCGTAAATCGTGAATCGTGAATCGTGAATCGAAGAAACCGCTTTTCACTATTTACGACTCACGATTCACGATTCACGGCATTTGGGGGCTTGCATTTCAATACATCTGCGTGTCGAATATGTCACAGACGGAGGGCGATGACCGATGCCTGAGTGGATGGAAGAGAGGGCGGAAAGGCTGCGGGAGTTTTTCGGGCTGAAGGCGGGCGCGGAGTTAGTCGCGCCCGAGGCGGCGAAGTTCGAGTTGCGGCCGGAGGCCGAAGGGGGCTTGCGCCATTTCCACATGGAGTGGCACGTCATCCCGTCGGCCGGCGCGGCCCCGCTCGACGACTCCTACTTCGCGCGGCTCTACCCGACGGCCCCGCGGGATTTCACGGAAATGCGCGAGCACAAGCCGAGTTACCTGGAGGCCATCAGGCGCGGCCACGAGAGACACCAGGGCACAGTCATCGGGGTCGAGACGACGGTCAAGCCGCGCTACCTGCCGGAGAACAGGCAGTTCTACGGGACGCTCTACGGCCACGACGCGTCCGCCGACCCGCTCGCGCCCTACATGGGCCGCGCCGGCATGATGAACGGCACGCGCTACGATCACAACTACCTCAGCCTGAGAGAATTCCTGGCGGTCGTCAACGAGGACTGGCGCGCGCGGGCGATCATGCCTGCGGGTTACCGCGCGACCGTCTGCCCGCCCGCCGTCTTCAATATAATTGGCACACTCTTTCACCCCGAATGGAGCGAGACGGAGACGCTGGAGATGGGCTTCTACCGGGACGAGAGCGGCAACGCGACCTGCTACGCGGTCGGCGCGAACGCGCGTAGCGATTTCTCCTACATCAACGAAGTCGAGGGCGAAGGCGAATGGTCCCTGATGGGCTTCCGCCTCGCGCTCGTGCCCGAGTGATTTGAAACCTCAAATCCGAAAATTTCAACTCCGCCGCGGGCGGTTGAGGTAGTGGTGCCAGAGCAGGCGGGCGGCGACCGCGCGCCAGGGTTTCCAGGCGAGGCTCAGTTCGTCCAACTCCTCCGGCGTCGGGCGCGAGGGCAGGCGCTTGACTTGCTGGGCCGCGACCGCCAGGGCCAGGTCGCCCGCGGGCCACGCGTCCGCCCTCAGCAAAGCCCTCAGCAGGTAAATCTCCGCCGTCCACGGCCCGATGCCTTTCACTCTGAGCAACTGGGCGCGCGCCTCCTCGTCGCTCGCGCGCGCGAGCGCGGGCAGGTCCAGTTCGCCTTCGGCGATGAGCTGCGAGAGGTGGCGCACGTACGCGCTCTTCTGGCGGCTGAAGCCGGCGCGCTTGAGGTTGGCGTCGTCGAGCGCGAGGAAACTTTGCGGCGTGAGCGGCGAGGCGTGCGCGAGCAGCTTGTTGTACGCGGCCAGCGCCGAGGCGAGCGAGACCTGCTGTTCGAGCATGATGAGGACGAGGGTCGGGAACCCCTGCTCGCGCTCCCACAGCGGCGGCCGCCCGTACTCTTCGAGAATGCGCGCGAGGTCCGCGTCAACCGCCGCCAGGCGCGAGAGGCCGCGCGAGAGCGACGCTTCGGTCAGCGCCCGCGCCGGCGCTTTGACTGGCACATTTCCCATTAGTCTTAGATTAGCAGCTCTGCGCGGTGAGTTTCTGGATGAGGGCGAAGAGGTCGTCAACGTCCACGGGCTTGGCGACGTGCGCGGTGAAGCCCGCGGCCGCGGTGCGCTCGCGGTCCTCGTCCATGGCGTAGCCCGTGATGGCGATGGCCGGGACGAGGTTCATGCCGGGCAGCCGCCGCAGCTCCTGCAAAAGCTCGTAGCCGTCCATGCCCGGCATCCCTATGTCCGAGATGATGACCGTCGGCTTGTTCTCCGCGGCCATCTTGAGCGCCTCGGGCGCGCTCGACGCGGCCATCACGTTGCACCCCTTCTGCTGGAAGATGGCGCTCAGGAACGAGAGCGTGTCGGGCGAGTCTTCCACGATCAGGACCTGCTGGCCCGCCTCGGGCGCGGCCTCCGGCTGCTCACTCTCCTCGGCGCTCTCGGCGGCCGAGGCGCGCGGCATCGTGAAGATGAAGCGCGAGCCCCGGCCCGCACCGTCTGACTGCGCCTCGACGCTCCCGTGGTGCATCTTGGCGAGCGCGTCGACGATTGCCAGCCCCAGGCCCAGCCCGCCGTGGCGTCGCGTGCGCGAGCCGTCGGCCTGCCGGAAGCGGTCGAAGACGTAAGGCAGGAACTCGGGCGCGATGCCGATCCCCGTGTCTTCGACGGTGACGCGCGCCTCGCGCCCCACGGCCTCCGCGCGCACGGAGACGCGCCCGCCCGCCTCGGTGAACTTGATGGCGTTCGACAACAAATTCCAGACCACCTGTTGCAGGCGCACGGGCTCGCCCATGACGACGAGCGGCGCGGGCGCGAGCGAGACTTCCAGCTCGACGTGACGCACGGCCGCCGAAGAGCGCACGGTCTCGATGGCCGCCTCGACCACGCTGTTGATGTCGGTCGGCTTGGGCTCGAAGCGCAGCTTGCCGGTGGCGATGCGGGAGATGTCCAGGAGGTCGTCAATCAGGCGCGACTGCAACCGCGCGTTGCGCTCGATGGCGTCCAGGGCCTGCTCGACGCCGTCGCCGTCGAGGTTCCCGTTGCGAAGCAGGTTGACCCAGCCGAGGACGGGCGTCAGCGGCGTGCGCAACTCGTGCGAGAGCGTGGCGAGGAAGATGTCCTTGGCGCGGTTGGCCTCGGCCAGCTCGTCGTTCAGGCGCTTGAGCTGCGCGGTCCGCTCCTCCACGCGCCGCTCCAGGTCGCGGTTCAGTTGTTCGAGGTTCTCCCTGGCCTCCTGCTCCGCGAGCATCAGGCGGCGGTGCTCGACGCCGCGCCGGATGGTGTGCTTCATCTCGTCGATGTCGCAGGGCTTGACGAGGTAGTCGTAAGCGCCCTGTTGGAGGGCGGCGATTGCCGACTCGACCGAGGCGAAGCCGGTCAGGACGACGGAGATGGTCAGGGGCGCGCGGTTGCGAATCTCGGAGAGCACGGAGAGCCCGTCGCCGCCCTCCATGTGCAGGTCCGTGAGCACGAGGTCGAACTCCGTGCCGCCGAGCAGCGCGACGGCCTCGTTGCCGGAGGACGCAGTCTCGACCGCGTAGCCCTCCTGTTCGAGAATCGCGGCGGTCGTGATGCGCAGGTTCTCCTCGTCGTCCACGACGAGCAGGCGCGCGCCCGCCAGAGCGACCGGGGCAGGGTTCCCGTCCTGCTCGTCCCCGCGTTCCTGTATGGTCTGGAAAGCCATTTGCGCGTCACCCGGCGGAAGTTACTTCTTGATGTCCTCTTCGAGGATGGGCGAATCCACCAGCAGCATGATGGTGAAGGTCGTGCCGCGCCCCTTCTCGCTCGTCACCTCTATGCGCCCGCCGTGCTGGCGGACGATGTCCTGCGTCACCCAGAGGCCGAGGCCCGTCCCCTTCTTGCGCGTCGAGAAGAAGGGCTCGAAGATGCGCGTCAGATCGTCCGGGCTGATGCCGACGCCCGAGTCGCTGATCTGGATGACGACGGAAGGCTGTATGCTCTGGCCGTAGCGCGCCGTCGTGACGTTGATGACGCCCCCGCCGTCCACCGCCTGCTGCGCGTTCAGGAGCAGGTTGAGGAAGACCTGGCGCAACTGGTCTGCGCGCGCGCGCACGGGCGGCAGCTCCTTGTCCAGCTCGCTCGCCACCCGCACGCCCGACTGCTTCAGCTTCTTGTCGAGCAGCACCAGCGTCTCTTCCAGGAGTTGGTTCACGTCCACCCAGCCGACCTCGCCGGAGCGGCGCGCGAAGCCGAGCATCTGGCGGATGATGTGCGAGACGCGCTCGGTCTCCTTGCGCGCGATCTCAAGGAAGCGCGCGTTCTTCTCCGCGTCCTTGTTGGTCTCCATCAGGTAGAGCGAGTTCTTGATGGCTTCGAGCGGGTTGTTGACCTCGTGCGCGATGGAGGCGGCCAGCCGCCCGACGGCCGCCAGCTTCTCCGACTCGAAGAGCTGCTGCTCGACGCGGCGGCGCTCAAGCTCGCGTATCTCCGAGAGGTCGTGAAGTATCGAGACGACGGCCGTCACCTGGCCCTTCGCGTCCACGACCTCGCCGGCCGTGATCTCCATCGGCAGCGCCTCGCTCGTCTCCGGGTCGATCAACTCTATCTCGGCCTGGCGGTCCGTCTCGGAGGCCGAGGCGAGCGCGGAGATGAAGCTCGTCAGCTTGACGGAGTTGGCGCGGATGGCCGCCGAGGCGTTCGGCGTGAAGGCGTCCCCCTGCTGGAAGAGGAGTTCGGCGCGGCGGTTAAAGAGGATGAAGTTGCCGCTCGCGTCGCAGACGACGACGGGGTGGCCCACGTTCTCGATAATCAAGTCGAGGCGGTCGCGCTCGCGGCGCGCCTCGGCCTCGGCCTGTTGGAGCTTCGTGAAGTTGCGGGCCAATTCCTCGTTCGCCTCGCGCAGGTCCGTCACGTCGCGGAAGATGGAGACCAGCCCGAGGCGCTCGCCGCGCGAGTTGAGCGCGGGCGTGGAGATGACCTCGAAGTGGATGTCGGAGCCTTCGAGCGGGTCCACGAGCGTGATGTCGCGCTGGATGACTTCCGAGGAGGAGACGGCGGCGCTCGACAGGTAGGCCGAGAACAGGAGGTCGTTCATCTTGAGCGCGCGGCGCTTGCCCTCGCCCGCGTCCTTCGAGCCGCTGAAGAGTTCTTCGGCGCGCCGGTTCTGCAAGAGAATCTGGTTGTCGAGGTCCGTGAGCACGATGGGGTCGGCGACCGACTTCATGATGGACTCGACCCACTGCCGCTCGCGCTGCAACTTGTTGACGGTCGCGATCAGGCGCTCCTGCTGCATGGCCGAGGAGGCGACGATGCCGATGCGGTCGGTGAAGCGCGTCAGGAAGGTGAGCGTGGAGTCGTCCATCTTCTCGCGCGTGGCGGCGAGGTAGAGCACTCCGAAGCAGGTCGCCGGGGTCAGCGACCAGTGGCGGTCGTCCAGCCGGCGGCGCGGGGCGATCTCCCACTCGCCCCTGTTCGTCATCTCCGGCATCCCGAAGAGCGGGAGCGCGAGCACGTCCTGCTTCCACGCCATGCGGCCGAAGAGCGCGCACGACTGCTCGTCCCCCACGACCGAAATCCACGCGGGCTGCCCCTCGTGCACGACCTTGACGCACGCGGCGCTCGAATCGAGCGGCATCTCCACCGGGGCGGAGTCCTCCTCGAAGCCGATGGCCGCGCGCATCCTCAGGGTGGCGTCGCGCTCGTCGACCATGGCGATTGCCGCCTGCGAGTGGCCGAGGCTCGTGACGACCGCCTCGGCCGCGAGCAGCAGGCGCTCGTCGAGCGTCGGCGTCGCCAGCATCTGCGTCGTCGTCTCGCTCAGGACTTCGTACTGGCGAAGACGCTTGTCCGGCGCTTCCGCTTCCGGCACGGCTGGGACTGCCTGGGAGGGTAGCTCTGTTGGAACCTGAGCCATAAGAAAAGTGAGCAGTAGGCAGTGGGCAGCGGGCAGCCAAGACGAAACTGCTTTTACTGCCTGCTGCCCACTGCCTGTCGCCTACGGTCTTTCCACGTCCACCGAGGCGCGGCGGCGCGTCTCGTCTTCGAGCGGCTCGGCCGCGCCGGGCGTCAGGGCCGGGCGGGAGACGGCGGGCGTCAGGCCGACGGCCTCCGCGTACTTCAAGTAAGTGTCGATGGAGGCGACGACGACGCGCGCCTCGACCGTGATCAGGTCAATGCCGACGAGCGAGATGCGCACCCACGCGTCCACCACGATGCCCTTGTCAAGCACGCGGTCGAGCACGTCGATCAAACTTGTTCCGCCGGGCGCTCTTTCAACAGCCATGTCCTTTAGTCCCTCTTTTCGAAGTTGAAACGTCAGTCGCGCCGCGCGAGGTTCTATACTGTCCAGCGCGCAATGGGAAAACAGACTCGGCACGGCCTGCCGGGTCTAACCTTCGGGAGCGGGCGGCCTCTTTCACCGGCCGCGCCCCCTGCCTTTCTTCGTCGCCCGGGCGGCCGCACCCGCCCCCTTCGCGCCGCCCTTGCTCGCCGGAGGCGGCGTGGTCAGTTGCCTGACCTCGCGCTCCAACTCGGCCAGCCGCTCGCGCAGCTCCACGTTCTCGGCCTCGGCGCGCTCGGCGCGCGTCGTCAGGTTCGTGTCATAGCGCCACCAGTTCAGGCCGATCTGCTCGGCCTTATCAATCGAGCAGACGAGGAGCCGAATCTGCAACGTCAGCAGCTCGACGTTGGCGAGCGAGACCTTGATGTCGCCCGCGATGACCAGACCCTTGTCGAGAATCCGGTCGAGCACGTCCACCAGCCCCGGCGGCCGCGCCGTGATTAAACTTGATCGCTCGCTTGACAAATCTTCACCCTCGCAAAGAGGAGGTCAGAAGTTAGCGGCCAGGGGTCAGCAAGAACTGAACCCCGGCCCCAGGCCCCCGGCCCCTTGATAAAGAGGGCGGCTTCATGCAGTAAGACCAGAGCGCACGTCCGCCTCGACAACTTATTCCCGAGACCCCTTTTCAAATCAGCCGGCCGATTGGGCCGAGGTCCAGATTGAGGTCTTCTTCAGCCAGCCCGAACTGCGCCTTCAGCTCCCGCATCTTCTCTTCCAGTTTCATCAGGGCGAGTCCGAGCTCCTCCAACTGCTCGGGCGATAAATCGCCGCCCTCCATCCTGCGGATCGCCTGCTTTTCGAGCAGGCGGCGGATGAATTCGATCAAAGTCAAGACGAGCTTCGCCAAGCCTTGTTCGACTGATTCGGCATCAACGTTGATGCGCGGGGGTAACGCCTCGGACACGCGCCGCAGTTCGCGCGCGAACTCCGCCGCGTGCAGCGTGTCAATTTCCGGCTCGACCGGAAGGGGGACTTCGGGGGAAGGCTTCAACAGATTACTCCCGACCATGCTCGTAACTCAAGGGCCAACACTTGTAAAACTGTACGGCGGCCAGGCTCCGCTCGTCAAGAATTGTAATTCGGGCCGCTCCATTTTGGCCCGGCCGAGCGCCGCCCTGTAATCGGCGAGGCGCGCGCGCTCGACCAGATGCGACGCCGCCAGAATCAGGTTTTCCGACGGCTGAAGCTCGACGCGCGACTCACGCACAAAGCCTTCGACCGCCCGGGCGAGCCACCCGCCGACCTCCTCGGCGCGCTCCCGACGCGCGCTCTCGCCCAACAACTCGCGCCGCTTTTTCAATAGAAACTTCGTCCCGCTCCCGCCGGCAACTTCACCCGCCGTCTCATCTTCCCCGCCGCCGCGCTCCACCGGCTTCCAGATGACCTTCACGCTCATCTCGATTGCCCCGCGCACGCGCTCCAGTTGCGCCTTCAACGTCCCTTGCCGCGAGTCGAGGTAACTCGCGAGCCGCGCCTCCGTGACGATTGTGCCAAAACGAAAAGGCAGCGGCGTCGTCCCCGCGAGGACGCGCCGCACCACGCGCTCGTGCGCCATCACGTTCTCGCGCGTGACGGCAATCTTTTCATCGCCGCACTCGCTGACGACTGCCGAGATGCCCGCGCGTTCGACGAGGCGCGGGCTCGCGCCGGCCACACCCGCCACGTCCTCGACCGCGCCGGCCGCCACGTCGTCGCTCAGGCAATAGGCGTAAAGGTTCACTCTTCACTCGCCACCGGTTCCCCGCGTTCCCTCAAGACCTCGTGCGCCGTCTCGACCGAGCTGACGAGGACGTTGAGGCCGATGAAGATGAGGTCTATGTCGGCCACTGCGATGGTGATCTCGCCCGCGATCACCAGCCCGCGGTTGAGCACGTGGTCGAGCGTCTCCAGGAGCGACAGCTCCGACTCTTCCCCCAGCAGCTCAAGTTCTTCGTCGGCCATACGGATTCGAGTTCTGACGCCAAAAGGATTGCGGCCCGCCCCACTAGTCTAAAGCATTGGCCCGCCCACAACCAGCATGAAGAATAACCATTGACGCTTTCCCCAATCAGGCATATTGTGGCGTTGTTCAGGTGCCAGCCGCCCCGTTCTCTTACGCTCACCTCGCCTCTCGCCGGGTCGGCCTCCCAACACTCACCCAAGGAAGACGCCGATGCGCGAAACTCCCCGAACTCCCGGCCCCGTCGAGGTCTTCATCTCGTACTCGCGCGACGAGGATAAAGAGTTGCTGCGTGAGTTGGACAAGCGCCTGAAAATTTTGGAAGCGAAGAAAACAATAACATACTGGCGCGACTACATGACTCCCGCGGGGCACGAGTGGGAGAAGCAGATACTTGAGCACCTCAACGCGGCCGAAATGATCCTGCTGGTCATCAGCCCGGATTTTCTAGCTTCGAAATACTGTTGCGATGTCGAGGCGACGCTGGCAATGGAGCGACACAGGAACGGCGAAGCGCGCGTGATCCCCATCATCCTCCGCGAGTGTGACTGGCAGGACATGCCTTTCGGCACACTCCAAGTCTTACCTGAAAACGCCGTCCCGGTAAAGAAGTGGTCGGATAGAGACGACGCTTTCACGAGAGTTGAAAGAGGCATCCGCGCGGCGGCGAGACTCATATCAGAGGTCAGGGAAGACGACGATATTCAGGCGAAACCAACAGCCGCCGGCGCCAGCCACGCCGCGACCAACGCCCCCAAAGTTGCGACAACCCGCCCCAGGACGACGCTCAAAGTCAAAATAAAAGTAGTCACCCTCGTCTTCGAAGGATCGCCGCAAGACTTCGACCTCAAGAACCTGGAGGCAATCCTTCGCGACGAAGCCGGGGTGGAGACCAAAAATCTTAAATTCGATGTCCGGGAGGGGAGCGTTAAAGTTGTCATCGAGGGTGATGGCGAGGCGCTCTCGAAAATCATCGCAAGGTTACGCGACCCGGAATTCCAACGCGATTTTGCCCGCCGCACCCGCTTGCTCTCCGTCGCGTACGTTCAAGAGGGGAGCGAGCACACCATCCCCGTCGAGACGGCTGTGGCCGCAAAAAAGGCCGCGGGTCACTCGGCCATCATGGGAACGATGCGCGCCTTCCCCGCGGCCAGGTACGCATTGGTGGTGGCGGGAATCGCGGCGGCCGTCGCCGTCGTCGCGGGGTTCACAATTGATTTCCGAATAGCAATCTTCGGCGTCGCCATAATGCTCGCCCTGGCGCTGGGCCTGGTCGACTCTTTTCGGCTGGCGCGCCGCCCGTCAACTTACCTCAAGGCGTGGGGTCTGACCCTGACGTGGACTTTTGTTCTGCTCACTTCGGCGGCGTCGTTCGGCATACTCTCGGGCTTCTTTTTTTCATGGCCCCGGCCCCTGCAAGCGTACCTCCCGCAGCCCACGCCCAGCCCGACGCCCAGGCCGAGCATTCGAATAATTGACGCGCCCCGGAGGGGTTCCGGCCCGGACATAACCGCGAGGATCAGCGGCAAGGTCAGCGGCGTGAACGTCAGGGAATACAAGGTCGTTCTTTTCGCCCGCACAGACAAGTGGTTCGTCCAACCTTACACAGACCAACCGAGCACTCCGAACGTAGACGAGTCGGCCACGCCAATCCAGGATGACGGCTCGTGGGAGAACGACACGCACCTGGGCTCGGAGTACGCGGCGCTGCTGGTGAAGATGTCTTACAAACCGCCCACAGTGGCCGACAGGCTTCCCGATGTCTCAGGCACCGTGCTGGCAATCGCCAGGGTCACGGCCCGAGACTGAAGCGGGGCGGAGACGCTCCGGCACGATTCAACTGCCGAAGGAGGTGGCAACGCGATGAGAGACAGATCGAAACAGTGCGCGCCGACCCGCGGACTCGTCCTCGCGGGACTGGCCGCACTCATGATTTTGGCGGCCGCGTGTCAAAGCGGCGGGGCCGACAATAACCTCACGCCGAGACAGGACGACCAGGCCGCCGGCGCTAGAGGCGGAGCTGAAACGCAGAACGAGCAGGCCGGAAACGCCGTGCCGACTAACTCGGCGACCGCGGGCGATTCGGGAGGGGGGAATGCGAACGCCCCGAGAATCAGAATCACCTTAGTGCCGCCCGCGGGAGGCGGCCCTGATAGCACGGAAAGAATCGGGGGGACGGTCAGCGGCGTGAAGGCCAGGGACTGCAAGGTCATTCTTTTCACCCGCACGAACAGATGGTACGTGCAGCCCTGGGAGGACTCGCCTTACACGGAAATTCGGGAAGACGGCTCGTGGGAGAACGACACGCACCTGGGCTCGGAGTACGCGGCCTTACTGGTTAAAGCTTCTTACAAGCTGACCGACCTGAAGGGCACACTCCCCGTCGTCTCCGGCCCCGTGCTGGCGATGGACAGGGTGCCCGCGAAGTGATCCCGGAGAGGTGGGACTGAGGATGAAGAAGGCGCTGGCCGCGTGCGCGGCGTTGGCGGCCCTCGCGGGGGCGACGTGTTGCCGCAGCGCCGCGCCGGCCCCGCAGGCCGTACAGGGGAACAGTTCGGCCGTGCGGAGGATACAGTTCTCCGGCTACGAGTGGGTGGTGAAATCGAGTGAGGGCCGGGTCGGGCCGGGGCCGAATTATTTCTCCGACGGCGGCGACAACGTCACGGTGGATGACCGCGGGCGCTTGCACTTGCGCCTGACCGAGCGCGACGGGCGCTGGTATTGCGCCGAGGTCGTCTCGGCGCGGAGTTTCGGTTACGGCACTTACCGCTTTTACCTGGACACCCCGGCCGAAGCCTTAGACCCGCAGGCCGTGCTGGGCATGTTCACTTGGAACGACGACCCGGCCTACAACCACCGCGAAATAGACATAGAGGTATCACGCTGGGGGCGGGCCGACAACCAGAACGGGCAGTTCGTCGTCCAGCCCTACACTCGCCCGACCAACGTCGTGCGTTTCCAGATTCCGGCGGGACTGCGAGCCACCACGCACCTGTTCACCTGGCGGCCGGACGGCGTTTTCGCCCAGAGCTTCAAGGGCCACGCCGCCGCGCCTGAGCCCGGCAGCGTCATCCGGCAACACAACTTCACCCAGGGCATCCCGCGCGCGGGCGGGGAGAACGCGCGAATCAACCTCTGGCTGCTGGCAGGGCGTCCGCCCCGAGCGGGTGAGCAGGAAGTCGTCGTCAGTAAGTTCGAGTTCGAGGAACTGCCGCCGTAGCCGCGGGCGGGAATCGCGGCGCGCCGAAGATTACCCGTCGCCCGCGGCGAAGTTGTAGGGGGGCCAGGGGCCTGTCAGTTCAAGCTTGAAGCCCGCGCCCTCGTACTCGCGCGCCAGCCGCTCGGCCGCCGCGCGGAACTCGTCGAAGCGCTCGCGCTCGACCAGGAACGCGAGCTTGGCGGCGACCTCGCCCTGCTCGCCTGCCTCGTCTTTGAGGACGCGCAGGCGCGCGGAAGCGGCGTCCGCGGCCTCCGACAACTCGCGCTCGATGGCGTCGGCCACGCGCCTCGTCTCCGCGCGCGCCTCCGCCTCGCGCATGGAGTCTATCTTTTTCCGCATCAGGTAGGACTGGCCCGGCGAGACTCGCGCGGCCTGCTCGCTCAGCTCGCGCAGTCTGGGGCTGAGCGAGACGACCTCTTCCAACAGCCTCGCGCGGTCGCTGTAGACGTTGAGGCCCCACTCCTCGCGCCCGCGCAGCCGCTCGATGATTGAAAGTAACTCGTCGCGCTTTGCCGCGAGCATCGCGGCCACGTTGTCGCGCCTCGTGTAGATGGTGCCGAAGCGCAGCGGGACGACGCTCGCGCGGCGCGCGAAGTGCTCCACCACCCTCTCGTGCCGCATGGCGCGAACCGCGGTCCAGGTCACGTCCGACAGCCGCGACTGCAACGCCTGCTCGCCGTAGTCCGCGAGCGGCACGGCACTCACTACCGCCGCGAGCCCGCCCTGCTCCACCGTCTCCAGGGCGTTGCTGTCTTCGATGGCCGCGGGCAAATCCTCGTCGAAGACTGCGGACACGTCGGCCGACCCGGCGACGCAGTAGACGTAAAAGCCCTGCCCGCCCGCGTCGCCTTCTTCGCCCGGCCGCCTCCTGGATTTGCGCGCGCTCATCTCTTCTTTCGTTTCAAAGGTTCTCCGAGACGCCGCCAGCCCGCGAAGTGCTCGCGCAAGGCTTCAGGGCCGCGGACCTCGTGCGGCTGCTCCGCGGCGACGAAAAGCTCCGTCCCCTTTTTGAACCGGCCGCGGAAATCTTCAAGCACTTCGCACTGGTGCCTGAGGCGCGCGGCGCAGAAGTCGCAGTGTTGGGCCGCCTCCGCGGGGACGACGCCGTTGACGAGCAGCCGCCGGAGGGGAACTTTGAGCCGTTTGAGCGCGGGCGTCAACCTCGCGGTCTCTTCCAGGCTCATCAGTTCGGGCCGGGCGACGCCGACGAACTCGCAGGTCTCGGCGCTGGTCAGCAGCGCCACGATGCGCTTGACGCTCTTCGAGAGCGCGATCAACTCTTCGGCCACGCCCGTCGCGCGCACGACGTTCTGGTATTTGAGCAGGAGCTTGATGAACGTGCGCACCCAGGAGAGCGCGACTTCAGGCAGCTCCAGGAAGCGCACGAGGTGGCCCGTCGGCGCGGTGTCCAGGACAATCGTCGTGTAGCGGTCCTGGTCAACCAGGTCGCTGACGGCGCTCAGGGCCGCGATCTCGTCTATGCCCGGCGGCGCGAGCGCGACCAGGCCGCGCATCGCCTCGCGGTCGAACTGAATCTCCCAGCGCGAGCCGCCCGCGAGCTGCTGAAACAGCTCGTCCGTCCACGCGCGGTAACGCTCCTTCAACTCCTCGAACCGCGCCGCCGGGTCGATCTCCATCGCGTCCAGATTCGAGAGGCCCGCGACCCCGCGCTTGAAAGGGCCGACCGCCTCCGCGAAGCTGTCCGAGAGAGAATGCGCCGGATCGGTCGAGAAGACAAGCACGCGAGCCCGCGCGTCCCGCTCGGCCAGCGCGAGCGCCGCCGCCGCCGCCGCGGTAGTTTTTCCGACACCGCCCTTCCCGCCAAAAAGCAGAAGCCGAACGGCGGAAAGCGGAAAGCTGACCGCGGAAGGCGGAGGGCAGAATCCACCTGACTGCTTGCTGCCCACTGCCCACTGCCTGCCGCCTACTGCTTTTCCCCAGACGAGGCCGGCGAAACTTCTCAGGGCTCGCGGGCCGCGCACCTCCGCGGGGAGGAGGGGGACTTGGTGAAGGCTGAGCCCCGCGAACTCGCGCGCTATCTCTTCGAGCGAAGGCTGCTGGCCCGCGGCCCGCGCGCGGCAGTAGGCGCAAGACGCGTGCTCCTGCTCGACGCGGTTGACGACGAGGTCTGTGACGGGCACGCGCTCCTCTTTGAGCAGCGCGAAGTAGCGCTTCGTTTCCTCGACGCTCATCGCCTCGGGGATGGTGACGAGCGTGAAGCCCGTGCGGCCTGCGTCCGTCAGCATCTCCCGCACGCGGTCGATTCTCTCCGCGAGGTCTGTGAGGAAGAGGTCAACTTCGTCCGCGCGGCGGCGGCCGCCCGGCGCGAACTGCGCGACGATGTAGCGGTGCTTGTCGGCCATGCGGTCGAGCGCCGCGACCATGCGCGAGAAGACTTCCGGCAGCCGGAGCATACGCGAGGTGTGGCCCGACGGGGCCGTGTCCACGACGACCCGCGCGTAAACACCCCCGCGCTCCACTTCGCTCAACTCGAAGAGCGCCATCACCTCGTCCACGCCCGGCAGCGAGAGGTTCATCAAATCGTTGATGTCGCTCTCGTCCAGCAGCGTCCCGCGCTCCGCGATCTCCGCCAAAGTGGCGCGGTGCTCGTCCTTGAATTTTTCGAGCGCGGCCGCCGCGTCCATCTCGTAGGCGACGAGACGCGCCCCCGCGCGGCGCGCGACCTCGCGCGGCCGGCCGCCGATTTTCACGTCGAGACTGTCGGAGAGTGAGTGTGCGGGGTCGGTCGAGAAGAGCAGAATGCGCTCGCCGGGTTTTGCGTGGTCCAGCAGGCTGAGGGCCGTGGCGGCGGCCGTCGTGGTCTTTCCAGTGCCGCCCTTGCCGCCGAAGAAGAGGTAGCGCGCGGCGGGGAGCGTCGGTTCCGTCTGCGGGTGGCGAGGAGGTCTCTTCGCGCGCGCGGCCTTAGCTCCCCTCACGCTTTATCGCCCCCCGCCCGGCTCCCAGAAACCACCCCCGTCGTCGTCGCCGCCCGCCTCTATGACGATGGACGAGGACTCGGCGGTGTGGACTTGCTGGAGCATATCCATCTGCCGCTGCTTGATGACGCGCAGCCGCGCGAAGAGGTCCGCCTCGCGCTCCCTGTACTCCTCGTCGGAAATCTCGTCCAGCTCAAGGCGCATTTGCAGCTCCAGGAGTTGCTCCTTGATGAACTGGTCGTCGTTCAGCTCCTTGTCCGCGATCTTCTGAATCTGCGTCAGGATGAACTTGAAGCCGCTGACCGGCGCGAGCAGGAGGTCGTCGATGAAGAACATGACTCTTTTCTACCGTGCGATGGCCTCCGTCGTGCTCTCGCCGCGTTCGAGCTTGAGGCGGATGTGGACGAAGTTGTAGGGCGGCCACGGGCCGGTGTACTTGAACGAGAGCTTGGTCTCGTACTTGGCGGCGATCTCCTTGACCTTCTGGTCGAACTCGGCCTCGCGCTCGCGCTCGATCAAAAACGCCGCGTTCATAATCATCTTGTCGCCGATGGGCTTGTTGGCGCGCGAGGCGACGGCCGTGTCGCGCAGGACCGAATAGACCTCGCGGATGTAGGCGTCGGCCTGGTCCGTCAGCGCCGTCTCCACGAGCCGGCCGAGCTGCATGCGCGCGAAGTAGGTCGAGCCGGTCGTGCGCGAGGTGATCTGCTCCTTGAGGTGGCGAATCTCTTCGTTCTCCTCTTCGAGTTCGGCGATGACGCGGTCGCGGTCCCAGTTGACCTTGAGGCCGAACTCGACCTTGCCCTCCATCTTCGCCAGCACGTCGCGCAGGGCGTCGTAGGTGCCGCGCATCAACTCTATGATGTCGTCCTCGGTGCGGAAGAGCGCGCCGAAGGCCATCGGCAGCACCGTGAACTCGCGCATCACGGCCTCGTTGACCTGCTCGTGCGCGAAGACGTTCTCGCGCGTCGGGTCGTAGACGACAATCGGCGTGTTCGAGACGACCGCGGCGAGGCCCTTGTGGTGGACCGTGTAGACTTCGTCGCCGCGGCCGCCGATGCCCATCGGGCCGAAGGAGCGCGGCTCCTTGGCCTCTATGATGCAGTAGACGTACTTGCCTTCGGCTGGCGCTTCGGCGGTTGCGGGGGGGGTGGCAATTTCTGTTTCGGGGGTCATAACATTTTCCGGGGGTTTCAGGTTTTCAGTCGCTCGTCAGTCAAAATCCGTCAAGGCTCGCCCTAAAGCTTCTGTCGGCTGGTGTCCGATCCAGTAAGGCGATCTAACCAGGAAGAGGCGGCTGTCACGTCAGGGGCAAGGAAGCCAGGGGCGCGTCCCACGAGCATCGTGCCCTTTCATCATAATCAAGTCGCGCCCATCTATTCAAGCATTATCGTTAAAAGCAGGCCGCGCGCCCCCTTTGCCGGGGGCGCGCGGCCAAACGACGAGCTTTGCGGGATGAATGATGAATGAAAAGCCGACTGCCTTTAATTCATCATTCATCACTCCGCGTTCATCATTTTATTTTCCGGGTTTCCTGGCCGTGACGACGACGATCAGGGCGTCGCCCGCGGGGCCGACGTTGAGCGTGCCGACGATGGTCGGCTCGCCCTCGCGCATGGAGATGTCCGTGGTGATGCCCGTCTGCTCGTACTGGAGCGTCGGCACGCTCGCGCCCGTGCTCGCCACGCTCGGCAGTTGAATCGGGATGCGCGCGCCGAAATAGAAGTTCGACATCTGCACCACGTCGCGGCCCGCGTCGTCCTTGTCGAGCTTGATGCCCATGATGTTGAACTCGTTGAAGCCGGGCGTGGTGGTCGTCGCCGCAGACTGCTCAAGCAGCGGGCTCCCGACCCACTTCAGGCTCAGGCGGCCGCCGTTCCTGACGCGGTTGAGTAGGGTCGTCGCCAGCCTGTAGCTCTTGAACGTGAAGGTCGTCTTCAACTGCCTGACCACCGCGTCGAGCGACGCGGGCAGCTTCTCGCCCTCGCCGTCCGTGGTCTTGCTCGCGACGAGTATGTGAAGCTGAACTTCCAGGCCCGCGGCCTCGTCAGCCTTGATTCGCGCCGGCTGCCCTTCCTGTGCCAGCGCCCCGCGCGACTGCGCGCCCCAGCCCGCGGCGATGAGCAGCATCACGAGCGCGGAACGATAAATTTTCCCAGACCTCATAACCTCTCTCCTCGTTTCCAAGAGTCGGGCCGCGGCCCTCGCCTCTTTGTAGCGGCCCGCATGAACGTTCTCTGACACGCGCCGCGCCGCGAAAAGTTCCGCGCAAAGACGGCCCGGCAGCCCGAGCGAATTTCTCATCACCTATCGAGGAGCACGCTTAACAATTCTCCGGCGGCAGAGACCGCGCCCCAGCGTCGGTCCTCCGGCTCAAACGTGCTCCCGAGCCGCCTGTTCTGGAGCGAGGCCGAGAGCTGCTCCTGCTTCAGTTTACGCCGCTCCGCCTCGACCTCCTGCTTCTCGCGCTCGCGCGAGACGGAGAGGCCGCCGCCCTGTATGAACTCCACTATCTGCCGCAGCTCGTCGCGGTCGAACCAGGTGCCGTGACCCTTGCACACGTCGACGACGACGCCCGAGCAGCGCGCGAAGTTGACGCGGTTCATCAACTCGCCGCACTCCGGGCACGGCACGTAGCGCACCTGACCGGACGCGCCCGCGCCGCCCGCCTTCTGCAAGAGCGTGGGCGCGCCGAGCACGGCCGACTGCTCCTCGCGCTCGCTGACGATGCGCTCGAACGACTCCACGTCCACCCACAGCCCGTCGCAGCGCGCGCACTCCTTCAGCCGCGCGCTCCCGACCGCGATTGCTTCCAGCCCCGCGCGGCACCGCGGGCACGAGAGCGTGCGGCCCGCCGCGGACTCGACTGAGGACGCCGCGTCCGCCTTCGCGCCGCAGCTGGAGCAGTGTTTCGTCCCGACGAACATCATCGCGAAGCAGCGCGGGCAGGCGACTGTTTTGAGCCGCGCGGCGCAGAACTCGCAGCGCGTCGCGTCGCTCGCGGCGGCGGCCCCGCACGCCGGGCAGTGGAGCGTTTCAGCTTGCATGGTTCTAAGCTCCAAGTGTGTTTCGGCGCTCTTTAACTTACTTGACGACCTGACTGTTCTTCAGGACGACGTAGCTCATGAACCTCCCGTCGCAGACGCCGCGGATGGTCACCTGCTGGCCGGGCTGGAGCGCGGACATCTCTTCGGAGCGCCCCTCGTCGTAGACGCAGTGGACTTCGATGTACTTGTTCTCGCCCCCGAGGTTCACGTAAAGGTTGTTCTGAAAATCTTTCCCCTTGCGCGTGACCGCGCCGGTCACGTCGAGCGTCTGGCCCTTGTACTTGCCCGCGCCGTCGGCCGGCTCCATCCTGTAGGCTTCGACCAACTCGTCCGTCGTGATGGCCTTGCCGGGCGCGAGCGCCTGCGACGCCTTCGGGGAGTTCGCGCCGGACTGGTTGCCGCCGCTCTTGTTGCAGCCCGACTGGGCGAAGACGGCGAAAGAGAGTGAGAGGACTGCGAGTGTGATTTTGATGTTCGTTCTCATGGCTCTGTCGGCGGCGGCGAGTCGCGCCGCCGCCGAGGTAAAGCTTACCACTCGGGCGGGACGTTTCGCCATCCGTTTTTGTGGCGGCTGGACTGAGGCCGCCGCCGCGTGCGATGCTCTGGCACACTACCCCGGCAGACTAAAACCTTCGCGGAGGATTCAGAGTTTCATGCGTAAACTTCTGTCGGCGCTCCTGGTGTTGACGTTCATCGCGTCTTTCGGCGTCATCGGCCCGCCCGCGGTCGAGGCGCGCGCGGCGCTCGCGCCGCAGGACGAGGGTCCGCGCGTGCTGACGCGGGCGGGCACGCGCAGGCGGCGCTGGCGCAGCGAGCGGGCACGCCGCCGCGGCATACGCAGCGCCTTCAAGCGCGCGGGCAAGTCCGCCGGGCGCGGCGGCAAGCGCTTCGGCCAAAACGTCGCGCGCGGCCGCGTCCTGCGCGGAGGCAAAGAGTTCGGCAAGGGCATGGGCGGCTTCGGCAAGCACACGGGCAAAGGCGTCGCCCGCACCATGCGCCGCGTCTTCAAGCCATAAAAATCAAGGCAAATGGTAAAAGGGGAAGACCCCGAAGGGGTCGCAGATGATAGCCAGGGGTAAGCGCGTGAGCGCGCCACCGGCTATCATCTGCATCCCCTTCGGGGATGCACACCCGGTTTCATTCTTTCTTCTCTCCCGGCTCTCCTTCTTCGAGAGGCGCGAAGGCGGTTCTTCCTTTAAAGACGCGGAACAAATAATAGAAAGACGGGAAGAGGACGAGCGCGCCGAGGGCCAGCGCCGCGAGGAGTAGCCGCAGGGTCTGCGGCGGCGCGGCGGCCGAAGAGATGGTGATGTCCGGCTCGACGATGTACGGGAATTGTGCCAGCGCCCAGCCCCAGAGAATCAGGCTCACCTGCGCGGCGGCGCACAGACGCGCCCACGCGTATTTTCGCTTCCACAGGAAATAGAAAGCGCCGACGGCAGCGACCGCCGTGGCCGCGTGCAGCGGCAAGGCCCAGACGCTCGCCGCGAGCCCCGCGCGGACCTTCGGCGCGCCCTCGCCCGCGAGCAGAAAGACCGTGAGCGCCAGCGCGCCGACCGTCACGCCCGCGACCAGCGCGCGCAGCCTGAAATCCTCTTGCAACTTCTCGTCCTTCGTCTCCAGCGTCAGGTAGACCGCGGCGAGGAACGCGAAGAGCGCGAGCGCGAAAAGCCCGACCGCGAAGGGAAACGGCGCGAGCCACGAGCGCCAGAAGCCGCTCGTGACGATTCCGTTCTCGACTTTGATTGTGCCCGAAGCGATGGCCCCCAACGTCACGCCGAGCAACACAGGCGTGATGATGCTCGCCACGGAGAAGACGCGGCTCCAGCGCTGCTGCACCTCGTCGCGCTCGGAGTCGTAGGTGCGGAACGTGAAGGCCGAGCCGCGCAGCACGATGCCTATCAGGAGGAGCGTCAGCGGCACGTGCAGCGCCGTCGCGATGGCCGCGAACGCCGAGGGGAACCCCGTGAAGAGGATGACCAGGACCAGAATCAGCCAGACGTGGTTCGCCTCCCACACGGGCCCTATGGCCTCCGCGATCAGCTCGCGCTGCGCCCGCGCACGCCGCCCCCGCGCGAACAGGTCCCACACGCCGCCCCCGTAATCCGCCCCGCCCAGCAGCGCGTAAAACATCAGCGACACCACCATCGCCCCCGCCGCCAACAGCTCAAGCGACAACTGAACACCTCCTAAAAACAGTGCTGAGTGCTGAGTGCTGAGTGCTGAGTGAAAGAAAGCAGTTTCTAACTCAGTCCTCAGCACTCGGCACTTCTTTTTTCGGGCTTGCCGCGACCTGGCGCAGCAGGAGCCAGACGACGATTGCGGCGAGGAAGAGGTAGAGCACTGTGAAGGCGATGAAGGGGACGACGAGGCCGGGCATGGGCGTGACGGCGTCTTTCGTGCGCATCACTCCCTGAATGATCCAGGGCTGACGCCCGACCTCCGTCACGGTCCAGCCGGCCTCAATCGCGATCATCCCCGCAGGCGCGGCGAAGACTACCGCGCGCAGGAACCACTTGCTCTCGAACAGAGCGCCGCGCCGACGCCACCAACGCCAGGCCGCCCAGAGCGCGATTGCCATCATCAGCATCCCCATCCCGACCATGACCTGGAAGGCAATGTGCACGATCAAAATGTTCGGCCACTGGTCGCGCGGGAAAGCCTCCAGCCCCTTGACCTCGGCGTGGGGGTCGTGAAAAGCCAGAAAGCTCAGGCCGTAAGGAATCTCAATCGCGTAGCGCGTCTCCCCCGCCTCCTCGTCCGGGATGCCGCCGATGCGCAAGGGGGCCGCGCGCTCCGTCTTGAACTGCCCTTCGAGCGCGGCGAGTTTGACGGGCTGATACTCGGCCACCGCGCGCGCGCTCAAGTCGCCGCTCAAAGGCTGTAACAGCGCCGCCACGCCCCCGACCAGGAGCGCGATGGCGAGAGCGCGCCGGTGGAACAGGTTCTTGCGGTCGCGCAGCAACAGGTATGCGTGAATGCCCGCCACGGCGAAGCCGGTCGCGGCGTAAGCGGCGAGCGACATGTGCAGCGTCTGCGAGAAGGCCATCGGGTTGAGCATCGCGGCGACAGGGTCTATGTTGACGGGCCGCCCGTCCGCGATCTCGAAACCCGTCGGGCTGTTCATCCAGGCGTTGGCGATGACCACGAAGACGCCGGAGAGGACGCCGGAGAGCGCCACGAGCACGCCCGCGAGCAGGTGCGCGCGCGGCCGCACGCGGTCCCAGCCGTAAAGGTAGATGCCCAGGAAAATCGCCTCCGTGAAGAAGGCGAAGCCTTCGAGCGAGAACGGCATCCCTATGATCGCGCCCGCGTAGTTCATGAACTGCGGCCAGAGCAGCCCCAGCTCGAAGGAGAGCACGGTGCCCGAGACCGCGCCGACGGCGAAGAGGATCGCTGTCCCCTTGGCCCAGCGCTTGGCGAGGATGAGGTAGACCTCCTCGCGCGTGCGCTGCCAGCGCCACTCGGCGATGACCATCAGGAGCGGCATCGCGATGCCGACGGCCGCGAAGATGATGTGGAAGGCCAGCGACATCGCCATCTGCGACCGCGCCGCCAGTAGGTCAGACACTCTTCGTAAACCTCGCCAGAACGAAAGTGCGAAAAGTATAACACCGCGGGCGGGCGCGTACGCTTTTAAGAGATATGAATAATTAAGCGCCGCCTGTGAAGGCGGGCTAATAATCCGCGCGTGGTTCCAACATCCCTCCGGGATGTCTTATGATGAGTGCCGACTTGAACACCGCAGCGCGCAAACCCTCAGGCACGGAGACGCCGCTCGTCCTCGCGCTCGACGTAGGCTCGTCGAGCGTGCGCGGCGCGCTCTACGACGGGCGCGGGCTCGAAGTAGAGGGCACGCAGGAGCGACTGGTGCGCGGCCTCAAGACCACGGCGGGCGGCGGCGCGGAGCTGGACGCGCGTGAAGCAGCCGAAGAGACGGCGCGCGTGATTGACGCGGTCGTCGCGCGCGCGGCCGCGCTCGGCGCTCGCGTCGAGGCGGTCGCGGTCGCCTGTTTCTGGCACAGCCTCGTCGGCCTGGACGAGCGCGGCCGCCCGCTCACGCCCGTCTTCGGCTGGGCCGACACGCGCGCCGCGCGTCACGCCGAAATGTTGAAGCGGCGGCTCGACGAGGGCAAGACGCACGCGCGCACGGGCTGCCGCTTTCACCCCAGCTACTGGCCCGCCAGGCTGCTCTGGCTTAAAGAGGAGCGGCCCGAGATTTTCCGCGGCGTGCGCCGCTGGGTGTCGTTCGGCGAGCTGCTCTCGGCGCGCTTCTTCGAAGAGCAGACGGCGAGCGTTTCGATGGCTTCGGGCACGGGGATGCTCGACGTGCGCTCGTGCCGCTGGGACGAGGAGCTTTTAGAGACGACGGGCGTCACCGCGGAGCAACTGCCCGCGGTCGAAGAAACGTACAAGCCGCTCGGCGAATTAACAGGCGAGTACGCGCGGCGCTGGCCCGCGCTCCGCGGCGCGCGATGGTTCCCGGCAATCGGCGACGGGGCGGCCAACAACATCGGCGCGGGCTGCACAGGCCCCGAGCGCGTCGCGCTGATGGTCGGGACCTCAGGCGCGATGCGCGTCATGTGGGAGGGTGAGCCTCCCGCGCAACTGCCCGCGGCGCTCTGGTGTTACCGCGCGGATCGCTCGCGCGTTCTGGCGGGCGGCGCGCTCTCGGACGGCGGCGGCCTCTTCCACTGGATGACGGACGCGCTCCGCCTGAACGAGCACGCGGAAGAGACGGAGAAGGAGTTGGCTTCGATAAAGCCGGACGCGCACGGCCTGACCGTCCTGCCCTTCTGGTCTGGTGAGCGCAGCACGGGCTGGAACGCACAGGCGCGCGGCGCTATCTTGGGCCTGACGATGCACACGCGCCCGGTCGAAATCCTGCGCGCCGCGATGGAGGCAATCGCCTATCGCTTCGCGCTCGTGGCGCGCGCGCTCGACTCGCTCGCCCCCCGCGCCGAGGTAGTCGCCTCGGGCGGCGCGCTCGCCGCGTCGCGCGTCTGGCCGCAGATGCTCGCGGACGTGCTCGCCCGCCCCGTCCGCCGCGCGGACGCCCTGGAAGCTTCGAGCCGCGGGGCCGCGCTGCTTGCCTTAGAGGCGACAGGCAAGTTAAAAAGCATAGCGGACGCCGAAGCACCGACAGTTCAAACCTTCGAGCCGGACACGGCGGCCCACGCGCTCTACCGCGCGGGCCTCGAACGGCACGAGAAACTTTACGCGCGCCTCGTCGCAGACGAAGCGGCGGCGCGAGAAGTCAGCCGCAGTACTTGAGGGTCTAACCAGGAAACAGTCGAAAGAGAGGGAACTTTCAAATGAGCGCGACTCCCCGGAAGGAAACGAACACGACCGCCGATCTGGATCAGCTTTGCATCAACACGATTCGCACGCTCACGCTCGACGCCGTGCAGAAGGCAGAGTCGGGCCACCCCGGGCTGCCGCTCGGCTGCGCCCCTTTGGCCTACCTGCTCTGGACGCGCGTCATGCGCCACAACCCGCGCAACCCGAAATGGCCCAACCGCGACCGCTTCCTGCTCTCGGCCGGCCACGGCTCCATGCTGCTCTACTCGCTCTTGCACCTGACCGGCTACGACCTGCCGCTCGAAGAGCTGCAACGCTTCCGCCAGTGGGGCTCGAAGACGGCCGGCCACCCCGAGAACGTGTTGACGCCCGGCTGCGAGATCACCACGGGGCCGCTCGGTCAAGGGTTCGCCAACGGCGTCGGGATGGCGATGGGCGCGGCGCACCTCTCTGCCAAGTTCAACCAGCCCGAGTTCCCTCTGATAGACCACTACGTCTACAGCATCGTCTCCGACGGCGACCTGATGGAGGGCGTCGCCTCCGAGGCCGCCTCGCTCGCCGGGCATCTGAAGCTCGGCAAGCTCATCTACTTCTACGACGACAACCGCGTCACCATCGAAGGCTCCACCGACCTCGCCTTCACCGAAAATGTGCCACAACGTTTCGAGGCTTACGGCTGGCACACTTCCACCGTCGAGGACGGCAACGACCTCGAAGCCATCGAGCGCGCGATTCAAGAGGCGCAAGGCGTGACTGACCGCCCGTCGCTCATCTCCGTCAAGACGGTCATAGGCTACGGGCTGCCGACCGCGGGGACGCGCAAGGCGCACTCGGACGCGCCCGGCGAGGAGGCCGTGCGCGAGGCCAAGCGGAAACTGGGCTGGCCCGAAGACAAGCACTTTTACATCCCCGACGAGGCGCTGGCGCACTACCGCGAAGTGGTGTCGCGCGGCGCGCGGCAGGAGGAAGAGTGGAACGCGCTCGTCGAACGTTACGAGCAGGCGAACGCCGACCTGGGGGGCGCGTGGCGCACGACGATGAGCGGCGAATTGCCCGAAGGCTGGGAGGACAAACTTCCCACGTTCGAGAACGCGAAGCCCGTGGCGACGCGCGCGGCCTCGGGCGAAGTCATCAACGCGCTCGCCCCGCACATGCCCATGCTCATCGGCGGCTCGGCGGACCTGGGGCCTTCGACCAACACGGACATCAAAGACGGCGGCAGCTTCCAGGCCGCTTCCTACGCGGGCCGCACGCTCCACTTCGGCGTGCGCGAGCACGCTATGGGCTCGACGCTGACGGGCATCAGCCTCAACGGCGGGTTGATTCCCTACGGGGCCACCTTCATGTGCTTCTCCGATTACATGAAGCCCGCGATTCGCCTGGCCGCGCTCTCCGAGGTTCAGGTCATCTACGTCTTCACGCACGACTCGATTGGCCTGGGCGAAGACGGGCCGACGCACCAGCCCATCGAGCACCTCGCGGGCCTGCGCGCCATCCCGCACCTCTACGTCATACGCCCCGCGGACCCGCACGAGACGCGCGAGGCATGGCGCATAGCCATCAAGCGGCGCGAGGCCCCGACCGCGCTCGTCCTGACGCGCCAGAAAGTCCCCGTGCTCGACCAGACGAAATACGGCCCGGCCGCGGGCGCGCAGCGCGGCGCGTACGTCCTCGCCGAAGCCGAGAGCACGACCGAAGGCGAGGCGAAGAAGGCCACGCCCTCCCTCATCCTCATCGCGACGGGCTCGGAAGTCTCGCTCGCGCTCAAGGCGCGCGAGGCGTTGCAGCAGGAGGGCACGCCGACGCGCGTCGTCTCTATGCCCTGCTGGGAGTTGTTCGAGGAGCAACCGAAGGAATACCGCGACGAGGTGCTGCCGCCCGCCGTCGCGGCGCGCCTCTCAATCGAGGCGGGCGCACGTCTTGGCTGGGACCGCTACGTCGGCCCGCAGGGCGACTGCGTCTCGATTGACCGCTTCGGCGCGTCTGCCCCCGGCGACGTGGCCCTCAGCGAGTTGGGCTTCAACGTCGAGAACGTCCTCAGTCGCGCGCGCGGCCTTTTAGGGAAGTGAGTGATGCGAATCGCCGTCGGAGCAGACCACGGGGGCTTTCCCCTCAACAAGCGCGTGATCGAAGAGCTGCGCTCACGCGGGCACGAGGTCGAGGACTTCGGCACGCACGACGCGACGGTGCCGGACGATTACCCGGACTACGCGCTCCTGGTCGGGCGCGCGGTGCAAACTGGCACAGCCGAGATCGGCATCCTGATTTGCGGGAGCGGCGTCGGCGCGGCCGTCGCGGCGAACAAGCTGCGGGGCGTGCGCGCCGCGCTCTGCGGCGACACTTACTCCGCGCACCAGTCGCGCGAGCACGACGACTGCAACGTCCTCTGCCTCGGCGCGCGCGTCGTCGGCAGCGAGCTGGCGATGGACATCGTCCGCTCCTTCGCCGCCGCACGCTTCACCGGC
Organism: Pyrinomonadaceae bacterium; assembly: GCA_035563515.1. Lineage (GTDB taxonomy): Bacteria > Acidobacteriota > Blastocatellia > Pyrinomonadales > Pyrinomonadaceae > QHXM01. The sequence continues at coordinate 39,572 of DATMVE010000016.1, forward strand.
GAGGAGCGCCACCGCCGCCGCCTCGCGAAAGTCAACGACATCGAGCGCCTGAAGGATGAGAGTTAGGCTCGGATGATAGCGGAGAAGAGAAAAGGGACGGGCCGCGGGGTCACGCGAGGCGACACGAAAAGAAGGGCTCATTCGTGTCGCCTCGCGTGACCCCGCGGCCCGTCGTTTTCGCCTCTTTCATTCCGCACTTCGGGATAGTTCCTTTCTGGTTTCAATCCGCTTTCTTAAGTTCATCTCCAATCGTTCAAGGAGAACTCCCGTGAGAAAGTTTTCCACCATCGTCTCTCGCATACTCGTTTCGCTTCTCTGCCTGTCAATACAAGTCGTCGCGCAGCAGCCCGCGCACGAGACGCAGGCGCACGACACGGGCTTTCACCCGCCCTATTACGATTACCCTTTCGGGAGCCGCACGCCGGGCCACCGCTCCGTCTCCGTCGAGGAGGCCGTCGAAATGGCCCTGCGGAACGCCTCGCTCTACCAGCAGGCGCGCGTTGACGAGAGCATCGCCCGAGAGGACGTGCGCCAGGCTCGCGCCGCCTTCCTCCCGCAGTTCTCCGTCCCGCTCACCTACATCGGCAACACCACTTCGCAGGTCCGCGCTCCCGGCGACCCTGTCATCTACAGCTTCGTCTCTTCGAGCGCCATCAACGAGACCTCAGCCTTCATCAACGCCACCGGCGCGCTGGACCTCTCGGGCCGCCTGCGCGCCGCGCTGCGCCGCGGCCGCGCCCAGCTCGCCGCCGCGCAGGCCGGCACGCTCGCCGCGCGCCGCGCGCTCGTCATCGCGACCGTCGACGCCTACTACGGCCTCGCGCTCGCGCGCCAGAAGCGCAGGCTGGCCGACGAGACCCTCGCGCTCGCAGAGGCGTTCGTGAAGGTCGCGGAGAGCATGAAGGCGCGCGGCGAGGTCGAGGAGACGGACGTGCTGCGCGCGCGCTCGGCCGCGCTCCTCAGGCGCGACGAGCTGGAGCAGGCGCGCGCCGCGGAGGCGGCCGCGATGGACTTGCTGCGGACGCTGACGGGCGTCGATTTTGGCACACACATCGCGCAGCCGCTCCTGACCAACGACCTGCCTTCGGCCAGCGACTTCGACGACTACACGGAAGAATTAATCAAAGCGCGCCCGGAGCTGCGCCAGCTCGACGCGCTGAAACTCGCGGCCCTCGAAGAGGCGCGGGTCGCGCGCCGCGAGTTGTGGCCGGACCTGACCTACAGCCTCAACGGCGGCTTCGACGCGGCGGACTTCCGCCCGCTCTCCCGCTACAGCGGCGGCCAGGCCATCGTCAGCCTCAACATCCCCGTCTTCAACTGGGGCGCGAGCCGCAGCCGCGAGACTCAGGCGAAGCTGCGCGCACAGTCCTTAGACTTGCAGCGCGACTCGACCTTGCAGCAACTCCGCCAGGAGTTTTACACGGCGCGCGCCGGCGCGCTCTCGGCCATCGAGCGCGCGCGCATGACGAGGGCCGCGACCACAGTCTCGCAGCAGACATTGACGCTGACCTTCGCCTCCTACCGCCTCAAGAAGGGCACAATCCTCGACGTGATAGACGCGCAGGCGAACTACGCCGCGGCCCGCCTCGCGCACTACCAGGCGATTGCTGACTACCGCACCAACCGCATACGCCTCGAAACGGACCCCGCGCAGATGAGTCGTATGACTTCGACCGCGACGGCCCGACCGCACACGGCGACGGGAGCCGGGCTATGCCTCCTGACGCGCGACCAAGCGCCGCCGGTCGGCGGTCTGCGCTTGGGGATGACCACGAGTGAAGTTCGAGGGCTCGTTCCCACTCTCAGCTTGCAACCCGCGGACGAAGCCGGCGTGACCCGCGCCACGCTTCCGGCCGCAGAGCTACCGCGCCTCAATCAGCCCGCGCCCTACATGGAAGGCGTCGAATCAGTCGCGCTCGAATTCACGGGCGGGCGACTCACTTACGTCCGCGCAAACTACCCCGTGACGAACCGTTGGGAGAGCCCGGACGAGTTCGTCGCCTCGCTCGCCGCCAAGCTGAACCTCAAGGGCGTCTGGAAACATTTCTACGACTGGGAGCAGAAGGACGTGCGCGACACCAGGGAGCTGCGCGACCTGGCCCTCGAATGCCGCGGCTTCCGCCTGAGCGCCGGCATCGGCGTCGAAGGCGTCGGCGGCGACCAGACGCCGCACTTCGAGATGGAAGAAAAGTAAAAAGACAAAGGACGAAAGGGGAGGCCCCTTCGGGGTCTTCCCTTTTCCCTTTCGGGTCTTTCAGAGAACGACGCGCAGCGCCCTCGGCACGACTTGAAACTCGGCGGGCGTGTGGCCGCGGACGTTGCCGTCGGCTTCGACGAGGAGGGCGTCCGATGGCGTGTCTGTCTCGACGCGGACGCGGCGGGCGTGTAGGAGGCGGACGCGCTCGTTCGCTAGATGCGCGCCGCGGCGGATGCGCGGGAGTTCGCGGAGGATGGTGGCGCGAGAGAGATCGCGTGTGAGCACCAGGTCAATCAGTCCATCGTCGTGCCGCGCGTCCGGGGCGAACATCATCCCGCCGCCGGCGTGCGTGCCGTTGGCGACGGCTATCAGGTTGGTCCGGGTTTCAATCACCTCGCGCCCGTCCACGGTCACGCGCGCGGGCCGCTCGCGCCACGCGGCGAGCGCCCCGCAGGCGGCCGCGA
>DATMVE010000017.1:0-28649 GCA_035563515.1 Pyrinomonadaceae bacterium
GTGCGCTTGAGCGCGTCCTTGAGGAGCGCGAGGACGTTCGCCGCCGGCATGACGGCGGAGGCGGTCTCGCCCCACGTCACGTCGAAGCTGACGGTGAAGCTGAAGAAGACGATCTTGAACTTCGCCTTGCCGCGCGCGCGGAACGGCCCAGGCCCCGAGAGCGTCAGCTTCAGCTCGACGCTCATGATGCGGCGCGTCCCGACGCGCAGCGCGAGCCCGGCGCTGATCTCGGCCGTGAACTGGAAGGGCGAGAACTGGAAGAGCGTGTCGAAGCCGAGGTAGCCGTAGACGTTGAACTTGCTCGCCGCGGCGTAAAGCTCGATGCGCGCGCCGAACTGCACGGTGTTGGACGTGACGGCGAAGTAGGCTTCGAGCAGGAGGCGCGGGTTGTCGCGCCCGAGCAGGTTGAGCGAGAGCCGCCGCATCCCGGCCAGCTCGGCCGGCGGGTTAAAGGCCGGGTGGAAGCCGCCGACGCTCAGCAGGAAACTCGGGTCGTCGCCCCAGTCGGCGCGCACCGCCATGTCGCCTTCGAGCGTGTAGGCCAGGAGGCGCGACTCGAAGAGGCTCGCGTCGAAGGCGAGCCGCTTGCGCTCGAAGTCAATGACGCCGAGGAAGTTGACCTGGAGCTTGAGGAGCGGCGCGTCCTTGTCAGGAAGAAGCGCCCGCACCACACCGAGGATCAGCACGCGGACGGGGCTCGGCACCTCGATGATGAGCGCGAGGTCAATCGTGAGTAGCGCCGGCGTGCCCCAGCCGATGCGCGCGGCGGGGCCGAAGACGAAGCGCCCCTCGGCGACGGGGAAGACCTGCGCGAGGTCGCTGATGATGCGCGGCGCGTTGGCGATGGGGTCCACGGGGAAGAGGATGCTTGAGAGCGCGTTGGTGCGCAGGCCCGCGCGCAGCACCTCCTCGCGCGCCGTGCGGTGCAGCCCGAGCAGCCCGCCGACGCCGTTGAGCGTGAACCCGAGCCCGAGCTGGATGGGCTGGAACTCGGCGCTGATGACGATGAGCAGCGAGAAGCCGTCCGCGCCGCTCGGCAGGCGCGTCGTCAGCAGCCCGACGGCCTTGAGCGAAATCTTATCCTCGAACTCTAGCTGGAGGACGCCCGTGTAGCTCGCCTGCGCGCGGTCGTAAGCGAGGAACCCGCCGCCCTCGAACCCGCCGCCGCGGATGCTGAGCCCGACGCCCGACGGCGGCTTGAAGCCGACCGCGAGGTCGGCCGCGCCGAGGTTGCCGCCGTCTTCGGGGAACGTGACCGTCGCGGTGAGTCCCATCCGCTCGACGACCGCGGTGAGCGGCCCGAGCTTGAGGCTCGCCGTCCCCGAAACTTCGGTCTCGACGCCCTCGCCCGAGGCGCGCACGCCGACGGTGACGGACTCGACCTTGAGCGGCCCGAGCGACAGGTGGAGGGGAAGCTGCGCTTGGAGCCCCGCGCCGCCGCGGAAGTAGAAGCCGGTCTTGTTCGACCAGCCGGCGGCCAACTCGAAGGTCGCGCGCAGGCCGTCGTCGGGCAGAATCTTTTTGAGGAAGCCGTCGCCGTCGCCGGGCGCGATGACGAGCGCGGCCTTGACCACTTCGGCCAGCACGCCGAACTCCTGCTCGCCCGGAGAGAGTTTCGCCTCGGCCGCGACGCGCAGCCGCTCGGCCTCGAAGCGCGTCCCGGTCGCGCTGCCGAAGCGCGTGACGGTCGCGCCCGGCTCGGGCGCGCGCTCCAGCTCGACGCGCGCCGCGAGGCGATTGGCGTCGCTCGCCGGGGCGAAGAGCAGGCGGACGCCGTCGGGGCCGACGGCGAAGGCGTCCACCCCGGCCGTGAGGGTCGCGCGCAGCAGCCAGGCTCCGAACAACTCCTCTAGCTCAACGCTCCCGAAGGGCGAGACGACGAGGCCGAGGTTGCCGCGCTCGGCCGGCGAGAGTGAGAGCGTCGCGCCGACCTGCGTGGCCGCGGTGGGTTCGAGCCAGAAGGCGAGCGTGCCGGCGGCGAGGTTGTCTGGGTCGCCGAGGTTGACGCCGTACTGCGGTTTGAAGCCGTAGAGCGTTTCGGCCCCGAGCGCCGAGAGCAGAGCGGCGAGGCGCGGGAAGAGCTTGTCGGCCGTGCGCCGCGCGTCGGCCGCCGTCTGCAAACCGTTTGGGCCGACGTACTCTTCGCGGAGCACGTCGCCGGGCGATTCGATCAGATCGACGATGCGGCCGAGCCGCAGCTTCGTGCGCTCGAACGGGACTCTGACCATGCGCCCCGCGGCGTCGAAGACGGGCTCGGAGAGCGGCGACTTGCCGCCGGGCTCAATGACGGTGAGCAGCACGGCGAGGTGGAAAAGGACGGGGGCCTGCGCCTGGACGTGCGCGAGCGTGAGCGCCGTGACGAGGTCGCGGCCGAACTCCTTGAAGTGTGTCGGCTCGGTGCCCGCGGCGAGCACGTCGGCGAGCCCGCGCACCGCCTCGAAGGCGTCGCCGGCCGCGTCGAGCGCCTCGGACAGCTCGTCGAAGGTCTCGGGCGGCGACTCGACGAAGCCCGAGAGCGTCTCGAAACTGGTGACGAACTGGTCGAGCCGCGCCTGCAACTCGGCGAGCGGCAGCCCCGCGATCTTGTCTAGGTCCCAGCCGACCGATCCCGCTATGTCGCGCAGCAGGAAGTGGCTGCGGGCCACGGCGGCGAGCGGCGTCAGCAGCACCTTCAGGTGTTCGAGCAGTCCGCGCTGCGCGTTGTCGGTCACGGCTGCACCTCCTGCCGCAGCATCGGCTTGGGGTAGACCGGGTCGAGCCGGTCGAGCGAGACGGTGTAGCGCGTGAGCGGGACGAGCTGGGTGTCGCCGGTCAGCCGCCACCAGTGCGTCTGCGTGGCCGTCCTGAAGACCCCGACCGCCGCGCCCGCGGCGTGCGCGGCGGCCTGCGTCTTGTGCTGCGCGCGCCGCACGTCCGAGCAGACGCCCGTGCCGCGGTGGATGGCCCCGACGCGGACGACCTCGTCACCGAGCTTGACGAGCACGGGCGGCGCGGGCAGCGCGTCCGGCTCCGCGACGGTGAACGAGGCGTCCGAGGCGGCCACCGCGGAGACGAGCGTGGTCTGCCCGCCCCACTGGAAGCGCAGCTCGGCGATGTTGTTGCGGCCGATGATCTCGATGCCGTCGCCCCACTTCTGCGCGTAGTTCCGGTAACGCTCGTGGGCGGCGCTGAAGACCTTGAGCCAGTTGTCGTGGTCGTCCGGGTTGGGCTTCTCCAGCAGGCCGAGCGTGAAGTTGATGCCGCTCTTCTCGCCGAGAACGAAGTCGATGCGGTAGCGCCAGTCGGGCAGGTTGACGAACGGGACGGCCTGCGACTCGGCCGCGTCGGTGAAGGCCACCATCGGGGGCTCGCGCGACATCCACGGCTCGTAGTACTGCGCGTCCACGATGCCGGCCATCTCCTCGTCGGTGAGGTCGGCGAGTTCGGCCAGCGACCGCCAGCCGAACCAGCGGATTTCGCCCGGCAGCGTGTCGGCCATCGGGATGTAGCCCCACTTGTGGAACCTGAGCCCGAGCTCCTTGTCCTCCTTCTTGAAGGCGCTCGACGTGAGGTGCGCGAAGATGGCCTCAAGGGGCTCCGAGGCCGCGGCCGGGGCCTCGAAGGGGCGGTCGGCCCAGTACTGCATGCGCGCGGCCCAGCTAAAGTGCACGTCGCCCGAGAGGAAGAGCGTGCTCGACGCGCGCTTGCCGCCGACGACCGCCGCGCGCCGCGCGAGGCGCGAGAGCAGCGACTCGAACGGGTGCGTCTGCGGCTTCCAGGAGTCGCGCAGGTCGGGGTTGAAGAGCGAGAAGCCGAGCAGCCGCTGTAGGAGTTCGAGCGAGAGCAGCCCCTGGATGATGCGCGAGACGACGTACCACCACGCGTTGCGCGCCCTGTCGCCGAAGATTTCGGTCCCGTGGAAGACGGGGACGGTGATGACGTTCGTCGTGGCGACGACGATCGAGAGCTTGTCGGGGGCGAGCTCTTCGGGCGGAAGCTGCTCGGCCAGGGCGGCCGGCCCGAGGTGGGAGGGGATGGCCGAGCCGTCGGCGACGGGGAACTCGCGCCGGGTGCGCGAGTCGAGCATGAGGATTTCGTGCTGCGGGCCGCGGATGACGTAGTCCCACCGGAGCGCGTCGGCCGCGCGCGAGAGGATGAAGAAGTCGCCGACCTGCGTGAACAGGCCGGTGAGCTGGTCGTCGGCCGAGAGCGTGCCGGGGATGCCGACGCGCCGCGCGATCTCCTGCTCGGAGGCGGCGTCGTTGCCCTGCGCCTGCGCCCACGCGGCGGCCGAGGCGAGCAGCGCCGCGCCCGTCTGCCCAGGCTCGAACCGCTCGGGCGTGTTGCCCCAAGACTGGCAGACGGCGTAAGCCAGCAGCGCGTTCTGCACGATGCGCCGCGCGAGCCGGTTCGCGTAGATGCGCTCGCACCACACGCGCAGCATGTTCCAGTCGTCGGTCACGTCGTGGTCGTCGAACATCATGAAGACGGGGACGTTCGCCAGCGCGCGGCGGACCTGGCGCAGCCTCTTGCGGAATTCGTCCAGCTCCGCGATTAGGGCCTGATACTTCTTGAGGGTCAGGTTGTGGAAGGTTTCATCCGTGGGGAGCGGCTTCGTGCAGACCTCCTCGTACTTTGGGAACTCCAGCGGCCAGAGCGCGCCCGACCACGAGAAGAGGTACATCGCCAGGTACTCGCCGAGCCGCAGGACGTGGCCCTCGGGGTCTTCGGTCGTCAACTGCGCCAGCCCGCGGACGATTTCCTTGCGGTCGCCGGGCCAGAGCCGCTCGTCATCCAGGCCGACGCCCGGCAGCGGCTCGACCCAGCGGAGCAGCGCAAAGTCGGCGTTCATCAGTAAGAAGAGCACGGGGTCGGCCACGTCGTCGGCGTAAATCTGGTCGCCGTTGAGGAGGAGCAGGTGCGGGCGCTCGTCGGCGGTGGGCCACGTGTCGGAGATGATCTTGTCGAGCGCCGGCAGCGCGTCGCGGCCCGGCCCGTCGGGCTTGCGGCAGGTGCCGTGGATGATGCGCAGCTTGTTCAAATCCGCGGGCGGCAGCGAGAAGCTCGGCAGGTGGTGCTCGTCAGAGTAGCTGAGGCCGGTCGGGTTCGGGTCGCCGAACTCGACGGCGTCGTCTATGAAGACGATGTCGTCTTTGTTGAGGTCGTCGCCCGACTCGGGCACGGTGGCCCCGCCCGCGGGGCCGAAGAAGAGGTTGTAGAAGTAGTAACTGCCGGGCTCCAACACGCGGCCGGCCTCGACGGGCCGGGCCGTGACGGCGACGATGTGCAGGTGCTCCCCGAACCGGACGGTCTCGCGCGTGCCCTGAAGCTCCTCCCTGAGCGACGTGGGGAAGGGGGGCGGGGCGACCGAGTAGACGCGCAGGGTGACGGTGCGGGCCTTCTTCAGCGCCACCCACACAGTGACGGCGTCCGGCTCAGTGCGCCGCAGGACGGGGCCGCAGATGACGAGGGGCAGCCGGGCCGGCGAGAGGGGCTCCGGGGCCTCCCCCTTGTTGGGCAGTAGCAGACGCGGTCTCAAGCCGTGTGCATCGACCCAGTCCATGTTCCTCTCCTTCAGACTTCCACCGGCGCACGCGCCGTCGCGGCGAGTAGCAGGGCGTGCGCGGCTGTGTAAGCGGCAACCTATTGTTAGGTCGCGCGGGAGTTAACAAGTCTGGGCGGTGTCCGGGAAGTGAGCGTTCCATCAGTCAAGCGACGCGGCACGAGAGGTGTGCCGGCGCGTCCCGATGGCTTCCCCAGCGAACTAACTACGACCGAAAGCACCGAAAGATAATCCACCGGCGGGTGGCGCGTCAACAGTTAAACGATTGTGTGGACCATGATTTCCCGGCGGGTAATCTCCAGTCGAAGTCGTAGTCTCCATCCTCGGTGACGTTCGTCAGGCCCCGTCCGAGTTCACCACGTAGATTTCACTGTCACCGTCCGCGTAGGTGTCGAACGCCACGCCTGAACCGTCAGGCGACCATTCCACTTCGGTGCCGCCGTTGACGTTGTCTGTGAATGCGGGCGACTGATTGCCGCCGTCCGCGTCCATGACGTAGATCATGTCCGTGGAGTTCGTGAGAGGTCGTACCTGATGACAGAGAAAGCGAGTATGGGTAGATGCCGGAGCTGTCCGGCCCTCGTCATGTGAGCGAAACACTTCGGGACCCCGAAAGAGGCGGTAGTACTCCCGGTTTGCTGAGAGGCGAAGGGCGTCAGGCTTGTTGTCACGAGCAAACCTGACGCCCTTTACACCTGGCTGAAGTGAAAGAGATAGTTTCTTACATCCCGCCCCTCTCATCAGCGTAATGTAGTGGCCGTGACCGTGTTGGAGTAGCCGGAGTCGCCCGCCGTGTTGTAAGCGTAGACGCGGTACTTGTAGGTCCTGTTTTTACTCAAGCTCCATTGCACGATACTGGAAACACCGGCCGGCATGGTTGCCAGCAATTGAAAGTCAGTACAATTTGCGCCCGTACACCATTCGATCTTGAACCCGTCTTCGTCGCTTGAGTTATCCGTCCAGGCGATGCCGACGGAAGTCGATGTCACCTCCGTCACCGTCAAATCGATTGGGGCCGCCGGAACGCTCTGAACCGTCGTCTCGAAACTGCCGCCGTTGGTGTCGGCCGCCGCCACGCCGCCGCGGTCGTGCGCCAGCGCTAAAGTAAAGGTGAGCAAAGCCGCCGCAGCAAGAAGCACTGTTTTTCTCATTTGTCGAACCCTCCTTATAAGGCTCATGCGGTTAGAAGTGAGGGGGCTCTTTTAGAGGGGAATAATCGCGTGCGCCCTCTGTTTGCAGAGTGCGTCGCTAAAGGCCGAGCTGGTGCCCGGTCGGTAATTGTGCGGCTTAAAGTGTTGGCGCTTGTGACAAGCACCTTGACGGTTGAATATGAGAAAACGGAGAACGGTTCCTGGGAGGACGACTCCGTCGACTCATTAACGAGTTAACGGGTTTAAACTAAACCTATCACGCTTCAGTTGTCAAACCGCCGTCCGTCACTCATCGGGCGTGATAAATCGGTGACGCCACAGGGCAGAATCCACGTTGCTCTGTGGCGGCATCCTCCTTAACCCGGGTGGAGTTTTTGTTATTTCCGAGCGACTAGTATGATCGACCGATAGCCCTCGCTCGCGCATCATCTCTTCGAGGTCGCGGTAGGAGAGCGAATACCGGCAGCACCAGCGCGCGCACAAAAGGATGATCGCAGGCGCAAAGTGACGCCACTTGAACGGGGACTTGTTCCGTTTCACGAGTATGCTGCCGGAAGAGTAATGGATGAGCTGAAGGAGGGATTTAGCTGGGGAAGCAATTCCTGCAACACAGCCGCCACAGGCGCTTGAGACTCTTGAAAAGATAAGACCCGTTGAAATCACCACAGTGGGTTAACGCCAACGGCGGCATCTAACGGTTCATCGCACCGGAGCGGAATCAGCCCGGATGTCATCGCAAGCTCGAATGCTATTCGCAGTTGATTCCCGCCCGGTTACTTCGGGCGTTAGCCGCCATCACGCGGCTTAACCTCGTCAACGACTATGCCCCCGCGCGAGACGTTCTTAAGCTCAGCCCAAAGCAGCGTTTGATACTGCGCGCACGATGTTTTGAACGCGCGTTGCGCTTCCTCCTGTGTGCCGCGCCACTCGAAAAAGTCAACCTCAGTCCGCGCCCCGGTCTCGTAGCAGTAGAACATGTTGAATGTTTCTTCGCTCATTTTCGCTCGCGCCTTGTTCCCGTCGTAGTCTCTCTCAAAATCGCCTGTTTTGCCAGGGTTTTCCGCTCCGCGCTTTGATAAGGGCGGCGGCTAACAACTCATTTAACCGGAGCGCGAATAGCACGGCTCCCATGCTAGACTTGCGTGCGTCGTCGGCCTGACGCGCCCGGTTAATCCGGGCGTCCGGCCGCTAACACACTGAGGGAAATATGAAGACTGAGCTCGAAAGACTGGATGAGCAACTCGGGCGGGGACTCGAAGGGGGAGCGTGGCACGGCCCCTCGGTGCTTGAAGTTCTCGACGGGGTCAGTGCCCACCAAGCGGCGGCGCATCCAATCGCCGGCGCGCACAGCATCTGGGAGCTGGTACTGCATCTGTGCAGCGATTACGTATTGGTATTGCGGCGGCTCGCCGGTGACGGCAGGCCGCTCACGGAGTCTGAGGGTTGGCCCAGTGTCCCGGAGTCGAGCGCCGAGAACTGGGCCGAATCCACGCGCGTGTTGAAACAGCTCAACGCCGAGCTCCGGCGGGCGATACGGAGCTTTCCTCCCGAGCGTCTGGACGAGCCGTTGGTGCCTGAGGTGCCCTACACGGCCTATACGCAGTTCATCGGCGTGACGCAGCACGGCCTCTATCACGCAGGCCAGATGGCGCTCTTGAAGAAAGCGCTCGGGCCTGTCGATCCCGCCACGCCGCGGCCGAGCTAGCGGCCGCGCCGGAGCCCGCGCACTCGTGCTCGTCGGTCGGCCCCTGGCACCGTCGCGCGGGCCCGGTGATCCTGATCGTTGGGCTGCTTCGCTTTTGAGAGGTAGAACTATGAATCAGAAAGAATTCCTTGCCAATATTGTAATTGGCAGCATTGGGGCGGCCGGACAATCTTTGCTCTTGGCACACTCTCTTAATTCATATCCATTTGTAATTCTCATGTCGCCACCGGCTCAGTTCTATTCCAGACTTGGCCATGTCATGGGCTTCGTTGCCCCTGTCTTGTCAATTGTGGTGCTCTATTTCTTCAAATCCACCAGACGCCCTTTTATAACAGCTATCCCTGCGGTTGCGTGCCCGCTTCTGTTTTGGCTTGGGTATAAGTTGGTTTTTGCTCTAAGCGGTTATCATTATGCTGCCCCGGCAGCCGTTCAATCCGACGTGATTGCCACGAAATCCGTTGAGGCTGGATTTACCCATCTCGTGTTGTGGCTTACTGTTGCTGGCTTGTTTATCGGGGTGCTCTGCGGAATCGCAGTATGGCTTCTCTTCAGGCAGCTACGACACCGGGCGCACGCGTGATTCAACCAATGGCGCAGCCCAACGACTCATTCCAGCCGACCCGCCTCAGCTTGGCTGTCATCAATCTTGTGGCTTCGGCTTGCTTGTGTGTTATCGTCGGCGGGCGGCTGAATCCGAGCGTTGGGCGGCTAAAGCCATTAGCATTTCTACCGAACGGAGACAACGATGGCGAGAATTACAGGGATCGGTGGGGTCTTTTTCAAGAGCAGAAATGACCGTGCCGCGCTTGCGGCCTGGTATCGGGAGCACCTGGGCATTCAACTAGAGGACTTCGGCGGCGCCGTCCTGAAATGGCCGGACGACAAGGCCGAGGATGAGGGGCTGACCGTGTGGCACATCGCGGAAAAAGAGAGCCAGTGGTTCAGCCCCAGTGACTCATCTTTTATGATCAACTACCGGGTTGATGATCTCGGGGAGATGATCGCGCAGCTCCAGGCGGGCGGGGTCGAAATCATCCAGGGCCCCGAGTCTCATGAAAACGGGAAGTTCGCGTGGGTGATGGACCCCGAGGGGAACAAGGTGGAGTTGTGGGAGCCGATGGTCTGGGATGAAAAGAACAAGAGCGCCTGAAGTTCTTGCGCGAGCCGCCCGACAACTGCATGCGGCGGAGCGCGCAAGCCGGCTTGATCGGTACACCTGTGATTCGGTGCGCGCCCGCTGATGCCTGGCATTGTGCTGCGGCAACAACCCTAGACGATTCTGTCTACTTTTACTTTCCAGATACAGGCGGCGCTCCCCGACCGGCGCGGACCCTTCTCCTTGCGTAGATCCCGGCGAGCCCCAAACCCATCAGGCAAAGGGTCGCGGGCTCGGGGACTGCCGACGGCTGCCCGTTCACCGTCAACGTGCTGCGCGCGCTTGAATCTGTCCAAATCCCGCCAGGGCTACTCAGGGTTAACTCATCAATCCGAAATTCCAGGGACGTGATCTCGAATCCCGCGAAGTCGACGCGGCCCGAACCCGAGGCATCGCCGAAGAAGAGCAAAGACTCAGGACCGACTTGCCCGCCCTCCCCGCCGGCTATGAAGGAATGGAAGTAGCCGATGGCCCCGTTTTGCCCGTCGGTGAGGAATCGAGCGGCGGCCTCGAATTCAGGGCCGGAACTGAGCGAGAACGTCCGCCCCACGTCCGTGGGGTCGACAATGACATCAAAGACAGTGACGAGCGACTGGCCGACATCATCCGTCCCGAACCCGATTACGAGCCTCACCTGATTCGCGATAACAGGCGCTCCGAGTCCGCTGTCGAAAGTGGCGAAGCCGAGTTGGTCGGCACGGAGAGTTGCCGGGAAGGCCAACAAGGCGATAATAGTGGTGAAGCGTAGGAGTAGAGTGCGGCTCATAGGTTTGTCCCTGTAAGGTGTAACCGACAGGTCTTGTGGAATAGTTTGCCGAGCATGCCTGACGCCCGGATTAGCCGGCCCGCAGAGCATAGCATCCGGCATTCGACTCAGACAAGGAACATGAAATAATTGCCGGGGAGAAACCTGACAACGGCATGCGCCCGACGCCCCCACAGGAAGCCTCTCATCAACCTTGAGTGCGGGCGCGGGTGATGCCTGGCGTTAAATTGCCCGAAGCCTGTGAGGTGGGTTGTGAAAAGCAGGATCATGTATATCGAACTGAAGCGGGCTGCCCACAACGATGATGGCCCCGCGCGGATAGGCCGGGTTACATTTTCTAAGACCGGGAGGACGATTTATTACAAGGGCAAAGCCTTCAGGAGCTTGAAAGGCGCAGGCATCTGCGCCAACTATTTCGATGTGGAGACCGGGGAGGAGTATTGGATTTCGGGTCCGAAGAAGAATGGCGAGGACCGGCATTGGGCGGGGTCAGGCAAAGTTGACATAGATGAAGACGTCCGTGAGGAGTACCTCAGGGATATTCGCGGGAAGTAAGTTGAATGGTGTGAGGGCCGCTGACGATTCATTCGACCGGGGGGAATAGCTCGGATGTCATCGTCAATTTGTACGCTGCTCGCAGATTCTCCCCGCCCGGTGGAATTCCGGCGTTGGGCTGCTCTTGACTTCAGCCTACAGCGGGACTCTCATCGAAGTAGACAGAAATCCCATGACCAGCGACTCAAATAATGCCGGACGCCGCGGGCATTGCAGCATCTGCTCGCAGTTGGAAGATCACGAGTTCGGGCGGCAGACCCACGGCAGACCGGAAGAAGACACCTTTCTGCCCGACGCTGCCCGACGCCTGGAGAATATCAGGGAGTTAAAACCGGGCAGCGTTCGCTACACTTGGCTCAGGCAATGCCCTGAGTGCGCAACCTACTACCTCCACAGAACCGACTACGAATATCTGGCTACTGGCAGCGAGGATGAACAGATTCTGACACGCCTGACCGATGAACAGGCTGCCGAGTATCTGGCACAGCCTCTGGCCCAAGACCCTGGAGCAGCGGTAAGAACAATTAGGGACGGCGAAGCGAAAGTAATGAACCGGCTGGAAGTTAAGGCAGACAACCTTCAGTTCATCATGGTAATCCTCCTCGGCCTTATCCTCCTGCCTCTCGGCCTGTTTAATTTAATCAGCGGGCTGACGAAAGGGTTTGCGCCCGCGCGCTCCGGGATCGGGCTGGCGGTCCTGGTCCTTTACGGGGCGGTCCTCTGGCTGGTTCGCAGAGGCCACGGCAGGTCCGTCAAGTACTTCTCGGATTCGGGGTTGGTGCGCAACGACGGGCGGAGCTTCGCGTGGGCCGACCTGAGCCGCGTTGTCAACCAGGTCAGGTTCAGGCCGCAAGCGCCTACTACAAAGGTCCTCTGGCGGACCGAAATTCAATTCAAGGGTGGTGAGTCGGCGTGGCTGATTCCCGCGAAAGTTAGTAATTATCGTGAGGCGAGAGAATACGTTGAAAACTTGCCGTGCGAGCATAGCGAAGTGCGGGTGTGAACGCCGGCAGATGGGAGACGCCCTGCGGAGCGCCGCGGCGTGGCGGATACTTTGCCGCCAGACGCAACGCCTAACAACTCATTCAACAGGACTCGCAATGAGCAGGTCTTCACGGGCCGACTTCCGGCCCTCAGTCGTCGTTGGTGACGGTGCCGAGCCCCTGCGCGTCGGAGATCGTGGCGTTCACCGCGCCGCTCAGGTTCACGAACAAAGTCTCATTCAGTTCCTTGACGGGGTCTCCCTTGATCTGCACGGTGATTGTCCGGCTGGTCACACCCGGGCTGAACGAGAGGGTCGTCAGCGCCAGCGCCGTGTAGTCGCCGGGCGCTATCGCAGTGTTGTTGGCGGTTTGGTACTTGACCGAGACGGCGCGGCTGCTCGCCACAGATAGCTTCACGGTGAAGGCCATGCTGGCCGTGCCTGAGTCGGGCTCCGTCAAAGACACGTTGTTAATCGAGATGGACGCCGCGTCGTTGTCCGTGATGGTGCAGACTCCTGCGCCCGTCAGGACGGTCGCGTTCGTCGGGTTGGAGAGCACGAGCTTGAAGGTCTCGTCCAACTCGTCTATCAAGTCTCCCTTGACTGTCACGGCCACGGTCTTACTGGTCTCGCCGGGCGAGAAGGTCAGAGTGGTCGGCGGGACCGTGGTGTAATCGTCCGGGGCCACGGCCGTCGCGTTAACGGTGTGGTACTGGACTGTCACGGGCTTGCCGCTCGCGGCAGACAGTCTGACGGTGAAGACGGCGCTGAGGGAGCCGCTGTTGCCCTCCGCCGCCGCGACGCTGTTGACGGCGAGCTTGGGCGGGGCCTCGTTATCCACGATGGTCAGCGCGGATGCCGCTGGAGCGCCGAGGCTCGCGCCGCCCGCGAGGACGCTGACCGCCAGGTTGAGGGTCTCGTTGCCCTCGTAGGCCGTGTCGTTGACTATCGGGAGCAGGACGGTCTTGTTCGAGGCGTCGCCTGCGGGCCAGGTGACGAAGAGGTCGCCGTTGAGCTTGGAGACGTAGCCGACGCCGCCGTAATCGTTGAAGAAGTTGCCCGCGATGATGACCTTCCCGTTCGGTTGCACGATTATCGCCAGCACACTGCCGTCCGTCCCCGCGCCGGAGTTAAACGTGGCGTCGAGCGTGCCGTTCGGGTTAAGCCGGGCGAGCCAATCGTTGCCCACGGGGTCGCTGTTGTAGTCGATAAAGCTGCGCCCGACAATGACCTTGCCGTCCGGCTGCAAGCTCACCTCAGACACGGTCCTGGTCGGGCCCGCGGCGGGGGGCTTAAACGTAGTGTCGAGCTTGCCGTTCGCGTAGAGCCTGGCGAGGAAGGGGCTGGTCGGGTTGGCCCCGTTATACTTGATGAAGTTGCCGCCGATAATAATCCTGCCGTCGGGCTGCACGGCCAGCGCCGCCACGCCGGCGTATGTGTTCACGCCCGCGCCGCCCGAGTTGAACGAAGTGTCGAGCGTGCCGTTGGCGTTGAGGCGGGCCACCCCGTCGCTGGCGGCACTGTTGCCGTTGTAGCCGGTGAATATTCCGCCGATGACGATCTTCCCATCCGATTGCACAGCCACCGCATATACCACGGTGCCGTCCACGCCCGCGCCCCCGCTGTTAAATGTTTCGTCGAGGGAGCCGTTCGCGTTGAGCCGGGCAATCTTGTCGCTGGCGGCACTGTTGCCGTTGTAGCTGTCGAAGGCTCCGCCGATGACGACCTTGCCGTCGGGCTGTAATGCCACCGCCAGCACAGAGGAGTCCACCATCCCCGCGCCGCCCGGATTGAACGAAGTGTCGAGCGTGCCGTTTGCATTAAGCCTGGCGATGCAATCGCTGGCCGCGGCGTTACCGTTATAGCTCGTGAAATTCCCCCCGATGATGATCTTGCCGTCGGGCTGCACGGCCACCGCCGACACAGAGTTGTCTACGCCCGAGCCGCCGGGGTTGAACGTGGTATCGAGTGTGCCGTTGGCGTTGAGACGCGCGATGCCGTTGCTGGCAGCGTCGTTGCCGTCGTAACTGGTGAAGTCGCCGGCGATGATGACCTTGCCGTCGGGCTGCACGGCCACCGCAGAAATGGTCGCGTCCGCCCTCGCGCCGCCCGGGTTGAACGTCGTGTCGAGCGTGCCTGGGCGGAAGCGGTAATCCGCCGGAGCGGTCGTCTCATCGACCAGCGCGACCTTGGCGACCACCTTGTTGTCCGTCCCGCCCGTGCGCGTCAGCGTGATGACCGCGTTGGCGGCCGTCTCGGCCACACTCTGGCTCGCGGCGGAAAAGGCTATCTCGCCCGCCGCCGGCAGCAGCCGCGCGACGCGGTCGTTGGCCGCGGCGTCGCCGTTGTAACTGGTGAAGTCGCCGCCGACGAGAACCTTGCCGTCGGCCTGTAGTGCCAGCGCATGCACGAAGCTGTCCGCCCCCGAGCCGCCCGGGTTGAACGAGGCGTCGAGGGAGCCGTTTGAGTTGAGCCGTATGACGCTGTCGCTGGCCGCGGCGTCGCCGTTGTAGCTGTCGAAGGCTCCGCCGATGACGATCCTGCCGTCGGGCTGAAGAGCTACAGCGGTCACTTCGGGGTACCTGCCCTGCGAGGCGTCCGCGCCCGAGCCGCCCGCATTGAAGGTCGTGTCGCGCGTCCCGTTGGAGTTGAGCCGCGCCACCTTGTCGGGCATCGCGGCGTCGCCGTTATACATGGTGAAGGAGCCGCCGATGAGTATCTTCCCGTTCGGCTGCAAGGCCACGGCATTCACGACACCGTCCGCCCCCGCGCCGCCCGGGTTGAATGAGGCGTCGCGCGTCCCGTCCGAGTTAAGCCGCGTGATCTTACCCATACTGCCGGGGACACTGTCGGAGAGAGCGAACAAGCCCGCGACGACAATCTTGCCGTCCGGCTGCACGGCGATGGCAGACAAGTTAGCCACCCCCGAGCCGCTCGGGTTGAACGAGGCGTCGAGCGTGCCGTCCGGGTTGAGCCGCGCGACGCCTTCTCTGGCCGTGCCGTTGTAGTTATAAAACCTGCCCCCGATGAGTATTTTGCCGTCGGGCTGTAAGGCCACGGCGAACACGTTGCCGTCGGCCCCCACTCCGCCCGGGTTGAACGTGGTGTCGAGCGTGCCGTTCGGGTTGAGCCGCGCGATGCGGTCGCCGGCCGCGCCGTTGCGGTTGTAGCTCAGGAACGTGCCCCCGATGATGATCTTGCCGTCCGGCTGAACTGCGATTGCTAACACGATGCCGTCCGACCCGAGGCCGGCGGGGTTGAAAGAGGTGTCGAGTGTGCCGTCTGTGTTGAGCCGGGCGACGCGGTCGCTGGCCGCGGCGTTGCCGTTGTAGCTGGTGAATCTGCCCCCGACGAGGGCCTTGCCGTCCGGCTGCACAGCCACGACATCCACTATGCCGTTAGCCCCAGAGCCGCCGGGGCTGAACGAAGGGTCGAGCCCGCCGCCGGCGGCCCCCGCCCGCTCGCCGCCCGCCAGGATTATCACCAGACAAAACAGAATGCTGATGCTCAAACAGAGCGCTCTCGCTCGACGCGACAGATGAAAAGCGGTGGGCTGTAGAATTCCGGTCATGAGGAATGTCCTTATCGTGTGCGGCCAGGCCGCTCTTAATCATCGTTGAGGATCGTCCCCAACCCCTGGCCGTCGGCGACGGTGGCATTAACTGCGCCGCTCAGATTAACGAAGAAGGACTCGTTCAACTCCTTCAGCGTGTCGCCCCTGACGGGTATGTTCACCGTCTTCGTCGTCTGGCCCGGCAGGAAGGTCAGTGTCGTCAAAGCCGCCGCCGTGTAGTCTGTGCCCGCGACTGCCGTGCGGTTGATGGTCGCGTACTTGACCGTCACGGTCTGCCCGCTCGGCGCGGAGAGCTTGACGGTGAAGCACGCGTTAATCGTCCCGGCGTCGGGCTCCGTCACCGCCACGTCGCTGATGACGACGCGCGGCGGCAGGTCGTCGTCGAGGATCGTGCAGGTGGCGGTGCCCACGGCGATGGTCGCGTTAGTCGGCGAGGTGAGAACCAGCTTGAAGGTCTCCGCGGGCTCGTCCAGAACGTCCCCGTGTACCAACCGTGACACGGTCTTAGTAGTTTCGCCGGGCAGGAAATTAAGGTATGTCGGGCCCGTGGTCGTGTAGTCGAAGAACGTGGCACCGATGCCGTCCTCCGTCTCGTATTGGACGGACACGGGCTTGCTGCTCGGGGCCGACAGCTTGATGGTGAAGGTGGCGGTAACGGCCTTGTAGGAGCCCTCCGTCACCGTCACGTTCCCGACCGAGAGGGAGGGCGGCGGGTCGTTGTCGGCGATGGTCACGTTGGCGAGGCTCTGTGCGGCGAGCAGGACACCTCCCCCGCCGGGCTGGTCTAGCCGCAGGAGGAAGGTCTTATTGTCCGCGTCGAGGGCATTGTCCTTGACGGGGACTGTGAATGTCTTACTGACCTCGCCCTGGTTGAAGATCAAAGTCCCCGCGGTCGCCGTGTAGTCGGTCCCGGCCCTGGCCGTCCGGTCCTCCGTCGAGTAAGCCACGGTGACGGCCCCCGCCGTCGCGCCTATACGCTTGACCGCGACTGTGAGAGCGCCGGCGTTCTCGTTGACGGTGTAGGCTGCGGCGGCGAATTGAAGCGAGCCGGGCTTGAGCGACGTGACGAAGATGTCCGTGGCGTTGTTGTTATCGTTCGCCACCAGGTCCCCGGACTTGCTGGCGAACGCGACCGCCCGCCCGTCCGAGCTGATGGAGGGCTGGTAGGGGGTTCCGAGAGCGCCCGCCCTCCAGGTCTGATTGCTGACGCTCACCAGGGTGGTCGTCAGCGTCCGCAGGTCGCGCACGTAAACGTCCTCCGCGCGGTTGGTGTCGTTGCCGGCGAAATCCCAGGAGCTGACGAAGGCCACGGCGCGGCCGTCGGCGCTGATGGCGGCACCTCCCGCGTCTCGCTCGGGCCAGGCACCGTCCCTGCCCACGCTCGCCCGAGTCGTTTTCCCTAACATCAGGTCGCGCACGTAGACGTTATCCGTCAGGTCGGGGCTGAGCGTCGGCGTCAGGTCGCGCATCTCGCTGGCGAAGGCCACGTAGCGGCCGTCGGCGCTGATCGTGGGGTTGAAGCAGAAGTAGCCCTTGCTGCTGCCCACGCCCGCGTTGTTGGCGCTGACCAGCTTCGTGGAGCCCGCGGCCACGTCGCGCACGTATACGTCAGCCGAGTCGAGGTTGTTGTTGTCGTTGGGCGCGAGGTTGGTCCCCCGACTCAGGAAGGCTATGAACTGGCCGTTGGCGTTGATGGCCGGCGCGAAGCCCCCGACCGCCTTGCCGGTCATGTCCGCGCTGACCAGCGAGGTCTTGTTGGCCCTCAGGTCGCGCACGAAAACGTCCATCGCGGTGTTAGTGTCGTTGGCGGCGAGGTTGCTCGCCAGGCTCTCGAAGGCGACGTAGTTGCCGTCGGCCGAGAGGCGCGGCCGCGAGTTGTCATAGTAGTTGGGGCCGCTGACGCCGTTGCCGCCCGCCGTGCCCGCGCTGTTGACGCTCACGAGCGAGGTGACATTCGCCTGCACGTCGCGGACGAAAACGTCCCGCCGCCCGTTGCCGTCAACGGCCACGAGGTTGATCGCCTCGCTCAGGAAGGCGACGACGCGGCCGTCGGCGCTGATCGCAGGCTGCGTCGATTCTTTGCTCCCGGTCTTCCCGCCGCCCACGTTCATACTCACCAGCCTGGTCGTGCCGCCCGGCCACATGTCGCGTATGAAGACGTCCTTAGCCAGGTTGGCGTCGGTCACGCCGGCGACGAGGTCGGTCGCCGTGCTGACGAAAGCGACGTAACGGCCGTCGGCGCTGACGGCCGCCGAGTTCGAGTCGCCGTTGCCGCTGGCGGTGCCCGCGCTGTTGGCGCTGACCAGGGCGGTCGTGCCCGTTTGCAGGTCGCGCAGGAAAACGTCCGACTTGCCGTTCGTGTCGCCGGGCGCGAGGTCGCCCGACAGGCTCTCGAAGACCACGTAGCGCCCGTTGGGGGTGACGACGGGGTTGATGGAAGCGCCCGCGCCGGTGCCGGTGCCGGCGGCGTTAACGCTCACCATTTGGGGGTTTTGCCCGAGCGCCGACGCGGTGCCGAGGAGCAGGAGCAGACCGAGGGAGATGAGATTTAGTTTTAGGTAGTTCATCTGGGCTTTTATTTATGCTTTAACGTGGATTCACTGACGACGCGGTAAAGTCACGCGGGCCGAAAATGACTGCCATCCTCCGGCAATCTAAGGCAGGCAGTCACCCGCCGGAGCGATTGAGCCATTCATTTCTCGACAAAGAGAGTTGAGGTACGGGGGTTAAGCCTCGTCGGGGTCGCAAACCAGCTATAGATGCAGACGGAAACGGCATGGTTGTTTGGAAAGTTTGCCGGATGGTTGAATAGTCACTAAAACCGTTCGGGTTCCAATAATTGGCGTTACGCCCCGAGGGCGTCGGACTCTGAGGAGGGGGTTGCACGTCGAGCCTGGCTCTGGACGAAATCTCTTCGAATCCCTTCGAAAACTCGGCCCCACTTCGCGCGCGGAGGCGGGCTTAAATTATCTACCGACAATTATTTAGCGCGTCTTATTCGTGGCCGCTTATGCCTGCAAGTGAGCTGTTCGAATCCGGCCGACATCTCTCGAAGCTTGAGCGACTGCCGTTTAGCACGCCCAGCAATCTAGCACCTACACTTGGCTGGCAACGCTTGAGTGGGAGCGCCCGCCCGCTCGCTGCCTGGAACGGATGAGGCATCCCTTGGCGAGAGTGCAAAAGAGACCGAAAGTCTTGCGCGGGGCACGGGCGGGAGTGTCCTCTTAAGCAAGAGTATCAGGGTCGGGGGACCGACGCCCGGCTCCGGCCGGCGCTCGGAAGAACCGATTCAAAACTGAAAACTGAGCGCCCGCAAGGACTCCTCTGGAAAGCGGTCCTCCCGGCGGTCATTTGTTGCGTCCTGCTCGGCGGTTGCCGCTCGCGACCCGCCGGGGCCGGTCCCTCCGTCGAATTCACCAGGATTCGGCCGGACGGGACCTGGAGCAACTCCACACACCTCGGCACTGAGTACGCGGCCCTGCTCGTCGAGCCGGGTTACCGCCCGCCGGCCGAGCGAGACGCGCTGCCGCGGGCCGGCGACGGCGGCGTCATCGCGGCCGCGCCGGCGGAGCCGCTGACGGTGAACGTGTTTTCGTTGATTATGGGGAGGCTGTCGGTGGCGGGCTGGTACTCCGGCACGGCGAGGGATTCGCAGGACACGTTGGAGTTCAGCGTGCTGAGCGGCGTACACCCGATGATCGAGAAAGACCCGTCGGACCAGGTGGCGGAAGCCTACGAACAGATCCCACAAGAATGACGACGGCGGCCGATTAGCAGCGCAAAGTTTGACTTAAAACGAGAACGGGCGGAGAGTATGAATAGTGACAGACTATTTATCTCGAATGAACCCATGACGCAAAAACTTCCATACGGGTGCTCCGCGGCAAAGATACTTCAAAGTCGAGAAGTCGCCGGCTTCGTCTTAACCGACACTCTTTACACCCCGCATTTGAAGCTGCCGGAGCACGCTCACGAGCGTGCCTGCTTCTCATTCGTCTTACAGGGCGGATTTACAGAAAGCTCTGGAAGGAAAATTCGCTCATGTTTGCAGGCGAGCGTAATCTACCTCCCGCCGAGCGAAGCACATACAGACGAGTTCCATAGTACGGGGGCGCGCTGCCTTCATATCGAGCTGACCCCGGAATTGGTCGAGCGTTTACGTGACCACTCCGTGTTGCTCGACCGTCCGGCGGTTTTTAGCGGTAAGACCCTGGCGTATCTCGTCACGAAACTCCGCCGCGAACTGATGAGACCGGACTCGGTATCTTTACTCGCCCTCGAAGCACTCGCCCTGGAGTTTGTCGTCGAGTCATCGCGCGGTAGCAGGGAACACCTGGGCCGCGGCTCGCGACGCCAGTTCGAGAGGGCGCGAGATTTTATAGATCGACATTTCGCCGAACGGATCACGCTCACCCGGATTGCCGAAGCCGTAGGCGCTCATCCCGTTTACCTGGCGCGCGAGTTTCGTAGACACTCTTGCTGCACCATCGGAGACTACGTCAGGCGGCTACGAATCGAATTCGCCTGCCGCCAGCTTTCCGGTTCCAATGACTCGCTCGCGGGTATAGCTTCGTCCGCCGGCTTTTTTGACCAGAGCCATTTCTCGCGGACCTTCAAACTCCACACAGGTCTGTCACCCGCCGAGTACAGAAGAATTCTTCGCCGTGGTTAATCTGGTGCAAAAGGATTCTTAGTACAATACGCGCCCGCTCACGCCTGATTAAGCTGTAGCCGCAATGTCTCTGTTCCCCTTCAAACAGGTTCAGCCCCCGTGCGTCCGTTGACACTTTAGAAGTTCGTCGCTTAGGAATTACTACGGTTCAGCTTAATACGAGGAGGTCCGCCGTGCGCGTGTTGAAGGCTTTCAGCGTTTCAGTTCTGCTAATCAATTTATTGTTGTGCCACTTTACGCCTGCGGCCGCGCAGTCAACGCAGGCTGAGGCGGTCCCGAACACTCCGGCGGGGAAAGTCTTTGCGGAGTTTTTGCGCGCTTATAACAGCGGGGATGTAAATGTTATGCGGCGGTTCTTTCTCGCATACGACCCGAACGGCGATCACGCCAAGCGCACTCGCTCAGCAGAACAGCGTGCTTCGTGGCTGGCGAACGTCTATCGAGATTACGGCAGGTTGAACCTGCGGGGCGTCGAATTGTCTACCGATTATGAGATCACGGCCCTGTGCCAGGCCGAGATAACCGAGGGATGGTCCCGCGTCCCGCTCAAGGTCGCGGCACAATCGCCCCACGCCCTGACCACGGTGGGGTTCCTTAACACGCGGCGACCGGCGGGCGCGGCTGCCGGTGGGCCAAAATTAAGCACGGAAGAAATCGTCAGGCGATTTAATAGATACATGGAAAAGGTCGTTGCCGCGGATAAATTTGCTGGCGCGGTGCTGGTCGCAAAGAATAGCAAGCCGATTTTCGAGAGGGCATACGGGATGTCGGATAAGACTTCCGGGAGGCCGAACCGTATCGAGACGAAGTTCAATCTGGCTTCGATGAATAAGATGTTCACGAGCGTCGCGGTCGCGCAGTTGGCCGAGCGGGGTAAGCTATCCTTTAACGATCCTGTAGGCAAATTCTTCCCGGACTACCCTAACAAACATGCCGCCGAAAAGATTACTATTCACCACCTGCTCACGCACACTTCAGGGCTGGCAGATTATTTCGATAAAAAGGAGTACCAGTCCGCGAAACAGGCGGCCGGGGGCCGCCTCAAGGGGCCCAGGGACTATTTCCCATTTTTCGCAAGCGACCCTCTGACATTTGAGCCGGGGGAGAAGTGGGAATATAGCAACGCCGGTTTCAACGTCCTCGGGGCGATCATCGAGCAGGTGTCCGGGCAAAGCTATTTCGACTACGTGACTGAACACATCCTTAAACCGGCCGGCATGAATAACACCGATCCGAGTGCGGGCAGCTCCGCCGGGGGAGCGCTCTCGACCGTCGGCGACCTGCTTAAATTTGATATGGTATTCCGCAGGCATAAGCTGCTGAGCAGGAAGTACACGGATATCATCTTAACCCCGAAGGTCGATACCGCTTGGGGGACCAAATACGGGTATGGATTCGGGAGCGCAAAAGTTAACGGGAAACGTATCGTCGGGCACGGGGGCGACACCGTAGGCATCAGCACTGAGTTCGACATGTATCTTGACCACGGGTACACGGTCATCGTTTTATCAAACTATGACCCGCCGGCAGCGTCGAATATCTCTGGTAAACTACAGGAGCTGATTACTCAGGGCGGGCATCATTCCAAGGAGCGATAATGTTACGAACCTTCATCGGGGCGGCACTCTGCGTCGCCGTCGTCGCGTTCAACGCGCCCGCGGGGGCGCAGGGGCGTAACGACCGCCGGCCGAACGTCGTCCTGATTATTACCGACGACGTGGGCTACGGCGATTTGGGCAGTTACGGCGCGCCGGACGTGAAGACGCCGAACATAGACCGCCTCGCCCGCGGCGGCGTCCGGCTGACGGACTTCTACGCGAACGGCGCGACGTGTACGCCGACGCGTGCGGGGCTCATCTCGGGGCGGTATCAGCAGCGCTTCGGGCTGGAGCAGCCGCTCGGCGCTCGGGGCGCGGCGGACGCGGAGCGGGGGCTGTCGCCCACGGGGCGGTCGCTGCCGCAACTCCTGAAGGACGGCGGCTACGCGACCGCGCTCATCGGCAAGTGGCACCTGGGGTGGAAGAGTGAGTTCAGCCCCGCCGCCCACGGGTTCGACTACTTCTTCGGCTTCAAGAGCGGTTACGTAGACTACTACCAGCACACGGCGGGCGGTGACGCGCCCCTGAAGGCGGACCTGTTCGAGGACGACCGCCCCGTGGAGGTCCCCGGCTACATGACGGACCTCATCACCGAGCGCGCCGTCCGGTTCATCAAACAGAACTCCGCGCGGCCGTTCTTCCTGGACGTCTCGTACAACGCCGCGCACTGGCCGTACCAGCGCCCGGGCGAGCCCAGCACGGCGCGCGACAACGCCAGACACCTGGGGCCGTTCGACGAGCCGACGGGCACGCGCGCCGACTACGTCGCGATGCTGGAGCGCGCGGACCAGGGCGTCGGCGAAATCCTCAAGGCGCTCGACAAGGCGGGACTGCGGCGGAACACCATAGTGATCTTCACCAACGACAACGGCGGCGAGTGGCTGTCGCGCAACGCGCCGCTCTTCCACCGCAAGGGCAGCGTGTGGGAGGGCGGCATACGGGTGCCGACAATCATCCGCTGGCCGGGGAGGATTCGGGCGGGCCGCGTCTCGGGCCAGGTCGGTATCACGATGGACCTGACGGCCTCGATTCTCGCCGCGACGGGCACGCCTGCCCCGCCCGGGGCGCGGCTCGAAGGTCTTAACTTGCTGCCCGTGCTCGAAGGGCGCGCCCCGGAAATCGAGCGGACGCTCTTCTGGCGTGTCACGGGGGCGCGGACTCAACAGGCCGTGCGCTCGGGCCAGTGGAAACTGCTTCTGGACGGCGGAAGCGCCATGCTGTTCAATCTGCGGGCGGACGTCGGGGAGCGCCATAACCTGATCGGGCAACGTTCCGACGTCGCACGCCGGCTCCGACGCCTGCTGACGGCGTGGCAGGAAGACGTCGACGAGGAGGCGAAGCGCGCGCCGTCACGTTAGCGCCGTGCGGGAGCGCCTCGTCGGGGTGCCGTTGTGCCGTTGCAAGGCTGCCTGGCGACTCTTTCAACCGGGGCGGAATCGGCTCGCCTTTCATCCGCAAGACCGAAGGCTGCTCGCTGATTCTTCCCACCCGGTTAATTCGGGCGTTAGGTCGTGCATGATTCGGCGCTTATCGTCTTCAATACGGAGATACTTGGTGACTTATGTTCAAGAAGTTACGTGACAGCTTAACAGGCAACTCTCTCTCGTCGACACTCAGGGCGGCAGACGCCGAACGGTGGGAAGCCGCGCTCCTCCAGAGGGTCGAGGAGATGTCCGGCGAGGACCCGCTCATAGGCGCGAAGATCGGGGGCAAAGAGCTTGCGCAGCGCATGATGGCGGCGATGAAAACCGAGCGCGGCGTCCACATCGAGTCGATCCTCGGCGCGCTCGGCTCCCTCGCCGGCTACTCCTGCCAGGCGAGTGTGCGCGCTCAGGCGCGCGCGCAGGGACACGACGAGACGGCCCACTTCGTCCGGGTCGAAGGGGCCGACGGCAAGGTTTACTTCTTCGGCGACGCGCTCAACAGGCCGCTCGTCGAGGACCAATACTCTGTGTGGGGCATCGCCGCGGGCGGGGCGCAGGCCGCAGGGTGCGCGGACATCCCCGAGCCGGATGACGTCTTCGCGCACGTCGCCGGGACCGTCGGCTCGCCGGAATTCGGACTCCCGCGCCTGCCCCCTGAACATCCGATACACGACACGCCGCTGAACTACGTCGGGGCATTCTGGCCCAAACTCTTCCCCATGATTTCGAGGTTCTGCCCCGACCCGGAGCACTGGCCGCTACTCCTGGGCCTCGCCATACAGGACATCATGAGCCAGGGGAAGGGTGTCCTCGACCCGTGCCTCGCCCTCAAAATAGTCATGGAGTGCGCCGTGCCCATGTCCAAGGTCGACCTCGGCGCGGGGCGAACTTGAATAAAGTTTACCCGGAGGATGCAGGTCTGCTACCGCGAGCCTTGAGCGCGGCTTAACAGTGGTGAGAAAAAAATTGTGACCGCCTTGACAAACTCACCCGACTTCTGTACTCTGCGCCCCACTCAAAGGGTAGTGAACGACGAGGTTCTTCACCTCGTCAGTACCAGCCGGGGTTTCCAGTACGTAAAAGTAAGAAAGCGCCTCGCACTTATGACACTCACAATGCCCAAAGCATTCTCCCTTGCTTTCTCCGCATGAAGTCTGTCATCGCGTAAAGCGTCTCGCTCTCTTCACCTTTACCACACTCAACGTCGTTTAAGCGTTAAGCCTTCCGTAGGCTTTTGCCCATACCACCACGCGCCGCCCCCGTGCGGCGAACAAGTACCTCTTGCGGGTCGCCCTGTCAAGGCTGACGACTGCGCACGGGCCTTACCAGCAGAAGAGAGCGCGCATGAAGAGCTTCAAGCTACTTTCGGTGCTCCTGATCTTAAGCGTGGCAATCGTCACTGCCGCGTTGGGGCAAACCTCCGACCACAACTCGGGCGCTGTCGCCGCACACCTTGCTTCGGTCTCCGAGCCTTTCAGCCCGTCGAACGCACGGACGGCGGACGGGAAGCTGATCCCCGCCGACCAGTTCTTCCCGGCGGCGCGCTGCGCGTCGTGCCACCGGGACACGCACGCCGCCTGGTCTGAGTCGCTGCACCGCAACTCCGCGCGCGAGCCCTTCTACAAAGAGAGCGTGGACATCCTCGAACACACGCGCGGCACGCGGCCGATGCAGCACTGCGAGTCGTGCCACGCGCCCGTGGCCGTCTTCTCCGGCTCACTGCTGAACGGCGGCAAAGGGCCGCGCCCGCTGGAGGACGAGGGCGTCACGTGCTCCGTCTGCCATTCGATCACGGAGGCGCGCCTGGACGGGACCGGCAGTTACACCATCCGCCGCCCGGCGCTGCTGGAGCGCGCGGACGGGACGCCCGTCTTCGGCGACGTGACGGACGCGGCCATCATGGCGGACGTGGCCGGGCACAAGCGGGCGATGATGCGCCCGCTCCTGAAGCAGGCCGAGTTCTGCGCCGTCTGCCACAAGTCGTCCGTCACGCCGCAACTGAATAACTACAAATTCCTCCGCGGCTTTTCGGTCTACGACGAGTGGCAGCAGTCGGGCGCGTCCACCTACACGGTCACGCCGTATTACAGGCGCGACCAGCAGGCGGACTGCCGCACCTGCCACATGCCGAAAGTCGAAAGCTCGAAGGACGCCTCCGCGCGCGACGGCGTCATCTCCTCGCACCGCTGGATCGGGGCGAACACCATCACGCCCCTCTACTACGGGCACACCAAACAGTACGAGCTGACCAAAGCCTTCCTCGAAAACAAGGTCATCAGCGTGGACATCTTCGCGCTCAGGAGCGAGGCCACGGGGCAGTTTTACGCGCCGCTCGACGCGAGCGCCGGCAACCCCGTCGCGCTCCGGCCGGGCGAGGCGGTGACGGCCGAGGTCGTCGTCTTCAACCGCAAGGCCGCCCACTCCTTCCCGCCCGAGCTGCGCGACATGTACGAGCCGTGGGTCGAGTTCGAGGCTCTGGACGCCAGCGGCAAGACGATCTTCCACAGCGGCTTCATCAAGGCCGACGGCACGCTCGACGAGAGCGCGCACGTCTACAAGCAGATTCTGCTCGACGAGAACTCTCGCGTCATCACGCGCCACCAGATGTGGGCGGCGCGTGTCAAAGCCTACGACAACATGCTCCCGCCGGGGCGCGGGGACGTGGCGCGCTTCCGCTTCACCGTGCCGGCGGAGGCCGGCATCGGAGACGGCGCGCCCATCAAGCTGCGCGCGCGCGTCAACTACCGCCGCTTCATACAGGAGTACACGGAGGCGGTCCTGCGCAAGTACAAGGCTGAGTC
Organism: Pyrinomonadaceae bacterium; assembly: GCA_035563515.1. GTDB lineage: Bacteria > Acidobacteriota > Blastocatellia > Pyrinomonadales > Pyrinomonadaceae > QHXM01. The sequence continues at coordinate 25,927 of DATMVE010000017.1, forward strand.
TTTGAAAGTGCCCGTCGTCCGCATGGCCGAGGCGGAAGTGACCATCGTCAATCAGCAAGCCCCCCCGCGGAAGAAGAAGGGCGGCCCGCCGCCGGCGCAGAAAGTTAACCCCGAACTGCTTGCCCTGCGCTGGAACGACTACGCCATCGGGCTGATGGAGCAGGCCCAGTACGGGCCCGCGTCCGAAGCCTTCCGCCGCGCCGCCGAGTTGAACCCGAAGGACCCGAACCCTCTCGTGAGCGCGGCGGTCGCGGAGTTGAAGACCGAGCAGTTCGGCCTCGTCTGGGACCAACTACGCAAGGCCGCCGAGCTGCTCGACCGCGCGCTCAAAATCAACCCCAATCTGGCGCGGACGCGCTTCTACCACGCGCTGTTGCTGCGCAGCCAGGGGAAGGGCGCGGAGGCCGCCGACGAGTTGGCGAAGCTGGCCGCCGAGTACCCGCGCGACCGCGAAGTCGCGCGGCAGTTGGGGCAGACACTTTACAGTCTGGGCCGCATCGGGGGGGCGCGCGGCGCGTTCGAGACGGTCCTCAGCATTGACCCTACGGACGCCGGGGCGTACCAGTTCCTGACCCCGATTTACGCGAGCGAGGGAAGAAGCGCGGACGCCGACCTCGCCCGCGCCAGTTACCTCCTGTGGCGTGACGACCCGCTCGCCGACATCATCGGCGTCAACTTTTTCGCAGCCAACCCGCAGTGGACAGACGAGCGCGTGCTCACGCACACGCACGGGCTGGACTCGCCGCCGCGCCCGACCCTGACCGGGCTGCTCGCGTCGCCGGTCAAGTAGAAGCATCTCGAACAAGGCCGAACTCTTCAGCAGAGAGGCAGAACACAAAGTGAGAAACAGATGGCCCCGCACTTTCGCGGCACTTGTCTTCGCCATTGTCTGCGTGGCGGCGTCGCTCTCCGTCACGGCGCAGCAGCAGGGCGGCACCACGCGCTACGTTTACGACGAGAACGGACGCCTGCACGCGGTGATCTCCCCGACGGGCGAGGCGGTCGTCTACGAGTACGACGCGGCCGGCAACATCACCTCCGTTCAGCGGCTGGCCGCGGACGCCCTGGCCCTCTTCGCCTTCGCGCCGCACGAGGGCCTGCCGGGCGACCACGTCACGTTCACCGGCGTCGGCTTCGGCGGCGGCGTCAGCAACGTCTCTTTCAACGGCGTGTCCGCGCAGGTCATCAGCGTCGCGCCCTCGGCGGTCGTCGCCGCGGTGCCCGAAGGGGCGACGACGGGCCCCGTGACTATCACCACCCCGGGCGGGAGCGTCACCACGCCCATACCCTTCACCATCGCGGGCCTGCGCGTCTCGCCCTCTTTCGCCAAGATTGACTTCGGCCAGACCGGACAATTCACGGCGCAGGTCTTCCCCTCGACGCTCGACCAGACCGTCGTCTGGAGCGTTAACGGGATTGAAGGCGGCAGCCCGGCGGTTGGCACCATCTCGGCCGCGGGAATCTACACCGCGCCGACCAGCGAGGTCCCCCCCGTCACCATCCGCGCGACGAGCGTGGCCGACAGCCTGCGCTTCGGGGAGGCGCAGGTGCAGGTGCGCGACCCGAACAATCTAACGTCGGCCTTCGCCGCTTCCGTGGCCGTGCAATTCGGCTCCGTGTCCACTTCGCGGGCGATAGTCACCTCGCCGGTGGCCGTCCAGTACGGAGACAAGAATTCGCTACAGGGCGCGCTCGCCAGGCCCGTGGCCGTCCAATACGGCAACTCCCCCGTGGCCGGCACGGCCATCAGCCCGAGCGTTTCGGTCCAACGCGGCGGCAGTTCCACGCAGTCGGCCGCCCTGACGCCTCCGGTCGCGGTCCGGTACGGCAACGAAGCGGGGCAGGGTACTTTGTATAGCGCGGCCGTTTCCGCGACGACCGGGCCATACCTCACCTCGATTTCGCCCGCGAGCGTGTCGAGGGGCGCGACCGTCACCGTCACTTTCACCGGAGTCAATCTCTTCGGCGCGACCAACCTCAGGTTCATCAATTCGAGCGGCACACTCGACACGACGAGCGTCGTCGCCAGCAACTTGTCCGTCAGCGCCGACGGCACGACGCTGACGGCCACGCTCGCGGTTTCGGGAGGCGCGGCCCTCGGCGGTCGCGTCGTCGTCGTCACGACGCCGAGCGGCGACTCGATGATCGTCAACGTCGGGACGAACGTCATTCAAATCGTCAGCCCGTGAGAGGGTCGGGGGGCGCTCGATTGTGGCCCCGGCTCTCGTGTTCAGTCACACAATCAACCGTCACTTCAACACACATGAAGGAGAAGAAAGCAATGTTCGTAAACCAACGTGAGGCCGTCGGCCGTCACCTCCTGAAGACTAAGCGGTGGGCCAATTCGGTCGGCCTCCTCCTGGCCCTCGTGGCGTGCGCCGCCCTGCCCGCTCGCGCGCAGAACACTTTCAGCAGCGGCTCGACCGGGGCCGACGGTGCCTTCTCGCCGACCACCAACCAAACCATCGTCGTGCCCGACAGCGGCGTCTTCAATTTCACGACCGTCACGGTCCCGAGCGGCATCACGATCACTTTCGCGCGGAACACGAGCAACAAGCCGCTGACGATTCTCGCCTCCGGCGACGTGGTCATCAGCGGGAACGTCAACCTTGACGGCAAGACCGGCAACTCGAACGGCTCCGGCGGCACGGGCGGGCCGGGCGGCTTCAGCGGCGGCGCGGGCGGCTACGGCTTCGACCAGTCCTTCAGCGGCATCCCGGGCG
>DATMVE010000018.1:0-25167 GCA_035563515.1 Pyrinomonadaceae bacterium
GGCGGCGGCGACGCGGGCGGCGGCGGTGCCGGAGGAGACTGGTGAAAAACTGGTCTCGCGGCCGAGCGTGAATTAGAATTGACGGACTCGATTCATCAAGGGAAGACAGATGGCAGATAAAATTGTCCAGAGCTCGCTCGACAACCTGGTCGAAGACCTGCGCTCGACGCACGGCGACAACCTGGCGTCGGTCGTCCTCTACGGCTCCGCGGCCGCGGGCGATTATGTCGAGCTACGCTCGGACTACAACCTGCTCATCGCCCTGCACCGCATCACGCCCTCGGACTTGCGGCAGGCGCAGGCTCCCATGCGCAACTGGCAGCGCCTGGGCCACCCGCTGCCCGTCTACTTCACCGTCGGCGAGTTGTCGGACGCGGCCGACGTGTTCCCGATTGAGTTTCACCAGATGGAGAAGGCGCGCGCCGTGCTCTACGGCCGCGACCCCTTCGAGGGGCTGCGATTTTCCGACGCGAACCTGCGCCACCAGACGGAGTACGAGCTGCGCAGCCGGCTGATTCAGCTCCGCCGCCTTTACATCCCGGCCTCCGTCTCGGCCGAGAAGTTGGCGGCGCTGATGGGCGACAGCCTCTCGAGTTTCGCCGCGCTCTTCAGGCCCGTGCTGATGCTGCACGGGGTCGAGCCGCCCGTCGCCAAGCCCGACTGCGTGCGCGCGGCCGTCAGGCTCCTGGGCCTGGACGGCGAGCCCTTCGAGCAGATTTTCGCACTGCGCTCGCGCGAGGACGTGCTCCTCACGGAAGTCGAGGCGAACGACCTTTTCGCCACCTACCTGGCGCAGATCGAGCGCGTGATCGCGGCGGTTGACAGTTTGGATAACAGGCAGTCGGATTGAGTGAGAGATTTTTCGGGACGAGTTTCAGGATACGACCGAATCGAAGGAGAGTGGAGATGAACAGAAAAAGGATTTTGCTCGTGGCGCTCGTGGTGCTGGCGAGTGTCGCCGGGGCCGGGTGCGGCTACAACACGCTGAACGCGAAGCAGCAGAACGTCAGGGGCAAGTGGGCCAACGTCGAGAGCAATCTACAGCGCCGCGCCGACCTCATCAATAATCTGGTCGAGGTCGCGAAGATGGCGGCCATTCAGGAGCAGGAGGTCTTCGGCCAGATCGCCGAGGCGCGCTCCAGGCTGCTGAACACTATTCAGCAGCAGCCGCAGGGGGGCAGCGGCGACAAGACGCCCGAGCAGAAGCAGGCCGTCATCGACGCCAACAACAGCTTCGGCGGGACCATCGGCCGCCTGCTGTCTTTGACCGAGAATTACCCGGAGCTGCGTTCGAACCAGAACTTCCTGAAGGTGCAGGACGAGCTGGCGGGGACGGAGAACCGCATCAACACGGCGCGCACCGACTACAACGCGGCCGTGCAGGACTACAACACGACGCGCGGCAGCTTCCCGACGGTCATCGGCGCGAAGATTTACGGCTTCAAGGAAGAGCCCTACTTCAAGGCCGACCCCGCCGCGACGCAAGCGCCCAAGATCGACGCCAACTCGATACGCAGGGACGAGGGCAAGTGAGTTCGCCGGCGTAACGGGGAACGAACCGCGAAGAAACGCGAAGCCGCACGAAACGAGTTGATCTTGTTTCGTGCGGCTTCGCGTTTCTTCGCGGTTCGTCTTTTTATTCTGCGCGTTCGTGCAGCTCAAAAGCCGCGCGTGCTGCACATGGCGCAGTGGTCGCAGGGCTTCCCGCCGGGCTCAAGCTCGCACTTCTTCTCGCCCTCGAAGAAATCGACCAACTCGGAGACGGCCGCCTCCTCCACGCCGAACTTCTCCTGGCTGGGGTGCGCCGCGGCCGGGACGTACATCCCGCTCAGCCACGGCGAGCGCGAGGCGGCGTGCCCGGACGGCTGAGTCTGACGCCTGGCGCTTCCCTGCCCGCCGCCTTCCGAGCCGCCGCCGTCTTCCCTGCGCGTGACGCGCGACTCTATGCGCGCGAGGCGCTGCTGTAGGTCTTCGAGGCCGGCGCGCATCACGGCCAACTCCTCGCCGACCTCCGCCCCGCTTGCGGCGCGCCTGTCGTCGCCCTCGGCCCCCTGCGACACGCGGCGCGCGATACGTTCCGCCAGCAGCCGCGCCTGGTCCCGTTCGCTGCTCATCGCGCCCTCCCTTCCGGCCCGCCGTCAAGTAAATCAATCCTGTCAACCACGCCGACAATCGCGGAGTCAATCGCAGCGCCCGCCTCTTTCGTCGCCGCCGTCGAAGCGCCCCAGCCTTCCTGGACGATCAGCACCACGTCGCCCTCGCCCGCGTCCACCGAATCGAGCGCGAGCACGGTCGGGCCGGTCTCCTCGCCCTCGGGCGTAATCTGCTGGCACAGCATGACGCGCGCGCCCGCGTAGCGCGGGTTCTTCTGCGTCGCCACGATGTTCCCCAGGACGCGCGCGAGAATCATTTCCGCCCCTTCCCGTTCGTCACGTGCCACTCCGAGTCGACGATGCCGACAATCGTGCAGTCCGTCGGCGTGTCCTCGCGCTTGAAGGGGAAGCTCGCCTCCTTGCCCCTGCACCAGAAGACCAACTCGCCCGTGCCGGCCCCTATGGCGTCGAGCGCCACCAGCGGCTTTCCCTGCGGTTGCAGGTTGGCGTCGAGCGACTGCACGACGAGCAGCTTGCGCCCCTCCAGCGAATCGTTCTTCACGGTCGCCACGACCGTCCCTATGACGCGAGCCAGTTGCATGTCAGAAACTAATCGTCCACCACGTCCACGGTGTCTATGACGCCGACGATGGCCGCGTCCACGGGCGTGTCCTTCATCCCTCGTGCGAGGCGTGCGCTGGAGCCGGCGACGACGAGCACGCGCTCGTGGAAGCCCGCGCCGACCGTGTCGACGGCGACGACGTAGCCGCTCGTGTCCGTCCCGTCCACGTTGAGCGGGCGCACGATCAGCAGCTTCTTCCCCACCAAACGCTCGTCCTTCTGCGTCGAGACGACCGTGCCAATAATGCGCGCGATAATCATAAAGAAGTACTGAGTGCTGAGGACTGAGGACTGAGGACAAGCATTCTTACTCAGTCCTCAGCACTCATCACTCATCACTTTTACCCGTTGTTTCCGACAGGCAGCGCTTCGTCAACGCTGCCGTGCGGGCGCGGGATGACGTGGACGCTGACGAGTTCGCCGACGCGGCGCGCGGCCGCAGCGCCCGCGTCCGTCGCCGCCTTCACGGCCGCCACGTCGCCGCGGACAATCGCGGTCACGAAGCCGGCGCCGATTTTTTCGTAGCCGATGAGCGTGACGTTGGCGGCCTTGACCATCGCGTCCGCCGCCTCGATCATCGCCACCAGCCCCTTCGTCTCAACCATTCCGAGTGCTTCTTGAGCCATTCATCTTCTCCTGTTCAGAAAGTAAGAAAATATCGTCAGATTAATCCTGCAATCTCGCCGCCTGACTCAACAATTCCACCAACTCGTCGCGCGTCAACGAAATCTTGCCCGCGCCGTTGGCCTGCGCTCTCGCGTGATTGTCAACCACGGTACGCTCGCCCGCCGGGCACGTCAACCGCGTCTCGTGCAGGTAGCCGCACGCCTGGCAGCGCGCGCTCTCGCCCAGGTAGCCCGCCGCCTCGCGCACGTTAATCAACTTCTCGATGGCGTCCGCCGGCAGATTCTTTGAGCCGCCGAGCAGGCGCGAGAGAATCGCGATCTTCGCCGTGTGCTCCAAAGTTTCCAGGCGGTCGAAAGCCTGCCAGAGGTCCGCGCCGTAGGCGACCGCGCCGTGGTTCGCCATCAGCAGCGCGTTGTGATGGCGGACGAGCGGTCGCATCGCCTCGGTCAACTCCGAAGTCGAGGGCGTGCCGTATTCGGCGAGCGGCACGCAGCCCAGAGTCAGTATGACCTCGGAGAGAATCGGCTGGTCAATCGCTAATCCTGCGACGGCGAAGGCCGTGCCGTGCGGCGGGTGCGCGTGGCAGACGGCGCGCACGTCCTCGCGCTCCCGGTAGACGAGCAGGTGCATGGCGAGTTCTGACGAAGCCTTGCGGCCGTTGAGCGGCTTGCCCTCCAGGTCCGTGACGGCGAGCGAGTCCTCGGTCATACGCCCCTTGGAGGTCATCGTCGGCGTGGCGACGACGCGCCCGTCGTCCAGGCGCACGCTGACGTTGCCGTCCGAAGAGACGACGTAACTGCGCTCGTACATCAACTGCCCGACGCGCACTATCTCGCGCCGCGCTGTCCGCTCATCCATTGAAATTTTGGCGATTCAAATTAGGCTTAACCTGAAGGCTGGTTTTCTTCGAGCTTCTCGACCCGCACGCGCAGGTTGAACAAATCCTTAATCAAGGTGTCAAACTTGCGGTCAAGGGTTTCGAGCCGTTTGACGATGTCCTTCATTTGAGCTTGCACGGCTTCCCACATGGGGCGCGTCTCGCGCAACCGAGTGTCCACCCTATCTTCTAACGAGGCAAGCCGAGTCTCCATAGAGCCCATACGAACCTCTATAGAATCCATGCGGGCCTCCATAGAATCCATGCGGGCCTCCATAGACCCCATGCGAGTCTCCAGAGAACTCATGCGGGTCTCCAGAGAACCCATGCGGCTATTGAGAGCCGCGAACTCTCTCAGAACGCGCTCCTCGAACGAGGGCTGGAAATTTCTCGTGGGGTCTTCGCTCATGTCGTCTCCTTTCGTCTGGCCTTTTCAGGCTCAGTCTTCGCCTCTCGTGGCTCGTCGAAAGGGTGGACGCTGCTCGTCTTCGTCACGGCCGCGCTCTGCGGGCGCGCGAGGAAGTAGGAGAGCGATTCGAGCGAGATGGTCAGGTCAACCGTCTTCACTTTCACGCCGAGGCGCACGCGCAGGCGCGCCGGGGCGAAGTTCAAAACGGCTTTGATGCCCGCGGCCGTCAGTTGGTTCAGAACTTTCTGCGCCTCGCGCGCGGGGACGGCGATGACGCCCACGTCAATCCCCTCCTCGCGCACGACGCGCTCGACCTTTTTCACGTCGTGCACCATCACCTCTGCCTGGCCCACGCGCCGCCCTATCTTCTCCCTGTCGTTGTCGAAGAGGGCGACGACCTCGAAGTTCGATTCGAGGAAGCCGTTGTAGTTGGCGAGCGCCGTGCCCAGGTTCCCCGCGCCGATGATGCCGACGCGGTGCGCCGTGTCCAGGCCGAGGATTTTCGTCAGGTGCTGGCGCAATTCCGTCACGAAGTAGCCGACGCCGCGCACGCCGAACTCCCCGAAGTAGGCCAGGTCTTTCCTGATCTGCGCCGAGTTGAGATTGAATTGGTCTGCGAGCGCCTGCGAGGAAACCGTCTTAATCCCGGCGGCCGCCAACGTGTTCAGACATCGCAGGTAAACGCTCAGGCGGTTGGTCGTCAGTTCTGAGATTTTCTCCGATTTCATCCTGTAAAGCCTTTTCCTTGACGCTCAGTATAACGCGGGTCGCGCAGGAATAAAACCACCTCACGCTGGAGGCGCAAAGGCGCTCAGAAAGGCTGCGTACTTTTCTTTGCGTCTTTGCGCCTTTGCGTGAAACTTCCTCCCGCGCCCGTGTTGCCGAAGCCGTCCTCATCAACTACAATTCGACGTGAAAGAAGACGAAGGCGCTCCCGAAATTCCTGCTTCGGACAACTCTATTTCAAAGGCTAATGATCGCACACTTATCAGGCACTCTACTCAGCAAACAGGCGAATAACGTAATCGTTGATGTCGGCGGCGTCGGCTACGAAGTGACGATTCCGTTCTCGACCTTTTACGACTTGGAAGCCCCAGGCGCGAAAATTGAGCTGCGTATTTATACGCACGTACGCGAGGACTCCCTACAACTTTTCGGCTTCAAAACTGCGCGCGAGCGCGAGCTTTTCCTTAAGCTCATGTTGGTGAGCGGCATCGGCCCCAAGCTCGGCATCAACATGCTTTCGAGCATGGGCGCGGACGAAATCATTGCCTCAATTCGGACGAACAATCTAGCCCGGCTGACTTCAATTCCGGGCGTCGGTCAGAAGACGGCCGAGCGGCTCGTCATAGAGTTGCGCGACAAGATCGCCGCGCTCTCTTCGCCCGCGCTCGAAGAAGAGTTCGGCGCGAAGACGGGCGAGGCCGCGCCGAGCACGCAGGACGCCGTCCGCGACGACGCGCTCTCTGCCCTTATCAATCTGGGATACCAAAAACCCGCCGCCGAAAAAGCAATCACCGCGGCGATTCAGGAAGGCGGCAACATCTCCGTAGAAATCATCCTGCGGCGCGCACTACGTCTTTTAGCCAAAGGTTAGGATTGAACGCTCTGAGGATTACTCTCAATCTTTTCTATAAATGTACGTAACAGACTACTATCTAGTGCTGGGCGTCAAACGCGACGCGCCGCATGAAGAGATAAAGAAAGCCTACCGAAGGCTTGCCCGAAAACATCACCCGGATAAGAATTTGGATGATGATTCCGCCGGAGAGCGTTTCAAGAAAATAAAAGAGGCGTATGAAACCCTCTCTAATAAAAAGAAACGTCAGGTCTATGATAGTAAGCTGAATGAGCCTACGAGCTACTGGACGGATGCAGGAATACGCGATGCGTCGCCTCTTGATGAAGAGCGACAGATTGAACTGTCCTTACGCCCGACCAGACTCAAAGAATATATCGGGCAGCGACACGCGACCGAGCAACTGCGAATCTACATTAAGGCCGCGCAGCAGCGGCGCGAGGCGCTCGACCACGTCCTCCTGACCGGCCCGCCGGGGCTCGGCAAGACCACGCTCGCCAACATCATCGCCAACGAGATGAAGGCCGAGCTGCGCTCGACGGCCGGCCCCGTCATCGAGAAGAGCGGCGACCTCGCCGCGCTCCTGACCAACTTGCAGGAGGGCGACGTGCTCTTCATCGACGAGATTCACCGCCTCAACCCCGCCATCGAAGAGGTGCTCTACCCCGCGATGGAGGATTACCAACTCGACCTCATGATCGGCCAGGGCACGGCCGCGCGCTCCATCAAGCTGGACCTGCCGAAGTTCACGCTCGTCGGCGCGACGACGCGCCAGGGGCTCATCACTGCGCCTTTGCGCGGGCGCTTCGGCATAGTCTTTCACCTGGACTTCTACAACCACGACGACCTGGAAGTCATTGTCAAGCGCTCGGCCGACATCCTCGGCGTCGCGGTGGACGACGGCGGGGCGCGCGAGATCGCGCAACGCGCGCGCGGCACGCCGCGCATCGTCAATCGCCTCCTGCGTCGAGTGCGCGATTACGCTGAGGTCGAACACGACGGGCGCATCACGAAAGATGTCGCGGCCGACGCGCTCAACCGGATGGAGGTTGACACCTACGGCCTGGACGAGATCGACCGCAAGCTGCTCCTGACGATCATCGAAAAGTTCGGCGGCGGGCCGGTCGGTCTGGGGACCATCTCGGCCTCGATTCACGAGGAGAAGGATTCCATCGAAGAGATCATAGAGCCGTACCTGATTCAGATAGGCTTTCTCAACCGCACGCCGCGCGGGCGCATGGCGACGCGCCTGGCCTACGAGCACTTCGGCCTCAACCCGCCGCGGCGCACGAACGGCCCCGGCCTCTTCGACAACGACCAGTAGCCGTCAATCAAAGCCTCGGGCGTCAGGCGTTCTTCAGGCCATGAGATTAAGACCTCGCACAGTTTTCCTCCTTCGCTTACTCGCACCGCTCGCGCTCGCGCTGGCGCTTACCTCAGTCTCTGTTTTGGCACAGAAACGCGGCGGGCGCGCGCCCGCCGCGCAGGGTAAAGCGGCTGAGCGCGCGAAACGAGCCGAGGCCGCCGCGCTGCTCGTCGAGGCGGCCGACAAGGCGCGCTCGTTTGACGACCTCTTCTACCGCGCGCGCGTCCAGGCGCTCGCCGCGGACGCCCTCTGGCCTCAAGACGAGCGGCAGGCGCGCGCCATCTTCCGCCGCGCGTGGGAGGCGGCCGAGGCGTCCGACAAGGCCGAGCAGGAAGAGGCCGCGAGCGAAGCGGGCGCGCTCCCCGGCGCTGTGCCAAAAGTGACGGACGCGCGAGACGAGGTCTTGCGTAAGGCCGCGGCCCGCGACCCGCGGCTGGCCGAATCTTTCCTCCGCGCCCTCGCGAGCGGGAAGGATGAAAGCAATGCTTCCGGGAATGAGCCGCCGCCCAGGACCGCGTGGCGCGAGTTGAGCCCGAGCGGCGCGCGCCGCCTCGCGCTCGCTAACGAGTTGTTAGCGGCAGGCCAGGTGCAGAACGCGGCCAGGGTCGCCGCGCCCCTCGTCAACGAAGGCGTGAGCGCGAATTTGATTGCGTTCATTCTGCGCCTGGGGGCGCGCGACGTTACGGAAGCTCACGCGCTCTACACGCGCCTGCTGGGGCACGCTGGCGCGGACCCTCGCACGGACGCCAACGCGGTGCTACTTCTCTCCGCGCCGGTCATCTCGCCGGAGTTAATGGCCGTGGTGGACGACTTCGGCTCTCTACAGTTTCGCGCCCTGCCGCCGCCAAACTCTAACCCCGGCTCCGCCTGGAACACCACAGCTTTCAGACGCGCCCCCGCTTTCTGGAGCCTCGCCGCGGCGGTGCTCTCGCGCCCGCTGCCCCCGCGCGACGCGCTTACTATGCAGGAGTTGATGGCGCGCTTCTACGCCACGGGCCGGCTGCTCCCCTATTTCGAAGACTCTTCGTCGCCGCAGGCCGTCCACGCCCCCGCGCTGCGCGCGCGCTTCAGCGAACTCTTTAACGAGATCGAAGCGGGCCGCCGCGAGCAACTCTCTTCGCAGTTCGGTCTGAATCAAATCATGCCGACCGGCTATGTCGACCCGCTGCGCTCGCAGACAGACGAACTCGCGCGCGCGACGGACCCGCAGGAGCGCGCGGTCATAGCGCTCTCGATGGTCAGGACGGCCGTCCGCAACCGCTACTGGGACCGCGCGCGCCGCGCCGCCGCCGAGATCGAGGACGAGGCGGTGCGAGCCCGCGTGCTCTCCTTCATACAGGTCCACCAGGTCAAAGACATCACGCGCGCCTACGAGGACGACAAGGAGGACAACTCCGAGGGCGTCGCTAAATTCACGCGCGGGGCCGACGTGCCGCCTTTCGCCAAAGCCTGGGGATTGGCACAGGCGGCCGTCATCGCGGCGCGCAAGAAGAAGCCCGCGGCCGAGGTCAAACAAGCGGTCGCGCAGTTGATTAACGAGGCGGAGGATTTCGCCTCGCGCGTCCAGCGCGGGTCGCGCGAGCGCGTCGCCGCGTACGGCGTCGTGACGATGGCCGCGGCGCGCGCGGACGCGGAGCGCGCCTGGGAGTTGCTCAGTAAAACCGTCGAGGCCGCGAACGCCGTGGAAGACTTCACGGGCGACGACCCGTCGTTCGACCTCGCGGGGGACGAGGCGGCCGCGGCGGCCGAAGAGTTCAGCGTCGAAGCGGAAGTATTCCGTCTTGACCAAATTTTTGCGACAATGGCCCACCTGGATTTTGACAAGGCCCTGGCCGAGGCCCGCGCCCTCAAGGGCGGCGAGCCCCAAGCCTTCGCCACGATTGCGGTGGCGAAAAGCAGAATACAGGAGTCGGGAGTCAGGAGTCAGAAGGAATAAGGCTGCGACCGCCATCACGGATTTTCTTTTATTCTTTCTTCCGTCTTCTACGTTCTGACTCCCGCTTTATTCCTTATGCGTCGGCAATCATCCTTCTCGCGTGAGTCGTTCTTCGTGCGCAACAAGGCCCCGTGGCGCACGATGCTGTCGCATTCCTTCCACCAGTTCCACGACAACGACCTCTTCACGTCGGCCGCGGCGATGAGCTACTTCGGGCTGCTGACGCTCTTCCCGGCGCTGATCCTGCTGCTCGCGCTCGGCAAGCGCCTGGCCGCGGGCTCCGACATGCTCAACGAGATGCTGAGGCGCGTGGCGCAGGCGTACCCGGGCTCTGGCGACTTCCTCGACTCGACCATTCGCTCGCTCTCGGACCTGGGCACGGGCGTCATCATCACCTGCATCGTCATGGTGCTCTGGGCGGGCTCCTGGGTCTTCGCCGTCGTCGAGCGCGCGCTCAACCGAATCTGGCACACGACCTCGCGCACGTTCCTGCACGGGCGCGCGCTGACGCTCGCGATGGTCGGCCTCGTCGGCCTGCTGCTGACGGTCTCCGTGCTGGTCACGTCGCTGATCGTCTCCGTGCAGCAGGTCGCCGGGCGACTCTCGCCGCGCCAGCTCGAACGCTGGGCCTGGATCGGGACCCTCGGCAGCGTCTTCTGGCAGGTCGTCTTCCTGGTCGTCAGCATCCTCGTCACCGTCACCCTCTTCATCATCGTCTACCGCTTCATGCCGAACGCGCGCGTCAGCGTGCGCGACACGATCCCCGGCGCGGTCATCGGCGGCCTGCTCTGGGAGGCCGCGAAGTACATCTTCGCGTGGAGCCTGCATTACTTTCACTACGACCAGATTTACGGCTCGGTCGGCGCGGTCGTCGCCGTCCTGACCTGGGGCTACGTGTCGAGCCTCATCCTGCTCTACGGCGCGCAACTGACGGCCGTCTTCCACCGCGAGCACCCGGCCGAGCCGCCCAAGCCCTCGGCCGCCGACGCCGCCATCGCGCCCATGCCGTGAAAGCAGTTGGCAGCAGGCGGTGGGCAGTTGATTGAATGTTAGTCAGCTTGAGCATGACAATTAAGAGTAAGTATTCCGCATGAGTGTTTTTGACTGCCCACTGCCGACTGCCCACCGCCAACTGCTTTCGGATTTTGATTACGAGCTGCCGGATGAGTTGATCGCGCAGGAGCCGCTCGCCGAGCGCGACGCGGCGCGGATGCTGGCGCTCGACCGCGGGCGGGGCGAGTGGAATGATAGCCGGTTCGCGGAGCTTCCCTCGTACGTCGGCGCGGGCGACGTGGTGGTCGTCAACAACACGCGCGTCTTCCCGGCGCGGCTCGTGGGCCGCCGCGAGCCCTCTGGCGGGCGCGTTGAGCTTTTTCTGGTCCGCGAGCTTGAGCCGCTGGTCTGGGAGGCACTGGCGCGGCCCGCGCGCAGGCTGCACGAGGGCGAGCGCGTCACGTTCGGTGACGGCCGGCTCGGCGCGCGTGTCACAGGGCTGCTGGAAGAGGGCAGGCGCGTGGTCCGGTTCGAGTGCGAGGGTTCGCTCGAAGAGGCGATTGAAGAGTTGGGGCGGACGCCGCTGCCGCCATACATCAAGCGCGGCGAGGGTCAAGGGGACGAGGACCGCGAGCGTTACCAGACCGTCTACGCGCGCGAGCGCGGCGCGATTGCCGCGCCGACCGCCGGGCTTCACTTCACGCCCCGCGTCATGGACGAGCTGCGCGCGCGCGGGGCGACGGTGGTCGAAATCACGCTCCACGTCGGCTACGGCACGTTCGAGCCCGTGCGCTCGGAAGACTTGAGCCGGCACGCGGTCACGCCGGAGCGCTGCGAGATCAGCGAGGAGGCGGCGCGGGCCGTCAACGAGGCGCGCGGGCGCGGGCGTCGCGTAATTGCTATTGGCACAACGACGACGCGCGCTTTAGAATCTTCCGCGGGCGAGGACGGCACGGTCACGGCCGGCGCGCGCATGGCCCGGTTGACGATCACGCCGGGCTACAGGTTTCGCGCCGTCGACGCCCTGCTGACGAACTTTCACCTGCCGCGCTCCTCGCTCCTCGTGCTGGTCGCGGCCTTCGCCGGGCGCGGGCTCACACTCGCCGCCTACCGCCACGCTGTCCAGGCGCGTTACCGCTTTTACAGCTACGGCGATTGCATGTTAATTATTTAAGTGGTCAGTAGTCAGCAATCAGTAGTCAGCTTCTTGCTTTTACTGACAACTGACTACTGATAGCTGAAAACTTTTTATGGCTGTACTCAAGAAAATTCGTTCGCGGTGGTGGTCGCAGGAGGCAGAGCCTGCGGAGCCGGTGGGCGCGCTCGACGCGGCGGCGTCGCCGGTGGTCGAGGTGCGCTACGACGTGCGGCCCCTGACCATCACGCAGTTGGACGAGTGCTGGCGGCTCGATCAGCGGTGCTTCGTCGACGGCGAAGCCTACAGCCGCGACACCTTCGAATACCTGCTGACCGCGCCCGAGTCGGTCTCCTACCGCGCGGTCACGCAGGGCGGCGCGATGGTCGGCTTCATCATCGGCCTCGTCGAGCCGGACCACACGGGGCACGTCACGACCGTCGGCGTCGCGCCCGAGCACCGCCGGCACGGGCTGGCCTACCGCCTGATGGAAAAAGTCGAGGACGGCTTCCGCCGCCGCGACGTGCGCATGGTGCGCCTCGAAGTCCGCTCCGTCAACACCGGCGCGCAACAGCTCTACCGCAACCTCGGCTACATCGTCACGCAGCGCCTGCCGCGCTACTACTCGAACGGCGGCGACGGACTCCTGATGGTCAAGTCACTTTAATACAAGTCCGAAGTACAAAGTCCGAGGGCCGAAGTCAAGAACGCGGGTTTCTGACTTCGGCCCTCGGACTTTGTACTTCGGACTGTTGCTTAGCTCTTCCGCAGTTCCGTCAAGACTTGCTTCGCCACCGCCTTGAGGGTGTCGAAGACGCCGACGCCGGTGGCGGCGACGGCCTCTATGACGGGCTCGTCCTTGCGGCGGAGTTCCGTCTGTAGGTCTGGGACGGGGACGACGTTGGGGAGGTCGCGCTTGTTGAGTTGCAGGACGTAAGGGAGGTTCAGCAGGTCGTACCCTTGTGACTGTAGGTTCTCTTCGAGGTTGGAGAGCGACTCGATGTTGGCGTCCATGCGCTCTTCCTGCGAGTCCGCGACGAAGACGACGCCGTCCACGCCCTTGAGAATCAGCTTGCGCGAGGCGTCGTAGAAGACCTGGCCCGGCACCGTGTAGAGGTGGAAGCGCGTCTTGAAGCCGCGCACGGTGCCCAGCTCCAGCGGCATGAAGTCGAAGAAGAGCGTGCGGTCGGTCTCGGTCGCCAGACTGATGAGCTTCCCCTTGGACTGCGGGGCCGTGGAGTCGAAGATGTATTGCAGGTTCGTCGTCTTGCCGCACAGGCCCGGCCCGTAATAGACGATCTTGCAGTTGATCTCGCGCGAAGCGTAGTTGATGAACGTCATATCAGTAAGGCGAAAGTTAAAAGTAAAAAGGCGAAAGTAAGGCGGTCAGTTTTACTCGAATCTCAGGCGGAGGCCCGTCCCCACTTTCCCTTCTACCTTTTCCCTTTTAATTGAACAGACTGTCTATGTCCTCGTCCGTAATCTCTGCGAAGAGCGAGGTCTCACTGGACTCTTTTTTGGATTCGCGGATGATCTCTTCGAAAATCGCCGCCATCTCGGCCGAAGCCTGCCTGACGCGCAGCTTGACCAGGCCGAGGCTCGAACGCTCGTCGAACACGACGACCAGCAGAATTCTCCCTATGACCGAAATGTAAATGCTCTCGCGCTCGCCCTCGTGCGAGAGCGTGGGGAACTCCTTCTCGCCTATCAGGTGCGCCATCCCCGTCGTGGCAGCGACGTTGCCGGCCGCGAGCGAGGCCAGGCTCGTTGTGTCAAGATTGCCCACGTCGCCGTGCACGGCTATCTGCTGGCCGTCCTTGTCCACCAGAAAAGCTACGCGGGCCGAGGAGTCCAGACGCAATTTTGCCAGCACAGCCTTGATCTGGTGGTACTGCTGCTCACGCATTACTATCGGGGTGTCTGCCATCAGTACAGCTCTCTTTATTAATGGAGGCGGGCAAGGCGGGAGGCCCGCTCGTGCGGGGCTGCCCGAAATCGGCGGCGTCTGGAACTTAAACCAAACTGGTAGAAGGTTTTCGCGTGCCCGCACACACGCCGCGGCGGTCGCAGTCTTTTGTGGGCAACTGGCACCACGACCCCAAAAGCACTCTAACATGGTGCGTGAAATGTCATCAAGTGTTTTTCTATGTTAGCCATTCATCCCGCAGAATTTAACGCCGTTCGCCCCTCTGTATCCGCTAACTCTTGCTCTATCGTTGATTTAGCGTGCGAGCTGTGTTAAGCTGCGTAACAGTTTTTGCGGCCGCTCCGATTCCCCTGGGCGGCCCTTTGGAAATCAGGTGCTTCGCATGAGCGATCCTATCGTCAAGGGCGTGAAACGGTCTCCCTCCCGCCCCGCCTCGCGTCAAAATTCCCCGTCGTCTTCCGCCAAGAGTCGCTCGCTGGCGGGAAAGAGTGCGCGCCCGAAACCGATAGTCAAACGCTCGCAGTCTGAAAAAGCTCCCGCCCGCAAAGCTCCGAAGTCAAACGCCAAAGCGGGGGCGAGCGCCGGCGCGAAAGGCAAATCGGCGAAGGCCGCGCCCGCGCGCAAGGCTCCCGCGCCTAAGAAGGCCGCCGCCGCGGCCTCGAAAGCCTCGAAAGTCAAAGCTCCCGCGCGCACCAAGCCCGCGCCGCCGGCCAAAAAGAAGGCCGCCGCGCCGGTAAAAGCGGCGAAGGCCGCGCCGGTCCGCAAAACTTCCCCGGCTCCGAAGAAGACTGCGGCCCCGCCCGCGCGCAGGCCGCCCACGCCGCCTCCGCCGCGCCAGCCGACCGCAGACGAAGCGGCCGCCCTGCGCGCTTTCGAGCGGGCGCACAAGGAGTTTGTGCGCGGCCGATTCGGCGAGGCACGCACGCAGTTCCGCGCCCTGATAGAGAAGTACGCGAGCGTGTCCGAGGTGACTGCCCGCGCCCGCACCTATTTGAACATCGCCGAGTCGCGCCTGCGCACGGAAATCTCCCTGCCGCGCGACGCCGACTCGCTCTACGACCGCGGGGTGATAGAACTGAACCGCGGGGACTACGTCGCGGCGCAGGAGATGTTCGAGCGCGCGCTCAAGCGCGAGCCGCAGGCCGCGCACATCTTTTACGGGCTGGCCGCGACCCGCTCGCGCCTGGGCTCCGTCGAGACCGCCCTGGAAGCCTTACAGAAGGCGCTGGAGCTTCAGCCGAAGCTGCGGCTGCGCGCGCAGCACGACCAGGACTTAGTCCTGCTCAGGAACGACCCGGAGTTCGAGCGCCTGGTCTTCGCCTCCCGTTTCTGACAAAGCCCCGTCAATTTCGCCCACCCTCCCAAGATAACGCACCTATGCAAGCCTGCGCCTTTCAAGTTATGATTTCATCAGGCTGACGAGTCGGCCTCTCCCGGAGGAATCGGAAGTTGCAAGTCGCGGAATCGAACCACGGATTGAAGCTCGTCGCCATCGGCGGAGGCACCGGCCTCTCGACGCTGCTGGCGGGCCTCAAGCAGCTCGTCGGCGCGAGCGACGGCGACCGCGGCGTGTGGCTCGAATCGCTCTCGGCCATCGTCACGGTCTCGGACGACGGCGGAAGCTCCGGCCGCCTGCGCGATGAGTTGCAGATGCTCCCGCCGGGCGACATACGCAACTGCATGGTCGCGCTCTCGGAAGACTCCACCCTGCTTTCGCGCCTCTTCCGCTACCGCTTCCGCGGCTCGGGCGAACTCGGCGGCCACAGCTTCGGCAACCTCTTCCTCGCCGCGCTGACCGAAGTCACGGGCGACTTCGTGGAGGCCGTGCGCCTCTCGTCGGAAGTCCTCGCGAGCAAGGGGCGCATTTACCCCGCGACGATTAACGACGTGCGCCTCGTGGCGGAATTAGAGAACGGCGAGGAGGTGCGGGGCGAAACTCAAATCACGGCCTCGCGCGCGCCGATTCGACGCCTGCGGCTGGAGCCCGAGCAGTGCCTTCCTCTGCCCGAGGCGCTCGCAGCCATACGCTCGGCCGACGTAATCACTGTCGGCCCCGGCTCGCTCTACACGAGCATCCTGCCGAACCTCCTGGTCGCGCGCGTGGCGGACGCCATCGGCACCGCGCCCGCCACGAAAATTTTCATCTGCAACCTGATGACGCAGCCCGGCGAGACCGACGGCTACACGGCCCGGCAGCACCTTGAGACGGTCAAGAGGTACGCGCCCGAAATCGACTTCGACTACGTCATCCTCAACGACCGGCGCATCTCGGAGGAGCAGGCCGCGCTTTACGCGGCCGACGGCGCTCACCAGATCGGGATGACCGACCACCTGTTCGAGAAGACTTACGGCGCGGAGACGGAGGTCGTGCGCGCGGACCTTCTGGACGACGGCGAGAAAGTCCGGCACAATCCAGACAAGGTGGCGCGCGTGGTGCTGGCCTGCTGCGAGCAGGCGCGCCGCGGCCGCGAGAGCGTCATGGGGTTCTGAAAGTTTTTATGGAGAAGCAAACGCAGTTCGCCATGCAGGACGCCGGGCCGGGGCCGCTCGACGTGCTGATCCTCGCGGCCGGCCTGGGCACGCGCATGCGCTCGCGCACGGCGAAAGTCCTGCACGAATTGGGCGGGCGTCCGCTGATAGCCTACGTCGCCCGCGCGGCCGCCGCCCTCACCTCGCGCCCCGTGCACGTCGTCGTCGGCCACCAGGCCGAGCTGGTCGCCGAGGCAGTGCGCGGAGAGTTGGGCGAGCACGGCGCGGCCTTCGTCACGCAGGCCGAGCAGCGCGGCACGGGCGACGCCGTCATGGCCGCGCGCGAAGCCTTCGCGGATTCCAGTTCCACACTTCTAGTCCTCTCCGGCGACGTGCCGCTCGTGCGCGCCGAGACCCTGGGCGCGCTCATACAGCAGCACCGCACGCACCGCGGGCGCGGCGCGGCCTGCACGATGCTGACGGTCAAGCTCGAAGACCCTACGGGCTACGGGCGCATCGTGCGCGACGAGGACGGGCGCTTTCTCAAAATCGTGGAGCAAAGGGACGCGACGCCCGAGGAGAGACAAATCAAGGAGATTAACGCGGGCATCTACTGTTTCGAGACGCGCGCTCTCTTCGACGCTCTCGAACGCGTCCGGCCCGCGAACGCGCAGGGCGAATATTACTTAACCGATGTGCCCGGCATCCTGCGCGCCGACGGCGAGGACGTGAGCATTTTCCTGCACGCAGACGCGCGCGAAGTTTCCGGCATCAACACGCGGGTGGAGTTGGCCGAGTTCGAGCGCATCCTGCGCCAGCGCACCCTGCGCCGCCTGATGCTCGACAGCGGCGTCACCTTCATCGACCCGGCGCACACCTACGTCAGCGCCGAAGCACAACTCGGCCGCGACTGCGTCGTCTACCCTGACGTGCACATCGAGGGCGCGACCGTCATCGGCGACGACTGCGAGATACGTTCCGGGACGCGCATCACGAACTCGCGCGTCGGCAACGGCGTCCGCATCCTCGACCACTGCGTCATCGTCGAGAGCGAAATCTCGAACAACTGCACGGTCGGCCCGTCCGCCCACCTGCGCATGAACGCGAAGCTGGAAGAGGGCGCGGCCGTCGGCAACTTCGTCGAGATGAAGAAGTCGCGCCTGGGGCGCAAGTCGAAGGCGATGCACTTGACTTACCTCGGCGACGCGACCGTCGGCGAGCGCACGAACATCGGTGCGGGCACGATCACCTGCAACTACGACGGCAAGAATAAGCACCCGACGGTCATCGAGGACGAGGTCAAGATCGGCTCCGACACCATGCTCGTCGCGCCCGTGCGCGTCGGCAGCAACTCCGTCACGGGCGCGGGCTCCGTCGTCACCAAAGACGTTCCGCCCGACACGCTCGTCGCGGGCGTCCCGGCGACAATCAAAAAACGTTTCATCGAAACTAAGGAGGAACCAGGGGATGAGGGCGGCGGCGTGAGGGATGAAAATTTAGTCACTCAGCCTGAGTAAACACTTTTTCATCCCTCACGCCGCCGCCCTCATCCCTGCTTTACCATGTGCGGCATCGTTGGATACGTCGGCAACAAGCAGGTCGTGCCCGTCATCATCGACGGGCTGAGGAAACTGGAGTACCGCGGCTACGACTCGGCGGGCATCGCCGTCGTGGACGAGGACCACGACCTTGAGATTCGCCGCGCCGAAGGGAAGCTACGGAACCTCGAAGAGGCGATTCGGCTGCAACCCCTCGACGGCACCTACGGCATAGGCCACACGCGCTGGGCCACGCACGGACGGCCGACCGAGGAGAACGCGCACCCGCACCGCGACTGCACGGGCCGCGTCGTCGTCGTCCACAACGGCATCATCGAAAACTACCTGCAACTGAAAGACCGCCTGCGCAAAAGCGACCACCGCTTCGTCACCGAGACCGACACCGAGATCGTCGCGCACTTGATCGAAGAGTCTCTGAAGAAGGGCGAGTCTTTCGAGCAGGCCGTGCGCAGCAGCGTCGCCGAGCTTCACGGCATCTTCGCGCTCTCCATCATCAACGCAGACGAGCCGGACACGATCATCGCTGTGCGCCAGGGGCCGCCGGTCGTCATCGGCCTCGGCGACGGCGAGTACTTCGTCGCCTCCGACATCCCGCCGATTCTCCAACACACGCGCGACATCTTCTTCCTCGGCGACGGCGAGATAGCGGTGCTCACGAAAGACGCCGTGCGCGTCACGGACTTCGAGGGCAACTCGGTCGAGCCCGTGCAGCAGCGCATCACCTGGGACCCGATCATGGCGGAGAAGGGCGGCTTCAAGCACTTCATGCTCAAGGAAATTTACGAGCAGCCGCGCGCCGTCCGCGACACCGTCCAGGGCCGCGTCTCGCTCGACACGGGCCGCGTCTTCCTCGACGAGATGAAGAACATCGCCGAGAGCGACTTCAAGCGCTTCACCTCCATCAAGATTGCGGCCTGCGGGACAAGCTGGCACGCGGGGCTCGCCGGCAAGTACATGATCGAGCAACTGGCGCGCGTCACCGTGGACGTTGACTACGCCTCCGAGTTTCGCTACCGCGACCCCGTGATGGACGAGGACACCTTGCTTCTCGTCATCTCGCAGTCGGGCGAGACGGCCGACACCATCGCGGCGCTGCGCGAGGCCAAGGAGCACGGCTCGAAGGTGCTCGCCATCTGCAACGTTCAGGGCTCTATGATCATGCGCGAGGCCGACGGGACTATCCTGACGCACGCCGGCCCGGAGATCGGCGTCGCCTCCACGAAGGCTTTCACCTCGCAGATGATCGCGCTCTACCTCTTCGGCCTCTACCTGGGCCAACTCCGCGGCGTGCTGTCAGGGGACGACGCCCGCCGCCACGCGCAGCAACTGGCCGAGCTGCCGGTGAAGATTGAACACCTGCTGAACGAGTCGGACGAGATAGAGGAGTTGTCCAGGGAGTTCTTCCGCTCGACGGATTTCCTCTACCTCGGGCGCGGCATCAACTTCCCCGTGGCTTTGGAAGGCGCGCTCAAGTTGAAGGAGATTTCCTACATCCACGCCGAGGGCTACCCGGCCGGCGAGATGAAGCACGGGCCGAACGCGCTGATTGACGAGCGCCTGCCGGTCGTCTTCATCAACACGCGCGAGGACGGCAACCGCGCTTCGGAGGTCCGCTACGAGAAGACCCACTCGAACATCGTGGAAGTGAAAGCGCGCGAGGGCGTCGTCGTCTCGATTCTCAACGAGGGCGACACGATGTCCTCGGTCGTCTCCGACCACGTCATAGAGATTCCGACGGCGAGCGATCTACTTTCGCCCATCCTCGCCGTCATCCCGCTCCAACTCCTCGCCTACCACATCGCGGTGCGCCGCGGCTGCGACGTGGATCAGCCGCGGAACCTTGCGAAGTCGGTCACAGTCGAATAGCCTGATATGCACTCAGCGCCTTTGCGTCTCCCGGGCGGAGCTTAAGCTCCGCCCGGGAGACGCAAAGGCGCTGAGTGCATAAATCACTGACGGGCTACTTAGTGCCCGCCGCGCCCGGTTCCCTGTCGGTTAAGTTGGATTGAGCTTTCGCCTGTTGGGGCGCGGTGGCCCCCTGCTTGCGCGGGTTCTTCTCGCCCTCGCGCGTCGCCTGGTTCTTCTTGTTCTTGTCTTGTCCGTCCTTCTTGCGCCTGTCTTTATCCGACATTGTCCCCTCCCGGTGTGTCCGTGATTCTGTAGCGTATGAGCGCGCCGACGCCGCCCGCGCTCGCTAGTAGCGACTCGTCCTCGATGAAGGTGACGCGCGCCGAAGACATCGTCTCCGCGCGGCGCACCAGCTCGTCCGCCACCGTGCGCGGCTCCGACGCGTCGGCCGTCGGCCCCGTCGCAGGGGCGTACGCCGCCATCACCTTCTCGACCTCCTGCTCGTCGTAGCGTATGCCGCGCATGGAGGCGCTGATGAACAACTCCTCCACCTGGCCGTTCGAGAGCGCGGCCAGAGTCGAGGCGGCCCCGACCACGGCGAGTCCGTCGGCGCGGTACGCGTCCAGAAGTCGCTTGACCTTCTCCGCGTCGCTCGTCGCGTTCTCGACGCGCAGCAACTGCTCTGTCGCTTCGAGGATTTCGTGCTCGGGCGTCTTGACGCCGAGGTTCAGCACGTCGACGATCTTCTCCTCAAGGTGCTTCGGCAACTGCTCGCGCAGGACGGGGATGACGCCCGTCTGGTCGCCCGAGAGGATGATCTTCTCTATGTTGTCCTCGCGCACGGTGCGGTCGAGCGCGTCCACGACCTCCTTGGCGTGGTGCAGGTGGTAGTTCTCGACGTGCCGCTGGTAGCGCATCTGCGACCAGCCGCCGACCTGCGAGCGGTTCGTCTTGACCCCCTGTATCTCGTCGTGGTCTATCAGGTGGCCGTAGCCGTAGACGAAGATTTGCGCGGAGTTCGTGTCGGCCACGAGCACGGCGTAGCGCGGGTGCTGATCCATCAGCCGCGCCAGCGGGTAGAGGTGCGGGTGGTCGTAGACGAAGAGGCGGTTGCGCTCAATCGGCGCGTCCAACTGCGCCGCCTCGAAGAAGTCGTCCGCCCCCGAGCACGCGAAGATGGCGACGCCGTTGGCGGAAGGGCGGACCTCTTTTTCGAGGTAGTCCTTAATCCGCTCCACGTCGCGGTCGAAGCTCTCGCGCTCCTCCGTGCGCGGCTCGAACGTCTTCGCGCGGGCGTCCAACTCCTGCCGCACGAAGAGGCCGTAGTCGTCGCGCCCGCGGTCGTTCGCCTGCGCGTTCAGGTAAAGACTGATGAAAGGGTATTTGGTCGGCTCGAAGGCGGCCAACCGCTCCAACAAGTTTTTGAGTGACATGATTCGACTCTTCCTTCTCCCCTGTTTCGATTCGTCGCCGCGGCGGCCCGCAAATTGGCACACCGGGGCAGGCCAATGCCCGGAAGGGGATTTCATCCAAGGGGAAAATCGGGTGTGAAAACAGGATAGCACGCGGGGCGAGGAGGCTCAAGACGGTCGCGGACACGAAGTCAGTACCGCCTGCGGTAGCGGGCGGTACTGACGCCGGCGCTCTTGAGTTAGAATACGCGCGCGTTGAAGGAGAGGAGAGAGATGACGACGACCGCAGAAGAGAAGGCCGAGAAGCTGAAGGAGCGCAAGGAGGTCCGCCAGGCGCTGCAACAGACCGCGACCGAGAGACAAGAGGTCAGGCCCGCCGTCGAGACCAGGGACAAACTCTGGCTCCTGACCTACACGCTCCTGCTCCTCGCGCTCGGCAGCATCTATTACCTGCTGCGGCTCGGCGTCTTCGCCTTCGCGGGCAAGTACGTCGCGCTCTCGCAGAGGCTCACGCTCGGCGCGATGGCCGTCGTCCTTGTGCTCGGCGTGGCGAAGGCCATCGACCTCTACGTCCTCGGCCGCCTTGACGACCCCGCCACGCGCTACAACCTGCGGCGCATCTTGAAGCTGCTCGTCGGCCTCGTCCTCGTCCTCATAGTCATCTCCATCATCTTCGCCAACTGGTACACGACCGTCGTCTCGCTCGGCCTCATCTCGCTCATCTTAGGGTTCGCGCTTCAGACGCCCATCACGAGTTTCATCGGCTGGATTTACATCCTGGTCAGAGCGCCTTACCGCGTCGGCGACCGCATCAAGATCGGCGAGGCCACGGGCGACGTGATTGACGTGAGCTACCTGGACACGACGCTCTGGGAGTTCGGCGGGCAGTACCTTTCGACGGACCACCCGAGCGGCCGCATCATCAAGTTCCCCAATTCGAGCGTGCTCGGGACGGCCGTTTACAACTACTCGTGGCCGCTCTTCCCGTACATCTGGAACGAGATCAGCTTCCAGGTGGCGTACGAGAGCGACCTGGAGTTCGTGGCGAAGACCATGCAGGAGACGGCCGAGGAGGAATTGGGCCAGGCCATGATCGAGCGCGTCAAGACGTTCCGCGAACTGCTCTCGCACACGCCCGTCGACCAGTTGGAAGTCAGAGAACACCCGGCCGTCTTTTTTCGTATCAGTCAGAGTACGTGGGTCGAGGCGACGGTCCG
This sequence comes from Pyrinomonadaceae bacterium, assembly GCA_035563515.1. GTDB lineage: Bacteria > Acidobacteriota > Blastocatellia > Pyrinomonadales > Pyrinomonadaceae > QHXM01. The sequence goes on from DATMVE010000018.1 coordinate 22,069, forward strand.
CTACGTGGTCGAGCCGAAGCGCGCCGGGCGCGTCAAGACCGTCCTCATCAAAAAGATGCTCGAAAGGTTGAACGCCGAGCCCGAACGCGTGCTGTTCCCGAAGAGCAACCTGCGCTGAGGTGAAAGCCGGTGGGCCGAGAGACAACGTCGAGCCAGCAGATACGGATGGCCGCCCCCGAAGACGCCGCGCAAATCGCCGCCGCCCTGCGAAGGTCTTTCGCCGAATACGAGCCCCTCTACACGCCCGCGGCGTTCGCCGCCACCGTCTGCACGCCCGGGCAGATTCTTGAGCGCATGAGCGAAGGCCCGGTCTGGGTCGCCGTCGAAAATGGCACAATCGTAGGGACGGTCTCCGCGGTCCCCAGAGTCAGGGCGCTCTACGTCCGGGGGATGGGCGTTGACCCCGCCATGAGGGGAAGGGGGACGGGGCGCGCGCTCCTCGAACGCGCGGAAGAGTTCGCCTCGCGGAACGGCTTCGACCGCCTGCTCCTCAGCACGACCCCTTTCCTCCTGAGCGCCATACGCCTCTACGAGAAGCACGGCTTCCGCCGCGAGGACTCGGGGCCGCACGACCTCCTGGGCACGCCGCTCTTCACGATGATCAAGGACCTGAACCCGCCCGCCTGAAGTCTTCCGCTTTCGCCCGAGCAGAGGGCTAGACCTGCCTTCGACTTCCGACCGGAACCCCTGCCGCCGGGCTTGCAATTTGCCCGCCGCTGTATTTTTATCGAAGAAGCTCGGTCTATTTTGAATTCACCTACGAGAATTGGGCGGCGATGAAATTTTCAGAACTGGCACAAACTTACGACGAGCTTCAGCGGACGAAGGGCGAGCCGCAGAGGATACGCGTCCTCGCGGAGCTTATCCGCGGCCTGGACAGGAAGACGCTCGCGGCGGTCGCGCATTTCACCGCCGGCGAACTCGTCCCGCCGCAACTGTCCGACAAGCTCGGCATCGGACCCGGCACAATCCGCGCCGCGCTCGCCGCGCTGTCCGGCGAAACCGCAGACTCCATAGACGACGAGGTGAAGCGCACGGGCGACATGAGCGAAGTCGGCGCGCGCCTCGTGCCCGGCTCGGACCGTCTGTCCGTCGACGAGTTGTGGCAGAAGGTCAACCGCGCCGTCGCGCGCGACGAAGACCGACTGAAACTCGTCGGGGAAGTCTTCGCCGCGACCTCCGCCGGAGGCGCGAAATACTTCACGCGGATGGCGCTCAACCAGATGCGGATAGGCGTCGGCTTCGGGACGCTGACGCGCGCCATCGCCGCGGCCTTCGGCGTGAACGCCGCGAGTGTGGAGCACCTCTACGCGATGACCAACGACATAGGGCTCACGGCCGCGACCGCGAAGAAGGGCCGCAAGAGTCTTGAGCGCACGGGGCTCGCGCTCTTCCGCCCCTACCAGTTCATGAACGCGCACAAGGTCGACGACCACTCGGAGATTTTCGAGCGGCTCAAGGGCAAGAAGGTCATCTTCGAGGTGAAGTACGACGGCGCGCGCCTGCAAATCCATCTTAAACGGGGCAAGCCTGATGAAATCAAGTTCTACTCTCGGAGGCTCAACGACGACAGCGCGGCGCTGCCCGACGTGGCCGAAGCGTTGCAGCAGGCGTGGAAGGGCGGCGACGCCATCATGGAGGGCGAGGCCGTGGCCTTCGACCCGCGGCTGAAAGAGAAGCAGCCGTTCCAGGCCGTCCTGATGCGCCTCGGGCGCGTGCACAACATACAGGAGAAGGCGCGCGAGATTCCGCTCGTGCTCTACCTCTTCGACCTCGTCTACCACGACGGCCAGGACCTGATGGACCGGCCGCAGAGCGAGCGCCGCGCGCAGTTGAAGAAACTCTTCCGCACGACCCCGCGCGTGAAGATAACGGACGCGGTCGTCTCGGACAAGCTCGCGGACGAGGAGAAGTTTTTCCGTCAGGCGCTCACCGCCAAGCACGAGGGCGTGATGGCGAAAGACCCGGACGCGCCGTATGTTCCGGGCCAGCGCACGGACAACTGGATGAAGATCAAGCCCGCGTTCGAGACGCTGGACGTGGTGGTGACGGGCGGCATCTGGGGCTCGGGCCGCCGGCGGGGCTTGCTCTCCAGCCTCGTCGTCTCCATCCGCGACAAAGACCGGTTCAAGACGGTCGGCAAAGTTGGCACAGGATTTTCGGAGGCGCTGCTGAAGGAGCTGACGGCGAAGCTCGAACCGAAAATCATCACGACGCGCGGGCGCAACGTCGAGATCGAGCCCGAGATGGTCATCGAAGTTGACTTCCAGGACATACAGAAGACCAACCGCTACGAGGCCGGCTACGTCCTACGCATCCCCCGCTTCAAGCGCGAGCGCACGGACAAAAGCACACGCGAAGCGGACACGTTGGAGAGGCTGAAGAAGCTTTACAAGCAGTCACACTGAAGAGCAGTTGGCAGCAGGCAGTGGGCAGACAAAAGAAAAGGCGGCCTGATTAACTCGGCCGCCTTTTTACTGTCAACTGTCAACTGCTTTACTGCTGGTCTTCGATGAAGGGCTTCAGCAGGCGTGCGCGCGAGGGGTGGCGCAGCTTCCTGAGGGCCTTCGCTTCGATCTGGCGTATGCGCTCGCGGGTGACGGAGAAGTCTTCGCCGACCTCTTCGAGCGTGTGCTCCTCGCCGTGCAGGCCGAGCCCGAAGCGCATCTTGATGACCTTCTCCTCGCGCGGACTCAGCGTCGCGAGCACCTCATCCGTTATCTCCCTCAGGTTCGAGGCGACGACCGACTCGGCCGGGTTGCTGCCCGACTTGTCCTCGATGAAGTCGCCGAGGTGCGAGTCCTCCTCTTCGCCAATCGGCGTCTCCAAAGAGACGGGCTGCTGTGCCATTTTGAAGACGGCGCGCACCTTCGCCACGGACATGTCAACCCGCTCGGCGATCTCCTCGTTCGTCGGCTCGCGGCCCAACTCCTGCACGAGCGCGCGTGAAGTCTTCACGAGCTTGTTAATCGTCTCGATCATGTGGACGGGGATGCGGATGGTCCTGGCCTGGTCGGCAATCGCCCTCGTGATCGCCTGCCTGATCCACCACGTCGCGTAGGTCGAGAACTTGTAGCCGCGCCGCCACTCGAACTTGTC
>DATMVE010000019.1:0-128149 GCA_035563515.1 Pyrinomonadaceae bacterium
CGGAGATTAAGAGAACGCCCGACGCCGCGGTCGAGTCGGCCGACGTCTCGATTACGGCGACCGTGCGGGCCAGGGAACTGACCTTCGAGGTCGTGCCCAACCCGACGGTCGAGTTTCCGGGAAGACACAGGCGGGACACCGTCTGGGACGCCGTGCGCGAAAACCTGCCGCCCGCGGTCGAGCCCGGCGTCACCTACCGCGACATAGGCATTCGACTCAAAATCGTCAGCCGCTTCGCGGACATAGACCGCATCGTCGCGGAGGCTCTCGGCGAAGTCCCCGTGACGGACCAGGTGTCGCCGCCCGGCGACGCGAAGCCTCAATCGAACGCGCCCCCCGCGCCCGCGCCGCAGCCGAACGGAGGGCCGCCCAGGTGACGAAGAATCTCTTCCGCCTCGCGCTCGCTTTAGCATTCGCGGCCGCCTCGTCCGCGCACGCGCTGGCACAAAATGAAAATGCGGCGAGCGCCTCCCCGGCGCAGCCCGCTCCCGCGCAGGCTGCGACTCGCACGACCGCCGACGAGACTTTCGAGCTGAACATCACGGAGCGGCGCATCACCGAGCGCGAGTTCGAGGCTTCGACGGCGGTCGAGGCGGGCGAAGAGACCGCGCGCGGCCTGCGCCTGCGCGTCGGCGTCTCGGTCGGCGCGGACGAAATCAACGTGCTCCTCAGAAACGTGCGCGGCCGCGTCAGCTTCCGCGCCACCCTCGCCCGCGTGCTCGACCGGCTCACCACGCGCCGCGCGCCCGCGGCCGCCCCCTGAGATTGAAATTTGAAATCGCCCTCTCCCTCTTCGATAGACTTGCGATGCTTTAAAACTGAGGCCCCCGACCTTTCGGCGGAAAGCTTTGTTTTCATCAAACTATTCAGGAGGAGACCACCAGTGAACAAGCTCTCGCGTTTCGGAGTAGTAACCTTGCTCGCGCTCTTTTCCGCGGGCCTCTACACCGCCGCGGCGCAGAACACCACGACGGGCGGCGGCAACGACGCCTCCATCACCGGCAGCACGACCACGCAGCCGCAGCAGGACCCGGCGCGCCCGCGCCCGACGCCGCGACAGACGCCGCCGCCGGTCGCGCCGGTGCGCCCGCTCTCGCAGGAGGACATTCAGAGGCAGCAGGCGGCCAGCGCGCGCCGCCAGCAGGAGGCCGCGACCGGCGACCCCGACGTGCTGCTCGACGTGCCGAACTTCTCGGTCGAAGAGATTACTCTGGAGGTGGACAACCTGCGCGCGCACGTCGCGCTCGACGCGCGGCTCGCCAACCTGCTCGCGCTCACGGCCGGGGCCGACGTGGGGATCGACAAGGTCAAGCTGACGATCAAGGGCGTCCGCGCCGAGGTGCTCCTGAAAGTGCGCCTGGACAACGTCGCCGCGATCATAGACCGCACGCTGACGACCATCGACCGCAACCCGCAGATTCTCGAACGCCTCTTGCAGAGCGTGGACAAGACGGTCGGCACGGTCGGCGGCGTGGCGGGCCAGGCGCTCGGCCCGGGCGGCGCGGTCTCCCAGACGCTCGGCAACCTGACCGCGCCCAACGGCCTGCTCAGCCAGACCGTCAACCAACTGGGCCAGACCGTCCAGCGCACGGTCGGCACCACGGGCTCCATCCTCGAACGCACGCTCGACAACGCGGGCAAGGTCTTGAACGAGCGCACGCTCGGCAACATCACGGACCTCGGCGCGACCGTGCTGGGCGAGACCACGAACAGCTCCGGCCAACTCGTCCGCCGCGTCCGCGACACCTCCGGCGCGGTCATAGAACTCACGCTCGACGCCGCCGGCAAAATCATCAACTCGCGCGTCGTCAGCCAGGCGACGGGAAACAGGTAAGGCGAAAGGAAAAAGGAAGAAGGAAAAGTTAATCAGGCGGGGGGCCACTTTTTATCAATGTGGTTCTCCGCCTCCCTTTTGCCTTCTGCCTTTTCCTTTCGCCTTCTTTCTGCAACTAAGTCTCGTCCGGCGCGTTCAAGTGTCGGCAGGCGGGCGAGGGGTTGGCTGCTCATTAGCTGCTCGAGCGCGCGCGGTTGCGCCCCGTGTTTGCGCGCGGTATGCTTTCGTGGTCTGTTGGAGAGTGGAAATTTCTCCATCATCGAGTGGACGGTAATTCTGTAGTGAGCGCCAACCTCAATCTCGCCAGCCAGCCATATCGCAATCGTGCTCTGCCCTGGACAATCGCGGGCGTCATCACGGTCGCGTCCCTGCTCGCGCTCGTCCTCCTCGTCAGCAAGAGCAGCCAGACGAACCGGCGCGCCCTCGAAGTAGAGCGCGAGAGCGAGGGCCAGCGCCAGCAGGTCGCGGCGCTCGAACGGCGCATCGACGAGATCAAGCAGTCGCTGACGCCGGAGCAGACGCAGACGCTCGAAGCCGCGCAGGCGCTCGTCGAGCGCAAGCGTTTTTCCTGGGCGCGGCTGTTCGCGGACCTCGAATCGATCATGCCCGGCAGCGTCCGCGTCAAGCGCATCACCGTCCGCGATGTCGGCCAGGAGGGCGGGCGGATCGTCGCCCTGCTCGAACTGGTGGTCGTCAGTAAGAACCCGGCGGACGCCACGTCGATGATCATAGAGATGGACCGCGGCGGAATCTTCCGCGCCGAACTGATCGAGCAGAACTTGCAGAAGGAGCGCGGCGAGGCTGGCACAGAATCGACCCTGCGCGTTTACTACTACCCGCGCGCGGCCGTGCCCGCGGGCGGCCCCGCGAATAGCGTCGCGGATGCGGCCGGGGTCACGCGCGCCGCCGGCGCGGAGGAGCGATGAGCGAAGAGAGAGCGACACAACCGAAGGCCCGGCCGCGCCGCGAGCGGATTCGCGCCCGCGTGGACAAGCTGCGCCAGGCGCGCCAGCGCAGCGTCCTCGGCGTCGCCGAAATCATCGGCCTCGCCGGCAGCGCAGTCATGCTCCTCGCCGTCGTCTTCGTCTACCTCTCCTTCTACACCCCTTCGGGCTCGCGCCTGTACGCGGCCCAGGTCGACCGCGAGCGGCAGCGCCAGAGGGTCAGCGAGTTGCAGAAGACCGTGGACATGCGCGTGAGCACGCGGGACAACATCGCCGTGATCAACGAGAGCCTCGACAAGTTCGAGAACGACCGGCTGACCACGCGCGTCGAGGGGCGCATCGCCCTTTACAACACGCTCATACAGTTGATCCGCAGCAACAACCTGCGCAACACCTCGGGCCCGGTCTACAACTACCTCGAATCGAAGACGGCCACGCAGCAGCAGGCCGCCTCGGCCCGCACCGTCAGCAGCAAGTGGCAGAGCCTCTACCCAGGCATCGCCGTCACCGTCACGGTCGAGGGGCAGTACGCCAACCTCCGCCGCTTCGTGCGGGACATCGAATCGAGCAATCAATTCATCATTATTAACGCGGTCGAGCTGGAGCGCGCCAGCGACGCGGGGCTGGCCGTGAGCGCCGAGACGCTTGGGCCGCGCACGACGCTCGTCAGCCTGCGGCTGGACATGGCCGCTTACTTCCGGCGCGACGCGGCCGGCGACGAAGCGGTGACGGAACAAAGCGCGGGCGAGACTCGCTGAAGGGCAGGTTCAAAATCTCATGGCAGTAGTTGAAGGCACGAACCAGTCGGAGCGCAACAAGAAGATCGCGGCCATCGTCCTCGGCTCGATCGCGCTCATCGCGCTGGCCTACATGTTCCTCGGCTCGTCCGGCTCGAAGAGACCGGCTAACGGGCCGACCGTCAAAGCCTCTCCCACGCCGCCTCGCGGTAACGTTCCTCCGAGCGTCGCGGATCTGAGCAGCGACCCGCTGGCCGTGCTGCGTCCGATCCCTGTCAACTTCACCCTGCCCGCCGTGCCGGAGGCAGGGCGCAACATCTTCGCCTTCTACGAGCCGCCGCCGAGGCCCACGCCCGACCCGAACGCCGTCCCCGTGGAGGCACCGACTCCGCCTCCGCCCGAGCCCAACGTGATTCTCGCGGGCATCTCGCCCGTCAACGTCTACGCGCACGCGGGCGACTTCACGCTCGACGTGACCGGCGACAAGTTCACGCCCGAGACGCGCATCTTCATCGGCGGCGCGGAACTGGAGACGCGCTTCGTCAGCCCGCAGCAGCTCTCGACGAAAGTCCCAGCCCAGCTCATCTCCTTCGAGGGCGGGCGCGAGGTGGTGGTGCGCTCCCCTGACGGCACGCTCTTCTCCAACACGGCGACGCTCAACGTCATGCCCGCGCCCGTGCCGAACTACACCTTCATCGGCGTCAGCATCAAGCCCGGCGGCAACGACACGGCCATGGTGAAAGAGAAGAACGGCCGCGACATTTTGAACGTGCAGCGCGGCGACATCCTCGGCGGGCGCTTCCGCGTCACCGGCATCTCCGTCTCCGAGCTGACGCTGACGGACACGAACATCAACATCAAGCACAAGTTGCCGTTTGTCGGCAACGGCTCCAACCCGAACGCGGGCGGCCAGCCGCGCTACCCGCAGCCGGCGCAGCCGCAGCCTGTGCCCGAGCCGGTCGAGCCGGTGGAAGTGGAAGAAGAGGAGCCGACGGAGCCTTAAGATGAGCGCCGCGGGAGACGACACGAGGGTCGGAGAAATTGGCCTGGCGCGCCGGGGCGAGCGCGGCTACGCGCTCATCGCGCTGCTCGCCATGATGACGATCATGGCGCTGCTGCTCATCACGGCCGTCCCGAATTACCGCAGGATGGCGCAGCGCGAACTCGAACAGGAAGCGATCACGCGCGGCGAGCAGGTCGCCGAAGCCATACGCCTCTACGTGCGCGAGAAAAGGGCGCTGCCGACCTCCATCGATCAACTGCTCGAAGGGCTCCCGCGCGGGACGAGGAAAATTCAAATCCTGCGCGCGGCCGCCGCGCGCGACCCGCTGTCGACGAGCGGCGAGTGGAAACTCATCAGGAAAAATGATCCGGCGTTCGTCGAGTTCCAGTCTAAAGTCACGGCCTACGCCGGGAGGCCCGTGAATACGAACGACTCGGCGTTCATGGCGGTCGCCGGGCCGCTCCCGGTCGTGACCAACGTCCTCGACACGGGGACTGAAGAAGAAGCTCCGGGCGGCGAAGACGACTCGGAAGACTCTTCGGGTCCGTTCGTCGGCGTCACCAGCCGCAGCCGCCGCAGCTCCATCCTCAGCTACTACGGCGTCGAGCGTCACGACCGCTGGATCTTCACTCCCTACTTCCGTTGACGCGCGGCGCGCCGCGCGCACTCACACCCGAACATTCAACTCGTCGCCTCTCGTTTCATCACTCATCACACATCACGCACCACGCATCGGGAGCGATGTCACGGAGGTTTGATTTCTTCTCTGCGAACATCGAAGCAGTTCGTTCGCGCGTCGCGCGCACTGTGATCGCGCGATCACTTCTCAAAAAAAATTTCGCGCGTTCAAAAAAAAATTCATTTACAAGCAAAAGTTATTGACATCCATTCGCTTTAAGTTTATATACCAACATGTTGTGCGCCGCTTACTCTAGGCCACAAGAAGAAATTCGACACAGTATCTTGTGGTCGTAACTTCAAACTGAAAAGGAGCAGCAACGACCTATGGCAACTAAGAAAGGTGGTAAGGGCGGTTCAAAGGGTGGGTCCAAAGGCGGATCCAAGGGCGGTTCCAAGGGCGGCTCGAAGGGCGGCTCGAAGGGCGGTTCCAAGGGCGGCTCGAAGGGCGGCTCGAAGGGCTCAAAGGGCTCGAAGAAGGGCAAGTAGTCCGAGCGGACAACGAACAGCAACAACCTTCCATAGGCGCACGCAACACGACTGGCCCCTCAGGGCCATTCTTAAAGGAACGGCGAATGCTTCAACGAAGCGCGCCGTTCCTTTTTCTTGCGCCCGCGGCACGTCTTCATTATGCTCGTTAACTCGAAACCGAATTGGGGAGGCTGCAAGCGATGAGAGGCGAAACGGACGAGAGGCCGTGGGGGCGCTACGAGGTCCTGGAAGAGGGCGCGGGGTACAAAGTCAAGAGGCTCGAAGTCAAACCGGGCGCGCGCCTGAGTCTACAGCGCCACTCGCGCCGCGGCGAACACTGGGTCGTAGTGCAGGGCACGGCCGACGTGGTCTGCGGCGAGCGCGAGTTACAACTCAGGGCCGGCGAGCACATACACATTCCCCCCGAAACCAATCACCGCCTGGGCAATTCATCGGCCGAGCCGCTCGCCCTCATCGAAGTCCAACTCGGCGACTACCTCGGCGAAGACGACATCGTCAGGCTGGAAGACGACTACCAGAGAAGTTCGCAGTAGGCAGTGGGCAGTAGGCAGTAAAAGCAAAACGCTTTGTTCTTGCTGCCCACTGCCCGCTGCCCACTGCCCGCTGCTGTTTATGCTTCGCGTCGCGCTGGTCGAGCCGGAGATACCGCCGAACACGGGCAACATCGCGCGCCTGTGCGCGGCGACGCGCGTCCCGCTGCACATCGTCGGCGTGGCGGGCTTCCGACTGGACGACCGCGCCGTCAAGCGTGCGGGTCTGGATTACTGGCCCGAGGTCGAACTCGAACGTCACCGCGACCTGGGCTCGCTCGCCGAAGCATTGCCCGGCGCGAGGTTCGTTTACCTGACGACGAAGGCCGAGAGGCTGTACACGGATTGGGAGTTTGCGCCGGACGATTGCCTGGTCTTCGGGCGCGAGACGCGCGGGTTGCCGGAGGACGTGCTGCGCGCGAACTGGGAGAGGTGCCTGACCATCCCGATGCTCAACCCGCGCGTCCGCAGCCTCAACCTGGCAACGTCGGTTGCCGTCGTGCTCTACGAAGCCCTGAGGCAGACGGGCGCGTTCGATTCATGGCGTCGTAAATAAGATTTCACGCCGGAGGCGCGAAGAAGACCGCGAGGAAGTTGAGTGGACATTCGTCTCGCGTGACTCCTTCGCGCCTTCGCGCTTCCGGCGTGAGCCCGCCGCCCGTCTGCGTGTGCTCAATCCCGGTTCGCGTGTTATGATGTCTGGTTTCGCAGCCAGTCAAAGAAAACGAGATTTTCATCCGTGTAGGGGAATTATGAAAGAAGTCAGGGAAGAGATACGCAACATAGCCATCATCGCGCACGTCGACCACGGCAAGACGACGCTGGTCGACGCGATGCTCAGGCAGGCCGGGACGTTCCGCGAGAACGAGCAGGTCCGCGACCGCGTGATGGATTCGATGGACTTGGAGCGCGAGCGCGGCATCACCATCATGGCGAAGAACACGGCCGTGCGCTACGGCGACGTGAAGATCAACATCGTGGACACGCCGGGCCACGCAGACTTCGGCGGCGAGGTCGAGCGCGTGCTGAAGATGGTGGACGGCGTCATGCTCCTGGTGGACGCGGCCGAGGGCTGCCTGCCGCAGACGCGCTTCGTCCTGCGCAAAGCATTGGAAGCACGCCTGCCCGCCATCGCCGTCGTCAACAAGATTGACCGCCAGGACGCCAGGCCCGCCGAGGTCGTGGACGAAATCTACGAGCTGTTCTTAGACCTCGACGCGACCGACGAGCAGATTGAGTTTCCGATTCTCTACGCAGTCTCGCGCGACGGCGTGGCGAAGAAGGAGTTGGCGGAAGAGTCTAAGAACCTGCGCCCGCTCTTCGACCAGATAGTCGAGACCATCCCCGCGCCCGTCGCCCTGCGCGACGACTCTCTGCAACTGCTGGTCGCGAACCTTGACTACAGCGACTACGTCGGCCGCCTGGCCATCGGGCGCATCTTCTCGGGCGAGATTAAGGTCGGAGAAACCGTCTCGATCATCAAGCGCGACCGCTCCGTGCAGAAGACGCGCGTCTCGCAGCTCTACGTCTTCGAGGGATTAAAACGCGAGGCGGTCGAGCGCGCGGGCGTCGGCGACATCGTCGCGCTCGCCGGGATGGAGGGCATAGAGATCGGCGAGACCATCACGAGCGCGGACAACCCGCAGCCGCTGCCCGTGATCGCGGTGGACGAGCCGACCATCTCCATGATTTTCGGCGTCAACAACTCGCCCTTCGCCGGGCGCGAGGGGAAGTTCGTCACGTCGCGCCAGATTAAAGAGCGGCTCGACAAGGAAATCCTCGGCAACGTCGCCATACGCGTCGAGCAGACGGACTCGCCCGACCAGTTCAAGGTCTCTGGCCGCGGCGAGTTGCAGCTCGCCATCCTCATCGAGATGATGCGGCGCGAGGGCTACGAGCTTCAGGTCTCGAAGCCCGAGGTGCTGACGCGCAAGGACGGCGGGAAGGTGCTTGAGCCGGTCGAGCAGGTCGTCGTGGATTGCCCGGACGAGTTCATAGGCGTCGTGGCCGAGGCGATGGGACGGCGCAAGGGGCAGATGACGAAGATGGTTAATCACGGCACGGGGCGCGTGCGCCTTGAGTTCGAGACGCCGTCGCGCGGACTCATCGGTTTCCGCAACGAGTTTCTGACGGAGACGAAGGGGACGGGCCTGCTCAACACGCTCTTCCTGCGCTGGGGCGAGTGGGCCGGCGAGATGCGCGGCCGCTCCACGGGCTCGCTCGTGGCCGACCGCACGGGCGAGACGACCACCTACGCGCTCTACAATCTACAGGAGCGCGGGACGATGTTCGTGCGCCCGAACACGAAAGTCTACGAAGGGATGATCATCGGCGAGAACGCGCGCGCCGTCGATTTGGACGTGAACGCGGTCAAGGAGAAGAAGCTCACGAACATGCGCGCCTCGACCGCGGACGAAGCGCTCAGGCTCGTCCCGGTCAAAGACCTCTCGCTCGAACAGGCGCTTGAGTTCATTGCCGACGACGAGCTGGTCGAAGTGACTCCGCAGACCATACGCCTGCGCAAGCGCGTGCTCAAGGCGAATGAGCGTCCGAAGCGGAAGGAAGCGCAGTGACCGGGCCTCCCGTGACAGTCATCAGCAGCACGATTCGATAATCAACCGACATCCCTGGAGGGGATGAGCAGGATAGCCGTGGGCAAGCAAACTCGAGTTTGCTCCGCCCACGGTCAGACGAAATCAAATTTCTTCCTCTTCTTCGTCCGCTTTCTCGGGGTCGTAAACTTCGTAGCCGGTCGAGTCGTCGTAGTAGTAGGTGCCGGGCTTCCTCTCCGGCTCCTCTTCCTCGCCTGACGGATCAATCTCTTCCGGTGTATCATCTCTCTGCTTGCTCATCTCATTCTCCCCTGACGAACAATCTGGTGTCTTGAGGTGTGGATTATATGTCATACGGCTTTTTCTCTCAGGCGCGGGGGCCGAAAAGAATCGCGTTCGTGCTCTCGCTCTGCGTCCTCTTCCTGTCGGGCCACGCGCGCGCGGCCGAGGCCGACTGGTCCGCGAAGCTGGACGGCGAGGTGCGCTTTTACCAGATGACGGAATTGGGCGTGCTCGTCGCGGGGACCGAGAAGTCTCTCTACGCCGTGAGCGGCGAGACGGGCGAGGTGCTGTGGCGGCGCAAGAACGCGCGCCTGGACGAGACGGATGTCGCGCCCGTGCCCGGCACGGACGTGCTGCTGCTCAGTTTCGAGAAGGGCGACCGCACGCGCGTCGAGGCCGTCGACCTCTTCACGGGCGATAGGCTCTGGCAGAGCGACAAGGTCAAGGGCGGCGTGATGCAGATGGCCGTCGACACGGACCAGAACCTGCTCGCCGCCGTCTTCGTGCGCGACGCGAAGGACCGCGCGCGCGCGGGCTTCAAGCGCCGCCCGGTCGTGCACGTCTTCAACCTCGCGTCGGGCGACGAACTCTGGGACTACAAAATCGAGAGCGAGATCGAGATGATGCCCGCGCGCTGGGGCGGGGACGGGGAGACCCAGTACACGCTCGACAATTATCACCCGCCCTTCTTCCTCGACGGCCGCCTCTACCTCTTCTACGAGGGCGTCGCCTCGCTCGACGCGCGCAGTGGAAAGGAGCGCCAGCGCGAGCGCTTCCGCGTCAACGAAGAGGGGTTGGTGCTGACCGAGGCCGACCCGGTGTTCGACGAACAGTTCGTCTACAGCTCGGGGCGCGGCCACGTGCGCGCCGTCTCGCGCGAGAGCGGCAAAGAGGTCTGGGAGGCGAAAGACCTCGGCCTCACGCCCGAGATGCTGCTCACGAGGAATGGCGTGCTCTACGTCCGCACGGGCGGGCAGTTCACGCGCCTCGAAGACGGCGAGCCTGTCTCGCGCGGCTCCTACGGCGTGAGCGCGATTGACGCGCGGACGGGGAAAACCATCTGGCGCTACAAGGGCGCGGACAAGGGGATCACGAACCTCGCGCTGCCGGACGCCGCGACCATCGTCGTCGCCGACGCCGACGACCTGATTTTCATAGACGCCGAGACGGGCAAGCGGCGCGCGAAAGTGCCGCACAAGATCGAGCGCGCCTCGTTCGTGCTGGTCAACGAGCGCGGCGAGTTGGTCGTCGGCGGGCGCAACGAGATCGCCGCCTTCGATTCGCGCGGCGAATATAAAGACGGCATCTGGCGCGCGCGCTACACGCCGCCCGGCCGCGGCTTCCTCCGCACGGTCGCGGGGATCGCGGCGCGCGCCGCCTCGCTCTACTTCCGCTACGGCGGGACCGTGACGACGGTCTTCCGCGGCGTCCAACTGGCGCGCACCGCGTCGTCTCTGGCCTCGCTGCGCTGGTCGGGCCTGGCCTCGCGCGTGGCGACGCCGAACCTGACGACGTTCGCGACCGAGCGGGCGCGCGACTACGTCTCGCAGCGCTTCTCATCTTACGGCGTGGCCTCGCGGCTGCGCGGCTTAGCGTCGACAGCGATGACGCGCCCGCGCATCTCCATGCCTTCTGTGCCAAGAATCCCGCGCCCCTCGGTCAACTCCGAGGACGTGGGCGAGCGCCTGCTGGACCGGCTCGACCCGGCCAGCCAGTTGGACAAGCTCGCGCGCTTCTTCTGGCGGCGCGAGCGGCTGGCCGCCCTGCGCGGGACGCACATGTACTTCTACACGGACCTGAAGGGCGTGGGTAACGGCTTGGCCGGCGTCAACATTCACAACGGGCAAACGGACGTGCGCCTGCGCCTCGGCGACCCCGACGAGCGTTTCATCACGGACGAGACGACGCGGCAGCTCTTCGTCTCGAAAGGCGACCGGCTGATGGCCTACAGGCTGGGCGGCGGATGACGTGCGCATCTGATATGATGGCGTGAACCTCCGGCAAGATAAAAATTTTCAGGGCGGGGATTCGTCCCCGCCCTTTAGATGAGTGACAATTTCAACTTTCAACTTTGAAATCTCAACTCTAAAAGCCGGCCCGGGCGAGCATGCTTAAATTCTTCGAGTCACTATTCCGCAAGCGCAAGGCGTCGAATGACGCCGACGAGGAGCCGATCAGGGGCGAGCTCTACAGCGTCGAGCGGCTCGAACAGTTCGCCGCCTTCCTGGCCGCCGAGCACCAGGTTTCCAGAGAACCGCAGCGCGGCCGCCAGCTCCTGCCGCGGCTCGAAGAGAACGGCCGAAAGCTCGTCGCCGCCTACCACTCGCTCGGCCGGGCCATCAACAACGAGCGCACCATCTCGCCCGCCGCCGAGTGGCTCGTCGACAACTTCCACATCGTCGAAGAACAACTGCGCGAAATCCGCGAGGACCTGCCCAAGAGCTTCTACTACGAGCTGCCGAAGCTGACCAAAGGCGAGCTGGCGGGCTACCCGCGCATCTACGCCATCGCGCTCGCCGTCGTCGCGCACACCGACAGCCGGCTCGACGGCGACACCCTGCGCCGCTTCGTCCGCGCCTACCAGCGCGTCAGCCCTCTGACCATCGGCGAGGTGTGGGCGCTCGCCATCAGCCTGCGCCTCGCGCTCGTGGAAAATTTACGCCGCCTGACGACGCGCGTCGTCAGCTCGCGCGAGGAGCGCGAGGAGGCGGACGCGCTCGCCGACAAGTTGCTCGGCATGACCGGGCGGCCGACGGAAGAGTTGATCGCCGTCATCAACGAGCGCTGGAAGAGGCGCGAGCAGTTGGGCCGCGCCTTCATCGTCCACTTCGTTCAGCGGCTGCGCGACCAGGACCCGGCGGTCTCGGTCGTGCTCGACACGCTCGAAAAACAGTTGGCCGAGCGCGGGAGCAGCGTCGAACAGCTCGTGCACCTTGAGCACCAGCGACAGGCCATGGCGCAGGTCACCGTCGGCAACATCATCACGAGCATGCGCCTGTTCTCGTCGCTCGACTGGCGCGACTTCTTCGAGGACGTGAGCCTCGTCGACCCCCTCCTGAGCGAAGACCCCGCGGGCGCGTACGCGCAAATGGAGTTCGCCTCGCGCGACCGCTACCGCCACGTCGTCGAGCGCATAGCCAAGCGCACGCGCTCGGACGAACTCGAAGTCGCGCGCAAGGCCGTCGAGCTGGTGCGGGATTCGGGCGGCGGCGCGAAAGACGCGCGGCGCGCGCACGTCGGCTACTACCTGATTGACGACGGCCTGCCCGAACTCGAAAAAGCTTTCGATTACCGCCCGCGCCTTGACGAAAAGATTACCCGCGCGATCTTCCGCCACCCGACGCCCGTCTACCTGGGCACGCTCGCAATCCTGACGCTGCTCATCACGGCGGCCTTCGTCTATTACGCCGCCTACTCGGGGGCGTCGCCCGCGCTGCTCGTCGCGTGCGCGCTGCTCGTCCTCGTGCCCGCGAGCGATCTGGCGCTCGGCATTCTGAACTGGGACGCCACGCGCGTCTTCAGCCCGCGCGTGCTGCCCAAGATGGACATGACGAAGGGCCTCCACGAGGACGCGCGCACGTTCGTCGTCATCCCGACGCTGTTCACGAGCGAGGCGGTGGTGCGCGAGCTTCTCGAAAAGCTCGAAGTGCATTACCTGGCGAACCAGGACGAGCACCTTCTCTTCGCGCTCCTGGGTGATTTCGCGGACGCGGACGCGGAAGAGATGCCGGAGGATGACGCGCTGCTCGACGTGGCGCTCCGCGGCATGGAAGAGTTGAACGCGCGCTACGCGGACGAGGGACAGAAGCGCTTCTTCCTCTTTCACCGTCGCCGGCTGTGGAACGAGGGCGAAGGGAAGTGGCTCGGCTGGGAGCGCAAGCGCGGCAAGCTGCACGAGTTTAACCGCTTCCTGCGCGGCGCGCGCGACACGACCTTCGCCGTCGCGACCGCGGACCAGAAATCTCTCGCGGGCGTGCGCTACGTCATCACGCTCGACTCGGACACGCAGTTGCCGCGCGACGCCGCGCGCCGGCTCGTCGGCACGATCGCACATCCCCTGAACCGCGCGCAGTTCGACGCGGAGCAGAGCCGCGTCGTCAAGGGCTACGCCATCTTGCAGCCGCGCGTCAGCATCTCGCTCCCCTCGGCTTCGCGCTCGCGCTTCGCCCGCGTCTTCTCGGGCAACACAGGCATTGACCCTTACACGACCGCCGTCTCCGACGTTTATCAAGACCTCTTCGGCGAGGGCAGCTACACCGGCAAGGGGCTCTACGACGTGGACGCCTTCGAGCGGGCGCTCGCGGGGCGCGTGCCGGAAAACGCGCTCTTGAGCCACGACCTCTTCGAGAGCCTTTACGCGCGCGCCGCGCTCGTCACGGACATAGAGTTATTAGACGACTACCCGACCTACTACGACACCTACGCCAAGCGCCAGCACCGCTGGACGCGCGGCGACTGGCAGATCGCGCGCTGGCTCTTCCCGACAGTCCCTGACGCGCAAGGGCGCAAGGTGCGCAATTCTTTGCCGGCCATCGCGCGCTGGAAGATTTTCGACAACCTGCGGCGCAGCCTGGTGGCCCCGGCCATCCTGCTGTGGCTCCTGGCGGCCTGGACGGTGCTGCCCGGCTCGGCGCTCGTCTGGACGCTTCTGGCCCTGCTCGTGCTCGCGTTCCCCGTCTACGCGCACGTCACGACGAGCCTCTTGATTCACCCGCGCGGCATCCCCTGGACGAGCCACTTCTGGTCTGTCTGGGGCGACGTGCGCACCAACACCGCGCAGGTCGCGCTCACCATCACCTTCCTCGCGCACCAGTCTTACCTGATGGTCGACGCCATCAGTCGCACCGCGTACCGCAAGCTCGTCTCGCACAAATACCTGCTCGAATGGGTGACGGCGGCGCAGGCCGAGAGCGCGAGCCGCCACGACCGCAGGGCGTACCTGCGCCTGATGTTGCCCATCGAATTGCTCGTGTGCGAACTGCTCGCGCTCGTCCTCTGGAACAACCCCGCCGCCCTGCCCGTCGCTGCTCCCTTCCTCGCCGCGTGGGCGCTCTCGCCGCTCGTGGCCCACTGGGTCAGCCGCCGCACGCCGCCCGTCGTGCAGACGCTCTCCGCGAAAGACGCGCGCGACGCGCGGCTCGTGGCGCGGCGCACCTGGCGCTACTTCGAGACCTTCGCCGGCGAGGAAGACAACTGGCTGCCGCCCGACAATTTTCAGGAGGACCCGCAGCCCGTGGTCGCGCACCGCACCTCGCCGACCAACATCGCGCTCCTGCTGCTCTCGACCGTCGCCGCGCACGACTTCGGCTACAGCGGCACGCTCGAAGTCGGCGAGCGCCTGAACCTGACGCTGACGACGCTCAAGAAGCTCCAGAGGTTCCGCGGCCACTTCTTCAACTGGTACGACACGCGCAACCTTGAGCCCTTGAACCCGCAGTACATCTCGACCGTGGACAGCGGCAACCTCGCGGGCCACCTCATCTGCGTCAAGCAGGGCTGCCTCGACGTGGGCGACCGCCCGCTCTTCGACGCGCGCGTCGTCCGCGGGCTCAGCGACACGATCGACCTGCTGCGCCACGAGGCGGGCCGCCTGGACCCCGTGCAGCAGCGCACGCAGGTCGTCACGCTCAAGGAGCTGCGCAAGGAGATAGAGGCTTGCGCGGGCCTGGTCGAAGGCGACATGCCGCAGACGCTCGGCGCGTGGGCCAAATTGTTCGAGAGGCTTTCCGAGCGCGCCGCCGTCATAGAGGACATCGTCGGCGCGCTCTCGCAGGAGCACGGGGACACGGGCTTCGAGGAGCTGGGCTACTGGGTCCGCGCCCTCCTCCGCCAGACGCGCGCCCTGCGCCGCGACATCAACACGGTCACCCCGTGGGCCGGCCGCGTCGTGGAGCACTTCGCCCCGCTGGTCGAAACATGCTCGCCGGAAGTCGCCGCCGGCTGGCAGGAACTCCAAAGTTCGCTTGAGCGCGTGCCCGCGCTCGCGCGCATCCCCGAAGAGTGCGACGTCGCGCTCGGCCGGGTTGACGCGCTCAAGGCGAAGATCGAAGCCTGCGCGCTGGGGACGATGCCCGAACGCGAGGCGGCGCTCAACGGGCTCGCGCTGCTGACGGTCGCCGTCGAAGAGGCCGCCTCCGCGTCGAAGGGCGCGCTCGCGCGCATGAGCGCGCTCGTCCAGCAGTGCGATCAACTAGCCGGCGAGATGGACTTCCGCTTCCTCTTCGACGAGGAGCGCAAGGTCTTCCGCATAGGCTACAACGTGACGGACGGGCGCATGGACGACTCGCTCTACGACCTGCTCGCCTCCGAGTCCAGGCTGACGAGCTTCATCAGTATCGCGCTGGGCCAGGTCCCGCAGGAGCACTGGTTCCGCCTGGGCCGCCAACTGACGCCCGTCGACGGCCGCCGCGCGCTCGTCTCCTGGACGGCGACGATGTTCGAGTACCTGATGCCGCTCCTCGTGATGCGCGACTACCCGGAGACTCTACTCGGCGAGACTTACCGCGCGGCGGTCACGCGGCAGATAGAGTACGGCTACGAGCGCGGCGT
Organism: Pyrinomonadaceae bacterium; assembly: GCA_035563515.1. GTDB lineage: Bacteria > Acidobacteriota > Blastocatellia > Pyrinomonadales > Pyrinomonadaceae > QHXM01. The sequence continues at coordinate 15,602 of DATMVE010000019.1, forward strand.
CGCGTGGGGAATCTCCGAGTCCGCGTACAACGGGCGCGACCTGCACATGAACTACCAGTACGGGCCGTTCGGCGTCCCGGGCTTAGGGCTGAAGCGCGGCCTCAGTCAAGACCTCGTCATCTCTCCCTACTCGACCATGCTCGCAGGGATGGTTGGCCCCGTGGCCGCCAAAGAGAATCTGGACCGGCTGGCGCGCGAGGGCGCGCTCGGGCGCTACGGCTACTACGAGGCGATTGACTACACGCCGGACCGCGTGCCGCAGGGCCAGAAGCGCGTCATCATCCAGTCCTTCATGGCGCACCACCAGGGGATGAGCCTCGTCTCGATTGACAACGTGCTCAACGGGCGCATCATGCAGGAGCGCTTCCACGCGGACCCGCTGGTTCAGGCCACGGAGCTTCTGCTGCAAGAGCGCATCCCGGTCGGCGTGCCCGTGACCAGGCCGCGCGCGGAGGAAGTGTTGACGAGCCGCGTGGTGCGCGGGGCGCTCCAGCCCATCTCGCGCCGCTTCGACACGGCCGACCTGCCCACGCCGCGCGTCCAACTCCTCTCGAACGGGACTTACTCCGTGATGGTCACGACCGCGGGCGCGGGCTACTCCACCTGCGGGCCGCTCGCGGTCACGCGCTGGCGCGAGGACGTGACGCGCGACAACTGGGGCTCCTTCTGCTACCTGCGCGACGTGCGCACGGGGATGGTCTGGTCGGCGGGCTACCAGCCGACGGGCCGCGCGCCCTCCACTTACGAAGTCAGCTTCTCCGAGGACAAGGCCGAGTTCTGGCGGCTCGACGCGGGCGTCCTGACCCACACGGAGATCATCGTCTCGCCGGAAGACGACGCGGAGGTGCGCCGCGTCTCCGTCAAGAACGAGTCGTCGCGCACGCGGGAGATAGATTTGACGAGCTACATGGAGGTCGTGCTCGCGCCGCCTGCGGCCGACGCGGCGCACCCCGCCTTCAGCAACCTCTTCGTCGAGACGGAATTCATCCAGGCGGAGAACTCGCTCCTGGCGCGCCGCCGCCCGCGCTCCGAAAAGGACGAGGTCGTCTGGGGCGTGCACACGGTCGTCACAGAGGGCGAGGCCGTCGGCCCGGTCCAGTACGAGACGGACCGCTCGCGCTTCCTGGGCCGCGGCCATTCGACGCGCGCGCCGGTCGCCGTCATGGAAGACCGCCCGCTCTCGAACACGGTTGGCACAGTTTTAGACCCCGTCTTCTGCCTGCGCCAGCGCGTGCGCTTGAAGCCGGGCGAGACGGCGCGCGTCTCGTTCGCGACCGCCCTCGCGCGCTCGCGCGAGGAGGCGCTCAGGCTCGCGGACAAGTACCACGACACCTCCACGTTCGAGCGCGAGGCGCGGCTCGCCTGGACGAAGTCCAAGGTCGAGATGCTCCACCTCAACATGGACCCCGAGGAGGCGCACCTCTTCCAGCGCCTCGCGGGGCGCATACTCTACTCCGACCCGTCGCTCCGGCCGAGCTCGCACGTCCTCTCGCTCAACACGCGCGCGCAGTCCTCCCTCTGGCCCTACGGCATCAGCGGCGACCTCCCCATCGTGCTCGTGCGCATCGGGCAGTCGGAAGAGTTGGACATGGTGCGCCAGATGCTCAGGGCGCACGAGTACCTGCGGCTGAAGGGCTTGAGCTTCGACCTGGTGATCTTGAACGACAAGCCCCTGAGCTACGTCCAGGAGCTTCAGGAGGAGATACAGTCGCTGATTCGCAAGAGCGGCTCGCACGCGCTCCTGGACAAGCCCGGCGGCGTCTTCGTGCGCCGCACGGACATCATGCCCGAGGCCGACCGCATCCTGCTCCACGCGGTCGCGCGCGTCGTCATCGTCACCGACCGCGGCTCGCTCGACGAGCAACTGGTGCGCCGCCCCATCGAGAGCGAGCTGCCCCTGCCCTTCATCCCGCGCCGCCCCTCGCGCACTTACCCGGAGCCCACGGTCGAGAGCCCCGACCTCTCCTTCTTCAACGGCCTCGGCGGCTTCAGCCCAGAGGGGCGCGAGTACGTCATCATCCTCGGCGAGGGGCAGTGGACGCCCGCGCCGTGGCTCAACGTCGTCTCGAACGGTCAGGACTTCGGCTTCCAGGTGACGGAGACGGGCGCGGGCTTCACCTGGGCGGCCAACAGCCGCGAGAACCGCCTGACGCCGTGGTCGAACGACGCGGTCTGCGACCCGCCGGGCGAAATCATCTACCTGCGCGACGAAGAAACTGGCACAGTCTGGACGCCGACGCCTCTGCCCATCCGCGAGACCGGCCCGTACGTCGTACGCCACGGCCAGGGCTACACGGTCTTCGAGCGCACGGGCCACGGGCTGGCGCAGGAGCTGCTGCAATTCGTCCCGCTCGACGCGCCGGTCAAGATTTCCGTCCTGCGGCTGCGCAACCAGACCGAGCGCAAGCGGCGAATCTCCGTGACGAGCTACAACGAGCTGGTGCTCGGCGTGCAGCGCAGCGTGTCCGCGCCCTTCATCATCACCGAGGCGGGCGAGCAGGACGGCCCCGTCACGGCGCGCAACCCTTACAACAACGAGTTCGCGCACCGCGTGGCCTTCTTCGAACTGGCCGGGCAGGACCGCACAGTGACCTGCGACCGCAAAGAGTTCATAGGGCGCAACGGGTCGTTGGACGACCCGGCGGCGCTCAGGCGCGTGGGCCTTTCGGGGCGCGCGGGCGCGGGGCTCGACCCCTGCGCCGCGCTCCAGTGCGTCGTGGAGCTCGCGCCCGGAGAGACGCGCCAGATCGTTGTCCTGGCGGGCGAGGCCGAGAGCGCTGACGAGGCGCGAGCCCTCTCCGTGCGCTTCAGGAAAATGGCACAGGTCAACCAGGAGTTCGAGCGCGTCGTCTCGCACTGGGACGAGCTGCTCGGCACAATCGAAGTCAGCACGCCGGACGCCGCGATGGACACGCTGCTCAACCGCTGGCTGCTCTACCAGACGCTGGCCTGCCGCGTCTGGTCGCGCTCGGCCTTCTACCAGTCGGGCGGCGCATACGGCTTCCGCGACCAGTTGCAGGACGTGATGGCGCTCGTCTACTCGAAGCCCGAGATCGCGCGCGAGCAGATCGTGCGCGCGGCGTCGCGCCAGTTCAAGGAGGGCGACGTGCAGCACTGGTGGCACCCGCCCACGGGCCGCGGCGTGCGCACGCGCTTCTCGGACGATTTGCTGTGGCTCCCCTTCGTCACCAACTTCTACGTGGAGGTGACGGGCGACCGCTCGGTGCTCGAAGAAGTTGTGCCATTTATCGAAGGGCCGCAGCTCGGCCCCGAAGAGAGCGAGTCCTACACGCAGCCCACCGTCTCGGCGGAGAAGGCCAGCGTGTACGAGCACTGCGCGCGCGCGCTCGACAGGAGCCTGAAGACGGGCCAGCACGGGTTGCCGCTGATGGGCTCGGGCGACTGGAACGACGGGATGAACCGCGTCGGCCATCTGGGCAAAGGCGAGAGCGTCTGGGTCGGCTGGTTCCTGCACACGACGCTGGGCGGCTTCGCGCCGTTCTGCGACGAGCGCGGCGAGACGAAGCGCGCCGCCGCCTACCGCGAGCACATGACGGACCTGAAGAAGGCGCTCGAAGCGCAGGCGTGGGACGGCGACTGGTATCGCCGCGCGTACTTCGACGACGGCACGCCCCTGGGATCGGCCCAGAACGAGGAGTGCCGGATCGACTCCATCGTCCAGTCGTGGGGCGTCATCTCGGGCGCTGCCGACCGCGTGCGCGCGCAGCGGGCCATGTCCGCGGTCGAAGAGTATTTGATACGGCGCGGCGACGGCCTCGTCATCCTCTTCACGCCGCCGTTCGATAAGAGCGCGCTCGACCCCGGATACATTAAAGGCTACGTCCCCGGCGTGCGCGAGAACGGCGGCCAGTACACGCACGCCGCGCTCTGGACTTTAATCGCTTACGCCAAGCTCGGCGACGGCGACCGCGCGGGCGAGCTGTTCTCGCTCCTGAATCCCATCAGCCACGCCTCGACGCGCGCCGGGCTGCACAAGTACAAGACGGAGCCATACGTCGCTGCGGGCGACGTCTACGCCGTCTGGCCGCACACGGGGCGCGGCGGTTGGACATGGTACACGGGCTCTTCGAGCTGGATGTACCGCGCGGGCCTCGAATCGATCCTCGGCTTCGAGCTGCGCGCGGACCGCCTGCGCGTAGAGCCGTGCATCCCGCGCAGTTGGCGCTCGTACGAAATCAACTACCGGCGCGGGAGCACGCGCTACGTGATTAAAGTCGAGAACCCCTTCGGCGTCAGCCGCGGCGTAGCCGAGGTCTGGCTCGACGACGCGCAGCAGACGACGCTCGATATCGCGCTCACAGACGACGGCAAGACACACCAGGTCCGCGTCGTCCTCGGCGAGAGAGAGCCCACGCCCGAAGAGGAAGCCGCCCGCTCCGCGCAAACGCAAACGGTGAGCGGCCAGACGCGCTAGTAAAAAAGTTCGACATAGCTTGCGAATCGACCTTCCGAAAATTTACCCGATTACGGACGCGCGGCTCTCCGGCCTCTCGCACGCGGAGCAGGTGAAGCGGTTGGCCGCGGGCGGCGCGACGTTCATTCAACTGCGCGAAAAACGTTTGCCGCCGCGCGAGTTCTACAGGGAAGCCGAAGAGGCTCTGCGCGTCGCGCGCGAACTCGGCGTGCGCCTCATCGTCAACGACCGCGCAGACATCGCGCTCGCGCTCGGGGCTGACGGCGTTCATTTGGGCCAGGACGATCTGCCGCCCGCTGCGGCGCGGGAACTTTTGGGCGCGCGTGCCGTCATAGGCTTCTCCACGCACAACGAAGAGCAGGCGAGGGAAGCCGTGCGTCTGCCCGTCGACTATCTCGCCATCGGCCCCGTCTTCCAGACTCCGTCCAAAGAGAACCCGGACCCTGTGGTCGGCCTCGAAGGCTTGCGCCGCGTGCGCCGCCTCGTGGGCCAAATCCCGCTCGTCGCCATCGGCGGCATCAGCCCCGAAAACGCGCCGGAAGTCCTCGCGGCCGGGGCCGATTCAATCGCCGTCATCAGCCTCCTGCTCGCAGGCGACCCCGAAGGAATCGAGCGCCGCACGCGCGAAATCTCGGCCCGCCTCCGGCCCTGACTTTAAAATTCCCCCGTAAAACGCTAAAGCCAATACTTTTTGCTTGCGTTTGCCACCGTTTTACGCGACAATCGTCGGGTTATCTGGGGCTTGCCCGCGGGGCTTGCCTCCATACTCTTCCTGAAGACATTTCACTTGCCTACAAACCCTTTCCCGGTCGTTTCAACTTCTAGCGGAGTGCCCATCAATCAATGAGCTTCTTTGACCTGCCGCCCATCATCGAGCGCATGCTGCTCGTCTCGGACAAGATCAGCGACCTGAACTTCAGCGTCGGCCAGCCGCCCCAGGTCGAGATCAACGGCAAGCTGACGCCCGTGCAGCCGCTCGGCCTGCAAAAGCTGCTGCCGTACCAGACGGAGATCATCGCGATGACCTTGATGCAGGGGAACCCCGAGGCGGCCGAGAGATTGGCCCACTCGGGCACGGCCGACCTGAGCTACTCCCTGCCCTCGCGCGTGCGCTTCCGCGTCAACATCTTCCAGCAGCGCGGCTCCTACTCCATCGTCATGCGCGTCATCCCGACGGACATCCCCAGCATCAAGACGCTCGGGCTCCCGTCGCAGCTCGCCGAGATAGCCGAGATGCGCAACGGCATAGTGCTCCTGACAGGCCCGACCGGCTCGGGCAAGAGCTCGACGCTCGCCGCCGTCATAGACATCATCAACGAGACGAAGCACTACCACGTCGTCACCATCGAAGACCCGATAGAGTTCCTGCACGTTCACAAGAACTCCACGATCAACCAGCGCGAGGTCGGCTCCGACACGAAAGATTTTCCCTCGGCCCTGCGCGCCGCGCTGCGCCAGGCCCCGAAGGTGATTCTGATAGGCGAGATGCGCGACTTCGAGACGACCGAGATCGCGCTCGAAGCGGCCGAGACGGGCCACCTCGTGCTCTCCACGCTCCACACGATTGACGCCTCGAAGTCGATTGACCGCATCATCGGCCTCTACCCGAAGAACGAGGAGAAGGTGATTCGCACGCGGCTGGCGCAGACGTTCCGCTACATCGTCTCGCAGCGCCTGATCCCGCGCGCGGACGGGCGGGGGCGCGTCGCGGCCGTCGAGATTCTCAAGTCGAGCCCGCGCACGCGCGAGTACATCGAAGAGGGCGAGAGCGAGGGCAAGTCTCTGCTCGACGCGATGCGCGACGGGAAGCTGGACGGGATGCAGGACTTCGACTCCGTCATCAAGGACATGATCCAGCGCAACGTCATCACGCTCGAAGACGGCCTCGCCTTCGCGACCAACCAGAACAACCTGCTGCTGGCGCTCAAGGGACTCTCCTCGTCCGAGGACTACATACGCGACGAGAACAGCAAGGTCCCCGCGGGCTCCTTCAAGGAATACGGCTCGATGCTCAGCATGATGGAGTAGAGCGCGAGAGTTTTGCGGCCCCGGCCGAACGCCGCCGGGGCATCCCCTTTCAACTTCCCGAAGCACACGAAAAACGATGATAGTTGTCTGCTCAAACTGCACGACGCGCCTGCAACTGGACGACACGAAGATTCCGACACGGGCCTTCACCGTGCGCTGCCCCAAGTGCCAGAACATCATTCAGGCCCAGCCGCCGGCGGTGCCGACTGAGCCGAGCGCGCTCTCGCTCGGCGAGACGCCCGCGCTCGAAAACCGGCGCTACAAGCCGCAGGCGGCGGCCCCCGCCTTCATGCCCGAAAAGTCTGCCGCGCTGGGCGACGTTCACGGCTACGGCGATCAGGGCCAGCCCGCGGCGGACCTGGCCCGCCTGCTCGCGGAGTTGTTGCAGCAGGGCGGGGCTCAGCAGCCTGCGGCGAAGTCGCCGACCGCGTCGCGCCTGAAGTGGGAGCGGCGTCGCGCGCTCGTGTGCGTCACGCCGCCGCGCCGCGAGGCCGTCGGGCGCGCGCTCGTCGACGCGGACTACCAGGTCTACATCGCGGAGGACACGTCGCAGGCCATCGAGCGCATGCGCGAGGACCAGATGGACGTGGTGCTTCTCGAAGCGGAGTTCGACCCGGTGGAGCAGGGCGCGGCCTTCGTCACGAGCGAGATCAACGTGCTCCCCCCGGCCAAGCGCCGCCGCCTGGTCTTCGTCCACATCTCGCAGACGGCCCGCACCCTTGACAGCCACGCGGCCTTCGTCCAGAACGTCAACCTCGTGGTCAACACCGCCGACGTAGAGAGCCTCCCGCAGGTGCTCGAACGCACGATGCGCGACTTCAACGACCTCTACCGCGACTTCAACGCCGCGCTCAACGTCGCCGCCATTTAACGGCCGCGCGTTGACACGCCGGGCGAAACAATTCTAACTTCAGACCCGCATTCTCGCGACGGGCGTTCGCAAAGCCTATGTTTCGCAGACGGGGTCGAAAACTGTTCAAGCACATCTCTGCCGCGCCGTGGGCTGCCGCGGCGCGTCTCGTGGCCTGCGCCGCGCTCGCGTGCCTCGCTTCGGACGGCACCGCACACGGCTTCGCGCCTCTGCCGCAAACCATCCCGCTCAACGAAAGAGTCCTGGTCGTCTACAACCCCGGCATGCCCGAGTCTGTCGAGGTCGCGGACTACTACGTCGCGCGCCGCGGGATTCCCGCGGCCAACAAGTGCGCCCTCAGCACGGCCGAGACTTACTTCATCCCCGACTGGAGCGCCTTCGACGCGGGCGTCAGGACGCCAATAAAAAATTGTCTCAACGCGGTGGGCCGCGACAAGATTCTCTACATCGTCTTCGCCTACCTGACGCCTTACAGGGTCGGGGACCCCGTCCGCTCAGTCGACCAGCAGGTCGCGGACATCTGGGACGAGTACGCGAGCGGCAGAACGGGGAGCGTGGCGCACCCCTACTACGCCCCCGCGCAGAGCCAGGGCAATTACTACCGCCCGTTCGTCTCGCTCTCAGACTACCGGCAACAGCCTTCGGCCAAGCGCCTCTACTCCGTCTGGCGGCTCGACGCGCCGAGCGCCGCGCTGGCGAAGGGGCTCGTCGACAAGGCCATGCAGGCCGAGGCCGGCGGCCTCTCGGGGCGCGGCTGCTTCGACATACGCGGCGACATCAATCAGACGGACGATTACCGGTACGGCTCCGGCGACTGGGACATACACCGCGGCGCGGAGCACGCGCGGCGCGCGGGCTTCGAGGTCGTCGAGGACAGCAACGAGGCCGAATTTGGCACAGCGCCCGCGCCGCTGCGCTGCGACGGCGCGGCGTTCTACGCGGGCTGGTACAGCCTCAATCATTACAACGACGCCTTCACCTGGAGTCCGGGCGCGATAGGCTTTCACACGGACAGCCTGTCGGCTCAGGACATACGCGGCGGGAATAACTGGTCCGCCAACGCCGTCGCCAAAGGTATCACCGTGACGAGCGGCGCGGTTGACGAGCCTTACCTGGACGGCGTCGCGCACTCGGACGGCGTCTTCCGCAACCTCTTCGAAGGGGCCAACGTCGGCGACGCGCTCCTGCGCAACACCGAATGGCTGAAATGGATGATCGCCAACATAGGCGACCCGCTCTACCGCCCTTTCCCCAGCGGCCTCGCGCCCTTTAATTCGCCCGACGCGGCGGAATCTTCGCTCCAACTGAACCCTTTGCGGGTCGGGGGAGGCGGCCCCGCGAGCGCGACCCTCAAACTGGCCGCCCCGGCCCCGGCCGGCGGCCTACAGGTCACGCTCGCGAGTAGCAACTACTCTGTGGCGACTCCCCCGCCATCCGTCACCGTCCCGGAAGGGGCGCGCAACGCAGTCTTCAACGTCAGCACCGCGCCGGTCGCGAGCGAGCTTAACGCCAGGATCACGGCCTCTTATCCGGGCGGGGCCGTCTCCGGCACGCTGATAGTTGACGTGAACCACGCGCCCACGGCGAGCCTGACCGCGCCCGCCAACGGCGCGACGTTCAGCGCGCCCGCCAGCGTCGTCGTCAGGGCGAGCGCCTGGGACTGGGACGGCACGGTCGCCCGCGTTGACTTCTACGCCGGGTCCAACTTAATTGGCACAGACAGCACGAGCCCTTACAGCGTCACCTGGGCCGACGTGCCCGAAGGCCAGTACGCGCTGAAAGCCGTCGCGACCGACAGCGCGGGCGCTCAGACCACCTCGACCGCGGTCAACATCACCGTCTCCCCGCCCGCGACTGAGACGCCCGCAATCTCAATCAGCGACGTGACCGTGACGGAGGGGAACTCGGGCGTGCTCAACGCCGTCTTCAGCGTCAGCCTGTCCGCCGCCAGCAGCCAGACCATCACGGTCAAGTATCAAACGGCCGACGGCGCGGCCGCGTCGCCCGCGGACTTCACAGCCTTGCCGCAGGCGACGCTGACCTTCGCGCCGGGGCAGACCGCGAAGACGGTGACGGTGCCGGTGAAAGGCGACCTCTTGGACGAGCCGAACGAGACTTTCCAATTCATCCTGTCCGGCCCCGTCAACGCCACCCTCAACGTCGGCCAGGGCACTGGGACGATCACGGACAACGACCCCGCGCCCTAACTTCCTTTGACGGGCTCACATGAATACTCGCCGGACTGTCGGACGAACTCGCACGGACTGTCAGCCTTTTTCGTAATCTGCTAATCTTAGACCCGGCTCAGGGGCACTCCTTTCATCATCGTGCCTTTCTGCGCAGGAGGTCGCACATGGCTTCAGACGAGCAGGGCAGGGACAGTCAAGGCTCGCGGGCCACCGCCGCCGTGCACGGCGGGCAGCGCCGGCCCCAGCCGTTCGGCGCGGTCGTCTCGCCCGTCTTCCGTTCGTCAACTTTCGGCTTCGAGACTTTCGACGAGATGCGCCGCTACGCGCGCGGCGAGCTGACCGAAGCCTACTTCTATTCGCGCTACGCCAACCCGACCGTCGCGGAGGTCGAGCGCGCAATCGCCGGCCTCGAAGGGGGCGAGGCGGCGCTCGTCACCTGCTCCGGCTCCGCGGCCACATCTTGCGCCCTCATCGCGCTGTGCCAATCCGGCGACGAAATCATCTGCTGCGAGTCCATCTACGGCGGCACGGTCAAGATCATGACCGAAGTCCTCGGGCGCTTCGAAGTCAAATCGCGCTTCATCCCCGTGCAGGAGATCGAGCGCCTGCCACAGCTCCGCGGCGAGAGCACGCGCCTCTTCTGGTTCGAGTCGCCGGCCAACCCCATCAACCGCCTCGTAGACCTCGAACTCGCGGCCGCCTCCGCGCGCCGCGCCGACCTCTTCTCCGTCATAGACAGCACGTTCGCCACGCCCGTCTTGCAGCGCCCCCTGTCTTACGGCGTCGACGCCGTCATGCACAGCGCGACGAAATACCTCGGCGGCCACTCGGACCTGACCGCGGGCGTGCTCGTCGGGTCGAAAGATTTCATCGAACGCGCACGCCGCGTGGCGCTCCTGACCGGCGCGACGCCCGACCCGGAGGCCGCCTACCTCCTGGGACGCGGGCTGAAGACGCTTGACCTGCGCGTGCGCGCCTCGTGCGAGAACGCCCTCGCGTTGGCCCGCGCGCTCGGCCGGAATAAAATGGTGGCGCGCGTCTACTATCCGGGGCTCGAAGACGACCCCGACTATCAACTCGCGCGCAAACAGATGAGCGGTTTCGGGGGCGGGGTCGTCTCGATTGACCTCAAGGGCGGCGAGCCGGAGGCCGAGCGCTTCTTCGACGCGCTCCGCACGGTCAAGAACGCTTCGAGCCTCGGCGGCGTGGAGACTTTGGTGAGCTACCCGCTCTACTCCTCGCACGTGGGCTTCTCCGACGAGCAACTGCGCGCGGCGGGCGTCTCGGCCGCGACAGTGCGCTTCGCCGTCGGCATCGAAGCTGCCGCGGACATCATCGCCGACGTGGAGCAGGCGTTGGAGAAGATTTGATAGGGCACGATAAGATTTATGTCCCGTAGGGACAGTTGAGAATAGCCCGGCACTGAAGTACTGGGCTATTGTCAATCGCTCCTGACGGAGCGAATCAGACGAACTCTTGTTTATGGCGGCGACGGCGAGCGACAACGGCGAGCACGATTTGGCCCACCAGCATAGCGGCGGCGGGCACCACGGGCACGCGCACGTCCACGGGCGCGCGGCGCGCAGCCGCCGCCGGTTGAGCATCGTGCTCGTGCTGACGGCCGTCTACATGGTGGCGGAGGCCGTCGGCGGCTGGGCCACCGGCTCGCTCGCGCTGCTCGCGGACGCGGGCCACATGCTGACGGACGTGGCGGCGCTCGCGCTGGCGCTCATCGCCGTCTGGTTCGGCTCGCGCCCCGCCACGTCGAGCAAGACGTTCGGCTACTACCGCCTCGAAATCCTCGCCGCGCTGATTAACGGCGTCGCGCTCGTACTGATCTCGGGCCTCATCTTTTTCGAAGCCTACCAGCGCTGGGCCGAGCCGCCCGAGGTCCGCAGCGGCCTGATGATACTGGTCGCCACGGGCGGCCTCGTCATCAACCTCGCCTGCGCCTGGATACTGCACGGCGACCACCATGACGACCTGAACGTGCGCGGCGCGTGGCTGCACATCATGGGCGACGCGCTCGGCTCGGTCGGCGCGATTGTCGCCGGCGCGCTCATGTCCGCCTACGGCTGGTATCAGGCCGACCCGCTCTTTAGCTGTCTCATCGGCCTGCTCATCATCTGGAGCTCCTGGCACCTGATACGCGAATCAACCAACGTGCTCCTGGAAGGCACGCCCGCGCACATCAACCTCGCGGCCGTCGAGGAAGCGATTCTTCAGACCGATGGCGTGGAGGACGTGCACGACCTGCACGTCTGGACGATCACGTCGGGCCGCGACGCGCTGAGCGCGCACGTCATACACGTCCGCGCCGTCTCGCAGGCGGAGCTTCTGAAGGAGCTGCGCGCGAAACTCTCGGACCGCTTCGGCCTCGACCACTTGACGATCCAGATGGAGACGCCCGACTTCGAGGACGAGACGTTCCACTTCTGCCACGCGGGCACGGCCTGCTTCCGCTCGACCAGGGAATGAGAAACAGTCTTCAGTCTCCAGTTTTAAGCGAGTGGCTTTTACTGAAGACTGAAGACTGAAAACTGCTCTATGGAAATCAGCCTCTTAATGACTCTAGACTTGCGCGAACAGGCGGCGCTCCAGGCGGCGCTGGTGACGCACGGCGCGCCGGACTGTTTGGTCGCGCTCGCGCTGACGGGCGCGTGCCGCATCTCCACGCTCGACGAGGCGCGTAAGTTACGCCGCTGGCTGGCCGACGCGCGCGCCGCAGGGCAGACCGATTTCATCTCGCTCAACTCCATCGAGCGCGCTCTCATACGCTTCGGGGTTTAAGTAAGGCAGGCGGCACTGACCTGGCGCTTTATGGAAATCAAACTCGGGTACGGACGCGGGACTGTCTCTTTCGCTTACGACGAGGCGCGCTTGAGCGTGCTCGAAACCGGGGCGGGTGCGTCGCGGCCGCTGACGGACGCGGAGATCGGCGAGGCTCTGGACGCGCCCGTTGATTCGCCGCCGCTCGGGGAGATCGTCTCGGCGGGCGAGAGCGCGCTCATAGTCGTCTCGGACGCGACGCGCGCGTCTGCGAGCGGGCCGATAGTCAACCTGCTCGTGCGGCGTTTGATAGAAGCGGGCGTCTCGCCGGCAGACATTCGCGTCATCTTCGCCACGGGCATACACCGCGCCGTCACGCAGGCAGAGAAGCGCGAGTTGCTGACGCCTTTCATCGCGCAGAGAATCCGCTCGCTGGATCACGACGCCTACGACGCCGCGGGGCTCGTCCGCCTGGGGGAGACGGAGCACGGCGCGCCCGTCGAGGTCAACCGCGCTCTCGAAGAGTTCGACCACGTCGTCCTGACGGGCGGGATTAATTTCCACTACTTCGCGGGCTTCACGGGCGGGCGCAAGAGCGTCTGTCCGGGACTCGCCTCGGCACAGACCATCGAGGCGACGCACATGTTGGCGATGGACTTCGAGCGCGGCGGGCGGCGCGAGGGCGTCGGCACGGGGCTGCTCGAAGGCAACGCCGTCCACGAAGAGTGCGAGCGCGTGGCACGCATGGTCGCGCCGTCGTTCCTCGTCAACGCCGTCACGGACGAGCGCGGGCTCGCCGTGCGCGTCTACGCGGGCGACTGGCGCAGCGCGCACCGCAAGGCGTGCGCGGAGTATCTCGGAGAGCATTCCGTTGAGATTGAAGAAAAGCGCGCCCTCGTCGTCGCGAGCTGCGGCGGGTGGCCGTGGGACATCAACCTGATTCAGGCGCACAAGTCTCTGGAGATGGCCGCGCACGCCTGCCGCGAGGGCGGCGACATCGTCCTGCTCGCAGAATGCGCGGACGGCTTCGGGCGCGCCGACTTCCTCAAGTGGTTCGACGCGGCGGACTCGCGCGCCCTCGGAGTGACTTTGCGCGAGCGTTACGAGGTGAACGGCCAGACGGCCTGGTCGCTGCTCGTCAAGGCGGAAAGGTATCGCGTCCACCTGGTCTCGAACCTGGCCGACGAAGACGTGCGGCGCATGCGCATGACGCCTGCGAGGACGATTGACGAAGCCCTCGCGCGCGTGGGCCAAAATTCTGAGGGCTATCTCATGCCCCGCGCCCACGCGCTCCTGCCGGTCGTCACGGCCGGTTGAGGGAAGATGAGAGGCGCGCTATTGCTCCTCCCGCCGGTCGGCACTACAATCCAGTGCGCTGGCGGCAGAGCTCAAAAACTTGTGAAGGAGATTTCGGCGTGAGATTAAAAATCATGGCGGCGTGCGTGGCCCTGTTGGCTTCTCTCTGTGCTCCGGGCGCGCGAGCGCAGGAGACGGGCGCGGCGGCGGGCGAGCAGCGCGTGGGTTTGGAGGCCGAGGCGACGGCGCTGGACGCGCAGGGGCGCGCGGCGCTCGTGGGCCAACTTCTGACGCAGGCGCTCGGCGGGACGCCGGACGCGCCCGTGAGGAACGCGCGCTTCATCATAGAGAACCGCGGCCAGGTCTTCTTCGCCTACGTCTCCGGCAGCGTGACTTTTTACGACGAGCGCGGCGTGCGCTGCGGCGAGGGGCAGTTCTCGCTGAACGCGCTCGCGCAAGGGGAGCGCGCCGAGACGGACGCGCCGGGCCTGCGTATCACTTGCTCACCGCGCACCTGGCGCATCGTGGCGAAAGACCTGCTCCCGCGCGCGACCGAGAATATTTCTCTGCCGGCGGAGGAAGAGGCCGTGCAGCCCGCGACGCCGGCCGCGCCCGCCGCGGAGACGCCCGCCGTGATGCCGCTCGAAATCACGGTGGACGACAAGGTCTACAACGCGCCGCTCGGCAGCACGCTCGAAGTCTCCGTCAGGACGAGGCGCGTCCGCATCACCGTCCGCCCGGCGCAGTGAAAGGCAGTAGGCAGTGGGCAGTGGGCAGTTAAAAGAAAGACAGGAAGGCGGCCGCGTTAGTCAAACTCGGCCGCCTTCCTGTTTTTGATCTTAACTGCCTGCTGCCTACTGTTCTTGACCGTGCGTGCTGTCGGGGCTAGCATGAGGGCGGGTTCCCCCGAAACAACTGTCTGAGAGTGTCCGGCCCCCGGACTCTCTTTTGTTGACGAGGAAGGAAGGAGTACGGAGATGGCGGACGAGCGAGACGAGAACAAGTGCGAGCACGAGAGTTGCAACTGCCGCGTGTCGGGCGACGATGATTATTGCAGCGAGTACTGCCGCGACGCGGGCGACATCACGGAAATCGGCTGCGGCTGCGAGCACGCGGGCTGTAGCTAGCTCATCGGGTAGTGACTAGCTTGAGGCGGCGGCGTGGGCTGACTCGCGCCGCCGCCTCTTTTTACTCATTGATGCGTCGGCCCGGCGCACGTTAAAGTAGCGGCAGGGTAGAAAAACATGGGCCGGTCTGTGGGAATCATTTCGGGCAGGGCGCGGGCGCGCACGGCCGCGTCGGACGCGGCCGTGCTGGCGCGTCTGCGCGAGATCGTCGGCGCGGAGTGGGTCGTCGTGGACCCGGAAAAGGTGGAGCCTTACGCGCAGGACGCGGTCAAGGAAAAATTCCCGCCCGAGGCCGTCATCTTCCCGCAAACGGCCGGAGAGATCGCGGCCGTCCTGAAACTCGCCAACGAGGCGCGCTTCCCCGTGACGGCGCGCGGCGGCGGCGTCGGCTACACGGGCGGCGCTGTGCCAATCGAGGGCGGCGTCGTTATTGGCACAGACCGCATGAACCGCATCAGGGAGATCAACGCCGACGACCTCTACGCCGTCACCGAGCCCGGCGTGACGACTTACGCTTTGCAGCAGGCCGTCGAGGCCGAGGGGCTCTTCTACCCGCCCGACCCCGCCTCTTACAAAGACTCTTTCATCGGCGGCAACGTCGCAGAGAACGCGGGCGGCATACGCTCCGCGAAGTACGGCGTGACGAAGCATTACGTCCTGGGCCTGGAGGTCGTCACGCCGACGGGCGAGGTCATACGCACGGGCGGGCGCACGAGCAAGAACGTCGTCGGCTTCGACTTGACGGGCCTGATGTGCGGCTCGGAAGGAATGCTCGGCATCATCACTGAGGCCACGCTCAAGCTGCTGCCGCTGCCGGAGGCGACGCGCACCGTGCGCGCCACGTTCAAGACCATGCGCGAGGCTTGCGCCTGCGTCGCGCGCTTCTCGCGCGCGCGCGTCACGCCCGTGGCGATTGAGGTGCTGGACAGAAACTCAATCGCGTGCGTCGAGTCGCAGTACGCCTTCGGACTGGCACAGGACGCGGGCGCGCTCCTCCTCGTCTCGGTCGACGGCCCCGCCCTCGAAGTCGAGCGCGCTTCGCGGTTGGTCGAAGAGATTCTGAGCGCGGGCGGCGGCTACCAGCTCATGCGCGCCGAGAGCCGCGAGGAGGAAGACAGTCTGTGGGACGTGCGGCGCGCGATTTCGCCCGCGCTCAAAAAATTCGGGACGCTGAAGTTTAACGAGGACGTGGTCGTCCCGCGCTCGCGCGTGCCCGAGCTGGTCGAGCGCGTCGAAGAGATAGGCCGCCGCCGCGAGACTTTCGTCGTCAACTTCGGCCACGCGGGCGACGGCAACATCCACGTCAACTTCATGTGCGACCGCGAGGACGCCGCCGCCGTCCGCCGCGCGCGCGCGGCCGTGCGCGACACCTTCACTGCTGCGGTCGAACTCGGCGGCACGATCAGCGGCGAGCACGGCATAGGCTACGTCAAAGCGCCCTACCTGGACATGGCGATTGACGCGCCCACCGTCGATGCGATGCGCCGCATCAAGCACGCGCTGGACCCCAACGGCATTCTCAACCCAGGGAAGATGTTTGTTTGAGTAGTCAGTAGTCAGTAATCAGACATCAGCTAAAATGCTTTTCACTGACCTACTGACTGCTGATTACTGATTACTCGAAATGATCTCGACACTGATAGAGCTGCAACGGCTGAAGGGTTTGGAGCGCACGGGATGGATGCTGCGCGGGATCGCACAGGGGGCGGAGTCCGTGGCCGACCATTCGTACGGCGTCGTCGTGGCGGCCATGCTGCTCGCGGACGAGGTCGCGGCGCGCGGCGTCCACGTGGACGTGGAGCGCGTCCTGAGAATGGCCGTGGTGCACGACTGGGCGGAGGCGCGCGTCGGCGACATGCCGCGCACGGCGACCGAGTATTTCGGGAGCGAGGCCAGGAAGCGGGCCGAGGGCGCGGCCTTCAAGGACATGGTCGCCCCTTTCCGCGTCAGCGGGCTGATGGAAAAGTACGTCGCGCTGCACGACGATTACGAGGAGCGCGAGAGCCTTGAGTCGCGGCTGGTCAAGGCCGCGGACGTGATTGACCTGCTGGTGCAGACGCTCTCGTTCGAGCGCGCGGGCGTGCGCGGGCTGGACGAGTTCTGGGACGGAATCGCCGAGCGCGGCCTCGGCATAGACGGCGTCGCCGGCGAAGTCGTCAGCGAAGTTTTGGGCCAACTCGCGGAGGAGCGCCGCCGCGTCCTGTCCGCGCAGGGCGGCGTTTAATTATTGGCCGGGGCGGCGGCGGGCAACGAAACCGGCGTTCCGCGTCTCTGTATAGGTCTGGTCGGTCGCGCGCGTGTGAGACAGTTTCCGGGAGCGAGCGTGTGAAAGTTTATTTACTCAGTCTGGACGGCGGGCGGTGCGTGTTCTATTCGGAGGGGCCGGAGAAGGACGCGGAGGCCGACTCCGCCCCCGCGCTGCCGCGGCAGGGCCTGCGCGGCTGGGTCGAGCGGAAGTTCAGGAGCTTGCAGGTCATCCTGACAGAGTCGGAGAAGGGCGTGGGCCTGCGCGTGCGCCGCGTCTGGGAGTGGTTGCAGAAGCGGACCGCGCCGGACGAGCCGCTGCTCCGCGCGCTGCGCGGCGAGACGGCGGTCGAGCTGCATCACCCGCCGGCTTACACCAGGGAAGAGGCGCGCGAACTCTGGCGCGAGTACCTCAAGGGCCGGCAGGGGCGTCACGCTTTCTGGGCCATAATCAACGCGCTCATCGCGCCGCTGACGCTCGTGTTTACGCCGCTGCCTGGGCCGAACGTTATAGGCTACTGGGTCGTCTACCGCGCGGTGTGCCACTGGCTGGCGCGGCTGGGGGCACGCAACGCCAGGTGCGGCGCGGTCGAGACAGCGTTCCACTCAACGGGCGCGCTCGACGGCGCGTTCGGCGAGAACGACCACGAGCGCATCGCGAGTCTCACCAAGAGCTTCGGCCTGCACGGCCTGGAAGCCTTCGTCAAGCGCGTCGCCGCCGAGCGGGCGCGCGCCCGCCGGAAAGCCCCGCTCGCCGTGTCATAATATTCACCCGCAATCAAACGAGAAAGGGCGCGTCTCGGTAGTGATGTAATTTTGTGTGGGTCGGAAATCAAAGGGCGGGCCGCGTTGCCGCGGCCCGCCCTTTTGGGATTATTGCGGGGCAGGCTAATCAGTCTCTATTATTGCTAATTCTTCTGGATGTGATTTTGGCGTGACTCTAATCTCACCAAACGTGTCTTCGTATTTCTTTATATTGGTTGCCAAAAGGCTAAGGAAGGCTTTTGCGTGTTGTGGGGACATGTAGACCAAAACGCGCTCCTCCAACCTAATTATGTCATCGTCCTTATCATCCTCCGGCGTCACGCCAAGACTAATGCGAACATCAAAAGCCCCGATTTTTACTTGCGCGCTGTTTGCGTAGACAGACGTAAAGTCCGCACTCCGAGTCTTCTCTACAACGCCCCTACGCCGCTTTGTTTTAGTCTCCGTCTTGGGCTCTTCTGTCTCTGCCATAGTTATTCTCCTCTGTGCCTACATTGGATAGCTTTCGGTAAAGTCTTGAGCCACGACTGGCACGAATATCAAATCCTCAGAAGTGATTGGTGACTTTGTGGCTGTAGTCCCCAAGAGACTTTTAGGTAAGAAGTGGTCAATATCCAAAACTTCCTGTGAGGTTGCAGCTGGCAACTCAACGGAGAAGCTATCAATAAAGTTGTCACTACTGCTAATGTTGGCGTTCACTACAAATTCGCCCACATCTTCGGTTGCCCAATCTTGAATCCTCTGCGCCTCCTCTTTGTCTGAAACACTTTTGGCCGATAGCGCGTCAAAGGAAACATCCTCATATTCCCTTACTAATCGGCTAAACGGCACAAACTTGATGATTAGTCCTACATCGAAACCTTTTGCTATATCTAGGAGCGTTTGTAAGGTTAATTTTCCATAAGCAGGTGACTCTAAGCGAGAGATTACATTCTGCGGTTTACCAATCTCTTCTCCGGCCTTAGCTTGTGACCATTCGCGTTCGGTTCGCATAGTGCGAACCTGAAAAGGGATGCTCCGCTTAATATGCTCAAAGACGTAAGCAGCCCGAAACTTCTTACTCTGTAGAAGTTTCTTCGTTAATGTTTTCCTCGATAACAAACTCACGTGCACGCTCCTTATCTGCGTCTATTATTACCTTATTCCCCTTTGCGATTTCACACGCGGTAGGGGGGTCAAATGCGCCGCCCCTTTCTTCTGCAAAAAACAAAATAGTGAACTCCAACTCGCCCGAAAAATAACCGAGGGGTCTATACTGAATATTATTCACCTCGAACCGTATTTCCATTAACCCAGCGCATCCGGTTTTTCTCGTCCTTTTCCCGCCGTGCAAGCTATCAACCCAGGGACGCTTCCAGTTCCCAGGAGGCTGCCCCGCTAAATAATCTAAATTGAAAGCAAAGGCCAACCATACTTCATCGGCGACGCTATCACACCACTCACTTACGATGTTGACGCCCCTAGAGTTGATGAAACCTTTGAACTTCCACAAGCTCATACTATATCACAAATTTGCGATACCTCAACTGGAAATCACTTGACGGATTATCGCAAATTTGCGATAATCACGCAAGTTGTTTGAATAGAAGAAAAGGCCAGGAAAACAAAAGGTTCGCCCCTCGTTTCCTAGCCTTTAGTCTCTGGGGAGTTGGCAGAGCGGTTGATTGCGCTGGACTGTAAATCCAGTGAACGGTGCTCGTACCACCGTTCCGTCAGTTCAAATCTGACACTCCCCGCCATTTAGAAGCCCCGCTAGTTGCTGAAACAACCAGCGAGGCCGTTAAACCGCACAGCCGAAGCTGAACGGCCTAGACACCCGCATTATACGCTTCTCGCTGTGTGGACTCAACATAAAAAGGAGTCCACTGTGACCTGCCATAACTGTCAAATAAAAGCCCAACGACACGGCAAAGACCGTAAGGGCAACCAGCGTTTTCGATGCCTGACCTGTAAGAAATCTTTTTCAGAGCAGAAAGAAAAGCCTCTGAACAATATGTATCTGCCGCTTGATAAGGCTGTGCTCTGCTTACAGCTTCTAGTCGAAGGCAACAGTCTCCGAAGTGTCGAGCGCATCACGGGTGTTGCGCTTCACACCCTGCTTGACCTGTTATTGCTCGCTGGCGAGAAGTGCGAGCGGCTGTTGAGTGAGAAAATCAAAGGCTTGCCCGTTCGTGATGTTCAATGCGATGAGATGTGGGGCTATGTCGGAATGAAGCAAAAGACCGTGAAGCGCAAGACCGCGGCGGGAACAATCAACTCGCCAGAACTTCTAGGCGACGCCTGGACATTCGTTGCTATCGAACGCCATACCAAACTCGTCTTAGCTTGGCATCTGGGCCGCCGCACAGTTCGCCATACGGTTGACTTCACAGAGAAGCTAGAGCAAGCCACTAGCGGGCGCTTCCAACTCACTACGGACGGCTTCGTGGCCTATCCTGATGCCGTGGCTTACAGTCTCGGAACTCGCGTTGACTTTGCGCAGCTTATTAAAATCTATGCGGCCTCGCCGGATGGTCACGCGAGCGAGCGCCGCTACAGTCCCGCGATAGTTAAGGAAGCGATTCCGACGCCGCGCTGGGGACGGCCTGACCCTGACCGCATCTGTACCTCGCACGTTGAACGCCAGAATCTAACCATGCGTATGATGATACGCAGGCTAACCCGCCTGACCAATGCCTTCTCTAAGAAATGGGATAATCTGCGGGCTGCTCTGGCGCTGCACTTCGCTTATTATAACTTCTGCCGAATCCACAAAACTCTGCGCTGCACGCCAGCAATGGAGGCGGGAATAACGGGCCACGTTTGGGAACTTAAAGAACTTCTAACGTAACCCACACAAAATTACATCACTACCCGCGTCTCGGGTTCGTTGACAACGCCGAACCTGTTTGTTAGCTTGCTTGGTTTAATTATGAGCTTCGAGTCGTTATACTTTTGTTGATGCTAAGTTTAGTTTCTTTGGGAAAAAGGCTGCGGGCGCGCCCGGCGTGTCTGCTCCTGCTGCTCTCGCTCGCCGTGACGGCCGCGAGCGGGTGTTCCAGCCTGTTCGGCGTCAAGCGGAAGGTCGCGACGACGCCGCTCCTCGGGCCGCTCCGGGACGCGACGGCGAACGAACTGATCGCCGAAGTCAACCGCCACGCCTCCGTGCGCTCGATTCGCGGCAAGATTGACATACAGATCGAAGACACCTCGTTCGCCGAGAGCGGCGTCGCCGAGAAGTACCGGACGGCTGACGGGACCGTCTACTTGCAGCGGCCGGGCAAGATTTATCTGAAGATTCAAGCGCCGTTCGTCGGCACGAACATCGCCGAGATGACTTCCGACGGCGAGCGCTTCCGCGTCGCGGTCCTACAGGGCGACGAGAAATACAAGCGCTTCGTCAGGGGCACGAACAACGCCGACTACCCCAAGCTGGAGATGGACGCCGCGGCTGCAGGCGCGAAAGGCGGCAAGGGGAAGAACGGCGAGCGGACGGTCAGCACGCTCTCGAACCTGCGCCCGCAGCACTTCACGGACGCGCTCCTGATCGCCCCCGTCCAGCCGCGCACGGACTCGGGGCTGGTCTACGCGCGCAGCGAGTTTTACCAGGAGGAGGAGGACACGCGCGAGGGCGCTAAAAAGGGCGCGCGCGTCGTGCGCGGCTATTTCCTCCTGGACGAGTTGTCGCCGGGCGGCGAGACCGGGGCGCGCCTCGTGCGCCGCTTCTGGTTCGACCGCGTCAACGGCATACGCCTCGCGCGGATGCAGACCTTCGACAAGAACGGCATGCTTGACTCGGACGTTTCTTACAGGCTCCCGAAAAACTTCGGCGAGGACGGCCGCCTCGTGATGCCTTCGCGCGTCGAGCTGACGCGCCCGCACGACCGCTACAAGCTGAGCGTCAGCTACCAGTCGCCCGAGGCCGTCGTCTTCGACCGCGAATACGAGCCGCAGGTTTTCGTCCTCGAAAACAAGTGGCAACTGCCCGAATTCGACCTCGACTCGCGCGAACAACAGCGGGCCAATAACGGCAGTGACAAGTGACAGGTGACAAGTAAAAGCCTGCTCTTGCTCTGTCACCCGTCACCCGTCACCTGACTTATGGATAATCTCGTCGCAGCCAACATCCGCCAGCGCCCTATACGCTCGCTCGTGAGCGTGGTGGGCGTCGCGTTGGGCGTCGCGCTCGTGATGCTGTTCACGGGGCTGGCGCGTGGGATGTCGAACGACTTGCAGCGCCGCTCGCAGAACCTGCGCGCCGAGATCATCTTCACCAGGCCGGGGACGATGGACAACCTGACCAGTTCGCCCGCCAACCTGAGCACGAAGTACGTCGGGAATCTGCTCGCGGTGGAGGGCGTCGAGTCGGCCGTGCCCGTGATTCGCTACGTCTTTCAGGGCGGGGCGGGCTTCGGCTTCGAGCAGGTCGAGGGCGTTGACTGGGAGCCTTTCGCCGCGATGAACAACCTCGGCATCGCGGAAGGGCGCGCGCCGCGCCCGCGCAGCCCCGAGGCGCAGGAGCGCGACGAGCCGGTCGAGGTCATCATAGACGAGACGAAGGCGCGCAACAGCGGCGTCCGCGTGGGCGGCGTCATTAACCTCTTCGGCGACATTCCGCACAAGGTCGTGGGCATCTACGCGCCGGAGTCGGGCGCGCGCGTCAAGATGGCGCTGGCCGACATGCAGTACAGGGTCGAGGCTCCCGACAAGGCCACTTACATTCTGGTCAAGGCCAGGCCGGGCGTGGATGAAAAGACGCTCGCCGAGCGCATCAGCGCGGACCCGGGCACTTCGGGAAACAAGATTCAGTTCACGCGCGACGTGTTCACGAGCATCGAGAAGAGCATCCCGTACCTGGGGCTGTTCCTGAAAGTGCTCGTCGGGCTGGCGGCCGTCGTCAGCGCGCTCGTCGTCATGCTGGCGATGTACACGACGATCACGGAGCGCACGCGCGAGATAGGGATTCTGAAGGCGATGGGCGCGTCGCGCGGCTTCATTATTGGCACAATAGAGAAGGAGGCCATCCTGATTAGCGCGCTCGGCCTCGTCGTCGGCTTCGCCGTCGCTCTTCTGGCGGGCGCTTTGATTAGCCGCGTCTACGGGCTCGTCTTCGAGTACGGCTGGGGCTGGGCCGTGGCCGCCGCCCTCATAGGGCTCCTCGGCGGCGCAATCGGCGCGCTCTACCCCGCCGTCCGCGCCGCGAATTTGGACGCCGTGAGCGCGTTATCTTACGAGTAAACAGTAATCGGTAGTCAGCAATCAGTTAAAAACTGAAAGCTGAAAGCTGACTACCGATTACTGACTACTGATTACTGTTTTCATGCGAACAATCTTACAGGCCGAGAATCTGGAAAAAGTTTACCGCGTGGGGCGGGTTGACGTGCCGGCTCTGCGCGGCGTGTCGCTGGATGTGCAGGAGGGCGAGTTCCTGGCGATCATGGGGCCGTCGGGCTGCGGCAAGTCGACGATGCTGCACCTCCTGGGCGGGCTCCTGACGCCCACGAGCGGGCGCATCATCATCGACGACGAAGATTTGACGGCCGCCTCGGACGCCAAGCGCACGGACATCCGCCGCCGCAAAATAGGCTTCGTCTTCCAGCGCTTCAACCTCTTCCCGACGCTGACGGCCGAGGGCAATCTGCGCCTGGCCGAGAGCATACAGACCAACGGTAAAGACGACCCCGAAAGGCGGCGCGAAGTCCTGCGCCTGCTCAGGCTCGAAGACAAGATGCACCACAAGCCGCTCGAACTCTCGGGCGGCGAGCAGCAGCGCGTGGCCCTGGCGCGCGCGGTCGTCACGCGCCCCGCCATCATCCTCGCCGACGAGCCCACCGGGAACCTCGACACGGAAAACTCCGCCATCGTGCTCAACATGTTCCAGGAATTGAATTATCGCTTCAACCAGACTATCGTCATGATCACGCACAACCCGGAGGCGGCCGCCATGTGCCGCCGCATCGTGCAGATGCGCGACGGGCAGATCGTAGAGCCGGCACAGAACGTGCAGATGTAATTGACGGGCAATTGAAAAAGCCGGATTTAGCCAATGACCTCGCGCCGGGATTTATTGCAGGCGTCGGCTGAATCCGACAGGTGGACAAACCGCGTATTGCGGGTTAGGGATTGTGGATTGAAAAGCAGGCGTTTTGCCCTTAATCCTTAATCTTTAATCCGCAATCCGCAATCCGGCTGATGAAATACCTTTTCCGCATCGTCAAGAAGCTCTTCTTCTGGGGTTACGCCCGAAATACGTGGCAGTACGACGTGCTGTGCGTACTCATCCTCGCCTTTATTTTCCTGACGCCGCAGAGCTGGTTCGACGTTGGTTCGCCCCTGAAAACAGGGCTAAATGGCGGCGAACCGGCCGGGGCAACCGGGCATCAAAAACCGTTCGCCTCGAAGGTCATCCTGACGGTGGCGGACAATTCCCAGGCCCAAATGGGCCGAGAAGAGCTCGAAAATCATCTGCGTACTGTAACAGGTCGCCCCGGTCTGGAGGTTCTGAACGTGGAGCCGAAGCGGGATTCGAGCGGAAAAATCGTCGCCCTAGAGGTTGACATAAGGTAATCATCCACGGATAATCGGCGGGATTTGCGGTCTCTTCCCCTGGGGGCCGGCATTTTATAAAGGAGTTTGTATGAAGAAACTTGTTCCCCTCGGCCTCGTGCTCGCTATGCTGTTGGCCGCGGTGGCCGTTAGCTCCCCGACGGATGTTAAGGCGCAAGGCGCAGGCTTCGTCAGCTCTCTGCTCAACCGCATGGAGCGCAACCGGCAGAGCCTGAAATCGCTGCGCGCCAGCGTTGACATGGTCAAGTACAACGTACAGACCAAGGACGAAGACAAGTACAAGGGTGTCGTGCTCTACGTCCCCGCGGCAGGCAAGAACGCCTACGTGCGCGTCGACTGGAGCTTCCCGCAGAAAGAGACGCTGGCCGTCGCCGACGGTCAGTTCACGCTCTTCCGCCCGCGCCTGAACATGGCCTACAAGGGCAAGGCCGGGGGCAAGCAGAGCAAAACCAGCACGGCCCTTGAGTTCATGAACATGTCGCGCTCGCAGTTGGCCGCGCGCTACAACCTTGAGTACATAGGCGAGGAGACCCTGTGGGGCGGCGTCGCCACCACGCACGTCAAGCTCGTGCCGAAGGGCGGGGCGAACTTCAAGTGGGCCGAGGCTTGGATCGACGCGGGCGGCATGCCCGTGCAGACCAAAGTCATCGAGCGCAACGACGATTCGACCACCGTGCGCCTGACCAACATGCAGCGCAACGCCGGCATCTCGATGGACGAGTTCTTCCTGAAGCTCGACTCGAAGGTCAAAATCGTCCCGGCCTAAAATGGCCCACGCGAGTTTAGAAGCAGGAGGCTTCGGGGTTGAAAGACCGGAGCCTTTCGCTTTTAGAGCCTGTGACGGGCGGCGTGCTTGCCAAAGGCGTGCGGCCTCGTTATCCTGCTAGCGCTCTCCACGGCGGGACAAAATTCGGGAAGTCAGGAAGCGGTCTTCAAGGCTAGATGAAGAGAAGCAAATTTCTCAGGTTAAAACTGCGCGAGGCGAGCTTCATCTCGCGGGCCCTGCTCTCGACGAAGCACCCTGTGCTGGCGCACATCATCCCGATGCGGCGCTGCAACCTCGCCTGCGGCTACTGCAACGAGTACGACAAGGTCTCGCAGCCCGTCCCGCTCGACGTGATGATGCGGCGGCTCGACAAGCTGGCCGAGCTGGGCACCTCCATCGTCACCATCTCGGGCGGCGAGCCTTTGATGCACCCGGAGTTGGACGACATCATCAGCCGCATCCGCTCGCACAAGATGATCGCGGGCCTCATCTCCAACGGCTACTTCTTCACGCCCGAGCGCATCAAGCGCCTGAACGACGCCGGCCTCGAATACCTGCAAATCAGCATAGACAACGTCCAGCCGGACTCTGTCTCCAAGAAGAGCCTGAAGAACCTCGACAAGAAGTTGCAGCACCTGGCCGAGCACGCGGAGTTTCACGTCAACATCAACTCCGTCATCGGCGGCGGCATCAAGACGCCCGAGGACGCGCTCGTCATCGCGAGCCGCGCCGTCGAACTCGGCTTCTCCAGCACGGTCGGCGTCATACACGACCACGACGGAACCTTGAAGCCCCTGACCGAGCGCGAGCGCGAGATTTTCCAGCAGGTCAAAAAACTCGGCAACCGCGACCACGCGCGCCTCAACTGGTTCCAGGACTCCATCGCCGAAGGCAAGCCCTACGAGTGGCGCTGCCGCGCCGGCGCGCGCTACCTCTACATCTGCGAGGACGGACTCGTCCACTGGTGCTCGCAGCAGCGCGGCATCCCGGGCATCCCGCTCGAAGACTACACGATGAAGGATTTCGAGCGCGAGTACAACACCGAGAAGTGGTGCGCGCCCACCTGCACGCTCCAGTGCGTACACCAGGTCGGCATCCTGGACAACTGGCGACACCCGCAGACAACCGCCGGCGGCGCGGGCGTCGCGTCGGGCCAAAAAGAGTCCGTCGGCGAGATGGTGCGCGCCGACTAACATAAAGAGAAGCACGAAGGCGCAGAGCCGCGGGGACGCTGATTACGTCCCCGCGGCTCTGCGCCTTCGTGGTTTATTGCGGCTTTACTGCTGCGCGCCCGCGTCGCCTATCTCGTGCAGCTTGACTGACCTTGAGAGGCCCAGGCCCGAGAGCATGCCGGCCATCAGGACGATCATCTCGCCCGGCTGGACGATGCCTGCCTCCAGGAGCGCGCGCTCGCCCGTCCTGACCATCTGCTCCGTGCTCTCGCAGGGCAAGTGCACCAGGGGCTCGGCAGCCCAGATGAGCGCCAGTTCGTTCTGCACGTCGCGCGAGTTGGTCAGCGCGACGATGCGCTGGTCCGGCCTGAGCGACGAGAGGCGTCGCGCCATCAGACCCGACTCCGTGAAGACGGCGATGGTCTTGATGCTCAACTCCTCGGCGGCCGAGGCGGCGGCCTCGCAGAGCGCGCGGCTGAACTTGCCGGACTGTCGGCCCGCCCACTTCTCGACGACGCTCGACCCAGTCTTCCTGCCCGTCTCCGCCGTCTCGATGATGCGCGCCATCGTCGCCACGGCGGCCACCGGATTCTGGCCCATCGCCGTCTCGTTCGAGAGCATCACGCAGTCGGACCCGTCCCAGACGGCGTTCGCCACGTCGGACGCCTCGGCGCGCGTCGGCCGCGGGTTCGTGACCATCGACTGCAACATCTGCGTGGCCGTGATGACGAACTTGTTGGCGAGCACGGCCTGCTCGATGATGCGCTTCTGGTAGACGGGGACGAGTTCGACGCTCGTCTCCACGCCCAAATCGCCGCGCGCGACCATCACGCCGTCGGCGGCGGCGATGATTTCGTCCAGGTGGTCTATGGCCTCCGCCTTCTCGATCTTGGCGACGAGCG
Organism: Pyrinomonadaceae bacterium; assembly: GCA_035563515.1. Lineage (GTDB taxonomy): Bacteria > Acidobacteriota > Blastocatellia > Pyrinomonadales > Pyrinomonadaceae > QHXM01. Next base: position 42,712 of record DATMVE010000019.1, read on the forward strand.
GCTGGCGGCCGCCCGCGGCGGCGATCAGAGACTTGGCCTCCACGCAGTCCTGCGCGCGCCGGACGAACGAGAGCGCGATGTAGTCGGCGTGCTGCCGCACGGCCCACTGCAAGTCGCGCCGGTCCTTGTCCGTCAGCGACGGGATGGGCAGGATGATGCCCGGCAGGTTGATGCCCTTGCGCTCTCCCAGCGGGCCGCCGTTGATGACGCGGCAGACCACGTCCGTCTCGGTCGTGCGCTCGGCGTGCAGCTCAATCAGCCCGTCGTCCAGGAGCAGGCGCGCGCCGGGCTTCACGTCGCGCGCCATGCCCGAGTAGTTGGTCGAGACTTCGCGCGCGTCGCCCGCGACCGAGCGGGTCGTGATGGTGAACAGGGAATTGGCTTCGAGCTGTACGGGCTGGCCGCCCTTGAGCACGCCCGTTCTGATCTTCGGGCCTGACAAATCGACCAGCACGGAGAGCGGGCGGCGCATCCTCTCGGCCGCGGCGCGCGCGCGCGCGATACTCTCGGCGTGCTCGTCCTGCGTCCCGTGCGACATGTTGATGCGGACGCCGTTGACGCCCGCCGCCAGCAGCGCCTCCAGCAGGACGGGCTCGCGCGACGCCGGACCCAGCGTGGCAAGAATCTTGGCTTTTCTCACAATGCACCCATTATCCAAAGGCAACAGGAAAAAGGCAATAAGAAGTGTGCCGTGGGCAGTAGGCAGTAAGAGCGAAAGAGAAAAGGCAGCCGAGTAAATCACACCCGGCTACCCTCCTGCTTTTTGTCTTAACTGCCCGCTGCCTACTGCACACTGCTCTTCTGCCTCTTCTTCCCGAAGAGCCAGGCGATGAAGATGGAGACGACGTAGAGGAGGACCATCGGCGCGGCGAACAGCAGCATGTTGGGCACGTCGTTGGTCGGCGAGAGCACGGCCGCGGCGATGAGGATGACGATGAACGCGGTCTTCCAGACGCGCAGCAGCATGCGCGCCGAGACGATGCCGATGCGCGCGAGCACGTAGGTGATGGCGGGCATCTGGAAGACCGCGCCCATCGCGAGCATCAAAAGGATGATGAAGTCGAAGTAGTCGTTAGCCTTGAGCAGCAGCCGGAAGTCCTGGCCCAACCCCAACAGGTACTTCGCCGCGGGCGGGAAGATGACGGCGTAGGCGAACGACGCGCCGATGATGAAGGCGACCGAGGAGAGGAAGACGAAGGGCATCGCGTAGCGCCGCTCGTGCGGGTAGAGTCCGGGCGAGACGAAGGCCCAGATTTGCCAGAGCAGGAAGGGGACCGCGAGCGCGATGGCCGTGTAGATGGAGACCTTGACGTAGAGCGAGAAGGGCTCCATCGCGGTCGTCACGATGAGTTTGTCGTCGATGCCGGGCAGCGCCTTCGGCTTGGCCTGGAAGTCGAACGGCAGCATCACCCCTTTGGGGATGACGACGCTGCCCGCGTAGAGTGGCTCGTCCGTGTAGAGGGCGAGTCTCCCGTCGGGCAGCTTGTGAACTTTTGCCAGCACGCTCGCGCCGGGCGGGATGACGCTCGCGCCGATCTTGGTCGTGTTCTCGAAGACGTAGCGGCCCGTCTCGTTCTCCTTGAGCGCGCTGTTGGGCAGGATGGTCTCGTTGCCGGTCAGGCCCCCGATGGGCAGCTCGCGGCGCTGCGCCTCGGCCAGCGCGCGCTGCACCGGGACGGCCAGGAAATTGTAGATGTGGTCGGAGAAGAACCAGCAGCCTATGAAGACGACGAAGACGAAGAGGAGCGAGCGTATGATGCGGCTGCGCAGCTCGTCCAGGTGTTCGAGGAAGGACATCTGGCCGCCGAGTTCTTCCTCGCGCGCCTTCGGTTTCGAGCGTGTGCCTAAAAGGGTAGCCATCCGGGGATTTGGAAAACTGCGGGCCTTTCTTTAGAGCCAGTCGCGCTTGCGGGTCGGCGCGTCTTCGGGCTGCGCGGCGGAGACGGCCGCGCCCCTCGCGACAGTCGCGTCGTCGTCACTCGCGGGGGCGGCCGTCGCGGAGGCGGCGGGCGAATCCGGCTGGTCGTTTTCGCTCGCCTCTATGACTTCCCGGCTGCGGTCGCGCGGCTCGCCCAGGATGGAGCGGTCTTCGGGCAGCATGGCCTCGCCGACGAGCGCCTCTTTAATAGCGCTCTCGCGCGCGACCTCTTTCTCCCACGTCTCCTTGAAATCCTCCGAGGCGCGTTTGAAATTAGCCAAGCTCTTGCCGAGCGAGCGGCTGAGCTGCGGCAGCTTGCGCGGGCCGAAGAGCACCAGCGCGACGACCAGAATCAGCAGCAGCTCGCTCGTCCCCAGACCTTCGAAAATAAACAGAAACACTCTTCTTAACCTGCTCTCTCAAAAGGACACTCTGTAAGCGCGCACCGCGCGCCGCTCGTACGGGGTTCAGAAAAATTCTACGCGCCGCTTCTCCGCAGGGTCAAGCAAGGTGCGGGCGGCCCCGCCCCGCTGCCGGTTCGTCCTTCGCCCCCTCGCAAGTTTCCACGCCGCAGACTACTTTGCCCGGCCGGCGGAAGTAGAGGCCGCGGGCCGGGCAAAGGGTTTGAAGTGTCTTCTTGTCGCGGGGGGCGGCCAGCTAGATTAGTCGCCCCAGCCCTGGCAGTTGCCGAGCTCGGTGTTAGTCAGGTCCCAGTGCGTGTGGTCTTTGCACATCACGATAGGTCCGACGACGCATTCGTCGCCGTCCTCGTCAACGATCTTGATGTCGTACTCGCCGCACGGGATGTCGTTCAGGGTGAAAGACGAGCCGGACTTAATGACGTTGTCGCCGAGCTGGTCAGGTCCCCAGGTGTCCTTGTCCTCGGGCGAGAGGTACATGTGGTAAATGTCGAAGCTCGACCTGTTGTTGATCATGAACTCCGCGCGCTGCGGCTGCGCCTTCGACGGCAGGGGCAGCGCGAGCGCCGCGAACGCGAACAACACGGCCGCGGCGACGGCGAAGCGGGGGATTAGATGTCTCTTCATTACTTCTAACTTCCTTTCTCAAACGGGCACAGATGGGTAAAGCAAACCGGCCGCGATATTACACGCCCCGCCACCCGATAGCAACAGCCAACTCCCCACCGCCTCAAGAAACTCCTTCCGCCTCCACCCATCATTCACCACCCACCTCTCCCAACTCCCGCCCAATCTCCTCCACATCCTTCTTCCGCCGACCATAATCCATCCGCTCAACCATCTCCTTCGCCTTCTCCCAACTCTCCCGCGCCCTCTCCTTCTCCCCTTGCGCCACATAGAGCCGGGCGTAGCCGAGATGACAATCCGCCTCGTACAACCTCATCTCGCCCCGCACGATGATTGACATTGCTTCGTCCAAATCAGCACGCGCCCGGCTGAAATCTCCCTTAAAGTTGTGCAACTCAGAGCGCGCCAGCAGCCCGCGCGGTAAGTCATCTAATGTGCCTGCCAGCCGCAAGCCGTCCACTGCTTGGTTCAAATAATCCGTCGCCTGCGCGTAATCACTAGTCTTTCCGTCTTGCGCTTGCAGCATGTAGGCCCGACCCAGTGAGAGGAGGTCTAGTGCAATATCGAGAAGCCCTAGCTGCTGCTTTGCCTCTCGAAGAGTCTGGGAGGCTCGGCTTTTTACTTCCTGATACTTCCCCTGCTCTAGCAGCAGGTTGCAATACAGAAAGCCTTGAAGTGAGTAAAGCAGGGGGTACTGAGGTTGATAGGCTTCTTGCATCAGTTCGGCCTGGTGGAAAACCGCCTCTGCTTCCAGCAACCGGCCTGCTTGGAAGAGCGCATCAGCCAGCGTTACTTCACCGATGATTCGATCAAAGCTGCCACCGCTTTTGTCAGCCAGCTCGATGTGTTGTTCCGCGTAGGCCACAGCTCGCCGCAGATCACCTAGGGCGAGATAGAGTTGACTGAGATTGCCAGCGGAGATGGAAGCATTCCCCCAGTCTTTCAGCGGAATACGAGCCTCCAATCCAGCCTGCAATGGTTGAACTGCTTCGGTCAATCGCCCGAGCGCGCGCAGGCAAAGTCCTGCATGATTCAAGATAAACGACTTAGCCTCATCAGTCAGTTCCGGGACAGGATTCTGCCAGGGTGGGTCGAAAAAACTGCCGAGAGCACTCAGGTCAGCGCCAAATGCGCCGAGCTTATTGATGCTGAAAAATCCTTGTTCCCTACAAATCCGCCTGTAGTACACCTCATTCAGGGCTTCCTGATGTCTGCCTGCCGCGCAGGCGTGAGCCACTGCCGCGTAAAGAGGGGCTAGTTCCTCGACCGTGTCTGGAAATTCTTTAGTCGTGTTCTTGAGGTGCTCGTAGAGGCGGTCGTTGCCTTCGCGCCAGGCGTCGGGGTGATTTTGTTTGAGGTGGTTTCTAAAATGCTCCCGCACCAGCGGATGGGCGTCCAGCGTGCCGGGTTGATTTTTATCTCTTTCGGCCACCAGTCTGGCGCGGCGTAGTTTCCCCAGAGTTTGTTGCCACGCGGCCTCGGTCATCGGTTGCAAAGCATGGGTTAATCCGGGGATTGCCGGAGCGGCCCGGAGGGCGGCGATTGATGATTCGTCGGCGGGCCGGTCAAACAGTCCGAGCATTCGCAGCACGTTTAACTCCGCGCTCTCCTCGCCGAACCATTTTTCGTAGGCGGCCATGACGCGCTGAGCGTGGCCGCCGTAGCGCACATCTTCTTCCAGGCTGCCCACCTCGCCGCGGCGGCGAATGTCTCCGCCGTAAACCTCGCTGAGGTAGCTGCCCAACAGCGTCAAGGCCAGCGAGTGACCGCCGAATTCTCTCGACGCCTGTTCGAGTTCGACCTCGCTGCCTCCGACGCCCTGGGCCTTGAGTATTTCCGCGCCGGCCTGGGGCGCGAGGTGTTCAAGGTTTATCTGCCTGAACGTACTGCCCTCGAAATCCGCCAGGTCCGTCACCACCAGTCGCGTCGAGATTAGGCAGAGACCCGGATTATGGGCGGCCAGTTCACGCAGCAGCGCCTGCATTGCCTGATCCTTCAGCTTGCCTTCGCCCTCTTGCCCCGGCGGAGTCTGTAACGGTTCCAGCCCGTCTAGTAGCAGCAGCGTTGGCTGGGCTCTAATCAGTTGCGCCAGCCGTTCGCCCTTATCCCAGGGATTGCCTTCGGAGGGGTTGTGGTCGCCGAACCATTTGAGAGAAGATTCGATGAACTGGTCGGCAGAGACTTGTTCGCTTGTGCCCTGTCTATAGAACGACCAGGCGTAAACGCGCTCTGCGCCGCGATAATTGTCACCGCGCATTCCGCGCAGCCAGTGATTGACCAGCGCGGATTTGCCCACGCCTCCCCACGCGACGAGACTGAGGACGTTAGTGCCGAAATCCGCCCACGCCCCGTCCAACATTTCCAGTTCTAACTTGCGGCCGAAAAGATTAGGCCCGGTGGTGGGCAAGCGGCTGACCGAAATCTTCTCGGGCGGAAGAGGGACAAACTCACGACTTTTAGTTGAATCGGTCGCGGACCGTAGGAGCAGATAAATTTCGGTGGCTATCGCGGCCAGATCGGTGTCAATCTGATTCTCGTTCCCCGCCGAAAGCGGTCGGCCGTCTTTGGGGCGCAGTTGCAGACGGCGAAGCCAGCCGACGGTTTCCCACGCGAAAGGTTTAATGATAACGGGAAAGACGCGCACACCCTTTTCCGCGCGCTGCTGTAGCAGGCTGGGGACTTCTTCGGTCAGGATGAATTTCGAGTTGAGGAAATTGGCGGAGACGAGCATGATGGCGACACTCGCCGCGTTCATCGCTTCTTCGATCTCCGCATACCATTCGTCACCCGCAGCTATGCGGCGGTCTTCCCACAGGTCTAAAAGACCCTCGTTTTGCAGGACGCCGAGGTGCGTCACTAAGCGGTCTTTCCATTCCTCGTCTTTATGGCTGTAGCTGATAAAGACGGTGGGCTTCTTTTCAGCGTCGTGGGGCATTGAGTGTCTCGCTTTCTAGCTCTCAGCCTCCTGGTAGCCGGTGTAGTCGGGCGGGTAGTAGATGAGTTCGACCGATTGGCCGCCGACGCCGCGGGTGTAGAAGGAGACGGAGCGGTCGCGGTGTTCTTTGAGGGGGCGGCCTTCACGCTCAGCGGCGGCTTCGAGGGCTTCGCGGGTCTCGACGCGGAGGCCCATGTGGGGCGGGTGCTTGGAGCCGGGCGGCAGCAACGCTATGCCGAAGCCGCGCCCGTCGCGCAGCATGGCCCAGTCGTGGTACCTGGTCTCCACGCGGAAGCCCATCCGCTCGTACTCGCGCACGTCACGCTCCAAATCCTCCGACTTGACCGCGATGTGATCCATCACGCCCGTGAAACGCAACTCCTGCTCTTCCTGCATCGCTTCTCCTTAGACTTCGTATCGTTCGTGGTGGACGAGTCGGTTTAACTCGAAGCGCCCCGTGTAGGGCTTGTCGGGCGTTGCGGCGCGGCCGATGGCGAGCAGCGCGCAGACCTCCGCCTCTTCGGGGATGCCGAACTCACGTTTGACGCCCGCGGGGTCGAAGCCCTCCATCGGCGCTGTGTCGAAGCCGTAAGCCTCCGCGACGAGCATCATCGCCGTCAGGGCGATCATCGTGTGGCGGTTGACCCACGTCTCGGCGCGCACTCCCGAAACAGCCTTGACGGCCCTGTCCCGCGCCTGCTCCCAGTTCTCTATCCGACCCGCGCCGCGCAACGCGCCCTCGCGGAAGACCTCGCCGGCGCGCTCCTTCCACTCCTCTTTCATCCCGAGCGCGATGATGACGACGGGCGCTTCGCCGACCTTCGGCTGGTTGAAGGCGACACGTTGCAGCCGCCTGCGGTTCTCCGGGTCGCGCACGACGATGAAGCGCCACGGCTGCAAGTTGTAACCCGACGGCGACTGGCACCCGAGCGCCAGAATCGCGTTCAAATACTCTTCGGGGACTTCCTCGTCCGTGAAGTGCGCCGTCGCGCGCCGCTCAAGCATGACGCGCGTGAGAGCCTTCAGAGGCCCGCCATCGGGCTGAGTGGTCGGGAAACTCGTCGGCCTGTCCTGCATCACTTCCGCTCCTTGAGATTTCTGCCGATTGTAACAAAAAGAGTAGGCAGTAGGCAGTGGGCAGTTGGCAGTTAAAGACAAACGCTCAACGCTGCCCGTCGCTCGTTCTTACTGCCCGCTGCCCACTGCCTGCTGCCTACTGTTCTTGACAGGCGGCGCTCTCCGGCGGCAACCTGAGTGCACTGTAAACGCGGAAAGGGAGTGAGAGTTGATGGGCGAAGAGACGTTGCGCGTCGTGTCGCTGTTGCCTTCGGCGACGGAGATCGTGTGCGCGCTCGGGCTTGAGGGGAACCTCGTCGGCGTCACGCATGAATGCGACTACCCGCCTTCAGTGGCGGGGCTGCCGCGGCTGACGGCGAGCCGCATCTCGCACGAGACGATGACGAGCGCGGAGATAGACCACGCCGTCCGCTCGCAGTTGGACGGCCACGGCTCCATCTACGAGCTGGACGAAGAAAGGATGCGCGCGCTGCGGCCCGATCTGATTCTGACGCAGGAGCTGTGCGAGGTGTGCGCCGTCAGCTACAAGCAGGTCGAGCGCGCCGCGCGCATGTTCGACGGGGACGCGCGCGTCGTCTCGCTCGAACCGAACACGATTGAGGACATCTTCGAGAACATCAGGACGGTGGGCCAATTGACGGGCGTTGAAGAGCGAGCCCTTGAGCTCGTCTCTCATCTTCGCGCGCGCCTCGACCGCGTGGCGGCGGCCGCCGAAGGCGCGGAGACGCGCCCGCGCACGCTGATGCTCGAATGGCTGGAGCCCGCGTTCGCGCCGGGCCACTGGGTCCCGGAGCAGGTCGCAATCGCGGGCGGCGACCACGCCTTCGGCCGCAAGGGGCGGCCGTCCGTGACGACTACCGCCGACGAGATTCGCGCCTACGCGCCGGAAGTAGTCGTGCTCATCCCGTGCGGTTATTACAAGGAAGACATACTGCGCCAGTTGCCGCAGGCGCGCCTGCCGGAAGGCTGGGATGACCTCCCGGCCGTGCGCGCGGGCCAGGTCTGGGCCGTGGACGCGACTTCGTACTTCAGCCGGCCTGGGCCGCGCGTGGTCGACGGCGTGGAGATTCTGGCGCGCGTCCTGCACCCGGAAGTGTGCGGCGCGCCGGAAGCTCACGAGGCCGTGCGCTGCCCGAAGGAGTTGATGAAGGCGGCGGGCGAGGGTTGAGAAGTTGATGGGCAAGCGGGTGGCACAAAAAACATCGGCCGGGAAAGAAGCGCGACGAGAAACGCCTGACGAGGCCGCGAGCGGGTTGCTCGAACGTTTCGCGCGGACGGCCGAACAGGTCGCGGCGACGGCGAAGAAGCTGTTGAAGGCCGCGCTCGTCGGCGCGTACCTGCACGAGTTGACGGACGCGGACCTCGTGCGCGCGGCGCGCTACTTCGCGGGCCACCAGTTCGCCATGAACGACGCGCGCACGACGAACGTCGGCACAAGCGTGCTGCGCGACGCCTTGAGCGAGGCCACGGGCCTCAGCGTGGAGAATTTGCGCCCGCGCTACGTGCGGCTGGGGGATTCGGGTGAAGTCGCCTTCGAAGCGATTCTCGAGACGCGCGGGGAGGCGGCCCCGCCGGTCATCACGCTGGCCGAGACGGAGTCGCTCATCGAACGCCTGAGCGAGATGAAGGGGACTAAGAACAAGAAGGCGCTGCTGACGAGTGTTCTCGTCGGCGCGACCGCGCTCGAAGCGAAGTACCTCGTCAAACTGCTCGCGGGCGATTTACGCATAGGTCTCAAGGAAGGCTTGGTGGAGGACGCGATAGCCCGCGCCTTCGACCAGCCGCTAGCATTGGTCGCGCAGGCGAACATGATGACGGGCGACATAGGCGAGACGGCCGTGCGCGCCAGGCGCAACGAACTCGCGGGCGTCGAGATGCGCCTCTTCCACCCGCTGAAGTTCATGCTCGCGACGGCCGCGGCCGATCTGGCGGACATCGCGCGCCAGATGCCGGAAGAGTTTTTCGTGGAGGACAAGTTCGACGGCATACGCGCGCAGGCGCACGTCTCAGACGGCCGGGTCAGTCTCTACTCGCGCACGATGGACGAGGTCACGCACCGCTTCCCGGAGCTGCACGCGCCGCTCGCGAGCCTCCCCGCGGACGCCATCATCGACGGCGAAATTGTGCCAGCGCGCGGGGACGTGATTCTGCCCTTCAGCGAGTTGCAGAAGCGACTGGGACGCAAGACCGTCGGGGACGAGTTGCTGGCCGCCACGCCCGTCGTCCTTATAGCCTACGACCTGCTCTACGGCGCGGGGCGCGTGCTGATTGACGAACCGCTGGAGGAGCGCCGCCGCGTCCTCGAACGGCTGGTCCCCGCGGCGGGCACCGTGCGGCTGTCGGAGGCGAAGCGCGTGAGCGACGCGGCGGCGCTCGACGCGGAGTTCGACGCGGCGCGGGCGCGCGGCAACGAGGGGCTGATGATTAAAGACCCGCGCTCCTCTTACAAGCCCGGGCGGCGCGGGCGCGAGTGGCTGAAGCTGAAGCGCGCTCTCTCCACGCTCGACGTGGTCGTCACGGCCGTCGAGGTCGGGCACGGGAAGCGCCGCCACCTGCTCTCGGATTACACGTTCGCCGTCCGCCGCTCCGAAGGCGACCCTGAGCTCTTGAACGTCGGCAAGGCTTACTCCGGGCTGACGGACGCGGAACTGCTTGAGCTGACCGAGTGGTTCCGCGCGCACACGCTGCAAGAGTTCGCGCACGGCAAGGTGCGCGTCGTCGAGCCGCTCGTCGTCCTCGAAGTGACCTTCGACCGCGTGCAGGAATCCAAACGACACAAGAGCGGCTACGCCCTGCGCTTCCCGCGCATCCTCCGCGTGCGCGACGACAAAACGCCCGCCGAGATAGACACACTGGAAAGCGTGCGCAAGCTCGTCACCGACGGCGCGGGCGTTGAAGGTTAAGCGGCGACCTTCAAGGAACCGCGAACCCGCGCGGAGCGACACGAAACAGTGAGAGAGTTTTTCGCGTCGTTTCGTGTTCCTTCGCGGTTCTTTTTTTGAGAACGAAGAAACCCGGCAGACGGACAACCGTAATTTGCTCTCGCCGCACTAATCCCATATCATCGTCCCGGCTGGCTGCCGCCGGCCCATTCTCGTTCAGAAAAGAGAGCTTTAATGAGGCATCGAAATTTCGTCTGCGCCGCCGTGCTCGGCCTGTTCCTCTCGTCGGCGGTCGTGACGGCGCAAACGCCCAGGCAGAGGACGACGACGCCCAGGCCCACGCCCAGGCCGACGCCCGCCGCGACGCCCGCGCCGCGGCAGCAGCAGACGGCCCCGCAGCCGGGCGCGCTGGCGGTCGTCAACGGGCAGACCATCACGCTGGCCGACCTGGAGCCGAAGGTGCGCGAGGTCGTGGAGGAGTTCGAGCGCAACCTCCCTAACCTGCGGAAAGACGCGCTCGACGCGCGCGTCAACCAGATGCTGCTGGACGCCGAGGCGCAGAAGCGCAAGGTGACGCGCGAGCAGTTGATGGACGCGGAGGTCAACAACCGCGTCGCGGAGCCGACCGAGGCCGACGTCAAGGCCGTCTACGACGCGAACAAGCAGCAGATAGGCAACGCGGACCTGAAATCCGTCCGCCCGCAGATCGTCGAGTACCTGCGCGTGCAGAACCGGCAGAAACTGGTCAACGACCTCATACAGCGGATGCGCGCCGCCACGACCGTCACGCCGGGCGCGGACGTCAACGCGCCGAACCTCGCGCCGGGGACGGTGGTCGCGACCGTCGGCGGCCGCACGATCACGGCCGGCGATTTCGAGGAGCGGCTCAAGCCCTTCCTCTACAGGATGCGCCGCGAGATTTTCGACGCGGAGGCGCGCGCCCTCGACATGAAGATCAACCAGATGCTCCTCGAAGCCGAGGCCAAGAAGCGGAACATTACGGCCGAGGCCGTCTTCAAGGCGGAAGTCGCGGACAAGCTGAGGGAGCCGACCGACGCGGAGATCACGAAGTTTTACGAGGACAACAAGGCCCGCATCAAGGCGGACCTCGCGAGCGTGCGCGCCGACATCGCCAGCCTGCTCAGGGACCAGCAGCAGAACCGCGTCGAGTCGGAGTTCGCGCAGCGATTGCGCTCGGGCGTGCCGGTGCAGATTTTTCTGTCGCAGCCGGAGCCGCCCGTCCAGACGATCAGCGCGGACGACGACCCCGCGCGCGGCGACAAGACCGCGCCCGTGACGGTCGTCGTCTTCACGGACTACCAGTGCCCGTCGTGCTCGGCGTTTCACCCCGTGATTGACGACACGCTGAAGAGCTACGGCAACCGCGTGCGGCTGGTCGTGCGCGACTTCCCGCTGGAGATGCACGCGCAGGCGCGCAAGGCCGCCGAGGCCGCCAACGCCGCCAACGCGCAGGGCAAGTACTTCGAATACATCGCCGTGCTCTTCAAGAACCAGTCGGCGCTCGACGTGGTCTCGCTGAAGAGGTACGCGACCGAGTTGGGCCTGGACCGCGCGAAGTTCGACGCGGCGCTCGACTCTGGGCAGTACGCGGCGGAGGTGGCGAACGACATCGCCGAGGGCGAGGCGTACGGCGTGCAGGCCACGCCGACCATCTTCATCAACGGCGTGCAGTTGATGAACCTGACGCCGGAGGGCTTGCGCGCCGCCCTCGACCGCGCGCTGGCGCAGAAGACCGCGGCGCGGTGAGTGTCACGAACTCCTTTTGCGTCTTTGAGAAAACTATTTCGCGCGAAGGCGCAGAGGGGTTGAGTCGGAATTCCGCACCTAAGGAAGTCTATGCGGCGTGAATTCTTCATAGCGTTGTTGTCCGCGCTCCTCTTCGTGGCGGTCCTGGCCTGCTCGGGGCCTTCGACCGCGATGCAGACGGCGCAGAGCGGCGAAGAGGCGGCCGCGGACTCCGTGCCGGTCTACACCTATCAGGTCGTCAACACCTGGCCGCATGACGACGAGGCTTACACGCAGGGGCTGGTCTTTCACGACGGCCAGTTGTTCGAGAGCACGGGCCTGCGCGGCGAGAGCACCCTGCGCCGCGTGGAGTTGAAGACGGGCAAGGTGAAGAAGAAGGTGGAGGTCGCGCGCGAGTATTTCGCGGAGGGCCTGACCATCTTCCGCGACAAGATTTTTCAACTGACGTGGCAGACGAGGAAGGGCTTCGTCTACGACCTGAAAAAATTCAAGCAGGAGGGCGAGTTCAGTTACGAGGGCGAGGGCTGGGGGCTGACCAACGACGGCCACTCGCTCATCATGAGCGACGGCACGAACCGCATACGCTTCCTGGACCCGGCGAGCTTTCAGGTGCAGCGGACCATCAGCGTCTTCGACCAGGGGCAGCCGCTGACGCAGCTCAACGAGCTGGAGTACGTCAACGGCGAAATCTTCGCCAACGTCTGGAAGACGGACCGCATCGTCCGCATAGACCCGACCACGGGGAAGATCAACGCGTGGGTCGACATGACGGGGCTGCACCACCAGGGCGACGCCCGCAGCGTGGAGAACTGCCTGAACGGCATCGCCTACGACGCGGAGCACGACCGCCTCTTCGTCACGGGCAAGCGCTGGCCGAGCCTCTACGAGATTCGGCTGGTGAAGAAGTGAAGGCGCAAAAGAAGTAGGGGGCGGGCCGCGGAGTAACACGAAACGACACTAAGCATAATTCCTTACGTGTCTCTTCGTGTTACTCCGCGGCCCGCCCCCTTTCTGTTCTTATTCTGCGCGCGGTCTTACTTCTCGTCGTGGCCGCCGTGCTCGTCTTCGTCGCCGCCCTCGGGCTCGGTCTGAGTGGGGCCGCCGGCGGTGCCGCCGCCCGTAGAAATGCCCGCGCTCTGGAGCGTCTTGTCCAGCGCGATCTTCCACTCGCCGCCCTCTTTGACCATCTGCATCGTCAGCGGGCGGCCCATCGCGGTTACGTCAACGGACGCGTTGTCGCCGCTGATCTTCTCGTTGCTCATCTCAGGCATGGCGCTCATGGTGTTCTGCCTGGCCCCCTCCTCCATGGCCTCGTCCACCGTCTTGCCCATTTGCTTCGCGCTGTCTTCCAGCATCCGCATCGTGCTGGCCGAGAGGTATCTCTTCGCGGCGGCGACATCCTTGCGCATGGACGCCTCGTAGTAGGCGCGCAGTGCCGCCGTCGGCTTCCCGGCCTCCGCGCCGCCGCCCGTCGCGCCGCCGGTCGTCGTGGTCGTCGTAGTCGTCCCGCCCGTGTTGGCGGCGTTGCCGTTGCCCGTGTTCGCGCTCTTCCCGCACGCCGCCGAGAGCGCGAACGAGAGTGCGAGGAGCATGATTACAGAAACTCTGCCCTTGCCCAAAACTTTACTCATCTGATGACTTCCTTGCCAGGGGTGTTAAAGCCTTACGACAGGTTCTAAGCTAAATCGTGCGGCGAGTCAACGGAAGAACAGGGATGAGGGATGAGGGATGAAATAAAAGCTTTCCGTCTTTTCTTCATCCCTCATCCCTCCCTTTATAGCGGTAGCCCGACGCGGCGCTGGAGGGCGATGAAGCGCGGGTCTGTGCGGAGGCCGTCGAGGCGCGGGTCGACTTTGAGCCAGACGAGGGCCTCCTCGCGGGCGGCGTAGGATTTTTCGAGCCAGTCAAAAGCTTCGTCGCGGCTGCCGAGCGCGGCGTTGAGGATGGCGAAGTGGTAAGAGGAGACGTGGCGGCGCGAGGCCAGCTCCGTCATCTCCGCGAGCACCCTTTGCGCCTCTTCGCGGCGGCCCGCCATCACGTGCGTGTGGCCGACCGCGGCCATGATGAGCGGCGAGTCGTCCAGCCGCGCGGCCTTCTCGTACTCCGCTATGGCCTCCGCGTAGTCCCCTTTTTGCTCGCGCGCCCAGCCCATGAAGAAGCGCGTCCAGACGGAGTTCGGGTCCATCTCGATGGCCTTCTCGAACTGCTCTATGGCGCGCTCGTACTGGCGCGCGAAGAAGAACGAGAGCCCCAGGTCCGAGTTGATTTCCAGCGAGAGCGGGTCCAGTTCGCTCGCCTGCTTGACCTCCGCGATGGCCTCGTTCAGGCGGCCCGTGAGCGCCAGATACCAGCCGAACCAGTGGTGCGCCGAGGCGTAGCCCGGATTCAATTCAATCGCGCGCCTGTACTCCTTTTCGGCCCCGGCCCAGTCCCACTCGTAGAACGCCTTGACGAGCCCCAGAGAGGCGTGCGCCTCCGCCAGCTCGTCGTCGAGCCTGAGCGCCTGCTCGGCGGCCGCGCGCGCCTTCGGCATGGCCTCGTTGGCCGGGAGGTGGTTCGACGAGAGCGCGTAGTAGGCGTCGGCCAGCCCCGCGTAGGCGAGCGCGTAGTCGGGGTCAACGTCAATCGCCTGCCGGAAGTGCTTGAGCGCGTTGTTGAGCGCCTCGTGCGTCGCCTTGCTCAGGCAGTAGCGGCCCTTCAGGTAGAGCCTGTAAGCCTCCGTGTTGTCCGTGTAGCGCTTGACTAAAAGCTTCTTCTCCTCGCCCGTCAGCTTGATGCGCAGCTTCTCGGAAATCTCCTTCGAGATTTCCTCCTGCACCTCGAAGATGTCCGCGGCCTTGCGGCGGTACTGCTCGCCCCAGAGCTGCGAGCCGTCCGCCGTGTCGACCAGCTCCGTCTTGATGACGAGGTTGTCTCCGATCTGGAGCACCCGCCCCATCATCACGGCGCGGACGTTCAGGTCGCGCTTGACCTCTGCGGCGTCGACCTCGCGCCCCTTGTAGCGGAAGACGGTGGCGCGCGCCATGACCTTGAGCTGCGGGAGCTGCGAGAGCGTGTTGATGATGCTCTCCGTGATGCCGTCCGAGAGGTACTCGGTGCCTGGGTCGGCGCTGGCGTTGGCGAGCGGGAGCACTGCGAGCGAGTCAATCGGCCCGCGGCGCGGCCCGCTCTGCTGCTGCCCGGCGGGCTCCACGTTTTGCAGCGAGATGACGGACGGCGGGATCGGATTGCCCAGGTCGTCCGTGTAGAGGTTGTAAAGCTGTAGCTCGACGCCGTGCTTGACCTTCGCGCGCCCCACGTACTCGACCTGCTCACTGCGGTCGCCGATCTCGCTGAGCACGTCGGCCATGGACTTCGAGAGGAGGATGTGTCCGGCGTCGCCGCAGTCCATCACGCGCTGGGCGATGTTGATGCCGCTGCCGGCCACGTCGCGCTGGCGGTTGGCGTCGACGGTCCTCAGGACCGGGCCGCTGTGTATGCCCATGCGGAGTTGCACGTCCGGGCTGCCCAAAAGCGCGCGGCCGGTTTGGAGCGCGCAGCGCACCGGGGCCTCCGGGTCGACGAAGAAGACGAGCGCCATGCCGTCGCCCGTCGACTTGCAGATCAACTGGTTGTTGGCCTGCGCGCGGCGGAACTCGTCCGTCTGGCTGACGATCTCGTTGAGCTTCCTCTGGAGGTTGAACTGCTGGTTGATGCTGTGCTTCGAGAAGCCCACGAGGTCCATGAAGAGGACGTGCGCGATCTCCGGCGTGGAGGGCTGGTTCGAGTCGAGCCTCAGGGTCTCTGCGCCGGCCTGCGCCTCGTCCGTCTCGCGCCCCGCGGTACGTATCATGACGGTCTGCGCGTCGGCGCGCGACGCCGTCATCGTTTCGGCGGAGGGCCCGCCGCTCGCTTGCGTCTCCCGCGGCGCGGTGACGTTCAGGTTCGCCGTCTCGAATTCCAGCCGCCGGCGGAGGCCGCGCAAGTCCGTGGTCAGTTCGCTGAATGTCTGGTAGCGCTGGTCGCGCTCTTTGGCGAGCGCCTTCGAGACGACGCGCTGCATCTCGGGCGACACGTCCGGGAGCGTGAAGTTGAGCGGCTGCGGCTCGCGGTCGAGGATGGCGACGATCACGTCGCTCGGCGTGGGGCCGCCGAAGGGCGCGCGGCCCGCCAGCATCTCGTAGAGCACGACGCCGAAAGAGAAGATGTCCGTACGCTCGTCCACGCGCAGGCCGCGCGCCTGCTCGGGCGACATGTAGGTGACTGTGCCAATAACGATGCCCGGCCCCGTTTCCGCGAAGGTGAGAGCGCTCGGGCTCGAAGCCGCGCGCTGCTCCGTCAGCTTGGCGAGGCCGAAGTCGAGCACCTTCACGTAGCCGTCGCGGCGGACCATGATGTTCTCGGGCTTGATGTCGCGGTGAACAATCCCCGCCTCGTGCGCGGCCGAGAGCGCGGAGGCGACCTGGATACTCACGTCCAGGACTTCGTTCAGCTTCATGCGGCCGCGCATGAGCTTGGAGCGCAGCGTCTCGCCGTCGATGAACTCGGTGGCGATGAAGTGCGTGCCGGCGCTCTGTCCGATCTCGAAGATGGTCAGGATGTTCGGGTGGTTCAGGGCGGAGGTGGCGCGCGCCTCCTGCTGGAAGCGGCGCAGGCGGTCCTCGTCCTCGGTGACGTTGGCGGGCAGGAGCTTGAGCGCGACCGCGCGGTCCAGTTGCGTGTCGTGCGCCAGATAGACCTCACCCATACCGCCCGCGCCGAGCTGGGAACGAACCTCGTAGCGCCCGAAGTGAGTGCCTGCCGGGATAGTCATCGGTTAAGCGCCCCGCACTTTGATGCGGGAAACGACCAAAACAGAAATGTATTACACATCAACCAAAAGTCAAAGCTGCCAAAATTGGGGCGTCGGGAGATTTACGGCCACCCGACGGACCCGGCGTGCGCTTCTTTAACTATTGACATATATCTTTCGGCGGGAATATCGTGCGCCGGTTCGTAGACCTCGCGCGCCTTCTACCGCGAGACTGAACACGAAGCCTCGTCAGCGCCCCTTTACCTGGCTGTGACCCGAAGGAGAAGAGAAGTGAGAGCTTGCCTTAGTAGCTTGTGGCTCGTTGCCCTGGCGCTCGTTTCCGTGTGCGGGGCTGCGGAGCGTTCGTTCGCGCAGGAGCCGCCGCTAGTGGACGGGAGTTGCGAGGAATATCCGCGGCTGGGGGCCAAGCGCCTGACGGTCTCCGGGGATGTCGAGTTGTACGTGTACCAGGACAAGCACTACGTTTGGCTGTGTTACGGCTACCCGGAGGGAAGCTTCGGGACGCTCGACGTGAAGCTCAAGACGGCCGCGTTGCCCGCGCCACTCAATCTACACGTTTCGGCCCAGTTGGGGGAATGGCCCGCGGACAAGCCGGACCTCGCGCCGCAGAACGCCGAAAGCGAGCTGTGGTGGAATGCCGTTGGGTGGACCGCCAATCCGGTCTGGGTTAACGGGATGGACAAGTCGGGCGACAAGCCGCGCTACCGTTTCAAAAACGCGAAGGCGAGAGAGCTTCAGTTGAGTAAGCGGCGCTTCGGCCGAGGCGATTGGTCGTTCTCGATGGAGATACGGAGCGTCAAAGGCGGTGACGGAAAGTTCTACGACGTAGTCTTCCCGAAGGCCGGCGAATTTTACACTCTGAAAACGTTCTGACGACGGGCCGGCCGCGCGTCGGCTCGGCCGTGGCAGAAAGAAGGGCGGCGGCCACCTTTATCAAGTGGCCGCCGCCCCTTTCGTTTGTGAAGCGACGAAGCGTGCGCGCCGCTTCAGTCGTCGTTGAGGATGGTGCCGAGTCCCTGTGCGTCGGCGATGGTCGCGTTCGTCGGGGCGCTCAGGTTGACGAAGAAGGTCTCGTTGAGTTCCTTCACCAAATCGCCCTTCGCCTGCACGATCACGGTCTTGCTGGTCTGGCCGGGCAGGAAAGTTAAAGTGGTCAGCGCGACGGCCGTGTAGTCGGTGCCGGCCGCCGCGGGGTTGGTCGTGCCGTTGGCGGTCGCGTACTTCACAGTGACGGTCTGGCCGCTCGCGGCCGAGAGTTTCACCGTGAAGATCAGGGCGCGCGTGCCCGAGTCCGGCTCGGTCGCCGTCGCGTTGTTAATCGTGATCGCGGGCGGCGCGTCGTTGTCGTTGATGGTGCAGGTGCCCGCGCTCACGGCTATCGTCGCGTTGGTCGGGGCCGTGAGCTGTAGCTTGAAGCTCTCCGCGGCCTCGTCCGAGAGGTCGCCGGCGACTGTCACGGCGACGGTCTTCGTGGTCTGGAAGGGCGCGAAGGTCAGGGTCGTGAGCGCCTTCGCGGTGTAGTCCGCGGGCGCGACGGCCGTGCCGTTGACGGTCTGGTACTTGACCGTGACGGTCTGCGCGCTCTGCGCCGAGAGAGTGATGGTGAAGGTGGCCGTCGTGGCCGCGTTGCCTTCCGTCACAGTCAGGCTGTTGACCTTGAGCGAGGGCGGGAGGTCGTTGTCCGTGATGGTGCAGACGCCCTCGTTGTCGGAGATGACCGCGCCCACGGGCGCGCTCAGCAGCAGGCGGAAAGTCTCGTTCGCCTCGTCGAGCGCGTCGCCCTTGATTTTGACCGCGACCGGCTTGCTCGTTTCCCCAGGCGCGAAAGTGACCTCGGTCAGCGCGAGCGCGGTGTAGTCGCCGGGCGCGAGCGCAGTCTGGTTGGCCGTCGCGTACTTGACCTTCACGGCCTGCGTGCTGGCCGGTGTCAGCTTGACGGTGAAAGTGGCCGTCGTCTCGCCCGTGTTGCCTTCGGTCGTCGTGATGTTGTTGACGGAGAGCGAGGGGACAGAGAAGTTGACGCTCAGTTGGTCCGCCGAGAGGTTCGCGACGCTCTTGCTCGCGGGGACGAAAGTCAGTCCGGCTTTCGCCGGCGTGACGGTGAAGCTGCCGCCCATAGGGAGGTTCGCGAAGGAGTAGTTGCCGGAGGCGTCCGTCACCTTGCTGGCGGACTGCGAGCCGGAGAGGTTGACGGTCACGCCCGCGACGCCGACGCCCGCGCCGTTGAGGACGCGGCCCGCCAGAGTGTAGGTGGGCAGCTCCGTGTTCTGCTGCGAGACCACCGCGCGCAGGATGCCGAGGCCGCCGTGCGCCGCGCTGTAGCCGACTAAATTGATTCTGCCGTTCGGGCGCACGAGGATTTGCCCGACGTTGAGTGCGCTGGAAAGGCCGTTGTAGTGCGTCACGTTAACTCTAGCCCTGCCGTGTCCGGGGTTGCCGTTAACATCCAGGTTGCCGAAAGATTGGTCGAGAGAGCCGCCCGGGTTAAAACGCACGACGCTGTCGGGACTGCCACTGAGAGTATTGTCCGTGCCGAGGATTTTGCCGTCCGGCTGAATCGCTTTGACGTATAAAGTCGAGAAGACCCAACTATCGCTCACTCTGTCGTATTGGGCGATTCCGCCGGTCCCGAAAGTTGTGTCGAGCGATAAATTGCTGAGGTTCAAGCGAACCATCGTCGGCTTTTGGCGTCCCCCCGGAGTTCCGCTCAAGTTTCGGGAAGAACCGGAGACGAGAATTTTGCTTCCGCCTCCGGTGAGATGAGCGGAGACGGCGCGCTCCGTGAAGAAAACGTCAACGTCGGTGAGATTGCCGATGTGCTTCACGGTTTCGAGCTGCCCGGCGGCCGTCCAGCGCGTCACGACGAAACGTGTTCCGTTGAAACAATCGCCTCTGGTTATCTCGTCGTACCCGACGGCGATAATTCGCCCGTCCGGTTGCAGGCGCACGCCGGAGAAACTTCTCGGCGCATAAGAACCGCAACCCTCAGGAATTACCGTCGCGCTCCATCTGGCAATGCCGTTGACACCGAATGTCGTGTCAAGAGAGCCGTTCGGATTTAAGCGAACGACGATTGCGCCGTAACCTTGTGCGATATGGAAGCTGGCGTAATTGCGCGTTTCGCCGACGAGTACGATTTTGCCGTCGGGCTGAATCGCCATGTCGTAATAAATACCGCTTGTGCCAAACGTTTGCCCGCTACTGACAACTCCGGTTTGGAAAATCACTTTGCCCGGCTCAAGTTGCACACTATGAGTCGAGCCGGGCCAATTGTAAGTAAGTGTTCCGCCGCCGAACGTCTGGTCGAGGGTGCCGTTCGCGTTGTAGCGCATGACGCAGGCGTCAACTCCAAACGCCTGCGACGGCCACGGACCCGGCTCAAGCATTGTACATTGACCGGCAAAAACGATTTTGCCGTCAGGCTGAACTTTCAAAACCTGCGGCGTGTCGTTTCCGCCAACGCCGTCATGCCGGTAGTTAAAACTGGTGCGGACTAATCCGTTCGTACCGAAAGATGTGTCAACCGCGCCTGTCGAGGTAAATTTCCTCAGATAAAAATCTCCTCTCGGAGCGTTGTCAACATATCGTCCTCCGGCGATGATCGAGCCGTTCGGCAGAAGCTCGCCCGTGTAAAAGAGGGATTGATATTCGTCTGCGGCGGCCGGGTCAACGTCTTCCTGGTCAACCGTGTAGCCGTTCGTGCCGAAGCTGAGGTCGTAGTCGCCCTCGAAGCCGGACTGGGCGCTGGACACTACGCCGTCAATTGACAGGGCAAAGATGAGCGACGCCGCCATCAGGGCCGCGACGAGCGCGTTGCGCGCGGATTTTGTTGTGAGTCTCATGGTCTTCATTGACCTCCCTTTCAGCCAATAGGGCGCAAACCGGCGCGGAAACAGCCCACGGCCCGTGGAAATATTTTTATGGCCCAGTTTCCCTCTGAAATCGGCGACGGGAAGGGGCCGCGTGGATTCCACGCGGCCCCTCCCGCACGCACAATTCCCCCCCCCTCACCTGATCTGGAACTGTGCGGAGTGCGTGCGCGGGTCGCCGGTCACCGAGTAGATGAGTGCGTATGTGCCCGGCGTGAAGCCCGTCGTCTTGAGGTTGAAGTGATACTGGTCGCCCGTCAGCTTGAAGTTCTCGTCCGGCGTGGCGTCTGTCAGAGCCGACACGTCCCCAGGCGCGTAGCCCGAGAGCTTCACGGCCGCGAGCGCCGTCACGGCCAGCCCCGGCGCGGAGTAATTCGCGCCGTAGTAGTCCGTGATCTTCAGCTTGAACGGGATCGTGCTGCCGCGCTGGTGCGCCTTGGTCGGGTCGTAGAGCAGGACTTCGCCGAAGCCCACCGTATAGCGGTTCGGCCCGGCCGCCGCGACGTTGCCGGCGAGGTCCGCGGCCTGGACTGTGAAGGTAAAGGCACCGACCGCGTTGGTGTTGAGCGCCCCGCCGTTCGCCGCCGTGCCCGCGCACTGGCCCACGCCCGAGAGCGCGTCGCTACAGTTGTAGGCCGCCGCCGCGGGCTGCTTGAGCAGGTAAGCCGCCCCGTCCTGCGGCGCGCTGAGTGTGACGACCGGGGCCGTCTTGTCTATGTTGACGCCCGTGATGGTGGCGCTCGCGGTGTTGCCCGCGAGGTCCGTGACCGTGAAGGCCCTGGACTGGCCCGCGCCCTCCTGCGTAAAGACGTGGGCCCCGGTCGCAGGCGATGAGCCGTCGAGACCCGAGAGCGAGTCAGATGCACTGTAACTCGAATGCACGTCCGCGTTGTTCCACCCGGCGGCGTTGGCGGGCGTGTCGCGCTGCGCGCTGATTGAAGGTGAAGTCTTGTCGAGCCTGATCGTCAACACCTGCGCGGGCTCGCTGTTCCCTGCGTTGTCGGTGGCGAAATAGCTGACGGACGTCAGGCCCTCGGCGCTGATGACGAGCGAGGCCGCCGCGCCGCTGACCTCGACGGGCGAGGCCGTGGACTGCGCGCCGCTCGTGGTGTAAGTGACACGCTTGACGCCGGAGCCGGCCTGCGGGTCCTGGGCCGTGATCGAGACGGTCACGTTCTGTTTGTGCCAGCCCGCGCCGTTCGCCGTCTCGGAGAGCGCGGCCGACGACGCCGGGGCGGTCGCGTCGACGACCTTCACCGTCACCGTCTCTTCGTCGTAGAGCGCGGGGTCGCCGTCGTCCGTCACGCGGACGTTGAAAGTGTAGTCACCCGGCCCTTGCGAGAGGGACGGCTGCCAGTTGAAGACGCCGCTCGCAGGATTAATTGAAGCGCCCGCGGGCGCGCCTTCGAGGCTGAAGGAGAGCGTGTTGTCAGCGCCGTCCGGGTCGGAGGCCGCGGCCGTGAAGCTGAGCGCGTCACCCCAGGAGACGGTCTTGTCGCCGATGGCCGAGAGCACTGGCGCGCGGTTCACGTTCCGCACAATCAGCGAGACGGGCTGCGAGGCGGTCGTCACGCCGTCCGAGACGACGACCGCGAAGTCGTACGCGCCGGGCCCCTGCGCTTCGGTCGGAGTCCAGTTGAAGAGGCCCGTGGCAGGGTCAATCGTCGCGCCCGCGGGTGCGCCCGCGAGCGAGAACGCGAGAGTTTGCGCGGGCAGGTCCGTGTCGGCGGCGTCGGCGTCGAAGCCGTAGGCGGAAGCCTCGTCAATCGTCGCGGCCGCGGGCACGCCAGAGAGGGAGGGCGCGGCGTTGACCTCGCCGACCGTGGCCGTGATGACCTCCGCATCACTCATGGCCGGACTGCCGTTGTCGCTGACGAAGACGGAGAAAGTGTAGCTTCCAGGCCCCTGTGACTCTGACGGCGTCCAACTGAAAGCGCCCGTGGAGGAGTCGATTGAAGCTCCCGCCGGCGCGTTCAGCAGGCTATAGATCAGGTTGTTGGAAACGTCCGGGTCGCTCGCGCTGGCTGTGAAAGTGAGCGTCGCCAGTTCGTCCACGACATGGTCGCCGACGGGGGCGAGGGCCGGGGCGTTGTTCTCGTCACAGGCGTCGCCCTGCCCGTCGCCGTCCGCATCGGCCTGCCCCGTGTTGCTGACGAGCGGGCAGTTGTCCGCAACGTCCGGGACGGTGTCGTTATCGTCGTCGGGGTCGCAGGCGTCGCCCTGCGCGTCGCCGTCGTTGTTAGCCTGGTCGGTGTTAGGGTCCGAAGGGCAGTTGTCGTCCGCGTCGAGGACGCCGTCGCCGTCCGCGTCCTCGGGCGGCTTGCACTTGCCCGCGCTCCCGGCGTCGACGATTGATTGAATCTCGAACTGCTGTAGGGCGCGGTCGAAGATTTCCAGCTCGTCAACTTGCCCCGGGAAATTGAAGGAAGTGGAGTTCAGCATGCCGCCGACCGAGACGGCCTGCGTCGTGAATCCCATAGGGGCCGACGCCGTTCCCTGCAACGCGCCGTCTATGTAGAGGGAGAGGTTGGAGCCGTCGTACACTCCTGTGATGTGCGTCCACTGGTTCAAAGGAATCGGGTTGAGCGAGTCCACGTAGACGAACCCGACCGAATCCAGCCAGATGACAAAGCTGACGATCCCCTTCGTCATCGAATCGGAGCAACTGGGCGTGCGATCCTGGCAGATATTAAATTCCAGCCCGTACCCGCCCATGTCGGTCGCGCCCGCGCCGCCTTTCTCGACGAGCCTGTTGTACCGGGGCCCGTAAGCGGTCGGGTATGCCCAGAGGTCTATCGTGACCGCGGCGGGCATCAGGGCCGGCGAGTGGTTGATGATTATCGAGTCGTCCGCGCCGTCCAGGGAGAAAGCCTGACCGACCTTCCCCGGCGCGTAGGTCGCGCCGTTTTGCAGCGTGCCGTGATTGTCGCGCCCGCTGATGTCGTCCGCGTCGCCGTCGCCCGCGAGCCACGCGACCATGCCGAAAGGAGGCGCGACGCAACTGGACGCCGTCTGAGCCGGGGACGGCGTCATCGCAGAGGCCGCCCCAGGAGGCGGCGTGTGTGAGCGCACGGCCGACGCGCCGTGCGTCAGCCACGCCCCCGCCAGCAGGCCGGGCAGGAGCATCAGGAGTGACAGCGCGTGGGCGACGCGGCGCGCGTTGCGGTGAGAGTTGACGGCGCGGCGGGGCGTGCCCTTCGCCGCGGGGGGCTGTTGTCTGTTCATTATCATTCTCCTCTGTAGACTGTCGGTCGTCTTTTCCGGGCGAAGAGGCGGCCGTGAAATTTCGGGTGGCGCAGATTGGGCCAATTCCGCGCCGAGGGTCTGGTGTCTCCGGCCGATAGGGCGCAAACGAGTGGTGAAATGGCCCACGGGCCGGGAATTTATTTTGGATTGACCGCTTTTCGCCTATAATCCGCGCGGGTACTGTAGAGAGATGGAGAAGACTGCACAGGTCACGGTCCTGCTCAACGCGGCCAGCGCCGGCGAGCCCGACGCGCCGGGGAAGCTGCTCGAAGTCGTTTACGACGACCTGCGGCGGCTGGCCGCCTCGTACCTGCAAAACGAGCGCAACGCCCAGACCCTGCAAGCCACCGCGCTCGTCCACGAGGCTTACCTGCGGCTGGTTGACTGGCAGAACGTCTCCTGGCAGAACCGCGCGCAGTTCTTCGCCGTCGCCGCGCAGGTCATGCGGCGCATCCTCGTCGACCACGCCCGCTCCAAAAGCGCCCAGAAGCGCGACTTCGGTCAGAAAGTGGCCTTCGACGAGGCCGTCAGCTTCGCGGCGCAGAGGGAGGTAGACCTCCTGGCGCTCGACGAAGCCCTGATGAGCCTGGCGAAGTTGGACGAGCGGCAGGCGCGTATCGTCGAGCTGCGCTTCTTCGGCGGCCTCTCGCTGGCGGAGACCGCCCACGTCCTCAACATCTCGGAGACGACCGTCAAGCGCGAGTGGACTTTCGCCAAAGCCTGGTTCCAGCGCGAGCTGGCGCGAAACTCATAGAAATTTCCAAAAGCCGTTCTTAAGCCGCGGGCTGTTTCGCCGCCCCTTTACGCCTTACTGTGCGGGGGAGGGATTTCCGATGGACTCGACAAACTGGGAGAAGGTCAAAGACGTGTTCGCGCTCGCGCTGGAGCAGCCGCGCGAGCGGCGCGAGCACTTTCTGCGCGCGGCTTGCGGCGAGGACGCCGAATTGCGCGGTGAGGTCGAGTCGCTGCTCGAAGCGCACGACGAGAGCCGGCCCATGCTTGAGAGGAAAGACTTCGGGGTCGCCTCGCTCTTCGACGCGACCGGCGCGGCCTACGAGGGGAAAGAGTTCGGCCGCTACAAAGTGATAAGGGAACTCGGGCGCGGCGGGATGGGCGCGGTCTTTCTAGCCGAGCGCGCGGACGGCGAGTTCCAGCAACAAGTCGCGCTCAAAATCGTGGGGCGCACTTTCGCCGACGCCGAACTCGTGCGCCGCTTCCGCCGCGAGCGCCAGATTCTGGCCTCGCTGAGTCACCCGAACATCGCGCGCCTCCTGGACGGCGGCGTCAGTCAAGACGGCGAGCCGTACCTCGTGATGGAGTACGTCGAGGGCGTGAGGATTGACGAGTACTGCGAAGGGCGCAGGCTCTCGACCGCCGCGCGCCTGCGCCTCTTCCTCGCCGTCTGCCGCGGCGTCGCTTACGCGCACCAGAACCTGGTCGTGCACCGCGACATCAAGCCTTCCAACGTACTCGTCACTTCTGACGGCACGCCCAAGCTGCTCGACTTCGGCATCGCCAAGCTGCTCGACGCGGAGCACGCCCACGAGCGCACGGAGACGAACTTCCGCGCCTTCACGCCCGACTACGCCGCGCCCGAGCAAGTCAGCGGCGGGCAGATCACGACGGCCTCGGACGTGTACTCCCTGGGCGTGCTGCTCGACGACCTGCTGCACGGCACGCGCCGCTCGCAGGGCGCGCAGCCCGACGCCGGGCGCTGGCGCTCCGAAAGCTCGGAACAGAAAACCGTCGCGACCAATTTGCCGACGAAGCAGGATGGCGGGGGCCGGAAGGCCGAAGGGCAAAGGTCTGTCGGCGGCGAGTTGAAGAACATCGTCTCGATGGCGCGGCGCGAGGAGCCGCAGCGCCGCTACAACTCCGTCGCGCAGTTGGCCGAAGACGTTCAAAGATACCTGGACGGCCTGCCCGTCCGCGCGCAGAAGGATTCGTTTACTTACCGCGCCGGGAAATTCGTCCGCCGCAACAAGGTCTCGGTCGGCGCGGCCGCGGTCGTCCTCGTCTCGCTCGTCGTCGGCCTCGCGCTCGCCCTGTGGCAAGCGAACGTGGCGCGGCGCGAGCGCGACCGCGCCGAGCGGCGCTTCTCGGACGTGCGCCAGCTCTCGAACGCGCTTTTGAACGACATCGCGCCGAAAATCGAGCGGCTCGAAGGCTCGACCGCGGCCAGGCAGTCGCTCGTCGCGCAGTCCTTGAAATACCTGGACAGTCTCGCCGTCGAATCCGCCGACGACACGACTTTGCGAATGGAACTCGCGGCGGCGTACGAGAAAGTCGGGGTGCTGCAAGGCGACTCGAACAAGCCCAGCCTGAGCGATTTTCGCGGCGCGATTGCGAGTCTGGAAAAGGCGCAGACGATTCGTCGGCGGCTGTTGACGACGAACCCCGGGGACGCGGAAAACAGGCGATTGTTGGCGGACAATTTGCGGCTGCTCGGCGTCAGGCGGATGTCCCAGAGCGACATCGAAGGCGGTCTACGGGACGGACAAGAAGCCGCGCAAATATACGAAAACCTGGTCGCCGAAGCTCCCGATTCGCTCGCGTTGCGACTGGGGTATCTTGAAACGCGAGTCGAAACCGCAATCAGTTACGTGAACGTCAACCGATTCGCCGAAGCCATTCCGCTGCTTGAGCGGGCGACGAGCGAACTTGAAACGCTGCGCCGCGGAGGCGCGGACGACGTGGAACTCCAAAGAATTCTCTCCAAGGGGCTGGCGTATCTGGGATTCTCGCTTTCGTGGGAAAGCCGCCAGCCGGAAGCCGAGGCGAGAATGAACGAAGCCGTCAGCCTCGCTGAATCACTCGCCGCGCGTTATCCGCACGACGCGAATGTCAAACAAGACCTCTGGAGGACTTATCAAACGGCAGCCGTCATCCACGAGGAAATTGACAACGCGCGGATGTTCGAGTTGAGCGAAAAGGCGCGCCGCGTCGCCGAGGAGACCGTCGCCGCCGACCGCGCCAACGCTCAGGCGCGGCACAATCTGGCGCGGACTTACTCTCGGCTCAGCACGGCGCTTTCACTTTTGAAGAAGCCGGACGAAGCCATCTCTTATGTGGAAAAAGGGGCGGCGATTTATCTTGAGTTGATGGACAAAGACCCGCTCAATCGCGGCTATGACGCTGACGCGGGTGCGCTTTATGCGAAAATCGGCAACGCCCGGTGGCAACAGCGCGATTACACGGCCACGTTCGCGGCATATCAAAAAGCCATCGCGTTGTTTGAAAAGAGGGTTGAGGGCGACGCCGCCGATACGCAAACATTACGTAACCTGGCAACCACCTGCGCAAGTGTCGGCCAGCTTCACGCGGAACTCGTCAAAAGCACCGCCGGGCAGACGCGCCAGACGCACCTCGCGGCGGCAAAGGAAAATTACCGCCGGGCGTTGGACTTGATGCTGAAAACTCAGGAGAAAAAAACTCTCCCCGAATGGGACCTCAGAAACATTGACGAAATGCGGGCGGCCCTCGCGGAACTCGAAAAGCTGCGTTAAAAGAATGGCCCACGGGCGACGCGGGTGAGGCGGATGCTTGTCGGTCTCGGGCCGCGGCAGTCAACGCTAGTATTCACCCGCCGCACGGAGTTGTCCTCTTTTGTGGACAGCCGCCCGCCCCTGCGCGGACGAAAGCCTCATTTTCGCCCGATAGTGAACAGGCCGGTGCGCCGCCGCGACTGGCACCGTCCTTGCTGTCCGTCAAGGCATGACTGCTCGCTTCATCTCACTTATCAACCGTCAACCTTGCCCCTGGGAATGAACACTCGACCCAAGGCTGCTGATTTCACTCACGCTCATCTTAGTTCGCGCCAGGGACGGCAACAATCAACCAGAGTCGCAAAAGATGACCTAAAGGCATCTCTTGCGCGTAAGTTCGGACCGTACATCTCAAGTCTGGAGGTAGTGATGCAGCGACGTTTCTTTGTCACCATCTTCGCGTCCGATCAAAAGGCGTTCGTGGCCTTGCGACGGCTCGACCTGGACCTTTTCAACCTCCCCCCGAACAAGAGGGGCGAGGCTTCCATCGGCGGACTGCTGACCGAAGCCGACATAGAGCTGGTGCGGGGGGCGGGCTACCGAGTCCAAATCATCGAAGAGTACGTAGAGCAGGGGCGCAAGCAGGCGAAAAAGTCGGCCGGGAAAATGGCCGCGAAAGGTGCCGCCGAGGCGGCAGACCAGGGCGGGACGCCCGTGCCGCCCGTCCAGACCATGAACGACAAGGCGTGGCTGAAAGAATTCAACCGCAGAAAGAAGGTGCAGTGATGGCTCTTTGTGGTTACAGCGGCGGGTACATGCCCTCCGGGGGCATAGACAACCTGGTCGGCGCGCTGCCGAACCTCTACGGGGATTTTTGCAAGGTCATTAACTTAAAACCTTCGCGGGAAGGGCGGCCCATCCGCGCCGTCAAGATGGGCAAAGGGAGTGGGGGCGGCCGCCGCGGCGTGCTGCTCGTCGGCGGGCTCCACGCGCGCGAGCTGCTCAACCCGGACAGCTTAATCTACTTCGCGTTCAACCTGGCCTACGCCTACAAGAATAACAAGGACTACAGCATGGGCGGGAGGACCTACGCGGCCGACTTCGTCAAGATGGTCATCGAGGACATGGACATCTTCATCCTCCCGCTGGCGAATCCCGACGGGCGCGAGTACGTCCTCAGCCCCACGGGCGACCGTATGTGGCGCGGGAACCGCGCGCCCAATCCGGGCGAGGACTGCAAGGGCGTGGACGTTAACCGCAACTTCGACTTCCTGTGGACGAGCGGCATCAAGACCTCGGCGAACCCTTGCAGCTCCCAGCAGCTTTACAAAGGGCCTTCGCCCTTTTCGGAACCCGAATCGCAGAACGTCCGCGACCTACTCGACACGTACTCTCACATCGTCGGGATGCTCGACGTGCATTCTTACAGCGAGTTCGTCCTGTACCCGTGGGGCGACGACGAAAACCAGACCACGCAGCCGACGATGAACTTCAAGAACCCCAGCTTCGACGGCGAGCGGGGCCAGAAGGGCGACTCCTACAAGGAGTACATCCCCAAGAAAGATTTGGACTGGTTCGTCTACGTGGGCAACCTCATGGCCGAGGCCATCGAAGCGGTGCGCGGGAAAAAGTATGCCGTCAAGCAGAGCGTCAATCTCTACCCCACGTCGGCCACCAGCACCGACTACGGCTACTGCCGCCACTACGTGAACAACGCCGACCGCAAAGTCCTCACCTACTGCATCGAGACGGGGCCGCTGGTCTTGAAGAACGGTGAGCCGGACTTCCTGACATCATTCCAGCCGCCCTTCCCCGAAGCGAGCTGCATCATGGAAGACGCGCAGGCCGCGTTCATGGAGTTCTGCATCAACATCCTCAGCGTCTCGGGCGAGATCATCGAGGGCATCAAGTTCGCCGGCTCCGGGGCGTTAGCTTCCTCCGGCGGCCGCTCGGCCCGCCCGTCCGCCGCCGGCCGCAGGCTGGCGAAGTTCCTTGAGGATAACCGCGACGAGTTGATGGTGCTGGCGCGGACGGACAAACGTCTCTCGCGCGAGACGGCCGTCGTGACGAAGCGGCTGCTGCCGATCATTCAGAGCGGCCGGGACGGCGAGCCGAAGGCGTTCGACGAGGCGCTCGTCAAGCGGATAGACGAACTGCTGGGCCGCTTGGGCGAGCTGGGCGCTCCCAAATTGCGGCGCGGGGCCCAGGCCGTGCGGAGAGATTTACAGTCCTTCGCGGGCATCACGCTGGCCGACGCGCTCAGGAAAGTAGACGCCGGGGCGCGGCGCGGGAAGTAAAACGAATTTCGTCACGCCAGGGCGAGGCCGCCGCGGGCCGGGCTGCGCGAGTACCAGCCGTGCGAACGCACGTCGTCAGCGCCCCCCGCGGCGGCCCCGCCGCCCCCTGGCCCAGGCCGGTTGTCAAAGCGGCACTCCTTCTCATATCATTCACGCGCTTTTCCAATCCCTGTTCTACAGTCTAACCAGCCTCGCGGGCCCGGACTTGAAGGAGAACTCTCGATGTCCAAAAGATTCTTCGTCGCCCTGACTCTGTCGCTTTCCTGCGCGCTCCTGCTCGCGGGGTGCGGCAACACGGAGACGACCAACGGCTCGAACCAGACCAGCGCGAATAAGACGACCACGACGACCACGAGCTCGCCGGGGACTACTACTACCACGACGCCGGCCACGACCACGACGCCCGCTACGACCAGCACGCCCGCGACCACCGCGACCGGCGCTGGCGACGACATCGGCGTCCCCGAGTGCGACGACTTCATAAACAAGTACGAAGCCTGCGTCACGGGCAAGGTTCCCGAGGCGGCGCGCGCGCAGTGGAACTCCACGCTCCAGCAGTGGCGCTCGTCGTGGAAACAGCTCGCCGCCAACCCGCAGACCCGCTCGTCGCTGGCGGCGGCCTGCAAGATGGCCGCCGAGCAGAGCCGGCAGTCAATGAAGCCTTACGGCTGCGACTTCTAACCCGAGGCCGCGATGGGTTAAAAAGCATCCTGTCATCATTGCGGGGCGGCCCCGACCGCCTCTCGAAAATCGCGGGGGCCGCGTGGCGAGTTCTCCCACGCGGCCCCCGCGATTTTCGTCTGCCCGCGGGACGCCGTTTTTCTCTCCCGAATTAAAATGGCATAATCAACTCCGCTCCAACGAAAAACGAAAGAAGACTCTCCGGCCGCGGAAGGGAACCCGATGGGAATCTCGCTCAAGCCCGAACACCTGAAACGCTACCGCGACATCGCCTGGCTCATGATGAAGTACGGGCGCTCGGACCTGGTCAAGCAGGCCGGCCTCGAAGACGCGCTCTCGGACGAAGCGGTCGAGGAGCAGGCGGCCGCTCCCGAGGCCGCTGAACTCTCGAAGGACCTCGAAAAGATGGGGCCGACCTTCATCAAGCTGGCCCAACTCCTCTCGACGCGCGCAGACCTCCTGCCCGCCCCGTACCTCGAAGCCCTCTCGCGCCTGCAAGACGACGTGGAGCCGTTCTCCTTCAAGGAGGTCGAGGAGATAGTCACGGAAGAGTTGGGCGTGCGAATCTCGAAGGCGTTCGCGCGGTTCGAGGCCGACCCCGTGGCCGCGGCCTCGCTCGGCCAGGTGCACCGCGCGGAGATGCGCGACGGGCGCGACGTCGTCGTCAAGGTGCAGCGCCCGGGGATACGCGAGGTCGTGCTCAAGGACTTGGAAATCCTCGAAGGGCTCGCGGAGTTTCTGGACGCGCACACGGAGACGGGCCGGCGCTACGAGTTCGGCAAAATCCTCACGGAGCTGCGCAAGAGCCTGCTGCGCGAGCTGGACTACCGCCAGGAGATGCGCAACCTCCTGACCTTCAACCGCAACTTCGCGCAGTTCCGCCGCCTCGTCGTGCCGATGCCGGTCGAGGACTTCAGCACCTCGCGCGTCCTGACGATGGACTACATAGAGGGGAAGAAGATCACGGAGCTGAGCCCGCTCGCGCTGATGGATTTGGACGGGCACGAGCTGGCCGAGGAGTTGTTCCGCGCCTACCTCAGGCAGATTCTGGTCGACGGCATCTTCCACGCGGACCCGCACCCCGGCAACATCTTCCTGACGCCCGAGAACCGCGTCGCGCTGATCGACCTCGGCATGGTCGGCCGCGTCACGTCGCAGGCGCAGGAGAACATCCTGCAAATGCTCTTAGCCATCAGCGAGGGGCGCGGCGACGAGGCCGCGCTGTTGACCATCAAGCTGGGCGAGCCGAAGGAGAGTTTCGAGAAGGAGAAGTTCTCGCGGCAGGTCGCGGACCTCGTCACGCAGCACCAGGGCAGCAACGTGCAGGAGATAGACGCTGGCCGCGTCGTGCTCGAAATCACGCGCATCTCCGGCGAGACTGGCTTCCGCCTGCCCGCCGAGTTCACGCTCATCGCGAAGACCTTGCTCAACCTGGATCAGATAGTCCACACGCTCGACCCGGACTTCGACCCGAACGCGTCGATCCGCCGGCACGCCAACGAAATCATGGGCGAGCGCCTGCGGCAGAGCCTCTCGGCCGGGAACATCTACAACACGCTGCTCGAAGCCAAGGGGCTGCTGGAGAAGCTGCCGGCGCGCGTCAACCGGCTCTTGGACGCGGTCGCCAACAACGAGATGAAGATCAAGGTGGACGCGATTGACGAGACGAAGCTGATGGAGGGCTTCCAGAAGATCGCCAACCGCATCACGATGGGGCTCGTGCTCGCCGCGCTCATCGTCGGGGCCGCGCTGATGATGCGCGTCGAGACCTCGTTCACCATCTTCGGGCTGCCCGGCATCGCCGCCATCTTCTTCCTCCTCTCGGGCGTCGCCGGCCTCTTCCTCGTCTTCAACATCCTCTTCAAAGACGAAAAGTCCGACAAGAAGCCGTAAGCAGCAGGCAGCAGGCAGTGGGCGGTTGTCGGCGCGGAGCGTCCGTGTCAGTACCGCCTGCCGCGGGCGGGCGGGTGTCTAGCGTTGGGAATACACGCCCGCTCGCGGCAGGCGGTACTGACTTGCGGCGCACTTGGGCGGCCCGTATAATTTTTGGGCCGGAAAGTTTAGAAGATTTGTGATTGGAGTTAATCAAAAAGTGCCGATTTACGAGTACGGATGCCGCAAGTGCGGCGCGCGCAGGGAAGTGATGCAGAAGTTGGCGGACAAGCCGCTGACGAAGTGCGGCGAGTGCGGCGGCCGCCTCGAAAAACTGCTCTCGGCCCCGGCCATACAGTTCAAAGGCTCCGGCTGGTACGTGACCGATTACGCCGGGAAGAAGGGCGAGGCCAAGAAGGCGGACGGCAAGGAGGAGAAAAAAGAGGCGACGGAGACGGCTTCCGCCGCGGACAAGGCAACGCCGAAGGAGGAGGCCCCCTCTAAAAAGTCTGGCAAGTCTAAACCGGCCCCTTCGAGCGGCGACTGAAAAGTTCTCCCGATTGATTCCGATGCGCGCGCCTGAAAAAATTCTAATCGCCACGATTCTCGTCTTGGCTTCGGCCTCCGCGGCCTTCGCGCAGGCCGGCCGCCGCCCGCGCCCCGCGGACGACAAGGGGTCCGTCCTGCTCAACGTCGTCGCCACGCGCGAGGGCGAAGGGAGCGGCCCCATCACCAGCAAACAGCTCTCGCTCTACGACGGCGGCATCGAGCAGATCATCAAGAGCTTGACGCCGGACCCGAGCCCGGCGCGGATAGTGCTCTTGGTGGACAACTCGCTGACGATTCGCGCCGACGTGGATAAGCTCGAAGAGGCCACGCGCGAGTTCGCCTACGAGATTTACGAGGGCGACCAGTTGCTCGTCGTGGGCTACGACGACCAGGCCGAGATCGTCTCCGACTGGACGGACGACGCCAAGCAGATCGAGGCGTCGCTCGCGACTTTTCGCAAGAAGGGCGACCCGCACCTCTTCGACGCGCTGCACGCGGTCGCGCAGGACGCGCTGCTCCCGTTCAAAGCCTCGAACCAGAAGCGCATCATCGTGGTCATCAGCGACGGGCTGGACCGCGGCAGCAAGATTAAGTTCGACAGGATTCTGGCCGAGCTTCAAGCGCAGGACATCACCGTCTACGCCGTGCAAGCGCCCGACCGCACGGGCGGCGCGCTGCGGCGCGACCAGCCGAAGCCCGTGCAGGTGATAGAGAAACTGGCCGAAGGCACGGGCGGGCGCGTCTTCCCCATCAAGGATGCGCGCGATGCCGCCAAGGCCATCTGCGACGAGCTGCGCAAGAACCGTTATCTCCTCTCCTACGCGCCCGCGAACGTCTCCTACAGCGACGCGCGCCGCCTGCTCATCGTCGCCGACTCCGGCATACAGGTGCGCTCCAAGACGCTCGTGCCCGCGAGCTATTAAAAAAGTGATGAGTGCTGAGGACTGAGTGCTGAGTAAAGACCTTCTTTCTTTTACTCGGCACTCATCACTCAGCACTCATCACTTTTTTCTTGAGTAGATGTAGAACATGATGACGATGACGGTGATGAAGATGAGTTCGAGGAGGGCGAAGTAGCCCAGGTCGAAGCGGCCCGCGTCGTCGTGCGCCTCGCGGTAGACGACGAAGGTGGCCAGGATGAGCGCGGTCGTGAGCCAGATGGCCTGGCGTTTGGCGTCCCACATGAAAGTTTGAGCCCTCTTCCCTCCGGGGCGCGATTATGACACACTTGTGCGCGCGCGGGTGAGTGCGCGCTCCCGGCGACCACGTCTAGAGAGGGACTTTCAAAGAATGTATTGCCCGCAATGCGGTCAGGAACAGGCTTCGAGCGAGATGCGCTTCTGCTCGCGCTGCGGCTTCCCGCTCGGCGGCGTAAATGACTTGCTCGTGCGCGGCGGCGTCCCGGCGACGCAGACGGTCAAGACCGGCCCACAGGTTAGAGGACTGTCTCCGCGCCAGAAGGGCATGCGGGCGGGCGTCATGCAGATGGTCAGCGGCCTGCTGGCCGTGCCCATCGTCGCCATCCTCAGTCATAACATCTTCGGCTTTCAGGAGCTGCTCATCCCGCTCGCCGCGCTGATAACTTTCGTCGGCGGCCTGCTACGCATCATCTACGCGAAACTCTACGAAGACGACACGCCGGAGATGGAGGCGGACGCGCTGCCCGCGGCGGCGACGCCCGCGCCCGCACACTTCAGCGGCAGGGCGCGCGTCTCGGCCCTGCCGCCGCAACAGAGCATCCCCGCCTCAGACTTCGCGCCGCGCCGCGCCAACACGGCCGAACTCGTCCCCCCGCCGAGCGTCACCGAGAACACGACCCGCCTACTCGACGAAGACAAAGTCACGCGCGGCGAGTAAGCCCAGTCAGCGAAGCTTCGTCAGGCGCTCGGCCGCCTTGAGCAGCGTCTCGTCTTTCTTGCAGAAGCAGAAGCGCACCTGCTGCGCGCCCAACTCCGGGCGGCTGTAGAAGGAGGAGCCCGGGACGCAGGCGACGCCGACCTCGCGTATCAGGTGGCGCGTGAACTCCACGTCCGTCTCGAAGCCGAAGCCCGTGATGTCCGTCATGATGTAGTAAGCGCCGTCGGGGCGGAAGGTCTTGAAGCCCGCGCTTTCGAGCACGGGCAGCAGCAGGTCGCGCCGCGCGACGTAATCGCCCTGCAACTTGTCGTAGTACGCCGCGGGCAGGGAGAGCGCGTAAGCGCCCGCGCTCTGCAAGGGGGCGGCCGCGCCGACCGTCAGGAAGTCGTGGACTTTGCGAATCGCGCCCGTGATTTCGGGCGGCGCGATGCAGTAGCCCACGCGCCAGCCCGTCACAGAGTAAGTCTTCGACATCGAGTTGACGATGACGGTCCTCTCGCGCATCCCTTCGAGTTGTGCCATAGAGATGTGACTGATCTCGGCCCCCTCGCGCGGGTAAAGAATGTGCTCGTAGATTTCGTCGGTGAAGCAGAGGGCGTCGTGCTCGCGGCAGAGCGAGGCGATGAACTCCATCTCGTCGCGCGTGAAGACCTTGCCCGTGGGGTTGTTCGGGTTGCAGATGATGACGGCTTTGGTGCGCTCGTTGAAGGCGGCGCGCAGTTCCTCGCGGTCGAACGTCCAGTCGGGAGGGCGCAAAGGCACGTAGCGCGGGGCCGCGTCGGAGAGAATCGCGTCCGGGCCGTAGTTCTCGTAAAAGGGCTCGAAGACTATCACCTCGTCGCCTGGGTCTACGGTCGCCATCATCGCGGCGATCATGCCCTCGGTCGAGCCGCACGTCACGGTGATTTCCGTCTCGGGGTCAATCGAGAGGCCCAGATACCACTCCGTCTTGCGCGCAATCGCCTCGCGGAAGTCGCGCGCCCCCCAGGTGATCGCGTACTGGTTCACGTCCCCGTCGATGGCTTCCATGGCTCGCGTCTTGATGTCTTCGGGGGCGGGGAAGTCCGGGAAGCCTTGCGAGAGGTTGACCGCGCCGTATTTTAAGGCTTCGCGCGTCATCTCGCGTATGACGGACTCTGTAAAACGGCTCGCTTTTTCGGAGACGTGGCGGTGCAGCTTGGCGGCGGGTGTGGTCATGGTGTCTCTTCCGTCAGAAAACAGAGGAAATTTCGAGGCAAAAGCGGTATGATGCTCTCACAGAGGGCGCGGGC
Source organism: Pyrinomonadaceae bacterium (assembly GCA_035563515.1). GTDB lineage: Bacteria > Acidobacteriota > Blastocatellia > Pyrinomonadales > Pyrinomonadaceae > QHXM01. The sequence goes on from DATMVE010000019.1 coordinate 78,256, forward strand.
GTGGCAACCGCCGCCCGCCCGAGCGCATCTCTTTCCCGCGACGCGGCCGAAAGTTAAATTCCCCCGCGGCTCGCGCGCGTTTCTTGCCACGCCTCTTAAAATTTTCCTCGTCTGAAGGTCTCGCGCCGGCCGGGCGTCGCAGCGCGAGAGGAAATGGGTTGACAGGAGCTTGTCGGAGTAAGGATGATTGGCAGCGTGAATAGGAAGTTGATGACAATCTCGCTCGTCCTCCTGGCCTGCGCCGCAGTTTTGACGGCGCTGACCATCAGGGCGCAGCAGAAACAGCAGGAAGGCACGCAGCCTGCCACCACTCCTGCCCCTCGGCCCGCCCTGAAGGTCGTCCGGGGCGTGGAGAACCCGGCCGCGCTCGACAAATTCTTCCGCTCGCTCTCGACCGTCAAGCGCAGGATAGAGCCCGTCCGCATCATGCACTTCGGCGACTCGCACACGGCCGCCGACATCCTGACCGCGGAGATTCGCAGAAAGTTCCAGGCCGAGTTCGGCGACGGCGGCGCTGGCTACATGGTCCCGCGCAACCCCATGAGCACGCCGCGCCGCGGCGTTCTTTCGGGCGCGACCTCCGGCTGGACGGTCGACGGCATCGGCGGGCGCGTGGAGGTCAACGGCATTTACGGGCTCGCGGGCATCGGGCTGAGCACCACGCAGTCGGACGAGCGCGCCTGGATTGAGGCCACCTGCAATCACTTCGAGGTTTATTACCTGCGGCAGCCGGGCGGCGGGAAGATAGACATTATGGTCGACGGCGTGAGCGTGCTCGAAGAGCCGCTCTCGCTCGCCTCGGACGCGCCGCTCCCGGACTACTTCACCGCGCCGCTCCCGGCCGACCGCATGCACCGCATAGAGGTGCGAACCGTCGCCCCCGGCAAGACGCGCATCCTCGGCATCGTCACCGAACACATCGCGCCCGGAGTCTCTTACGACGTGCTGGGCATCAACGGCGCTCGCGCCAAGCGCCTCATCAGTTGGAACGACACGGCGTTCGTGGACAACATCGTCCAGCGCAAGCCCGACCTGATTATCGTCGCCTACGGCACGAACGAGGTCTCGGACGGCGACTGGACGATAGAGTCCTACAAGCAGATGTTCGCCGCCATCCTCAAACGCTTCCGTCGCGCCGCGCCGCAGGCTTCGATTCTGGTCTACGGGCCGCCGGACCGCTCCGACATCCATCTCGACGGCAAGATGGCCGCGATGATCGAGGCGCAGCGGCGCGCGGCCATCGAGGTCGGCGCGGCCTTCTGGAGCTCTTACGGCGCGATGGGCGGCCCCGGCTCGATGGACGTTTGGGCCTCGATGGGGCTCGGCCAGGGCGACCGCGTCCACCTGACCAAAGACGGCTACATACGCATGGGCTCCATGTTCTACGAGGACGTTTACGACGCCTTCAAGAAGTACCAGGCGCGCACGCCGCGCAATCCGCCGCGGAAAAAATAATGATGAACGCGGAATGATGAACGACGAATTAAAAACGGGTCCTCGCTTTTAATTCGTCACCCATCACTCCTCCCGCAAAGTTGCTTTTCCTGCCTTGCTTTTAACCCGACGCGTTCTGTATATTCTCGGCCTGTGCCGGAGCCGCGCTCTCCGGCATCAGTCCCCGACTCTCAAGACTTTAGCGCGGCGCTTTTAGCCGCCCATGCCGGGCGGCTCGACCAGGGAACACAAAAGCTATTTTCAATTTTCCCGCAAACCAACGGACGCGCGGCGAGTCCTTTGACGTTTGCGTTCCGCACTAAAGATTACCCTCTGGCCTGCGGTTTATGTGGCTGCCCACAATCCCACGACGTTGATGCACGCGTTACCAGCGCCGGCAACCATAGGCGATAATACGGCCGTCCGCGGACTTCCCTCGCGGGCGACGTGCGCGCAGGCGGCTTAGAAGATTCTGACGGAGTAACCTCGAAATGTTTTTCACAGGCAAGTACATGCTGTTCCTCGCCATCGTCTTCTTCGCCTACTGGCTCTTCTTCTCCTGGCGGAGCATCCCGGCCGTCTTGCGCGTGACCTTCATCCTCGGCGCGAGCTACTACTTTTACGCCCTGCTCAACTGGAAATTCCTCGCGCTCGTCTTCCTCATCTCGACCGTAGACTTTTTGACCGCGCGCGCAATCGGCGCGAGCACAAACCAGCGTCGGCGCAAGTTCCTGCTCGGGGTGAGCATCGCGGCCGACATAGGCACGCTCGCCGTCTTCAAGTATTTCAACTTCTTCAGCGAGCCGCTCTCGAACCTCTTCGCCAATTTCGGCTGGGAAGTCCCGCCGGCCGTCCTCCACCTGGTCTGGCCCGTCGGCATGTCGTTCCTCGCCTTCCGCTCGCTCAGCTACGTCATCGACGTTTACCGCGAGACGAAGGAGAAGCCTCAGCGTCCCGCGACGAGGTACCTTGACTACCTCGCCTTCGTCTCCTTCTTCCCGACCATAGAGACGGGGCCGCTCGCGCGCGCGCACCAGTTGATTCCGCAACTGCGCCAGCAGCCCGCCCTGACGAGCGAGGAGGGGACGAGCGCGATTTTCATGATCGTCGTCGGCGCGATCAAGATCGCCGCCGCGACCTTCATCGGGACGAACCTGGTCAACCGCGTCTTCGACCAGCCGGCGCTCTACTCTTCGACCGAGTCACTCGGCGCGATCTACGGCTACGCGCTCCAAATCTACCTGAACTTCTCGGGCTACATCGACATCGCGCTCGCGTCCGCGCTCCTTTTGGGCTTCCGCCTGCCCGCCAACTTCAACTCGCCGTACAGGGCCAAAAACGTCCCGGACTTCTGGCGGCGCTGGCACATCACGCTCTCCGAGTGGCTGAGGGACTACGTCTTCTCCTCGCTGCCGGGGTCGCCGAGGAAGACTTACAACCTCTACTGGAAGGCGGTCGTGACGATGCTCATCGGCGGCCTCTGGCACGGCGCGGGCTGGACGTTCATCATCTGGGGCGCGCTCCACGGCTTCGGCGTGGCGTTCAACCAGTGGTGGGACCAGAGGCGTCGCCGCCTGAAGCGCAAGCCGCGGCAGCAGTGGTGGGTCAAGGCGCTCTGCGTCTTCGCCACGTTCCACTTCGTCTGCCTGGCGTGGGTCTTCTTCCGCGCCGAGAGCGTGGGGCAGGCGTGGGAGGTGCTGGCGCGCCTGGGCGCGATGAACTTCGAGGCGACGAATTTGCTTACGCCCGTCTTCAGCATCCCGTTTTATTCCGGCTCGCTCCCGGTCTCCGTGCTCGTGGTGATGGTGCTGAGTTACCTCGCGCACTGGTTCCCGAAGGACGCGCTGGACAAGGTCCGCGGCGGCTTCACCTGGCTGCCTTCGCCGGCGCAGGCCGCGTTCATCCTGGGCGTCGCGCTCGGCCTCTACTTAGTCTCGGGCACTGAGGCGCAATTCGTTTACGGCAATTTCTGATGGTCGTTGAAGTGTTGGGGAAGTTATGAACATGGTCTGTAAAGTCTGCGCGTCGCAACTCCGAGCCGGGGCGAAGTTCTGCAACAAGTGCGGCGTGCCGCTCTCGCTGATAGAACGCTTCGGCGCGAAGCTCGCCGGCTCCAGGAGCGAGATGACGGTCGTCGGCGGCGCTCAGGTGCCCGAGGACGATGAGGTGCCGACGGTCGACTCGCCGCGCCTCGCCCCGACCGCGGACCCCTCGGTCGGGGGCGCGCCCGCGTCCGCCAATTCGTCGCGCCTGGCCCCGACCGTAGACCCGGCCCTGGTCGCGCCCCCGGCGAATCCGCCCGCGCTCGCGCAGACCGTCGACGTGGCGGGCCGCCCGCCCGTCCCGACGCCGCAACACCAGCCCGCGCCCCACGTCGCGCCGCAGCCTCCCGCGCCGCCCGTGCTCGCGCAGAGAATCGTTCCGCCCGTCGCGCCGCCGGCCGCCTCGCACGCGATTATTTCGACTGCGGATTCGCCCGTGCTGAAGCGCAAAGGCCCGCGCCACATACTTCTGAGCAAGCCGGCGCAGACGATCCTCTTCGTCTTCATCCTCGCCTCCCTGCCGATCTTCATCCCGGACCTCAAGAACATGCTCGGCCTGAAGGAGACGCCCTACTCCGACCTGCTGCCCGACCCGCGCGAGTTGATTACCTTCAAGAGCAGCGGCGGCTCGAACGCGGACGCGGGCATCGGCGGCGGAGGCGCGGTCGCGACCGAAGAGACGACCATCGCCGCGACCGGCGCGGACGACCCCGTCGTCGTCGGCTCGAAGAACCCCGTCGAAGACCCTGCGCGCGCGATGGACGCCTTCTACGCCTCGCTCGCGCTCACGGCCGCCAGGCAGCCCGGCGCGATCACGCGCGTCACGCACTACGGCGACTCGCCCATCACCAACGACGGCATCACGAGCACCGTGCGCCGCCTGCTGCAAGAGAACTTCGGCGACGCGGGCCACGGCTTCATCCTGATGGACAGGCCGTGGGCGTGGTACGGCCACCAGGCCATCACGTTCAACTCGGGCGGCGGCTGGGACAGTAACCCTATGGGCCCCGGCAGCAACGCGGGCGGCCAGTTCGGCCTCGGCGGCGTGTCGTTCACCGCGAGCGGCCCAGGCAAGTACGCGCGCTATTCGCCCGCGGCCGACGGCGCGACCGGCAAGAACTTCTCGCGGATGGAGGTCTACTACCTGCTCTCGCCCGGCGGCGGCCAGTTCAGCGTCAGCGTCAACGGCGGCGACTCGCAGACGATCTCCACCGACGGCGCTTCGCAGACCTCCGGCTTCTACGAAATCAAGGCCAGGCAGTCCGGCGAGAACACCTTCGAAGTTAAGTCCGCGGGCGGAAGCGTCCGCCTCTTCGGCGCGGTGATCGAGAACGACGGCCCCGGCGTCGTCTACGACAGCCTCGGCGTCAACGGCGCTTACGCGGGCCTGCTCGCGACGGCCATGAGCGAGGGCCACTGGGCAGAGCAGTTGCGCCACCGCAACCCGAACCTCGTCGTCATCAACTACGGCACGAACGAGAGCCAGTACGCCTCGGACGACCAGATGCAGCGTTACGAGAAAGACCTGCGCGAGGTCATCCGGCGCGTGCGCGTGGCCCTGCCGGCCGTTTCCATCCTGGTCATCTCGCCGATGGACCGCGGCAAGCGCGCCCCCGGCGGCAAGATCGTCACGATGCCTTCGATTCCGAAGATCGTCGAGATGCAGCGCCGCGTCGCCTTGGAAGAGAACGTGGCCTTCTTCAACACGTTTAAGGCGATGGGCGGCGAAGGGACGATGGCGAAGTGGGCCGCGGGCAAGGGCAAGAACCACCTGGTCGGCGGCGACCTGACGCACCCGACCGCGGAGGGCGCGGAGGTCGTCGGCCGCCTCATCTACGAGGGCATCGCCGACGGCTACGCGAAGTACAAGGCGCGGGCCGGCAAAGGCAAATAAGTTCCCGGCGGGCAGTCTATCGAGTCTGGTCAGTTCTGCCGTGTTTGACGAGTCCAGTGCGGACTCGTTAGACTCGGCAGGTCTTACCAGGCTCGATAATTTTTTTAACCGAAGGACGGAAAAACTCATCATGGCATTGCCGCAAGGTGTGACGGACTACCTCAACGAGAACGCGCAGAACAACGGGGCGCAGTCCCCAGGCCCCGCCGACGACCTCTTCCAGGCGGGCGTGCTCGACAGCTTCGCGCTGGTCGACTTCATCGGGGTGCTCGAATCGGAGACCGGAATCAAGGTGCCGGACGCGGACGTGAAGGCCGCCAACTTCCAGACGCTCGAAGCCATCGAGCGCTACGTCGAGACGCGCAGAGGATAAGTGGACGTGGCCGCATACATCACGGGCTCGGGCCATTACGCGCCCGAGCAATCAATCAGCAACGAAGAGATCGCGGACAGGCTCGGCCTAGAGGCCGAGCAGATTTTCAAGTCGTCCGGCATACGCCGCCGCCGCTGGGCCGCGAAGGGGACGACGACCAGTTCCCTCGCCGCGGAAGCCCTGAAGCTCGCGCTCGAAGACGCCGGTCTCAAGGCGGAGGACGTTGACTACGTGCTCTTCGGCACGATGACGCCCGACCGCTTCATCCCCGGCAGCTCGCCCGCCGTGCAGAAGACGCTCGGCCTGCGCGAAGTCCCGTGCCTGGACATTCGCGCCACCTGCTGCAACGCGCTTTACGGCCTGCAAGTGGCGCGCGCGCTCGTAGCGTCCGGCGCGGCGCGGCGCGTCGCCGTCTGCCTCGCCGAAATCCAGTCGGCCTTCCTGGACCTCTCGCCGGCCTCCGGCACCATCTCCATGCTCTTCGGCGACGGGGCCTCCGCGCTCGTCGTCTCGGACGAGAAGACGGACGGCGCGCTTGAAATTCTCGACGTGCACCTGGCGACGGACGGGACTTACGTTGACGATTTAGGGATGCGCTGCCCCGGCACAGAATTCGGCACGGCGCGTTCCTACTCGCCAGCGGAGCACGCTGAGGATTTCGCGGCGAGGATGGTGGGGCAGTCAGTGATCTTGCAGGCGTCGCGCAAGATCGTCGCGGCGTGCCAGACCGTTTTGGAGCGCAACGGCCTCCAGGCGGCGGACGTGCGCTGGATGGTCCCGCACCAGGCGAACGCGAATCTTCTGGCACAGGTCGCGCGCGGGCTGAAGTTCCCGACCGCGGAGGGCGGCGTCATCTCCGTCTTAGAGGACTACGGCAACACGTCGTCGGCCTCGATGGGAATCGCGCTCGACGTGCTGCGCCGCTCCAATCGCATACGGCCCGGCGAACGCCTGCTGCTCCCCGCCTTCGGCGCTGGCTTCACCTGGGGCGCGGGCCTCTGCGCCGCGTGAACGTGAAAGTGGTTTAACGTAAGCTCCAGGTAAGAAGAATCGAGCCGCCAGCCCCGTCAGGGGCGTCATCCCTCTTATGGCCCCGTGCCGGTTCGGGACACCGGCCCGCTAATGCCGCAGGTCTCGACGTAGAAGTTCACGCTCGTCAGGCTGCTGCTCAGGTTGACGAGCGATTGGCTGGTCAGGAAGAAGCAGTAGCCGTCCTTCATGACCGTCACCGTGTAGCTGCGGCCGCCCGGGAGGTTGGGGAATGAGTACGCGCCGGCGCTGTTGGTTGTCGCCGTTCGAGGGGCGAAGCCGGCCGGCGCAGGGCTCTCCAGCCTCACCGTCACGCCTCCCAGGTTGGGCTGGCCGAACCTGCTTATTACGCCGCCGATGGTGTAATTCCTGAGCGTCGCCACGAGGTTGACGTTCCTACGGCTCGCCGTCAGGCTACTCAAGGTCAGTCGCGCGGGTTCGAAGAGGTAGTTGGTCTTCGACGCCTCAATCCTGTAGCCGTTCGGCGTCGGCAGGTCGTTGAACGAGTACGCGCCGTAACTGTTCGTCTTCGCGGTGCGAGGCGTAAAGTCCTCCCCGCCCATCAGAGTCAGGGTCACGCCGCCCAGTCCGGGGCCGTCGGCCGCGCCGAGCGTGACGCGGCCGCTGATGTTTGCGGTGCGCGTTCTCATCTCGACGTGCTTCTCGCTCGCCTGTAGGTCCGGGAAGTCCAGGCCCGCGGGTCCGAATGCGAGGTCGCCTTTGGAGGGCGTGATTGTGTAGGAGCCCCGCTTCTCCAGGTTCCAGAAGGTGAACTCGCCGTTGCTGTCGGTGACGACCCTGCGGCTCTGCGTGCCCGTGAGCGTGACGGCCACGCCGCCGACGCCGCGCCGCTCGCCGCCCGACTCGCCCCCGCGGACGACTCGCCCCCGGATGAAATAAGTCTCCCTGAGCCTCGTGACGAAGGCTTTATTGTTCGACCATCCCGGCGCGGGGCCGCGCCGGGATGGTCGGCGCATGGGAAAACCGGGCGAGGCTGTGTAGCCGGTCACGTAAGCGTCGCCGGCCGGGCCCACGGCGATGGCTCTGGCTTCGTCGTACTCACTGCCGCCCAGGTAAGTGCTGTAGACGAGTGAGTCCTCGCCTCGCGCCAAGGTGTCCAGCTTCGCCACGAAGGCGTCGTATGTGAAGTCGGGGTCAGCCTTGTCAGCGTCGCCGAACCTCCCCTGGTACGCGTTGAGCGTCGGGAACTCTTCCGAACCCGTGTAGCCGGTCACGTAAGCCGCGCCCGCCGAATCCGCGGCGATGCCTAAGCCGACATCAGTCCAGTAGCTGCCCAGGTAAGTGCCGTAAAGGAGCGAGGCCGCGCCCGCGACGTTCGTGTCAAGCTTCGCGACGAAGATGTCCCAGGCGTACGTGCCGACGAAGTGTGGTTGATACGCATTGGGGGCCGGGAAGTTTTCTGAGTTGGTCTGACCCGTCACGTAAGCACAGCCCGCTTGATCCACGGCGATGGCGTTGCCTTCATCGTCGCCGTTGCCGCCGAGGTAAGTGCTGTAGAGGAGCGAGGCCGCGCCCGCGAGGTTCGTGTCGAGCTTGATGACGAAGGCGTCGGAGTAAGGTAGGTTCGCCTGGAACAGGTTGCGCGTCGGGAGATTGTTCGAGGAGGTTGTGCCCACCACGTAGGCGTAGCCGGCGGAATCCAGGGCGATGCCCGCGCCGTAGTCGTCGCGGTTGCCGCCGAAGTATGTGGCATAGCGGAGCGAGGCCGCGCCCGCCGCGTTCGTGTCGAACCTGGCGACGAAGGCGTCTCGCCTCCGACCGTCACTCTGTTTGGCCTGGAAGTTGTGGAGCGTCGGGAGGTCGGGCGAGTTGGTCGTGCCCACTATGTAGGCGTTGCCCGCCGAGTCCGCGGCGATGCCCGCGCTGTAGTCGTAGTGGGTCCCGCCGAAGTAGGTGCTGTAGAGGAGCGAGGCCGCGCCCGCCGCGTTCGTGTCCAGCTTGGCGACGAAAGCGTCTTGGCGGTACTGCTGCTTTTGCGTCTGGTACCCGTTGAGCGTCGGGAAATCTACAGAGTTCGTGTAGCCGGTCACGTAGACGATGCCCGCCGCATCCACGGCGATGCCGGATGCCTCGTCGGAGTCGTCGCCGCCGAGGTAGGTGCTGTAGAGGAGTGAGGCCGCGCCCGCGAGGTTGGTGTCGAACTTCGCGACGAAGACATCGCTGAAGCCCTGGTGCGTCTGGTACGCGTTGCGCGCCGGGAAATCCGTTGAATAGGTGAAGCCCGCCACGTAAGCGATTCCCGACGCGTCCACGGCGATGGCCGTGCCGTATTCAGAACTGTGGCTGCCCATTAAAGTCGAGTAACTGAGCACGGGGTCAATCACCAGAGGCTTCGTGCGGTCGTAGTCTCCGACCTCTATCCCCACTTCGCGCTCCCCCTTCATCACGTACCGGCTCGCGACCTCGCGACGCGCCCCTCCCGCTTCCTGATACGTAAACGGCCTGCGCTGGCGGACCTCTTCGCCGCCGGCCGTCTTCAAGACCAGGTCTCCGGTCGCGCGCTCCATCTTCACGCTTCTCGCGCCCGCGAACTCCAACGCGATTTGTCGCGTGTCCGCGCCGGGCGCGACCTCGAAGTCGTACTCCAACTGTCCCTGCTCGCCGTGGTAGACCATGTCCACGCCGGGGTAGACTTCGGCGTACCTGACCTGCTCGAAACGCGCCGCGCCCGTCCGCCACTTCTTCGGGTCGTTGCCCCTGAAGTAGTTCGCCGGCGCTCCCGTCCCGTTCTCGGCGGTGACGACGGGCGCGGGGTTCGCCCCCTTCAACCTCATGCGCAGCACCTCCGCGCGCCGCCGCCGGGCCGCGGGTCGCGCGTCGGGCGTGCGGCCCGGACGCCCCTTCTCAAGACGCCCTGCGGCCTCCGCCCCGCGCAGCGACAGCACGGCCTCCGTCTGAGTCAGGAAGAGCGTGTAGCCTGGCCCGCGCGAGACGTAGCGGACTTCCGCGTCCACCTGCCCGCGGTTCTCTTCAAAACTCAGGGGCAACTTGGCGTAAGCATCTTGCACGCGGGCGCGCGTCGCCTCGTCAACAGCCTTAGCCTGCGGCGCGGTCTGCGCGGGGGGCGGGACGCGATTCTCGGGGGCGCGGCCCGCTTCGGCCCTGACGCCGGTTAAGCCCGCGCAGAAGAGCGCGCAGGCCAGGACCGAAGCGACGAGTTTTTCGGGACTCCGTGAGGTGAACATCTAGCCACTCCTTCGTAGGGGGGCGAGCCGCTTTCGCGTGGCCCGCCGTTGAGGTTGAACTTTTCTGACAGAGGGTGGACGGACGAGGGTGCGCGTTTGCCTTGCTTCTGACGCGGGGTGAGCATAGGAGCGCGTGTGATGAATGTCAAGAAAAGAGGGGCAGCCGGCTCGCGCTGCCCCTCCTTTCGAGAAGACCGAATGAAAAATTAACTCAGTTGTCGCCCTTCTCCTTCGGCTTCATTTTCTCAAGCTCCTGGCGTTCGAGGTCCAGCGGGGCAGGGTGCTTCTTGCCTGTGTTGTCGATCACCTGCCTGCCGGTGATTCTCCCGGCCGCGACGCCCAGCATGATGTCCCTCTCGTAGATCGAGCCGTAGCCCATGTGCACGTATCGGAGCCGCTCGCCGTCGGGCAGGCGCAAGTCCCCCGTGAACCAGTCGGCCTTCACTTTACCGTCCACGTATTTTTCGCCGAAGAGTTCCTTGAGGTCCGCGCGCTTGCAGTTCTCCGGCCCCAGGTCTTTGCAAATCCAGGAGTCGAGCCCGACGAGGTAGAGCGTGTCGTCCTCGACCTTCCACGTCGCGACGTAGCCGCGCCAGTTCGCCGTGGACATAGAGCCGGGGCCGATCTGGAACTTCGGCCGCTCGTCCTTCTTGAAATAGGATTCGAGCGGGTTGGTGAACAGCATGTATTTCTTGCCCTCGTAGTGGATCACGTCGGGCGCTTGCGCCGTGGCCGAAGCGACCGCGGGCAGGAGGCCCAGGAAGATTACGGCGATGAGAAGTTTTCGCATTTTCATACTCCTTCGGTATCTCAGCCCCGGCGGGAGGCCGCTCGCGGCCTCCCGCAGTAAGTGCAATCGGCGGACGCGTCCGCCACGCGCTCAGCCGCGCCGCACGAAGGGCAGTCGACAATGACCGCGGCCGGCGGCGCGTCCGACGCCGGGCGGTCGAGCGCGACCTCAGTCGTGTCGCGCGGGTCGAAGCGCACGTAAACGAACGAGCCGGGCGCGAACTTCTTGCGGGTGGCGTCCGAGATGGCGTTCTGCGTCTCGGCGCGGAAGGGCGGCCGGTTCGCGGGGAAGACTTCGAGGCCGAAGCGCAGCATCGAGGCGTGGTCGCCTACGCGTATGCTCGTGTCCATCACGGTGAGGACGCGCGCCTGTGCCTCCTCGCCCGTGCGGCGCAGCCGCTCGTAGACCTGCTCGCGCGCGAGCAGCGTGCTCTGCACCTGCTCCCTGAGCCCGCCGAGGATGGCGTCCGCGACGCTCGCACTGACGCCGACGCGCCGCGCCGCCCTCCTCTGCCTCAGGAAGCCGAGCAGGACGAAAAGCGCCGCGAGGACGAAGGGGACGGCGATGAGCAGCGGGAGGGCCGGGAGCAAGAAGACCTGTGCCGCATGAGCTGACATCGTCAGTCACCGTCGAGAGCGCGAGTGGTGTTAAGAGGCCGCCTGCTCCGACAACCCGTCGCCCGTTTTGGCGAGGGCGTTCTGGTAGACGGAGGCCATCTCCTCCTGGTTGCTGATGTGCACGTTCAGGTCGCGCACCAGCCCGTCGCTCAGGCCGTAGACCCAGCCGTGCACGGTCAGCTCCTGCCCGCGCTCCCACGCGTTCTGGACGATGGTCGTCTGGCACACGTTCGAGACCTGCTCGATGATGTTCAGCTCGCACAGCTTGTCCACGCGCGCGGACTCCTCCGCGATGCCTTCGAGCATCGGCGCGTGCTTCTGCATCACGTCCTGTATGTGGCGCAGCCAGTTGTCAATCAGGCCGAGCTTCAGGTTGAGCATGGCCGCGCGCACGCCGCCGCAGCCGTAGTGGCCGCAGACGATGATGTGCTTGACCTTGAGCGCCTCGACCGCGTACTGCACGGCCGACAGGCAGTTGAGGTCCGTGTGGCCGACGACGTTGGCGACGTTGCGGTGGACGAAAATCTCGCCCGGCAACATGCCGACGATCTCGTTGGCGGGGACGCGGCTGTCCGAGCAGCCGATCCACAAGTACTCGGGCGATTGCTGCTCCGACAGTTTTTGGAAGAAGTCTGGCGTCTCGGCCTTGATGTTCTCGGCCCAGACGCGGTTGCGTTCGATCAGGTGTGTCAGGCTCCGCATGTGCTCCTGCTTTTCTCTCAGTAGGGTGGATTCCCGGACTGCTGTTCTTCGGCCTGCCGCCGTAGCTGGTCTATGACCGAGCGGATGGCGGTCGCCATGTTCCCTTCGGGCGCGAGTTCCAGGTACTTCTCGTAAGCCTCGACGGCCTCCTTGTACTTCTCCATCTTCTCGTAGGCCGCGCCGAGCAGTTGGTAGAGGATGGGCTCCGAGTCGGAGAGCTGCGCGATGGCCGCGCGGAACTCCGCGGCCGCCTCCTCGTCCATGCCTTTCTCTTCGTAGAGCAGGCCGAGGCCCGTGTGCGCCTCGGGCTGGAAGCCGCGCCCCTCGCGTATGGCGCGCTTGAAGGCGGCGATGGCGTCGTCCCAGAAGGCGGCCGTGCGCAGGATGCGCCCCTCGACCGCGGACGCCTCAGGGTAGACGGGCCGCGCCTCGCGCGCCTGGTCAATCGCCGCGAGCGCCTGCTTGTAGTCGTTCAACTCCAGGAGGAGTCGCGCCAGCCCGACGTGGGCCGCGGCGTTCTTGGGCCGCAGCTCTATGGCGCGGCGGTAAAGCTCAGCGGCCGCGCGCTTCGATTCTTCGTCGCGCGCCTTCTCGCGCGCCTCCTCGGCTCGCTGGAAAGCCAGCTCCGCCTCGTCCGTCGTCCCGGTCAGCCGGACTTCTATCTCGCCGCGCTGCGCCGCGGTCAGGGGAAGCGTCCGCTCGCGGAAACCGCTCGCGCGCACGCGCAGGCTGTGCCGCCCCGCTGAGACTTTCTCAAGCTTAAGCCTGCCCTCCGCGTCAGTCACGCCGCGCCTGACCTCGTCGAGCCACACGGCGGCGTTCGGCTCGGTTCTGATGGTGAGCGATTTGGTTGACGCCGCGGCGGCGACGGGCCGCTTGCCTCTTCTCTGAGCCGCGGCGTCTTGCGCGCAGAGCAACAGCGCCGCCAGCGCGAGGATGAAAAGGGCACGATGAGAAAGTTTGGTAACGTCCTTGCTCATGCAAACCTCAGTGCCTTGAGCGCCGGATGACTGAAACGCGCTCACGTCCGCCGCTACTCGGCGGATTGAAGAGGGCCGTCAATGTCGGCCGGCGATTCATTCCCCGTGCTCGTTTCCGGTGAACCGGCGCTGGATCACTTCCTCGCTCGCCGGCTGAGGCTGTGTGCCAGTTTCGGCCACGTCCAGGGGAGGGTGCACGGGGCGCGAGCCGACTTCGGGGCGGAACTGGCCCTTGTCGTCGTAGAGCCGCTCGTACTGGTACGTGTTGCGTACGACGCCCTGGACGTAGGCGCGCGTCTCCTTGAAGGGGATCGCCTCCGCGAACTCGTCAATCTCAAGGGGGAGCGTCGCGCGCCACTGCGGGACGCGCCCCGGCCCCGCGTTGTAGGCGATGGCGACGAATTCTATGCGGCCGAACTTGTCGAACTGGTCGCGCATGTAGCCCGTGCCGAGCTGTATGTTGAGACGCGGCTCGTAAAGGCTCTCGGCCGTCACCGCGCGGTCGATGCCGTACTTGCGCGCGACGGACGCGCCCGTCGGGATGAGAAGCTGCATCAGCCCGAAGGCGTTCGCCGAGGAGCGCGCGCGCGGGTTGAAGACGGACTCCTGGCGGATGAGGCCGGCGACTTGGTGCGGGTCGAGGCGCTTGGCGCGCGCCTCCTGCTCGATGATGTCCCAGTAGGCGAGCGGGTAGAACACGTCCCACTGCTCGCGCGTCATCTCCTCCGGCTTCATCTGCGAGTAGTCCGGGTAACTCTTCCTGAGCAGCGTCAGCGCGCGCACGTTCTCGTCGCGCGTGCGGTAGATGCGCGCGAGCGCGAGGTTGACGCGCGGGCTCGAAGGCGCGGTCTCGGCCGCGCGGTTCAGCTCTTCGAGCGCCCAATCGTCCACGCCTATGTTCGTCAGTTGGTCGGCCTTGACGACGCGCTCGTTCTCGTCGCGGCCCGCGGTCTCCTCCGCGACCGTCACGGTCTTCAGGTTCGCGACGGCGCGGCCCACCACGGAGTCGGGCGCGAAGTTGCCCTGCGGCGCTTGCCCTGCGTTCCTCATGGAGGTCAGGCGCTCGCGCGAGAGGTGGCCGTACCAGTTCGCGCCGTAGCGCGCCTGCATGCCCTCGTAGATGGCGCGCGCCTCCGCCAGCTTTCCGGCGCGCTCAGAGTCGCGCCCGGCCCAGTAGCCCGCGCGCCCGCGGTTGTCCGTGTTCTTGTCGGCGTAGTAGGCGAGGTGTTCCGTCAGGAGGCGAGAGGACTCCTGGTAATTCTTCGACTCATGCGCGGCCCAGGCCATTTCGAACTGCGCCTGCGCGACCTCGGCCGAGCCAGGGAAGGAGCTGACGGCCGAGCGGAAGAAGTAGGACGAGTCGGCCGCGTTCTTCGCGTCGCGCGCGACCTCGCCCGCGCGCACCATCGCGCGCGCCGCGAACGGGCTCGCGGGGAACGAGCGGCGCAACTCTTCGACCGCCGAGCGGACCTGCTCCCACTGGCGCGCCTGCGCGTAAGCCTGCGACAGGTAGAAGAGGGACTCGGCGCGCAGCTCCGCGGCCGACGAGGGGATGCTGTTGAGCGCGGCGGACGCGTCCGCGGTGCGCCTGGCGTTGACGGCCGCGATGCCGCGGCGCAGTTGCGCCTCGGGCCGGGCGGTCGCGGGGAAGCGCGTGAAGGCGTCGTTGTAGGCGGTGACGGCGTCGCCGTAGCGCTTCGCGTCGTAGAGGCGGTCGGCGCGCGTAACCGCTTCGTCGGCGGTGGCGGCGACGGTCGCGGAGTTTAGTTTCGAGATGAGCGCCTCGGCCTCGACGCTCTGCGCGGAGGCGGGCGCGTAAAAGTAGACGCGGCGGTAGGAGGCGAGCGCGCGCGTCGTGTCGCCCGCGCGCTCGTAGGCTTTGCCGGTCAGGAGCAGCGAGGCCGGATCATTGCGCTCGTTCAAGTCCTTGAGCAGAACTGGCACGGCGGCCGCCTGGTTCTCCTCCATCAGCATCTCGGCGTCGCGGCGGAGCGCGTGGCCCGCGCGCAGCGACGAGGGGAAATCGCGGGCCAGTTTCTCGTAGTCGGCGCGGGCCTCCGCGCGCCGGCCCAACTGCTCAAGCGCCTGCGCGCGCAGGAGCAGCGCGTAGTCGCCGAGCGCCGTGCGGTCGCGTATGACGTTTGAGTCGAGCAGCGCGACGCCGCCCGCGAAGTCGCCCTGCTTGATCTTGATCCTCGCGCGCAGGACGCGCGCCAGCCCCGCGGCCTTCGTGTCGGGGAAGTCCGACTCGATGCGCGCGACCGCGTCCTCTGCGGGGAGCACGCCGTTGCGCGTCATCGCGCGCAACTGGTCGAGCGCCTTCACCTCGCCCGGCACGTGCCGGCCCTGCTGCGGGCGCGCGCCGCAGCTCGCGCTCATCAGCGGCCAGATGGAGGCCCCTATGACGACGACGAGGCCCAGGACGATTAGCGTCAGGCGGTGCTTGCGAAATTCGATTGCCAAAGCTTTCCCTCTCCCCTTGAAAACAGTGACGAGTGACGGGTGACAGGTGACGAGTTAGAAAACTTGCTTTTGCTCGTCGCCTGTCACTCGTCACTCGTCACTGTCTTTACGCCGCGCCAGGGTACTCGCGGCCGAGCTTGGACGGGTCGCCCTCGGCGAGCGTGTTGACGAGCTCCTGGTGGAAGTAGTCGTAGCGCGCGGTCACGGGCTGGGAGATGCGCTGGTCGTACATCTGGCGCGAGCGGTCTATGTCCTCGCGCAGGCGCAGGTAGATGTCGCCCTCCAGGCGTCCCTCCCTCACCTTCTGCTCGTTGTAGAGTTTGATTTCGGAGACCAGCAGGCGCGCGAAGCGGCGCGCGTAGTTGTGCTGCTGGCGCTCCTCGTCGCTGCCGACTTCGACGGGCAGGTCGGCGGCGTCCGCAGACCGCCAGCCGCGCGCGGCCGTGCCGCCCGACGCGGCGGGCGCTGGCGCTGAGTACTCCTGGGGCGCTGGCGTCCGGGGCTGCTCGAACCCCGCGGTCGTCTCGTCCGTCACGGTCGCGCCGAGGTCCTGGTAGTCGTGCGACGGCGGCGGGGCCTCCTGGACGAGCGTCTCCTCGCTCGTGTACTCGGCGGGCGCGCTGTAAGCGGGCTGCGCGGCGGCCTCCTCGGCGGGCGGCTCTTCGACGGCGGCGCTCGGCGTCTCTTCGCCCTCGCCGGTGGCCCAGGTCTGCGGCGGCTGCGCTTCGGGTTGAGCCTGCGCCGCGGGCGTCGCAGCCTCCTGCGGCGGCGGCGGCGCTGTCTCGGGCTGCGGCTGCGTTTCTGGCACAGCGGGCTGCGGCTGCTGCGCCGGTGCGGCGGGGCGCGCTCCCCCGCCGACGAGCAGCTCGACGGACATGCCGGCGACGCGGACGAGCGTTTCGAGAGCTTCGAGGTTGATGGCGTCCGCGTCGAGCGCGGCCGAGTCCGCGTAGAGCACGGCCGCCGCGCGCCCTCGCGCGATGAGCGGGATGGCGACCATGCGCTGCGGCGGGTCAGACCCGAGGCGGTTCAGGAGCAGGTAATCTTCGGCGTTGCCGCCGGGCGCGCCGCTCCAGGTGTTGCGCGAGCGGACGACATCGCTCAACGGCGTGTCGGCGGATAAAGGCAGGACTAACTCACGTATGGCGTCGTCGCCGACGGAGCCTTCGAGGCCGCGGGCGCGCCACCCGATGGCCTGCTCGTTCTTGACGACGAAGAAGGCCACGCGCGGGGCGAACGAGGCCGCGCGGTTGACGAGCGTGCTCAGAATCTCTGACTGCGTGCGCTGCTCGCTCAAGTCCTCGATGCCCGCCTTGAGAATCGCTACGTCGGAGGACGCGCGCGTGCGCGCCGATTCGGCGGCGGCCTCCTCTATGCCGCGCTCGTGAGCGGCGCGTATGTGCTCGGAGATGGAGGCGGCGACCGAGGCGTCCGGGTCCGCCGCGCCCCCGGCACGCTCCGCCAGTTGCGTGAAGGCTTCGTTGACCTGGCTCTGAAGCCGCGCGATCTCTTGCTGCAAGCCGCCGAGGCGCGAGTTGATGTATTCATCGACCGCGTCGCGCAGGCTTTTTTCCAGTTCTCCGCTGACCACCGTTTTATAGCCCTCCGTTTCGGCTGGGAAGCTGCCGTTGAAATGAATAAGGATTGCCGAGAGACGCCGTAAAGTGCGCGGGCCGTCTGTCAGCGAATTATGGACGGGCACCGGGAAGAGTGTCAAGAAACGGTTACAGTGGCCTGTGCGAGTGGTTTGACACTCACTTGAGCGGGATGTAAATTTTCGATTTGCGATTTTTGATTTTTGATCGGAAGAGGATGAACGCACTTTAATTCCTTGTCCAATCACAAATCACAAATCAAAAATCGAAGATTCAAAGATTCCCCTATGCCTGCCGACATTCTCATAGTTGACGACTACGAGGACAACAGGGAGTTGCTGCGCCTGATACTGGAGGCGGCGGGCCACCGCGTGCGCGAGGCGGGGAGCGGCCAGGCCGGACTCCAGATGGCGTTCGACGCGGCCCCGGACCTGATCCTCGTCGATCTCTCTATGCCGGGGCTGGACGGCTGGGGAGTCTTGCGCGAGCTGCGCGCGGACGAGCGCACGCGCCACGTCCCCTGCGCCGCCGTGACCGCCTTCGACGACGACGAGCGCGCCGGGGCCCTGGCCCAGGGCTTCGACGCCTACCTCCCGAAACCTTATCACCGGGTCGAGCTGCTTGAGACGGTCGAGCGCCTGCTCGCGCGGGGCAGGGAAGGCAACGGCGCGACGAACGCAGGCTGAGAACAACGGAATTGACTGAGAAGAGTAAAGAGCCGGAAGGGGCAGAGGAGCTGAGCGCGGGCGTGATTCTCGTCGCGTTCGAGAAGCTGTTCGGCGGCGGGCGCGGCGTCAAAAAGTTCGCGCGCTCGGGCCTGCGCTACGCGCAGCTTCCGGGCGGCGCGGTCCTCGTCGAGCAGAACCTGAAGAAGAACAGTGAGTGGGCCGAGCTAGCCAACCGGGGCCGCCGCGTCGCCTGGGTGATGCGCGACGGCCGCTACCTCGCCCGCGTCGTCGACGGCGAAGTGACGATGCTCGAAGGATGAGGCGAAAGGGAAGACCCTGAAAGGGTCGCACCTGATGGCCGGGGGCAAGCGAACGCGAGTTCGCGCCGCCCCCGGTCACTCGTTAGAAAATATTCCGACCCCGGAGGGGTCGCACGTCCGACGTTGAGGTGCGACCCCTCCGGGGTCATCTTCCTTTTGCCTTCTACTGCTGTTTCGAATACTGCTGGATGATGTACTCGCGTATCTGCGCGGGGGCCACGCCGTTCTTGTGCATGTTGTAGGCGATGAGTGCCTCGTTGACGCAGACGGCGCACTGCGAGGCGTGGTTGTCCTCGAAGCAACTGTAAAGGCTCTTGTGGCCGAAGCTCATGTCGCAGTGGCAGTAGCAGGGGAGCTGCGCTATCGTCTCGGGGATTTCCTTGACGATACGGTAGGCGTCGCGCGTCGGGCCTATGAACTGCTCGGCCGGGAGCGTCGGGCGCAGGCTCTTCGCGCTCTGCGCGTCCTGGAAAGCGGGGACGCGCGGCGCGCGCGGCTGCGTGGTGTTCTGGTTCGTGCGCGAAGCGCGCCGCTCGGCCGGGGCCTCCTGCCCGCAGGCCGCCGCGAGGATTGTCAGTAGTGTGACGAGAATAACTTTTGTCTTCATCGAGTCTTGCCCTCTCACGCACGCATTATATCGAAAGCCGCGCGGCTTGGCTAAACGCGCGCGCGCCCTCAGGCCGCCCCATTTAGAAGTAAAGCGCGCGCGTTTTTGCTGAGGCCGGGGCGAATGAAAAGCGGGGAGGCCGCGCTTGCCCACAGGCGCGGCCTCCCCGGATGTCGCCGAACACAGACTCCAATGGGTTCGGCGTAAAACTTCAGTTCCTTCCTTACCTGCGGCGTTGGCGCGCACGGGCGCGCGCGGCCGGCCGGGATTGCAACTGCTGAACCTGCGCCTTCAACTGCTCGATCTCCTTCTGCTGCTCCTTGATCGCGTTGAGCATCGCCCAGAGAATCGGGTCGTTGTTGATTTGCAGGTAGCCGGTGTCCGTCTTGGTCACGGCTTCCGGGATGATCTTCTGCACCGCCTGAGCGCCGAAGCCGACGTGTTCCCCGTCCGACTTGAGACTGAGGGCGTTGTCCGACTTGTACTCGTAGCGGAGCGGCTGCAACTGCATGACGGCTTTGAGGCCGGCGTTGAAGTTGCCCTTGATGTTCTTCAGGCGTTCGTCGGAGAAGACTGACCACGAGCCGCCGCCGGTCTTGCTGGCCGTGCCGCTGACGGAGAGTGTGTCAGTCGGAGCGGTCGTCCCGATGCCGACGCGGCCGTTAGCGCCTATCCTCATCTTCTCGGCCAGCGTCCCGGCGCTGGCCGTGATGAAGCGCAGGTTGCCGCTGTTGGTCGCGCCGTCGTTGGAGCCCAGGATCAGGGAGTTGCGTTTTTCGGTCGTGATCAGGCTGCTGTTGTAGAAGGCGATGGTGCCCAGGTTGCCGTCCGTCGCACTTTGGCCGCCGCCCGCCCCGATTTCCGCGAACGACCCCGAGCCGCCGTCAACGGCCAGGAACCTGACTGCGTTCCCGTCGAAGACGGGGTTCGTCGTGTTGATGCCGACGTGGCCGGCGGAGTTGATGTCGAGGCTGCTGGTCGGCGCGCCGGGCCGTATGCGGAGCGAGAGCTTCGAGCCGCCCGTCACGTCGCGGATGAAGAAGTTGGCCTCGTTCGCGCCGATGTCCCAGGTCTGAGCAGTGAAGCCGCCCGAGTTGTTCTGTTCGAGCCTGATGGCGGGCGTGTTGCTGGTGTTCGTGTGGACGTCCAGGACGGGCGTGCTCGTGCGGAGGCCGACGCGGCCGGTGGAGTCAACGTAAATCGAGTTGGTCGACGCGCCTGCCTCGACCGTGAAGGGGACTTTAGCGCCCGTGATGTCTTCGATGGAGAACTTGCTCGTCCCGCCGCTGGCCGAGTCGTTGGCGGTCAGTTGCCAGTCGTTGGCGGGATAGCCGGCGCTGGTCGAAGTGTCGTCGAACAGGATGCGCGTGTTGTTCTCCTTGAGCCTGATGGTGTCGAAGCCGAAGGGCTCGTTGTTGACGCAGTCGAAGCCGACGCAGAGGCTCCCCTGCACGATCAGGTCGTCGGGGATTACCTGGTCGGGCATCGGTTCGGCGGGGAACGGCAGGGCGGCGAGCGTCTTCCAGGAGATGCGCGGCGGGTCTTGTTCGACGGCGTGCGCGGCGAGCATCATCACCCCGCCCTGAGTTGTGGAGACTCCAGGCCGGGTGGAGCGCGCCTGCGCGACGCTGCCTTTGCGCGCGCCCGTCGGCGCGGCGGCGCGACCGTCCTCTGAGCCGCCGGCGACGACGACCGACCCCTTCAGCATCGTGAAGGCACCGGACTGGACGAGGGGCTCGGCCGACAAGAGCCCGCGTTTGACCATGTCACGCGTGGGTGCCTGGTCGTCGTCGTCTACGACCTTGGCGCGCGCCGCCGTCATGGCCTTCCTGACGTCGGCGGAGACTTCGGGGGTCAGGCGCAGCTCGTAGTTGTAGACCCCGTCGGGCAGCCTGTTGCCCTCCCGGTCTATCAGCGTGATTTCGACGGGCTCGCCCGCCTTAAAATCTCTGCGGATGACCAGCCCGTCGGGGGCCGAGACGCGCAGGGCCAGCGAGACGTACTGAGCGGACACGTCCCATCTGACACTCGTCCCGCTGCCTGAGACCGCGGCGAGCCTGCCGTTTTCATCAGTCGTCTGCGCCGCCACGGAGACGCTGAAGCACGCGAGGGCGAACATTATGCTGAGAATTTTGGGTAGGAACTTTAGATTCTTCATGGGAAACCTCTCTTATCAGTTTGCTAGGTCGGGTGTGGGTGTCAAGGGTGGATAGGGCTTGACTTTCAAATCTGAAGGGCAAACTCAGAGCGAGGACTTGCGCTAGTAAGGAGTCCGGGAGTGGTATAACAATCAACGGCTGGCGTGTCAAGGTTTTTTGGGCAGAAGTCAGCATCTTACTGGACCTACCAAAAATCATTGCAACGCGGCGGCCGTCGCTCCCCGGCCGTCCGAAAAGCGTTTGCCGTTCATGTCTGGTGTCACTTCACACGGGCGCGAGGCTTCTGAGTTGCTCGCCCGGAAGGCGTCGTCAAGGGTTACACACCTGTGGTCTTAAAGCTTTTCCGTGACGGCCGCCCGCGCCGTCTTTTGCCTTCGAAAAGGAAAGCGGGAGGGTTCTCATCGAGCCCTCCCGCTTTCCTTTTCGAAGGCTACACGCGGCAGCCCCCGTAGTCATAGCCCCCGGTTTACTCGGGGCACGCCGCGTCCCTGTAGAATTGAAGCTGAAGGAAGTTGGCGAGGGCGGCCGCGTCCGTCTTCGTCACCTGAACCTCGAACCAGGAACTCTGCGTCTCGAACGAGAGCGGGTTGCCGTTGGTCTGGAAGCAGGCGGTCGTAGTGGCGAAGCCGGACCCTGTCGCGGCCTTCGTGTTGCTGTCGAAAATCAGCGGCGCGGAATCCGCCCCCGTGTCTATGTTCGTGTGGTGGAAGAAGACGCGGACGCGCGCGGCCGCCCCCGCCCCGTCGCTGTCGCGGAAGCGGATTTTGAAGACCGACTGCCCGGAGCCGAGCGCCGAGAGGTTGGGCGTGACGGGGAGGTTGAACCTGACGACGATTGTGCCGGTCGAGCCTGCCTTGACGCTCGCGCCGCCCGCGTTATCCAGGTCAACAATCGAGACGGAACTCTCGTCCACAGCCCCGGCCGCGCCCATGAAGTGCAGGGCGAACGCAGGGCCGAGCGGGTTCACTTGTGCGGCCGTGTTGACGTAGGTCGTGGAGCCGCCCGGCGGCGTGACCGGGAGCAGGATGCCCGTCCCGAACTTCACGGCCCCGTCGGGCTGTACGTCGATGCTGCCGGTCGGTGCGCCGGGCCGTATGCGGAACGGGAGACGCGAGCCGGCCGTTATGTCGCGTATGAAGAAGAAGGTTTCGTGGCCGCCGATGTCCCAGGTCTGCGCCATGAAGCCGCCCGAGTTGTTCTGTTCGAGCCTGATGGCCGGCGTGTTGTTTTTGTTGATGTGCAAGTCCAGGCCGGGCGTGCTGGTGCCGAGGCCCACGCGCCCCGCGGAGTCGACGAACAGGGAAGCGGTCGGCGCGCCCGCGAGGATCGTGAACGGAATCTTGGCTCCGGTGATGTCTTCGATGGAAAACTTGTTCGCGCCGCCGCTCGGCTGGTCGTTGGCGGTCAGTTGCCAGTCGTTGAAGGCGAACCCGGTGGAAGTGGAAGTGTCATCGAACTTGAGCCGGGTGTTGTTCTCCTTCAGCCTGAGAGTGTCCGTGCCGAAGCTCTCGCCGTCCACACAGTCGATGCCGACGCAGGCACTGCCCTGGACGATGAAGTCGTCTGGGACCACCTGGTCGAGCGGGGTCGGGTTCGGCGCGAGCGCCGCCTGACCCGCGCCCTTGCCGCCCGACTTTGACTCCGCAGCTTCGGTCGCCGCACCCGCGACGAAGACCGCCCCCTTCCGAATAGAGAAGCTCCCCGTCTGAACCAGAGACTGAGTCGCCACGGCGGCGGGCGCATTCGCAGGCCCGTCATCAGTCCTCACGCGCGCCGCCCCGCCGCCGTGCGACAGGCGCAGCTCGTAGATGTATTGCCCGTCGGGCAGTCGCTTGCCCTGGCCGTCGAAGAGGGCGAAGGACGGGACGGCCCCGGCGCGGAACTCGCGGCGGAAGACCTGCCCGTTGGGGGCCGAGACGGTCAGCGTCAACGCGGAGAAGTGCGCGCCCACCTCCCACCTGACGCTCGCGCCGTCGGCGGCCGCGGCGGCGAAATTATTCTTGCTCTCCGCAGACTGCCCCGAGGCCGTGGCGTGCAGGCAGATGGCGGCGACGACCGCGCACAGCACGGCCGGTAGACAGTTTTGTTTCTTCATCGAAGGTCTCGCAGGTTGAATTGGCGTTATCGGGTTAAAGGTGCCGGGCTGACTTCAGATTCTGCGGGCTGCTTGAATTGACTGGCTGCCGGTTTCCGTAGGGCCCCTTGTAAAAAGTTACACGCGAAGTGTACCTTCATTTTGTATAGCAACCGCCGCGCAGAAGTGTCAAGTGCATGGTCCAAATTACCATCTTCAAGCTGCTCCTTCTCGTCGCGCTGGGCGCGCTCAGCCTTTCGTCCGCCTCACGCCTTGCGGGCGAACAGGAAACGAAGGCGACGCGCGCGCCCGCCCCCGTCTTCGACGAGGTCGCGGAAGAGGTGGGGCTGAGGTTCCGGCACTACAACGGCATGACGGGCAAGCTCCTCCTGCCGGAGATCATGGGCGCTGGCGCGGCCCTCTTCGACTTCGACTCGGACGGCGACCTGGATGTCTTCCTCGTGCAGGGGAGCACGCTCGAAGCGAATGACAGGCCCGAGCGCACGCTCTTCCCCTGGGCGGAAAAAGACGCGCCGCGCGGCCGCCTCTTCCGCAACGACCTGACCCTGGCACGCGACGGCGCGCCCGTCCTGAAATTCACGGACGTGACGGAGCGCAGCGGGATACGCGCCGCGGGCTACGGGATGGGCGCGGCCTCGGGCGACGTGAACAACGACGGCCGCGCGGACCTCTACCTCTGCAACCTGGGCCAGAATCAGTTGTACCTCAACAACGGCGACGGCACGTTCACGGACGTGACGGCGAAGGCCGGGGCGGGCGACGAGCGCTGGAGCGCGAGCGCCTCCTTCGTGGACTACGACCGCGACGGCTGGCTCGATCTGGCGATAGTCAACTACGCCGAGTTCAACGCCGCGGCGAGCCCGGTCTGCTACGCCGAGACGACCGTCAAAGACTACTGCGGCCCGCGCTCCTTCAAGCCGCCCGGCAACCGCCTGCTCCGCAACAAAGGCGACGGGACTTTCGAGGACGCGACGGCGCGCTCGGGCTTCAATCGCGAGTTCGGCCACGGGCTCGGCGTGGTCGCAGCAGACTTCGACGCGGACGGCTGGCCCGACATCTTCGTCGCCAACGACGGCGACCCGAACCAGCTCTGGATGAACCAGAAGGACGGCACCTTCAAAAACGAGGCGCTGCTCGCGGGCGCGGCCGTCAACCGCGAGGGCAAGGCCGAGGCGGGCATGGGCGTGGACGCCTCGGACTTCGACGGCGACGGCACGGAAGACATCTTCATCACGCACCTGATGGAGGAGACGCACACGCTCTACGTCAACACGGGCGGAGCCGTCTTCGAGGACCGCACGCGCGAGGCGGGCTTGGGGCTGCCCGGAAGCAGGCTGACGGGTTTTGGCACACTCTTCTTCGACTACGACAACGACGGCCGGCCAGACCTGCTTGTCGTCAACGGGGCCGTGCGCATCCTGCGCGAGCTGGCGCGCAAAGGCGACCCCTTCCCGCTCGGCCAGCCCAACCAGCTCTTCCACAACGAGGGCGGCGGCAAATTCCTGGAAACCTCCGAGAGCGCCGGCCCCGCCTTCAGGCTCCTGGAGGTCGGCCGCGGCGCTGCCTTCGGCGACGTGGACAACGACGGCGACACGGACGTGCTCGTCACCAACAACAACGGCCCCGCCCGCCTCTTCCTCAACCGCGTCGGCAATCGAAACCGCTGGCTCGGCCTGCGCCTCGTCGGCAAGAGCGCCGACCGCGACATGCTCGGCGCGGGCGTCGAAATCGTCGTCGCGCCCAGGCAGGTGCTCCGCCGCCGCGCCCGCACCGACGGCAGCTACCTCACGTCACAAGACCCGCGCGTCCTCGTCGGCCTCGGCACGGCCGAGCGCGTCTCGTCCGTCCGCGTCCGCTGGCCCAACGGTAACGTCGAAGAGTGGAAAGACCTGCCCGCCAACCGCTACCTGACGCTGAAGGAAGGGACGTCCCCCGCGAAGAAGTAAAGAAAGTAAGTCTTCAACCGTCCAGTCTTCATCTCTCCCGCAAGAGAAGACAATCACAGGAGGGCGTCGAATTACTCAGACAAGACGCGATTCCTTGCACGTCATCTTTGCTGACAGGCGTGTTATAACACCTGCTCTGGTGCGTCGGGTATTTGGTCGAGCGGCTCATGCGGCGCGGCACAAGCGATACGTTTGTGCTCTCACAAAGAGGGATTGAAATGTCTACACCACTACTCGAAGAACTCAAGGAAGACATCAACGAGCGGCAGGAGGAATTATCTTCCATCCAGGTCGCGTTGGAAGCGGAAGCCCACAAAGCCTCAAACTTTGCAAAGTACTTGAGAATCGCAGTTATCTTCCTGGGCGCATTCGCCGCGACCAGAGAGGCCGCCGACAGTTTAATCGGCCGCTCTTCCGGGACACACGGGTCTGTAATCGTCATATACACCCTCTTAGGGTTGGCAATCACAGTCATCGGGAGTATCTCTGCGACCTTCAGGCCCGACAACACGGCGGCCGAGCTCAAAATCCTGGCGGCGGAATGTAACGCCTGTTTACTGGCGATTGATTGTCAGTTGCCGCGTCGGACAGAGACCGCCCCGATTGAGGAACAGCTCGCGGCCGCGCGCAGATTGATTTTGCTTCAGAATGAAAAGATCAGTGAGATACGCGGCAGGGCTGCCAAGATAGGCATGCTGATAGACCGAAAGACGCGAAGGCTGGTGGCTGAGACGGCGGAGTGAATGCGAACTCCGAAGGAGAGATTATGCGTTCGTTAGTCTTGATTGTTTCGTCTGTGCGTGGAGGATGCAGGCGTGCTCGGTGGCGGTGACTATTCGCGTGCAAGCTCGCTGAAGGAGGCAGTGGAGATTTGCCGCCGGAGCCTGGAAGCGGACGGCAGGGAGGACTACGCGCGGCTCGTCACGGAGGAGCGCGTGCGCGCGGCGATCAAAGTGGCGCTCGAATGCTACGGGCATGTGCTCGAAAGAAAGAGCATGACTTACGGCGAGGACTACCCGTGGGTCCGGGATGAGGAAGTGTTGAAGCAGGCCGGGAGCTTCGAGGACGTGGTCAGGCCCGTGTACCTGGACATCGCCGACAACGGCTCCTGGCCGCAGGGCAGCAAGTTCTCCTATTACCTCTTCAAAGAAGACGACAATCTGGTGCGCTACGACTGCCTGGGCCTGCGCCTGCAAATCGAAACGCCCGGCGGCATGTTCCGCGGTTTCGCGATACCGATACTCGACCTCTACTACGGCCGCTTCGCCTACTATGATGAAGACGACGCGGGGTAGGGAACGTTCGGACGTTCAGCGGCCTTGTGGTTCCGCCGAGGTGAGTCTGAGGTTGTTGTCGTCGCAGCGCCCGCAGACGACCCGCCTCCGCCCGTTAATCGGGTAGTGTGCGCTGCGCTCAGGGCCACGAATCCGCTTCGAGCAGAGGTAGCAGCGGATCGGGCGACGCCAGAGGACGTACCAGGCG
This sequence comes from Pyrinomonadaceae bacterium, assembly GCA_035563515.1. Lineage (GTDB taxonomy): Bacteria > Acidobacteriota > Blastocatellia > Pyrinomonadales > Pyrinomonadaceae > QHXM01. Next base: position 104,658 of record DATMVE010000019.1, read on the forward strand.
AGCGCGGCGAGCGCCGCCCCGCACGTTATCCAAAGAAGTGCCATTCACTCACCATTCGGACAATGGAGCCACGCCGCCGGAGAAGGACGCCCCGCCTCTTAACGCTCCCCGGTAATCGCAGACGCAGCCCGACGACTCATTCGAACGGGGCGCGGGGTAAAATGTGCCACGAACACAGGACGTGCGGTGTTTTATGATTAAGTGGCGAAGCTGAACGAAGTCCGCGCCGACTGCCAGCAAGGAGTGGAAAATGAGACCCGGCTCATCCTTGTCATCACCGCCCCGCGTCCCAACGACATTCATAAAACAAATCCGCTTTCGCGTCTTAGCCGCCGCGGTATTGCTGAGCTTATTTGCGGGGGCCGGGGTCGTCAATGCGCAAGGCGCGGAGAAGGGCGTTAAACTCCTGCCCGCGGGCGGGCCGTTCCCTGTGGGCCATATTTTGTTCGATTGGGTTGACTCCAAACGCAGGGAGCCCGGCACCCCGGAGCCGTCGGACTTTCGTCAGGTCGTCGCGGAGATTTGGTATCCGGCGCGCGCCGGCGCGGAAGGGAAGAGTGCGGCTTACCACGCGCGCCTTGGGTCTTACCGCTCGGCGCTGGACGAAAAAAGAATCAATGTCCTGGCCTCGGTGCAGACATCATGGGCCGAGGGCGCGGCGGTAAATGACAGCGCGCCTTTCGGTGTTTTCGTCTTCTCCCACGGCTGGAGTTCGCGCAGCGCTTCGTACGGGACTTTCTTATCCAACCTGGCGAGCCACGGTTACATAGTCGTCGGCGTGAATCACCCTTACATGGGAATGATCGCGCTGCCTGGCGGCAAGGTTACGGAGCCGAACGATCTACAGTTTCCGACGCAGGAGGACGCCGACCGATTCTACGCCGGCGACGTGATTTTCGTGCTCGACCAATTGGCACAACTGAATAAAAAGGATGACGGCGGACGTTTCGCGGGTAAGATAGATATGAAAAGGGTCGCGGCGGGGGGACATTCTTCGGGGTTCCCGGCGGCGAGCGGCGCGGCCGTCCGGGATAAGCGAATCAGGGGGTTGATTTCTTTCGACGCGGGTGTGCCGTCGATTGTCCGCCGCGAGGGTCTCGGCGTGCCTCTGCTTCTTTTTCGCGCCGAGACGAACAGCTACACGGACCTGTTTTTCCGCGGCGAGAAGGTTCACCCGAAGGGGACGATTTACGACGTTGATTTCTTCCGCGCCCACCGCGCGGACTTCTACGACCTGGTGATTTCGGGGACGACGCACGCGAGCGTTTACGACGAATATCTTTTCGCGGAGGACGAACAGGAGCGCGAAAACTCCACGCGCAATCACAAAATCATCGAGCGGTTCGCGGCCGAGTTCCTCGGGAAGATTTTCAGCGCGAAGGCGAGCCCCCTTTTAGACGGCACCGAAAAGGCGGAATATACAAAGCTGCGCCTGATTAAAGCCAGACGGTGACGAAGAAGGAGCCCCGGCGGCGGGGCCGCGAATAAGAACTGATGCGGATTTTTCGAGCACCCGTTAAGACTGCGATTTGCCTCGCCCTCATCGCCACAGCGTTCGCAGCGCGCGTCCCGGCGCAGTCGGAAGGTGAGTCCGTCCTACAGCCCCCGCCCGCGCGCGGGCTTTCCGTCATTCACCTGCCGGACACGCGCGGGATGGAGTCGTCCGTGGGCGAGCACATCGCGGCTGAGCAGGAGGCGCTCGCCGCCGCGATCAGGGACGCGGCCGCCGCGCCCGCGGCGAAGCTCACCGATGCTTACGGCACGATGGGCCAAATTTATCACGCCTACGCGCTCACCGCGCCGGCCGCCGAGTGTTACCTGAACGCCTTGCGCCTCGCGCCGGATGATTTCCGCTGGCCCTACCTTTTAGGCAAGCTGCGCCAGCAGGCGGGCGAGGCAGATGAGGCCGCCAGTTACTACGCGGCCGCGCGCAAGCTTCGGCCGGACTACGCGCCCGCGCTCGTGAGCCTCGGGGACGTTTACCTGCAACTGAACCGACTCGAAGACGCGGAGGCGAATTTCAAAGCCGCGCTCGCCGCGAACGCGAACGATGTGGCGGCGCACTACGGTCTGGGGCAGGCGGCGCTCTCAAGGCGCAGTTACAGTGAGGCCGCCAAATATTTCGAGCGGGCGCTCGCGCTCGCGCCCGAGGCCAACCGCCTGCACTACGCGCTCGCGATGGCTTACAGGGGACTGGGCCAAACTGATAAGGCGCGCTCCGAGTTGGCGCTCAGCGGCCCCGTGGGCGTGCGCGCGGCCGACCCGCTCCTGGACGGTTTGCAGAGTCTCATACGCGGCGCGCGGCTGCACCTGGTGCGCGGCAAGACGGCGCTCGACGCGCGCAGGTTCGAGGAGGCCGCGGCGGAGTTTCGCAAGGCCGTGGCGGCCGAGCCCGCGAGCGTGCCCGCACACTTCAACCTGGGCGCGGCACTCTCACAGACGGGAGACCTGCGCGGGGCCGTAGAGCAGTTCCAGGAAGCGCTCCGCCTGGACCCGGCCCACGCCAACGCGCAATACAACCTGGGCCTCCTGCTGGCACAAATGAACCGGCACAATGATGCGATCACGCACCTGCAAGCGGCCCTGCGGGCGTCGCCCGAAGACCACGGCGCGCGCTTTCTGCTCGCGCAGTCGCTCGCGAAGACGGGGCGCGACGAGGAGGCCGCGGCGGAGTTCGCGCGCGTCGTTCAGGCCGATTCGGACAACGAGGAGGCGCTGCTCGCGCTCGTGAAAATCCTGCTGGCGAAGAAGCAGTACGCGCAGGCGCGCGCGGCCCTGGATAAAGGGAACGCCGCGTTCCCGCAGAAGGGGTTGACCGCCGCCACGCTCGCCTACCTGCTCGCGGCCTCGCCGCAGCGCGACCAGCGCGACGGGAAACGCGCCCTCGAACTGGCCCGCGGAGTCTGGGACGCGACCGCGCAGCCCGCGCACGGCGCTCTCGTCGCGCTCGCCCTCGCCGAACTCGGCCGCTGCGACGAGGCCGCCGACTGGACGCGCCGCATGCTCACACTCGCCTCCCAACAGCACAACCCCGACCTCGCCGCCAAACTCAAAGCCGAACTGGACCGGTACGAGAAGACTCAACCCTGCCGCCCGGAGTGATGAGTGACAAGTGAAAACCTTTTTCTTTTACTAATCACTCATCACTCATCACTGCTTTTTTCGCCATTCACGATTTACGATTCACGATTTACGAACTAAGATGGACGGACATCGGTTGAGAAGGGGCTGGGAGACGGCTTGCAAAAACAGACGGAAGCGGCGCGGGCGGAATGGGTCGAGGCGACTCTGCGCGAGATGAGTTTGGAGGAGCGCGTCGGACAGCTCCTGATGCCGGACACGACGGGCGTACTCGTCCACGAAAAGAGCGAGCAGTTCGCGCGGTTCATGCACGCGATTGAAAAACTGGGCGTCGGCGGCTTCATCATCTACAACGGCGACGCGCTGACCACGGCCGCGCTCACCAACCGCTTGCAGGCGCGCGCGCGCGTGCCCCTGCTGTTCGCCTCTGACTTCGAGGGCGGCGTCGGCATGCAGCTCAGGGGCGGGACGCGCCTGCCGCGCGCGATGGCGCTCGCCGCCACGGGCGACACGGAGTCCGCCGCGGAGGCCGCGCGCATCACCGCGCGCGAGGGTCGCGCCATAGGCGTTCACGTCAACTTCTACCCGGTCCTGGACGTGAACAACAATCCGGCCAACCCCATCATCAACACGCGCGCTTTCTCGGACGACCCCGAAGTGGTCGCCAACTGGGGCGCGGCCTTCATCCGCGCGGCGCAGGACGCGGGCCAGTTGGCTACGGCCAAACACTTTCCGGGCCACGGCGACACCTCGCTCGACTCGCACATCCTGATGCCCACGCTCGACGCCCCGCGCGAGCGCCTGGAGCGCGTGGAGCTTCCCCCTTTCCGCGCCGCCGTGCAGAGGGGCGTCCGCGCCATAATGACGGCGCACATAGCCGTGCCCGCGCTCGACGGCGGCGCGGAAGAGAAGCGGCCCGCCACGCTCTCCCCTTCAATCGTCGACGGAATCCTGCGCCGCCAATTCGGCTTCGAGGGTTTGATCTTCTCCGACGCGCTCAACATGGGGGCCGTGGCCGACCGCTACGAGCCGGGCGAGGCGGCGGTGCTCGCCGTCGAGGCGGGCTGCGACATATTGCTCTACATGCCGGACGTGGCGCGCGCGCACGCGGCGCTGTGCGACGCGGTCGCGCAAGGGCGCGTGACGCGCGAGCGCATAGACCAGTCGGCGCGGCGCGTTTTGGAGGCCAAAGCCTGGTGCGGCCTCAACGAGGAGCGCATGGTCTCGCTCGACAACGTCTGGGAAGAGGTCGCGAGCCCGGCCCACACGGCCACGGCGCGCGACCTCTTCGCGCGCGCCGTCACGCTGGTGCGCGACCCGTCTGGTCTTCTCCCGGTGGCGGACAGGCGCGAGCGCGTCGCGGCCGTCATCCTCAAAGACGCTGTGCCAGTTTGGGCGCACGCGCTGCGCGAGCCCGCCGGGTCGCGCTTCTCGAAAGAGGTGCAGGCGCGCTGGCGCGGCAGGCTCGTGGAGTTGAGCGCGGACTCGGCCGACATACGGCAGGTGTTGGAGAGCGTGCGCGACTGCGACGTGGTCATGGCGGCGGTCTGCGCGCGCGTGGCTGCCTACAAGGGGAGCGTCGCGCTCGGCGAGGCACACGCGGAAATCCTGCGCGCGCTTGACCAGGCGAACGTCCCCACAATCGCGGCCGTCTTCGGCAATCCTTACGTCCTGCCGCACATGCCCGAGCGGGCGACGACGCTCCTGACCTTCGAGTCGGCGGTCGAATCCGAGGCCGCGGCGGTGCGCGTCATCAGTGGCGAAGTCCCCGCCCGCGGGCGCTCGCCCGTCACACTGCCGGTCGGCTAATGACCGTTTCTTTAATCCCTCTTCTCACAACCCTTCGACCCTCTTCGCGACCGGGTCGAGCGGCGGGAGGCTGTTCTCGGGGCGGTCCAGGTAGAAGTAGGTGCAGCTCGAATAGTCGTCGTCGCGCTCGAACTTGCCGTCTTTGGAGGTGTCCATCTCGACGAGCCCCGGGCCTGCGCGGTAGAGCTTGCGGTTCTCCTTGACGAGCTGCTCGCGGCTGTGCGGCGCGAGGTAGCCTATCTGCTGGATGGTGACGCGCACGTCCTTGTAGAAGTAGACGGGGTCCGGGACGTGGTAGCGGTAGAAGCACCAGCGCATGTTCTTCTCGTCGGCGACGGGGCTCCCCTGATAGAGGTGAGCGAACTGGCCCTGCCCCCACGCGGTCCCTATGTAGTCTTCAGCGCCCGTCCCGCTCAGGGTGGGGAACTCGCGGTCGCCGTCCAAATAAATCTTGACCTCGCCCTCGCCCCACCAGGTGTTGAAGTATGCCTTCTGGTTGACGATGACGCCGATGTTCGTCCCGAGGTAGCGGCCGCGCCCCGCGACGAGCGGCAGAAGCTCGTAGTCCTGTTTGAGCTTGGTCGGATTCTCGCGCCGGTAGTGCGCGTGGAAGTAGAGCGCGTTTGCGGCGTGCTTGTCCCCGAGCGTGTAGTCCACGTCGTAGAAAAGCTCGTCCAGATTCGCCGCGCTCTCGTTCGTCATGACGATCTTCATGCCGGTCTTGAACGGCATGGGGATGACGCAGTTGAAGCTGCGCCCCTCCGGGTTGGAGAAGAAGGCGGACTGGAAGGGGACCATCTGCCCGAGTCCGAGGCCGAAGAAGTCGCCGACGGGCGCGCTGACGGCGGGCTTTTGAGCGCCGTCCCAGTAGATGTCTATGCGCAGGCTGCGCAGCATGCGCGGGCTGCGGTCCGGGAAGGTCATCCAGATTCTTCTGACCGTGCCGCTCGTGCCGGTCGCTTCGGCCAGCACGCGGCTCTGGCCCGCCGCAATCGCTACGGTCGGCGCGCCCTTGCGGCCGCCGTTGGCCTGCCCGGCCTTACCCTTCTCGCCCGTAGGGTTCTCCCCGCTCGCCCAGCGCGTCTCCACGCCCTCCGGCATCTCGAAGAGCGACTGCGCGAGTGTCACACTCGCCGCCGAAAGCAACACGACGAACAAGAAGACGCCTCTGGCACATTTTGTTCCCCACTCCATGACTTTCCCCCAATTTTCGCGTTCGGATTTATACGACCGGCGCACATCTTATCACGCGCCCGCCGCTCGATTTTGCCTTTTTCTGTGCATCGCCCGGCCCGGTTCAGGCGTCTAAGACTCGCCATGCGTACGAGGGGAATCATCACCTGTGCTGCTCTCATCCTGAGCCTCTTACTCGCGGCCGCGTGCGGGAATAACCGCGGCGGGCAGACGCGCGTCGCCCCCGCGACCGCCGCCCCGCCGGTGGCGCGCACGTTGCCGCCGCTGCCGTCGCGCCCGCTCTCGCCGAAGCTGAAGGAGATGCGCGCGCGGGCCGTGCGCGCCGCGGCCGAGCTGCGCGAGCTGCCGTTCCGCGAGGAGGTCGGGATGGCGGAGCTTTCCGGCTGGGAGTACGGCACGCGCGCCAGCGAAATGGCACACGTGCTCGGCGGCGAAGAGCTGCGCGCTTTGGGCCAACTCGCGGCGGCCGGCGGCGTGCTGCCCGAGGGCACGGACCTGGCCTCGCTCGCCGCCAGCTTCACGGCCGTCTCCGCGGGCGCGGTCTATTCGCCGCTCGACAAGCAGGTGCTGATCGTAGACAAGTTCCGGGACGACTCGCTGCTGACGCACGAGTTCACGCACGCCCTGCAGGATCAGCACTTCGACTTGATGAAGGTGCTGGTCGTCAGGCCGTACAGCTTCGACCGCGCGGAGGCCGCGTTCGCGGTCATAGAGGGCGACGCGATGAACGTGCAGCGCCGCCTGGAGCGCGGCGAGAGTTACGGGCGGCTCCCGCTCGACGAAATCTCGAAAGAGGAGAATGAGCGTTTCGGCGACTACCGCCGCGAGATAGGGCGCTTCTTCCCGCCGCTCCTGACGGAGACTTTCATCTTTCGCTACCGCGACGGCGCGCGCTTCGTCGAATCGGTGCGGCGCGCCAAGGGCGAGCGCGGCGTGGACGCGCTCTTTCAGCGCCCGCCCGCCTCGACCGAGCAGATTCTCCACCCGGAGAAGTACGACGCGAACGAAGCGCCGCGCGAAGTCGCGCCGCTGGAAGCGGTCTTCGCCGCGGACGGCTGGAGGATGAGCGCCTCGACGCCGCTCGGCGAGATAGGCGTGCGCGGCCTGCTGATGGCCGGCGTGCCGTCGGCGGAAGCCGCGCGCGCGGCCGCAGGCTGGGGCGGCGACCGCGCCTACCTGTTCGAAAAAACGGGCAGCGCCCCGCTCTTCGTCTGGCAGACCGTCTGGGACAAGCCCGCGGACGCGGAAGAATTTTTCACGGCCTACAACCGTCTGCGCTCACGCGCGGGCGCGAAGCCCGTCGAGAGTCCGGCCGCGGGCGAAACGTCACAAGCCGCCTGGCGCGAGGCCGGGCGCTTTACAATCGTCCGCCGCACGGGCGACGCCGTCCTCATCATCCGCGGCGCTGAACAGGACGCGAAGGCGGCGATGGAAAAGTAAAGGTAAAAGGCAATAGGGAAGACCCCGAAGGGGTCACACAAGATAGCCGGGGGCAAGCGAGTGCGCGCGAGCGCACGACGCGCCGCCCCCGGATTAATGTGCCAAAATGAATCCGAGCCCGGAGGGGTCGCACCTCAATCTTGAGGGTGCGACCCTTTCAGAGTCGGATTCGTTTCTTGCGTCAGACCGAGGGCGGCGCTCACGCTCGCTTGCCCCCGGCTATCTTGTCAGACCCTTTCAGGGTCTTCCCTTTTAAACCCCCTTCACCTCTCCAGCGGTAAAAACAGCACAAGCGGGACGCCGACAATAACCGCGAGGTAGAGGTAGCCCCACTTGTTGCCGAGGTTGAAGGTGTAGCCCCAGCCGACCAGCTTCTCGACCCAGAGCGCCGGGTCTTCGCGGTTGAAGTAGACGAGCCCGCCCAGGTACCAGTGCTCCGCGTCCCTCTGCCGCTGCACGTAGACGCGCCCCGCCTCCGCCTTCAGCCGGCGGTCCGTCATGTAGAAGTGATAAGTTATGTAAAGCGCGGACGCGATCATCACCCAGCCCGCGACCCCCGCCGCGACCGCGATCACCTTCGACAGCGGGCGCAAGTGCTCGACCGACGCGAGCGCGACGTTCGCCGCCAGCCCGCCCATCATCAGGCAGAGCAGCAGGCGCATCCAGTCCATGAACCTCAACGTCAGGCCGAGCGACTGCTCCTTCAGCCGCAGGTATTCCTCCGTGTGCTCCGCCGGCAGAGTCATCTTTACGCCGAGCAGCCCGTGCTTGATTAAGAGTATCAGGCCCTGTATGTAGACGAGTGTCGCCGCGAGCGAGAAGACAGTGTAATAACTCTTGCGCGCCCAGGCGTCGGGCTCGCCCTTCCAGTTCCAGTGCACCGGGATGCGCTCCGGCAGTTGCGGGTAGTAGTAGACCAGCAGCACGACGGGCACGATTGTCATCAACACGACGAGCACTTCGAGCGCCAGGCTCGTGTAGTCCTTGAGCCGACGCGCCCTGAGCGACGAGGCGAACCGCTGGCCCTCCTCGACTCGTTCGAGCGGCTTCACCTGCCTGTAGAAGATGACGTAGAGGAGCGCGGCCAAAGGGAGCAGCAGCAGTCGCGGCGCGACCGCGGCGAACTCCGCGCGCCCCTTGAAGTAGGAGACTACGAAGCCTATGGCCTCGACCTGTAGGAAGGTCATAACGAGCCAGAACCAGTAGCGGCGCAGGACGCGCCGGCCCTCGCCCGCGTAAGTCTCCGCGTCGACGCGGACGCCGAAGAACGCGTCCTCGCCGCGCATGACGGGCATGAACATGAAGCAGGCCAGCAACGCCAGGTCAACCAGAAACATCGTGACGACTGTGGAAGACATTTTTCAGACCTCCTCTCCTACTTGCCCCTCTTAAGGAGCCCGCGCAGCTCGTCCGAGACGAGCGCCATGATCTCCGCCTTCGGAAGCCCCGCCAGGACGAGCGCGGTCAGCGCCGCGCGCAAGGGCTTTCGCAACTCGCCGTCGGACTTGGCCGTCGCCGTGCGGCTCGCGACGGTCGCGCCCGCGCCGTGCCGGACCGTGATGAGCCCCTCGCGCTGCAACTCGCGGTAGGCGGTCGCGACCGTGTTCAGGTTGACGCCGAGGTCGGCCGCCACCTGCCTGACGGGCGGCAGCGCCGCGCCCTCGCGCAACTCCCCGCGCGCGATCAGCGCCCTGATCTCCTCCGCCACCTGCCTGTAAATCGGGCGGCCGTCCCCCTCGTCCACGACTATGTACATCACACCGGCCCTCCGCTAAATTGTACGGTGTCACTATACACTATACAATTTGATGGGGGCAAGGATTAATTTCGTTTCGTGATTTCGTCGGCGACGATGAGGGCGGACTGGGTGACGCCGGCGACGCCCTGGCCTGGGAAGACCGTGTCGCCGACCATGTAGAGGTTGGGGAGGGACGTGCGGTGCGCGAGCGCGCGGGGGCCGAACACGTCGAGCGACTGGCCGACGCCGCCGACCATGCCTAGCCTGCGGCGCGTGTAGCCGTGGAAGGTGCGCGGGGTCGCTGTCTCTATCACCTCGACGCCCGCGCCCAACTCGGGCATGGACGCGTGTATGCGCGCCCACCAGGCTTCGAGCGCGCGCTGGTCCTGCGCCTCGTGCTCCGCCTCGTCTTCGTGGTAGGAGAACCACTGCGAGGCTTCCGTGAAGGTGGAGACGGTGACGGCGCGTTTGCCTTCGGGCGCGCGCGCGTCCCACTCGGGTGCCGAGCCGAACATGAACTGCGCGCCTTCGGGGTCGTAAGCCTGACCTTCCTGCCAGTCCGTGAGCGCGAGCACGTGGTCCGCGGGGAGGCGGCGCGCGGCCTCTTCGTCCATCCCCAGGTAGAGCAGGTACGCGCCCCACCCGCGCAGCTCTTTCAAGCGGCGTCGCACGGGGTCTGGCGTGCGGCTCGTCCCGACCAGCTTGCCGTAGGTGTCCCAGGCCGTGAGGTTGCTGACGACTGCGCGCGTGGCTTCGACGCGCTCGCCGCTCAACAAGTCCACGCCCGTCGCGCGCCCCGCGGTGTCGTAAGAGAGGCGCAGCACGGGCGAGTCGAAGCGCACAGTGCCGCCGCTCTTCTTGATGGATTCGGTCAGGCGCTCGGCCAGCCCCGACGCGCCGCCGCGGATGGCGTACATGCCCCAGCGCGGCATCATCAGGGCGACGGCCGCGTAGAGGTAGGCGCACTCATCGCTCGCGCGCTGCCCGAAGATTTGCAGTTGAACGTCCACGAAGCGCTTGAACCTGTGAGAAGTCCGGGCGAGGTGTGGCGCGGCCGTCTGCTTCAGACCTCTGAGCACGCGGCGCGCGACGCTGATTTCAGGGAGCGCCGCGCGCATGCGGCGCAAGGGGGAAGCCGTGCGCAGGTCCGGCACGCGCAGGGCCACGCGCCTCAGGGCTTCGCCGACTGGCACAATCTCGCGGTAGAAGCGGAGGGCCGCGCCCGCGCATTCGGGGAACGCCGCGCGTAAATTCTCCTCGAACTCTTCGGCCTCACGCGCCACTTTAACGTCGCGCCCGTCCGGCAGCCGCACGACGTAGGCTGGCGAGGCGGCGCGGACCTCGGGCGGCTCGGCGGGAAGCTCCGCGAAGACGCGCTCGTGTATCTCGCCCGGCTGCCACGACGCGTAGAGCGACGCGCCGGCCTCGAACGTGTAGCCGAAGCGCTCGAAGGTGACGGCGCAGCCGCCCCCGCGCGACTCCTTCTCCAGCAGGCAGACGTTAACGCCTCGCGCGGCCAGGAGCGCCGCGGCCGTCAGCCCGCCAATGCCCCCGCCGACGACGATGACCTCGTGCGCCATTTCGGTTCAGAAGAGGTGTCGCGTGAACTGGGCCAGCATCAGGACGGCCGGCGCTTTCTCCACGTCCGGGGCCGACTGCTGGAAGTAAGGCTCGGCGAGCATGATGACGGACTGGATGCCGTTGAAGACCAGGTGAATGATGAAGCACGGCAGGAGCCTGCCGGTCAGTGCGCGCACCAGCGTCAGGCAGAGGCTGAGGACGAAGATCACCGTCACGACCGCCAGGTTGTTGTAGTACTGCGGGACGTGCGGGAGCGTGAAGAGGACGGAGACCAGCAGGACCGCCCAGAACATCCCCATCGAGCGCTGCAAAGTGGGGTAGAGGACCCCGCGGTAAACAATCTCTTCCACGAGCGGCGCGGTCAGGGCGGCCAGCAGCGCTATCGTCACGCGCGTCGCCGTCGAGCTGCGCATCAACTTGTCCAGCTCGGTCGGCTCGCCGCCGGCGACCCACGTGAAGGCGAGCCCCGCGGCCAGGAGCAGGACGGCGATCCCGGCGCTCGTCCAGAACCCGACCCTCTCGCTCCAGCTCCAGCCGAGCGCGCGCCAGAACGGGAGCTTGCCGAACCGCGTGACGACGGCCCACACGAGCGCGAGCGTCAGCAGGTGCACGGGGAGCGTGGAGAGCACCGCGAGGAAGAGGGCCGTCTTGTCTTCCAGGAGCGACTGGCCCGGCGCGAGTTTGTCGGCGCGGATCATGGCGTAGGGGAGGAGGAAGAGAATTGGCACAATGAAGAGCAGCACGACGCTCCCGAGCCAGATCAGGAAAGCGGTGCCCACTCCCCAGGTGGGGTTGTTCGGGTCTATCAGCGCGGGGCCGGCCGGCTGCAACTGGCCCGGCGGCCACGGCGCGAAAGCGAAGTGACTGCCGGCCGGCTGCTCCGCGGGCGGCGCTGGTCTTTCGTTCGATGTGCTCACGATGAGAACGAGTGTAATAAAGAAAAGGCAAAAGGTAAAAGTAAAAAGGCGAAAGGGAAGACGAAGGGCCTGTCCTTCATCCTCCCCTTTCCTTTTACCTTTCTACTTTTCCCTTGAAGTGTTTTGCCATCGCGTCGTAGACGGCCTGCATGAGCGGTTCGAGGTCGTCGTCCGTGAGTCCGGCGGTGGGGACGGGGGCGTCCACGTACATCTCCATGGGGCCTGGGCGGAAGATGATTTCGTCGGGGGGCAGGATTTGGCGCGAGCCTATGATGGTGACGGGGATGATGGGGACGCGCGCCTGCATGGCGAGCTTGAAGCCGCCCTTCTTGAAGCGGTGCAGGCGGCCGTCGCGCGAGCGCGTACCTTCTGGGAAGACGAAGGCGCAGACGCCGTCGCGCAAGTAGTCGGCGGCCTTCTGCATGCTGGCGACGGCGTTCTGCGTGGAGCTGCGGTCGATGGGGATGTGGCCGGCGCGCGTCAGGTGCCAGCCCATGAACGGGATGCGGAAGAGAGACTTCTTGGCGGCGATGCGCAACTGCGCCGGCAGGTAGCCGAGCATCGCCGGGATATCCATGTAGCTCTGGTGCGTCGAAAGAAAGACGTAAGAGGTGTCGGGCCGTATGTGCTCCGCGCCGTGAACGCGCACGCGCGCGCCGGCGGTCCCCGCGATCATGCGGCACCACGTCTGCGCGCACCAGTGCTGCTTCCTGCCCCTGCGGTCGAAGAGGGAGGAGGCGAGCGAGATGCTGCCCATCACGACGGTGTAGAGGTAGATGAGCGGGATGGCGATGAGGGAATGAACGTAGTTGACGAAAGACGGGCGGCGCGGCTCCGCGGTGCGGGCTTCGGGGTCTTCCACCACTCCCGCGGGCGGCTGTGCCAATTCCGCGCGACTCGCGGCGGCCTTTTCAGATGGATTCAAAGAATGCATCGTCAACGTAGCAGTAGCCCCACTCCTCGCCCGGCTCGAACGACTTGATGATGGGGTGCTCTGTCTGTCGGAAGTGCTTCGTCGCGTGCCTGTTCGGTGAAGAGTCGCAGCAGCCCACGTGCCCGCACGACTCGCAAAGGCGCAGGTGCACCCACGAGTCGCCCGTCTTCAAGCAGTCCTCACACCCGCGCGCGCTCGGCGTGACCTCGCGGACCTGTGCCAGATGAGTGCATGTCGCCATCTTCGTCCCTCTCTCAAACCGCGGGGTATTCCACGTCGGGCACCCTCAGGCCGAGGCGAGGCGCGGCGAGCGTCAGCCCTATGATCGTCTTCGAGTCCTCGATCTCGCCGTCGGCGATCATCTCGAAGGCGCGCGCGAACGTGACGCGCACGATCTCAATCATCTCGTCGCCCTCCAGGCTCTGCCGCGACTCCGTCAAATCAGTCGCGAGATATACCCACAGCTTCTCCTCGCAGAACCCCGGCGTCGTGAAAAACTCCGCCAGCTTCTCAAGCCTCCCGGCGCGGACGCCTATCTCCTCCTCAAGCTCGCGCGCCGCACACTCTTCCGGGCGCTCCGGCGGGTCTAATCTCCCCGCGGGCAACTCCAACGTGTAACGCACGACGGGGTGCCTGTACTGTCTGACCAGCGGGATGGTCCCGTCCTCGAACACCGCCACCACCCCCGCCCCGCCCGGATGATGCACCACCTCCCGCTTATACGTCACCTCCCCCTCCCGCACCGTGTACACCGCCACGTCTATCACCTTCCCGTGATAAACCTCCTCCGTCCCTAGCACCTCCGGGGCCTCCATCCTGTCATCTGTCGCCATAAAATATTTTCCCGCCCGCCAGTTTATGTTTTCACGAGCCGCGCCGCAACGCGCGGACTCATTAAAAATACTTCACCCCTCGTCCGAGCGCCCACCCATCTCCCCGATTTGCCGCTCTATCTCCTCCACATCCTTATCCCGCCGACCATAACCCATCCGCTCGATCATCTCTTTAGCCTTAGCCCAACTCTCCCGCGCCCGATCCTTCTCCCCTTGCGCTACATGGAGCCGGGCATAGCCGAGATGATAATCCGCCTGATGTAATCCCATAGTGCCGCGCACGGCGATTGACAATGCTTCGTCCAAGTCAGTCCGCGCTAGGCTGAAATCTCCCTTGACGATGTTCAACTCCGCGCGTGCCAGCAGTCCACGCGGTAGGTGATGCAATGTACCTGCCATCCGCAAGCCATCCACTGCTTGATTCAACTGCCCTGCCGCTAGTGCGTAATCACCAGTCTTCTCCTCCCGTGCGCGCAGCAGGTATGCGCGACCCAATGAGAGGATGTCTAGGGCAATATCTTGAAGCAATAGATTCTGCTTTGCCCATTGGAGAGTCTGGGCGGCGCGACTTTCTACTTCCTGATACTTCCCCTGCTCTAGCAGCAGGTCGCAATACTGAAAGCCACCAAATGAGTAAAGCAGAGGATACTGAGGCTGCCGGTCTTTCTGCATCAGTTCGGCCTTGCGGAAAGCCGCCTCTGCTTCCGACAACCGGCCGGCTTGGGAGAGCGCATCAGCCAGCGTCGTTTCACCGGCCATTCGCCCAAAGCTGTCACCACTTTTGTCAGCCAGTTCGATGCTTTGTTCCGCGTAGGCTACAGCCTGCCTCAGATCACCGAGGGCGAGATAGAGTTCGCTGAGATTTTCGGCAGCGGCGGAAGCATTTCCCCAGTCTTCCAGCGAAATACCAGCTTCCAGTCCAGCCTGTAATGGTTGAACTGCCTCGGTCAATCGCCCGAGGGCGCGCAGGCGAAACCCTGCCTGATGCAAGATAAACGCCTGATCCGCATCAGACAGTTCTGGGACAGGATTCTGCCAGGGCGGGTCGAAAAAACTCCCCAGAGCTGCTAGGTCAGCGCCGAATGCGCCGAGCTTATGGACGCTGAAGGATTCTCCTCCCCTACAAATCCGCCCGTAGTACACCTCATCCAGGGCTTCCTGATATCTGCCTGCCGCGCAGCCGTGTGTTATAGCAGCGTAAAGCGGTTCCAATTCGTTGAGCGTGCCGGGGAATTCTTTTGTGTCGGAAGTCAAAAAGTCGAACAGCCTGCTGTGTGCTTCGCGCCAGCCTGTTTCATTTCTCTTGCGCAGTCTTTCGCCAAAATATTCACGCACCAGCGGGTGGGCGTCGAGTTCGGGCGATTCGAGGGAGCCGGGGTCGGCGAGCATGCCCCACTGGCGGAGGCGGCTGATGGCTTCCCAGATTTCGGGGGGGCTCGCTTGGACGAGCCGGTCCGTGACGCCCTTAATGGCCGGAGGCTTGAACAGCGCCTCTAACCATTCCCACCGCGCGGGGCGGTCGAAGAGACCGAGCACGCCGAGGAGTTCTAGGTCGAGCGGCGCTCCGTCGCGCAGCAGTGCCTTTTGATAGGCCGCCATGACGGACTTGGCGTGGCGGCCTTCCTTGACCTTCTCGGTGGAGAGACGTATCTCGCGGAGGCGGTTGATTTCTCCTCCTTCAAACGTGTGCAGGTACTCCGCGGCCAGGACGAGGGCCAGGGGATGACGGCCTAGATACTCGGCGACCTCATTAAGCTCCTCGTCGCTTCCGCGCACGCCGCGCGCTTTGAGTAGCTCATTTGCGGCTTCAGGTGAAAGCGCCTCGACGGATTGCTGGACGCACGAGTCGTTCTGTAGGTCGCCGTCTTCGAGGCGCAGGCGAGTAGTGACGATGCAGAGAGCTTCGCCGGGCACGGAAGACAAACGCGCGAGCAAGCCGTGGACGCCGGGGTCTTTGAGTTGGCCTTCCATCTTGTGCGGGCCGGGGCCGTATTGGAGCGGTTCGACGCCGTCGAGGACGAGGATGGTCGGTTCTGCGGAGACGAGTTCGGCGAGGCGTTGGCCGCGGTCCCAGAGCGATTTTTGGCTGGCGTTCTGTTCGCCTAAGGTTTCGAGGGCTTGAATGAGAAATTGGTCGGAGGAGCCGGCCTGTTCGCGTGTGCCCTGGCTGTAGAAGGAGACGCCGAGGAAGCGGGGTGCGCCATGCTTCATCTTTAAGAAACGCTTTTCAAGCCAGTGGCGGACGAGGGCGGATTTGCCGACGCCGCCGAAGCCGTGGAGGGCGAGGACGCCGGTTTGCGAATCGTTGTAGGCGGCGTCGAGCCAGCCGAGGGCTTCGTCGCGGCCGAAGAGGTCGCCGGATTCGCCGGGCAGTCGTTGAAGCAGTTGCTGTAAAGAGAACTTCGCCGGTTTCTTCTCAACCTCTCTGACGGCTCGCGTCGCCGGAGGTCTCTTGCCCGGCGGCCTGTTCGCAAGCGCGCTGCGGAGTCCTGTTATGACCTGCGTCCATGCTTTGCTCTGGGGGCGTTGGGCGGGGACGGGCTTGCCGTTTTCCGGGAGTGCCTGAAACTGGCTGAGTCTCTCTACTGGTTGCCAGTCGCAGTAATCGACAATGACCGGAACAATCAGGACGCCGGCATCGCGGTGGCGTTCCAACAGGCGCGGGACTTCTACGTCCTGACAGAATTCCGATGCGAGAAAGTCCGCGCTGACGAGGAAGAGCGCCACCTCGGCCTCGCTCATCTCGCGCTCAAGCTCTTCGCGCCAGAGGTCGCCGGCTTCGATACAGCCGTCGTGCCAGAGGCTGACGGTGCCGTCGGCCCGGAGCGAGCTGAGGTGCTTGACGAGACGGTCCCTGTCGTCTTTGTCGGCTCGGCTGTAGCTGATGAAGACTCTGTAGCCCGGCCCTTGCATTTCGGAAACCTCCGTGTGAGGTGATTCGCTTCCGACTCTCAGCTAAGAATGCTTTGCACTTCGCCCACTAGATAAAGGGAACCCGTGACGCAGATGATTCCTGCGGGCGGCGTCTCGGCTAGCGCCGCGTTGACGGCTTCGGCGGCCGAAGGCGCGAGCGTGATTCTACTCGAATCGAAGTCGTGTGGCACGAGGCGGGCCAGAGTTTCGGGCGTGGCTGCGCGGGGGCTCGCGGGCTGTGTGAGTATCAAATTGTTTGCGGCGGGGAAGAGGGTGGCGGCGATTTCGGTCAGGGCTTTGTCGCGCATCGCGCCGAAGAGGAGCGTGACGGGCGCGTGGACGAACTCGTCAAGAAAGTCGCGGAGGGCGCGTGCGCCGGCAGGGTTGTGTGCGCCGTCGAAAAGGAAGTCGTGTCCGGCGATGCGCCGGAACTCAAGGCGGCCGGCGTGCGAGGCGGTTTCAAGACCTTCGATGATGGCGGCGCGCGTGAGAGGGAAGCCGCGCTCGCGCAAAGTTTCGGCAAGCGCGATGGCGACCTGTGCGTTGACGATTTGGTGGCGGCCGCGCAGGGCCAGGCGGATGCTCTCGTAGCGGTCTTCGCCCGTCTCGAAGTTGACGCGCAGCCGCCCCGTCTCGTCCGCGCCGATGACTTCGGGCTCGCGCGCGGCGGCCATGCGCGGCGCGACGCCGCACTCCGCGCAGCGCTTTAAAATCACTTCGAGCGCCTCCTCACTTTGCGGCGCGACGACGGCCGCAACACCGGGGCGGATGATCGCGGCTTTCTCGGAGGCGATTTCGGAGAGCGTCTCGCCCAGGTATTCCTGGTGATCCAGGGCGACGGGGGTGATGGCTACGACTTCGGCGCGCGCGGTCGTCGTCGCGTCCAGACGCCCGCCGAGGCCGGTCTCAAGAATCGCCAGCCCGGCGCGCGACTCCGCGAACGCCGCGAGGGCGATGGCCGTCACGTGCTCGAAAAAGGTCGGGAGCGCGGGGAGCGTGCCGTCGCTCACCAGCCGCTCGGCCGTCGCGCGCACGAGCGCGGTCAGGCGCGCGAACTCCTCGCGGGTTATCTCCTGACCGTCAACGCGCACGCGTTCGGTGATGCTGACGAGATGCGGCGAGGTGTAGAGCCCAGTCTTCACACCCGCGGCGCGCGCGACCCGTTCGAGCATGACGGCGGTCGAGCCCTTGCCGTTCGTCCCTGCGATTTGTACGGAGGGGAAAGATTTTTGGGGGTCGCCGAGGGCCGCGAGCAGCCGCTCCGTGTTCGTGAGGCCGAGCTTGATGGCGAGCGTCTCGTGGCCGAGGCTCAGGAGGTAACTTAAGGCTTCGTCGAATCGCATCGCGGGCGGGCGCGTCACTACGGGAAAAAGATTTCCGTAAAAAAGCCCTTCATCCAGGGCTCGCGCTTGATGAATTCCTTCAGGGCCCGCAACTCATCCGCGTCGAGCCAGACGCCGCCGCAGGCTTCGCACTTATCAACGGCAAAAGGTCCGCACGCCCTCTTGACCATTTCCCGATTGTCATCGGGGCAGTGCCGCTTCTCCTTGCCCTCGGTGCTGAACTTGGCCGCGCAGCGCCCGCAGAAGGAGAAGCCGCGCGCGTCGGCCGTCAGCTCCTCGAATTTGTGCCACTTCCAGCAGCGGAAGCATTTCTCGCCGTCGAACATACACCTTCTCCGAACGAACGGGGCGGCTACTTCGGCGCGGCGGCCTGCTCCTGTTCCTGCTCGGCCGTCTCTTCGCGGGCGACTTCGGGGTTCATCATGAAGTGGAGGGTCTTGCGGAAGTATTCGCGCAGCTCGCGGCGGTCGACGATGGCGTCGAGCATCCCGTGGTCTAACAAAAACTCGGAGCGCTGAAAATTCTTGGGCAGCTTCTGGCGGATCGTCTGCTCTATGACGCGCGGGCCGGCGAACCCTATGAGCGCCTTCGGCTCCGCGATAATCAGGTCGCCCAGCATGGCGAAGCTCGCCGTCACGCCGCCCGTCGTCGGGTCCGTCAAGACGGAGATGAAGGGCAGGCGCGCCTCGTCCAACTGTGCCAGCGCGGAAGAGATTTTCGCCATCTGCATGAGCGAGAGCGTGCCCTCCTGCATGCGCGCGCCGCCCGACGCCGCGAAGATGATGACCGCACCTTTCGCCTCTATCGCGCGCCGGATGAGCCGCGTGATCTTCTCGCCCACGGCCGAGCCCATCGAGCCGCCTATGAACAGCATGTCCATCGCGCCCGCGAAGACCGTGTGGCCGTGGACCGTGCCGCGCGCCGTGATGATGGCCTCGGGCAGTCCCGTCATCTCCTGCGCCAGCTTGATGCGCTCCGTGTAGGGCTTGCTGTCGACGAACTCCAGCGGGTCCGCCGAGACGACCTCGGAGTCAAGTTCCTCGAAGCGGCCCTCGTCGAAGAGCATGCCGAGGCGCGCCCGCGCGTCGAGCCGGAAGTGGTAGCCGCAGTGCTGGCAGACCTGTAGCTGTTCCTCCAGGTCCGGCTTGAAGAGCGGCTGGTCGCACTCGTCGCACTTGACGAAGATGCCTTCGGTCCTGACGACGCGCTCCTCCACGGGCACGGTCTCGATCTTCTGATCCTTCTTACGAAACCAGGGCATAACGGAAGGGATGAGGGATGAGGGATGAGGGATGAGGTAAAAACTCACCCGACATTCCTGATCCTTCAACGATCAAAGCTCGCCTAACCTTTCATTGTCTGGAAAATCGAAGGAGAACGACGGAGAGATTAGCACAGAAGCGATAATGGGCGAAAACAGGAATGAGGGAAGAGAAGGCGTTCTGCCTCCCCTCATCCCTCCGCCCTCCGCCCTTAAAACTCTATCCCCTGCTGGGCGCGTATGCCGGCGTTGAAGGGGTGCTTGATCTCGCGCATCTCCGTGACGAGGTCGGCGGCCTCTATGAGTTCGGCGGGCGCGTCGCGGCCCGTGACGACGATGTGCAGTGCGGGCTGCTCGGCGCGCGCCGCGCCGATTTCCGCGAGGATCTCCTCGGTCGGGAGCATCCCGTAGCTGAGGACGTAGACCAACTCGTCGAAGACCAGCAGGTCGTACTCCCCGCTCCTCAACTTCTCGACGCAGAGCGCCCAGGTCTCGCGCGCCGTGCGGCGGTCCTGCTCGGGGTCTTTCGTGTCCCAGGTGAACCCGTCGCCCATCGTGTGCACTTCGATGCCGAGCTGTTCGGCCGACTCGTGCTCGCCGTAGCGGTCGTTCCTGGACTTCATGAACTGCACCATGCAGCAGTTCAGCCCGCGCCCGGCCGCGCGCATCATCAGCCCGAGTGCGCACGTCGTCTTGCCCTTGCCGTTCCCCGTGTGAACCATCAGCAGCCCGCGCGTCTTCTCCTGGTAATCCTCGCGCCGCCACTTGTATTTTTTCTCTTTCATAAAACAGGAGTCGGAAGCCAGAAGTCAGGAGTCAGAAGAAGAACGCGCTTTCCTTCTGGCTCCTGACTTTCTGACTTCCGTGTTCTGTCGTCACGCCGTCGCTTCCGGCTGCCTGCTGGCCGAGACGGGGACGGGCGAGTCGTCGCGGTCGCCGTTGCGGTACTCGACGGCGTCCTGCAAGAGGCGAACGATGGTCTGCTCGGCCTCTTCGAGGTCGCCGCTCAGGGTGCAGCCGGCCGCGTTGCGGTGGCCGCCGCCGCCGAACTTCTCCGCGATGCGCGCGACGTTCACGTCGCCCTTCGAGCGCAGGGAAGTGCGGTAGACGCCGGGCGAGCACTCTTTGAGGAGCGCGACCGCCTCGACCGAGCCGCAGGTCAGAGGGTAGTTGACGAAGCCGTCCGCGTCCTCCTCGGTCGCGCCGGCCCGCGCCTGCATCTCAAGCGTCTGGTGCATCCACGCGACGCGGCCCGTCTCGTCGCGCCTCGCGGTCGCCAGGACCTCGCCCATTAATTCGATTTTCGACCAGGGATAATTGCTGAAGACGGCCTGCGAGATTTTCGCGGGCTTGACGCCCGCGCGGACCAGCTCGGACGCGACCTTGAAGGTGCGCTCGCTGGTGTTCGAGTAGTGGAATGAGCCGGTGTCCGTGATGAGCGCCGTGTAGACGCACTCGGCGATCTCTTTCGTCACGCGGACGCCGGTCGCCTTACAGAGGTTGTAAATCATCTCGCCGACGGCCGAGGCGGTCGAGTCGATCCAGTTAATTGTGCCAAAAAGTGCGGTGGTCGAGTGGTGGTCTATGTTGACGACGAACTGTTTGTCGAGGTCGTTGAGTCCGGGGCGCGTGATGTCCGAGCACTCGATGACGAAGACCGCGTCGTAGGCCCTGTCCACGGCGGGCGTGACGCGCATGTCGCGCGCGCCGGGCAGCTTCTCGTAGGCGTGCGGGACCGGGTCGCGCATGATGACCTCGACCTCCTTGTCCAGCGCCCGCAGCAGCCAGTAGAGCCCGAGGCTTGAGCCCAGACTGTCACCGTCGGGCCGCACGTGTGAGGTGATCGCGAAGCGCCGCTTCTGCTCGATCAACTCGACAACTTGACTAAGCATCTCTTTTCAAAAGGATGAGGGATGAGGGATGAGGGATGAAGAAAGCAAACGCTGTTCATTCATCCCTCATCCCTCATCCCTCATCCCTATCCTTTCTTTCGGGGAACTCTCCCGCCTTGTTCTGCTTTCCTTGTTCCTGCTCCAGCCCTTCGAGGAGCCGGTCGACGCGCGCGCCGCGCTCCTCGACGGTGTCGCGGATGAAGTGAATCTCGGGCGTGTGCCGGAGGTTCAGGGCGAAGCCGACCTGCTTGCGCACGTAGGGGGCCGCGTGCCTCAGGGCCGAGAGCGCCGCGAGGATTTCCTCCTCGCCTCCTTCGACCAGCACGTAGACGCTCGCGTCGCGCAGATTCTCCGACACCCGCACGTCCGTCACCGTCACGGACTGCACCCGCGGGTCTTCCAACTCATAGCCGACGATCTGCGTGATCTCCTCGCGCAGCATGTCGGCGACTCTCTCGGGCCTACGCATAAAACAGTGGTCAGTAATCAGTAGTCGGTTTTCAGTAAAAGCCAAAAGCTGATGACTGACTGCTGACTACTTTTTTACAGTTCCGTCGCCGCGACCTTCTCGATGACGTACGCCTCGATCTGGTCGCCGACCTTGATGTCGTTGAAGTTCTCCAGGCCGATGCCGCACTCGAAGCCCTCGCGGACTTCCGCCGCGTCGTCCTTGAAGCGGCGCAGGGAGGCGATGCCGCCCTCCCAGGAGACGACGCCGTCGCGTATCAGGCGCGCGCGGGCGTTGCGGCGAATCACCCCGTCAACGACCATGCAGCCCGCGATGGTGCCGGCGCGGGGCACGCGGAAGACTTCGCGGATGTCCGCCTTGCCGAGAATCTTCTCCTTCTCGACCGCTTCGAGCATGCCGATCATCGCGGCGCGAATCTCCTCCTCGACCTTGTAGATGATCGAGTGGAGCCGTATGTCGACGCCCTCCTGCTTCGCCAGTTCCGCCGCCCGCGTCTCGGGGCGGACGTTGAAGCCTATGATGACGACGGCGCGCCCGGTGGCCTCGGTCTGCGTGGCGGAGGCCAGCAGCACGTCCGACTCGGTGATCGCGCCCGCGCCCGAGCGCACGACCTTGACCTTGACCTGCTCGGTCGAGAGTTTCTGCAAGGTGCTCTTCAAGACTTCGACGGAGCCCTGCACGTCGGCCTTGATGATGACCAGCAGTTCCTTGACCTCCGTCTGGCCGAGCGCCTCGATGCCGCGCTTGGTCGTCTGGAGCAGGGTGTTCTGGCGCGTGAGCATCTGGCGGTGGTGCGAAATCTGCTGGGCGCGCGTGATGTCCGCGACGACCTGGAAACTCTCGCCCGCCTGCGGCACGCCCTGGAGTCCGAGGACTTCGACGGGCATCGCCGGCCCCGCTTCCGTAATCGCCTGGCCGCGGTCGTCGAACATGGCGCGCACCTTGCCGAAAATCTGGCCCACAATGAACGGGTCGTGGACTCGGAGCGTGCCCTGCTGGACGAGGACCGTGGCGACGGAGCCGCGGCCGCGGTCGAGCTTGGCTTCGAGCACGACGCCCGAGGCCAGGCGCGTCGGGCTCGCCTTCAGGTTCAGGATGTCCGCCGTCAGCAGGATGGTTTCGAGCAGCGTCTCCAGGTTCTCGCGCCGCTTGGCCGAGACCTGAACCATCTCGGTCTCGCCGCCCCACTCGACGGGCTGCAGGCCGTGGTTCGCCAACTCCTGCTTGACGCGGTCGGGGTTGGCGTCCGGGCGGTCAATCTTGTTGATGGCGACGACAATCGGCACGCCCGCGGCGCGCGAGTGCTCTATGGCCTCGACGGTCTGCGGCATGACGCCGTCGTCCGCCGCGACGACGAGGACGACCACGTCGGTCGCCTTCGCGCCGCGCGCGCGCATCATCGTGAACGCCTCGTGGCCGGGCGTGTCCAGGAAGACCACGCGCCGCAGCTCTTCGGGGTTGTCGGGGTTCGGGACCTGGACGCTGTACGCGCCGATGTGCTGCGTGATGCCGCCGGCCTCGCCCGCGGCGACTTCCGTCGTGCGGATGCCGTCGAGCAGGCTGGTCTTGCCGTGGTCGACGTGGCCCATGACGGTGACGACGGGCGCGCGCGGCAACTCGACGTCGTCGGCGTCGGCCGCGATCAACTCTTCGAACTCTTCCTCGGCCACCATCTCCTCGAACTGGACGAAGGTCACGTCGTAGCCGAAGCGCTTGCCCAGGTCTACGGCCACGTCGTCGTTCAGTGGCTGGTTGATGGTCGCGAAGACGCCGCGCTGAAGCAGGAGCGTGACCACGTCCTTCGGCTTGATGCCGAGCTTCTCTGCGAACTCCTTGACGGTCGAGCCCTCGACCAGGCGGACCGGCTTCAACTCGTTCCCGACGACGCCCACGTCCCCGCTCAGGCGGCCGGCGATGCGGTCTTCGAGCGAGAGTGCCTTAGGCGGCGGGATGTAGTCGCGGTCGAAGCGCCCGCCGC
The DNA here is from genome assembly GCA_035563515.1 of Pyrinomonadaceae bacterium. Lineage (GTDB taxonomy): Bacteria > Acidobacteriota > Blastocatellia > Pyrinomonadales > Pyrinomonadaceae > QHXM01. Next base: position 128,041 of record DATMVE010000019.1, read on the forward strand.
GCCCGCCCTCGTGCGCCTTGCCGCCGCGCGCCGTCGTGTGACGGCCGCCGCGACCGCGGGCGCGCCCGCGCCCGTCCGAAGGCGAAGGGATGTAAGTAATCTGCGGCGT